>NZ_LT635493.1:0-149880 GCF_900120405.1 Urinicoccus massiliensis | reverse complement strand
ATACTTGGTTGGCAACGACCTGGGAAAGTAGGATATTGCCGGACAAGCCGCAAGGCATGAAGAAGTGGCATAAGAAGTTTGCCAAGTGCCACATAATCTTAGGTAGCTCAATGGTGGAGCAACCGGCTGTTAACCGGTAGGTTGTGGGTTCGAGTCCCACCCTGAGAGCCACAAGCCGGGGTGGCGGAACAGGCAGACGCACAGGACTTAAAATCCTGCGGTGGTTAAACACCGTACCGGTTCGATTCCGGTCCTCGGCACCAGTGTGACGCGGGATGGAGCAGTCTGGTAGCTCGTCGGGCTCATAACCCGAAGGTCGAAGGTTCAAATCCTTCTCCCGCTACCATAAAAGGCCCCATGGTCAAGCGGTTAAGACATCGCCCTTTCACGGCGGTATCTCGGGTTCGAATCCCGATGGGGTCACCATAATTATTTGGGCGCATAGCTCAGCTGGGAGAGCATCTGCCTTACAAGCAGGGGGTCATAGGTTCGAGCCCTATTGCGCCCACCAAATAATACTGGATGGAAGTAGTCTTTAAGATCTTCTACCATCTAACCTACGGTTTGTCTGAGACAAGCAAACAATAACATAAGCTGGTGTAGCTCAATTGGTAGAGCAACTGACTTGTAATCAGTAGGTTAGGGGTTCAAGTCCTCCCACCAGCTCCAAACTTGGAGGAGTTCCCGAGTTGGCCAAAGGGGACGGACTGTAAATCCGTTAGCTCAGCTTTCAGTGGTTCGAATCCACTCTCCTCCACCATAATTTTTTAATTTATGCGGCCTGGTAGTTCTGCAGACAAATTCAGCCAATCGAAATCAAAGATTTCTCTTGGGAATTTGATTGCATCTGACCTACCAACGCTTCGAGCTTTGCTCTCATCGGGTTAGGTCATGAAGTTGGTCCCCAAAGAATATAATTTATGCGGCCTGGTAGTTCAGTTGGTTAGAATGCCAGCCTGTCACGCTGGAGGTCGTCGGTTCGAACCCGATCCAGGTCGCCACATTTTTTAAACCTTCACTATTTTTCAGTTTTACTTAAAAAACTCTTTACGAAAATCGAATACAATGGTATAATCTTATAGTATCCTATTTATGCGGAAGTGGCTCAGTGGTAGAGCATCGCCTTGCCAAGGCGAGGGTCGCGAGTTCGAATCTCGTCTTCCGCTCCATATTTTGTACCATTAGCTCAGCTGGATAGAGCGTTTGGCTACGGACCAAAAGGCCAGGGGTTCGAATCCTCTATGGTACGCCAAGGAAAACCCTGCAATCACTAGATTGTAGGGCTTTTTGTTATCTTTAATTTTAAGCTAAAGGCCTGTAAAATTGCCATAATTTTTTGTGGTAGGCTACAAGTAGACTACAGGTAGACCACAAGTAGACTACAGGTAGTACACAAATTTAAATATCTTCCACGGTAGAAATAGGTCTTTGTTTTCTTTGTAGGGATATACATAAGGGATTGTGGGGGCTATCCTATAAAGGCCAAGACAGGTTACATATATTTATTTTGAATCCTTCTTTCAAGCTGGCAATCCACTCTCCAGAAGGCAAGGGGAATGGTTTATTGGATTTTCACTCGAAAAGAAACCCTGCAAGATTTTCTTGCAGGGTTTTTATGAAGACGATAAAGGCTTTAGTTTATTTAGATTGTTTACGGGTTTGGGAGACTCCAGGGAGGATTCGAAAGTGACTTATTTCTTTAGAATTAAATAATCGCTGTATTCTTGCTCTACTAGATTTGCTTGCTTTAAATCATCTAGGGAGATGTATTTTTGCTTGTTCTTTTCAAAAGTTTTGTATTGGCTTAGGTTAATATTATCCAGGGTCTTTAAGGCCCGGACATCGATATATTCTTTGCCTTCTGCTTTTAAAATTGCCGATATAGGATAGTATTGGTTCCCAATGACAAGGCGTTTGGGGATGGGGACTTGTAAGAGTTTGTTGGCCAGAAGGATATCTTTTATTTCTTGGGGGTCATGGAGGGCAGTGGCATGGAGTCCTTCATATCTCTTATATAGGGCTTTTGGAAATTCGCCATTGTATTCAAGGTCTTCCTTGGCTTGGTCTGTAAAGACCTGGTTATAGAGGTTGTCGTATTTTTCCTTGGAGTTTTCAGCCGCTAATGGAATGTTTAAAAAAAGATTATTTTCAGGATCTTTTCCGTATCGATAGAGGCTTGGGAGGTAATTTGAAGCTTTGTTGGGATAGCTTGCAGTAGCCTTGATGTAGTCAGGATCATATTCGACAACTTTATAGCTTGAATCGACATAGTTTAATTGGCTGCCTTCTTTTTCATACAGGCCAATACAATAAGCAAAGCCTTGGTTATGGCCATCAGATCTTAAGATCAACAGGTAGTTTTTTCCATCCTTACGATAGATTCCTCCAGCTTGAAATTCTTCCAAGCCACCATCACCATTTGCATAGATAAAATCAGCTAGGGAGTAGGTTGATTTTTTTTCAGGATCGTAAGAAATGACCTTAACATGGTGTTGCCTGTTCTCAACATTCATAATGTTCAGCATATAGTTCATAATCACTTCAGGGTATCCATCTCCATCTAAGTCACAGATATAGGCTGTAAAGGCTTCCTTGCTTGGGTCATCTTCAACCTTATTAAGATTAGGGCAATGGGCCAGGGTATAAAGATGCTTTAAATAGGGCCTGAGGTAGGGAATATTTACATCTTGGCTTAAAGAGATATTGTAGGTGTAGAGTAAAAGATTGTTAAAGATGGTATATCTCAGTTTCTTTAATGCAGTCACTTGTTCATCAGGCCAGTTGTATCCTATATGGGGGTTGGTGGAGATTTTGGTCCAAGACTTGGACTCTTTCTTGGATAAATTCACCAGCTTATCCACTGGGACAACATTGTTTTCAAATTCTTCTTTGGATATTTCCTTGAAATCTTTATAGTAGGTGATATATCCCTGGTTTTGATCCAGGTTGATTGTGCCGATTCCCCAATGTTTAAATTGGCCTGGGTCATCACTTTCAGATGCTAGGCATATTTCTAGGACATAATCTTTATAGATGTAAAATTGACAAATGGCTGGATAAGTATCCTCGAAGGGGCCGGGATAGGCATAGTCTGTTAGTGAAAAGGCAAGAACTGTTTTTCCGTCAAAGTTTTTAAAATAGAGCTTATCTTCACCATCTTGAAAACCAGAACTTGCATTGAGATTCAATTCATAGCTTCCGCTTTTATCGATATAGCGGCCGATAAGATAGGGCCAGTCTCCTGCCGGAGTCAGGTTTCCTACTAGGTCATAGTTTTTAGCCCTTAAGTCATAAACGAACTCGTCTGTGGACTTGGAATCATAAAATTTGGGAACAAATAGATGTTCAAAGTTATAAGGGTCGTCTTTAAAGCTTTCCTCTTCAGGATATTTGTTATAGTTTTTAAGAGCTCCTAGATAGCCTGTTTCTTCTGCATTAAAGCGAACATCTGACTTGGCTTCTTCTTTTAAGAGGGGGTAAACTTTTTGATTGTTTTTTAAAACAAATTCATTGTACAAGTATTGCAGGCCCAGGTCGGGATCTTCCTGTTTATAGGCATTGTAGAGGGCCTTGTAGTAGTCTTCCCGGTCTTCTGTATTTGCCAGGATGTACAAGTCCTCAAGGGGCATCTTTTCTAGGCCCTTTTCAGCCTCTGCCTTTATGTCTTCATAGCTTTTAGCTTGGAAATCTTTGGAATCCAGGACAAGGACAAAATGATAGGCCAAAAAGGCCCCGCTGGCCAACAAGACCAGAAAAAAAGCAAATAAAATCTTCTTCATATAAAACGACCTCCTAAGATCATTATAAATGAAGTTCCTTTCTTTTGCTATGTTAAAAAGGCTAGATGGATTAGGGGGCCTAAAGTGGCTTGCTTCCGGTTAAATTCTTGTATTATAATAGCAGTAAGAAAAGGAGGGGAAGGGATGACAAAAAAAGGAGACAAGGAAGTCTTAAGGGCTTATTTACAATGAATGAGACCGGGAGCGGCGGGGTTTTACCTCCTGGCCATTGTTTTGGCTTTTTGTAAGCAAAAGGGCCTTCTCTTTACCTGGTCTTTTCTCTTTTTAGGTCTGGCAAGCTATATTCTCTACCAAGCTGAAAAGATGAGTAAAAATAAAGAGACTTTGACCCGGTTGGCCAGGAGGGTCAAGAAGGACCTGTTGGTCTATAGTGGCCTTTTTGCCCTTCTTTGGCTTGGTCTTATTCTTTATCTTTATCAAGGATAGGAGAGAAAGGAGATAAGATAGAATGACTCGTTTAAAAGAATTGAAAGAGGCAAGGATGGCAGGGCAAGAAGCTCTTGTTTGTTTAGACCAGGCCCTGGAGGCCTTAGAGTCGGCTTCTTCCTGGGGGATTTTTGATATTTTAGCTGGAGGATTTTTATCCAGCTACATCAAAAGAGGGAGGATTAAAAAGGCTAACCTGGCCCTTCAAGAAATGACCAAGGCAGTGGATTCCTTAAGAAGAGAATTGCAAGATGTCCAAATAGACCTTCCGGGCCAGGTGGCCGATAGTTGGCAGGATAATTTTTGGGACCTTTGGATGGACAATATCTTTACAGATTTTAGGGTCCAAGGGCAAATCAAAGATTCCATCTGGCAAGTTAGGGACTTTCGGGCCAAGCTCTTGGAGCTTATAGAGGAGCTGGACCGACAAATCCAGGCCTTGTCAGAAGAGGGAGAAAATTAAATTTAAGACAAAAAAAGGAGTATGTAGCTAGCTACATACTCCTTTTGCAAGAGGATTTCTTGCTTATTCGGCATCTTCTTCAGTTTCATCAACTGTTGGAACGTCAGCTGCATCAGCTGCTTCTTCTTCGCCTTCTTCAGGAAGAACTTCTTCACGAGGTTCTTGAAGGGTACATACGGCTTCTTCAAGGTCTGTGATAACGTCGATTCCTTCTTCATTGGCAACGTCCAAGTCTTTTACATAGAAGGCAGAGCCAATTTCCATGTTTTGTACATCCACTTCAGCTGCTGAGGGAAGGGATCCGGGAAGACATTCAACTTCAACTTCGTCTAAGTGTTGTAATAAAACAGAGGGTTGAGCGTGAATTTCATCACGGTTTAATAGGACAACCGGGATGGAAAGACGTAATTTTTCCTTCATGTTTACAGCATAGGCATCGAAGTGAAGAATGTGGTTCTTAAAGGGATGCATTTGAACTTCTTTGAAGAGAATTTTCTTGTTTTCACCATCAACATTTAGGTCTACTAAAGTAGATGTTCCTGCTTCAGCAACAACTTTTTGCAGGTCTTTTTCAACGGCTTGAATAGCTACTGATTCTTCTCCCTTGGTATAGAGAATACCGGGGATGGTTTTTTCTAAACGTAATTTATCGACATTGTTTTTGCCAACCTTGTCGCGTTTTGTTACATTTAATGTAATTTTTTCCATAGGTTATAACCTCCATATAATATTTATTCTATCGATAGGAATCAATAGTATATTATACACGATTTTAAATTAAATATCCAGTTTTTAAAGAAAAAAGCCAAGATTCCAAAGAGTCTTGGCTTTTTATTCCCTCAATTTCCCTCTTATGCTATAATGGAAAAGTATGAAAGGGAGGTAGAAATGGAATTTTTACCCATATTATTAGGAACAGATAATAACGCTTATGGTGTGGCTAGGTCCATCCATGAGGCTTATGGAATAAAGAGTTTGTGTATTGGTAAGGCCCACTTGTCCTATACGGCCCATTCAAAAATTGTCCGGCAAATTGTCCATCCCAAAATGGACAAGGATGAAATTTTTCTGGCCACCCTGCGGCAATTGGCGGAAAAGTACCGAAAAATTGATAAGATTTTGATTTCCTGTGGTGACGGCTATACTAAGTTGTTGACCAAGCACAAGGATGTTTTGGCCAAGGACTTTCTCTTCAACATCATTGATGCCGACAAGCAAGAGGCTCTGGAAAACAAGTTGGATTTTTATAAGATGTGCGAGACCTATGGCCTGCCCTATCCCAAGACCCTGGTAATTGACCGGGCCATGGTGGAAGAGGGTTTTGACAACCCCTTGACCTATCCCATTGCCTTAAAGGCCAATGATAGCATTGCCTATTTGGCCTTAAAGTTTGAAGGCAAGTACAAGGCTTATAAGATTAACAATGAAAAAGACCTTATGGAAACCTTGGAAAAAATCTACCGGGCCGGCTACCAAGGCCAGATGATTGCCCAGGACTTTATTCCTGGAGATTCCAGCCAGATGGCGGTTTTAAATGCCTATGTTAACACCAAGGGTCGGGTAACCATGATGTGTTTTGCCCAATGTCTTTTGGACGCGGTCTTGCCGGCAGAAATCGGCAACTACCATGCCCTGGTTACCATGGACGGGCAAGAAGTCTACCCGGTCTACAAGGACTTTTTGGAGGCTATTGACTACCGGGGCTTTGCCAATTTTGACCTGAAAAAAGACCCCAGAGATGGGATCTACAAGGTTTTTGAAATCAACATCCGCCAGGGCCGGTCTTCCTATTGTATGACGGCCGGGGGCTGTAATTTTATCACTTATTTAATTGAGGACCTTTTGGGGCACAAGGAGGAGGCCTGTCACTACCACAAAGACTCTGGCCTCTGGCTCTATGTAGACCCCTATGTTTTGAAAAAATACGTACCAGATTCCCTAAGACCCCTGGCCCTGGAAACCTTGAAAAAGGGCTATAGCTTTACGGAATGGTATAAGAAGGACCGGTCTTTGAAACGCTGGTTGGCTTGGATGCGCCACCGTCTATCCAGCATTAAGACCTATCGGATTTATAAGGAGGACTAGTATGAAAAAAATCATCCTTTTAGCAGCCTGCTTGGCCTGTCTTGTGGCCTGTCAGCCGACAAAAAAAGATATGTATACAGCCCAATATTACGACTTGTTTGACACAGTAACCAGCCTGAATATTCCGGCCAAGAGCCAGGAAGAGGCCCAGGAGCTTTCTGAAAAAATTCATGACAAGTTCTTATACTACCACAAGCTCTATGATGGCTACCACAATTATCCCGGTATGGATAATTTAAAAACCGTTAACGACCAGGCGGGAAAGAATCCTGTAAAGGTAGATGACGACCTCTTTAACCTCATTGAAGAATCCATTGACCGCTACCATACTAAGTCCAAGGAAGTCAACATTGCCATGGGGTCTGTCTTAAAGATTTGGAGCGACTACCGGGAAGGCTTCGAAGCAGGAGCGGACTTCCAAGACCAAGACCCCCACAAGGAACACAGCCAAGCCAAACTTCCCCCTATGGACCAATTAAAAGAAGCGGCCAAGCATACCGATATTGATAATGTTGTCTTAGATAAAGAGAAAAAGACGGTTTATTTGAAGGACCCCAAAATGGCCCTGGACCTGGGAGCGGTAGCCAAGGGCTATGCAACAGAAAAAATGGGACAGTACCTTCAAAAAGAATTAAAGATGGACAGTGCCCTTATTAGCGCCGGCGGCAATGTCCGCCTAGTGGGACAGCCTCTAGAAAAAGATCGGAAGACCTTTGTCATTGGCATCCAAAACCCCGATGTCTTATCGGAAGACACCCAGGGGTCCAATGTCCTGGACACCATTAAAATCAACGACGCCTCAGTGGTTACTTCCGGAGACTACCAACGCTATTACATTGTCAATGGAAAGAGATACCACCATTTAATTGATCCCAAGACCCTGATGCCGGGGGACTACTTCCGGGCCGTAACCATTGTTACCAAGGATTCTGGCTACGCCGACTTTTTGTCCACGACGGTCTTTTTAATGCCCTATGAAGAAGGGCGGAAGTTTGTGGACAGTCTGGACGGGGTAGAAGCCTACTGGGTTATGAAGGATGGCCAAATCCGTTATACAGATGGAATGGACCCCTTCTTGACCTACCACAGACAAAGCACTGAGGAGGCAGAATGATTAAGAATAATGTTTTTAGCCTGATCTACCAGGGGATATTGAGCCTTTTATTTTTTCTTCTCATCTGGTTTACCAAGGACAATGAAATTTTTCTTCGCTTCCTCTTTGGGACCTTTGCCGGAAAAATTTTAATTGGCCTTTTGGTCCTGGCCCTGTACCAAGTCTTGGGCCGTCTCTTGTGGACCCGGGGCCTGGTGGATATTTTCACCTCCAGTCTGGCCCTGGTCCTTTTGGGAGGGGCCTGCCTGGTCCTGGCCTATTCCGGCCTGGAGGGGCAAAATTTTGCCATGGAGCCGGCCCAAAGCCTGCGAAACCTACCCTACACCCTGGTTACCATGCCCTATTTAACCATTCTTAAGATGTGTCGGATTCCCATGGACCTGGTGACTGCTATCGTGGGCATTTTCTTTGGACCGGTTTTATTTTCCATTTCCCAGGGACTCTATTGGATCCACAGAAAAAGAAGAAAGAAAAGCAACCCCCGGACCCAAGAGGCACAAGCCTAAAGCAAAGGAGCTTACCAATGTATAATTACGATATGGAAGAACTCTACCAATTAACAGTAGAAAGACTCAAGGAAAAAGGCGTTGAATTAGAAGCTATTGCAGAAATCACCTACCTTTTACAAAAAGACTACCAAGAAGACCTAACCATGGAAAAATGTCTCAGCCACTTAAGCAAGGTCATGCACAAGAGGGAGATTATCCATGCCGTTTTAACCGGCCTATCCATTGACGAAATGGCCGAAAAGAACCTGTTTAAAGAGCCCCTCCAAAGCATTATTGCCAACGATGAGGGACTTTATGGGATTGATGAAATCCTGCCCCTATCCATTGTCAATGTTTACGGGTCCATTGGCCTGACCAATTTTGGCTACTTGGACAAGAAAAAAATTGGCATCATCAAAGAACTCGATGAAAGAAAGGGCAGGGAAGTTACTACCTTTACAGACGACCTAGTGGCCGCCTTGGCAGCAGCCACTGCATCTAGACTAGCCCATGAACAAGGATACATTAAAGACCGGGAGGACTCAGAAGATGAAAAATAATACAACAGACATCATTATAAAAAATGCCATTATCGCAGCGGCCTACATGGCCCTAACCTATATATTTGCCAGCGTTAGCTATGGGATTATCCAGTTTCGGGTTTCAGAAGTCCTGAACCTTTTAATTTGGTACAATCCCCTCTATATGCCCGGAGTGGTCTTGGGATGTGCCATTGCCAACCTGGCCAGCCCCTTTGGGGTCATAGACATTGTAGTGGGAACCCTCCACACCTTGGTTTCCCTCTACGCCATGAGTAAGATCAACAACCGGATTTTAGCCAGCACGATGCCAGCCTTTTTCTCCTTTATTATCGGCCTAGAAGTGGCCTACCTGGAAGGCATGGCTGTCTTTATTCCCACAACCCTTTCTGTATTTTTATCAGAACTCGTGATTTGTAGCCTGGTGAGCCTGCCTCTTTACAGGACCCTGGAAGAAAATTCCTACATCCGGGCCAATGTCTTTTCCTACCGTCTATCCACTCGAAAGTAAGAAAAAGCTTGTTCGTAGAGATGCGAACAAGCTTTTTTATGCCAAGACGTCATGGCCCATAAAGAGTTGCTCCATGACTTGGGGGGACATGATTTGGATATGTTCCTTCTTTAAAATGGCCCGGTCTTCTGGACTGAGATTGCCCTTATCCGTAAGTAAGACCTTGTTGGGAGCTCCCTCGAGCCGGTGGATAATCCGATTTCTGGCATTTTCTGTCAGAGTAACTCCATCAGGCAGGGTCTTTAATTCAACAGAATAAACCCGCTTGCCCTTTTGAGCGGTAAAGTCAAAGGCCGTTTTTTCATGGAAGGTGACCTTGTAGCCAGCCTTTTTGAAACTCATGGCGGCGATTTGAGCATGGGCATATTCTTTTTCCATCTGTTCCAGGGCCTTTAAAAGACCGGCAGGACGGATCTTGATAATGGCCGTACAGGAGTTGTTACTACTGGCGGCATTCATGGTGGAAAAGTCAAAACAAATTAAGACATCCCCAATGACATTAAAAATTCCGTGGGCGATGGCATTGCGGATGTGCCGGAGCATGGCGGCAGTTTTGGTTTCATTATCTCCTTGGGTCAGGAGCATTTTCTGACAGGAGGGGTTGATTTTGCCCTTGTAGTAGGCCACCATTTCCTCAGGAATCTTCTGGCCAATATAGACATCCCTGGGTCCCATCTTCATTTGTTTTAGCATTTGCTCAAAGATATAGTCGTCAAAAACAGCCTTTTCTATGTAGGGGTTTGTTTTAGACTGGAGGCTATTGATATTTGGGACATACCAAAGGAGGTATTCGATGGCTTCAGTCATTTCAGGACTGAGCTGGAGGGGACGGGTTTGGTGGAAAAGTTTGTAGTCAAGAATGGGTCCTCCAGGGCATTGGGGGATAAAATCTTCATAGGAATAATTCATAGGCTCTCCTTTCTCCTTAGACTATATATATCCGGAGAAAATTTCTTTAATCAGGAAATAAATTTTCTTGGGAAGCCTTGACATTTACAAGAATATTGTTTAAAATATCTGTTAGTGTTTTAAAGCCCCGGAAATATTTATAACACTAAAATTGAAGGAGGCCAACATGAAAAGCTATCTTGCAAAAGAAAAAGAAGTTGAACGTAAGTGGTACGTAATCGATGCTGAAGACAAAGTACTTGGCCGTCTCGCATCTGAAGTAGCAAGTATCCTAAGAGGAAAGAAAAAACCAATCTATACACCAAATGTGGACACTGGTGATTATGTGATTGTTATCAATGCCGATAAAATTCGCTTAACTGGAAAGAAATGGGAACAAAAACAACACGTTTACCATACTGGATATCCAGGAGGACGTCGTGAAGTATCCTATAAAGAAATTTTAGAAAAACATCCTGAACGTATTGTACAATACGCTGTAAAAGGGATGATGCCTAAAAACAGTCTTGGTCGTCGAATGCTTCGTAAGTTAAAAGTTTATGCAGGAAGTGAGCATATGCATGAAGCTCAAACACCTGAAACTTATGAATTTTAAGGGAGGAGTAGCTCATGGCAGAACAATATAGAGGAACAGGTCGTCGCAAAACTTCCATTGCTCAAGTTCGCATAACTCAAGGCTCTGGAAAGTTTACGATTAATAAAAAAGACATTGATGAATATCTAGATTTAGAAACGCTAAAGATGGTTGCAAAGGCTCCATTGGAAGTAACTGATTTAGAAGGAAGTCTTGATGTAATTGTTAAAGTTGTTGGTGGTGGATTCACAGGCCAAGCTGGAGCGATTCGTCAAGGTTTATCTCGCGCTTTAGTGGAAATGGATGGAGAACTTCGTCCTGCCCTTAAAAAAGCCGGCTTCTTAACTCGTGACCCTCGTATGAAGGAACGTAAGAAATACGGTTTAAAAAAGGCAAGAAAAGCGCCCCAATTTTCCAAGAGATAGGATGCAAAGCTTCGGTTTTCCGAAGCTTTTTTTATACATAAATTTCAAGGATAAAAGAAGGAGGAAGTATGAAGGCAGTCATTACAGTGGTAGGAAAAGATCAAATTGGAATTGTCCATGCGGCAACAGGCCTATTGGCAGACTATCATTTAAACATCATCGATATCAACCAAACCCTTATGGACGATTATTTTACCATGATTATGTTGGTGGACCTAAGTCAATGTAGGGTGGATTTTGACGAAGTCTTGACAGGCTTTGACGCCTTGGGGGAAAAGATGGGCTTAAAAATTCGCGTCCAACACGAAGACATCTTTACCGCCATGCACCAAATTTAGGAGGCAAGCATGAACCAATCCAATATACTTGAAACCATCCGGATGCTGGACCAAGAAAAGCTGGATATTCGAACTGTAACCATGGGAATTTCTCTCCTAGATTGCATTGATGGAGATGCCAAAATTAGCCAAGGGAAGATCTATGACAAGATGATGGGCTATTGTGCCCACCTGGTGGACCATGCAGAAAAGGTCAGCCGGAAGTATGGGATTTCTATTATCAACAAACGCCTTAGCGTGACACCTATGAGTCTTGTGGTGGCCCAAAGCAACCAGGACCAGTGTGTGGACTTTGCCAAGACCCTGGACCGGGTGGCCCAAGAAAGTGGCATTGACTTTGTTGGGGGCTATTCGGCCCTGGTTCAATCGGCCATGACCCAAACAGACCGGACCTTCATCGACTCCATTCCCCAAGCCCTGGCAGAAACCAACAAGGTTTGCTCCTCGGTGAATTTGGCTTCTTCTAAAACAGGCATCAATATGGATGCGGTAAAGAAGATGGGGGAAGTGATTAAAGAGGCAGCGGAAAAGACCAAAGACCAAGACTCCATTGCCTGTGCCAAGTTGGTGGTCTTTTGCAACGGAGTAGAAGACAATCCCTTTATGGCCGGGGCCTACCATGGACCAGGCCTGGGAGATGCCTGCATCCATGTGGGAGTGAGCGGACCCGGGGTTGTCAAGTCGGCCCTGGAAAAGGTCCAAGGGGAATCCTTTGAAGAGGTCAGTGAGTGTATTAAAAAGACGGCCTTTAAGATGACCCGGATAGGTCAATTAATTGGGATGGAAGTGGCCAAGAGTTTGGAAATTGCCTTTGGGAGCATTGACCTTTCTCTGGCGCCGACTCCCGCCATTGGAGATTCTGTGGCCCGGATTTTGGAAGAAATTGGTCTGACCTCTGTGGGCTTTCATGGAACCACAGCAGCCTTGGCCATGTTAAATGATGCAGTGAAAAAGGGTGGTATCATGGCATCTTCTCATGTAGGGGGGCTTTCAGGAGCCTTTATCCCCGTATCGGAAGATGAGGGAATGATTGCTGCAGCCAAGGATGGAATCCTGACTTTTGACAAGTTGGAAGCCATGACTTCAGTTTGCTCTGTGGGGCTGGATATGATTGCCCTGCCAGGGGACACCACAGCAGCCACCCTGTCAGGAATTATTGCCGATGAAGCAGCTATTGGGATGATAAACCACAAGACCACAGCAGTTCGTTTGATTCCCGTTGTGGGTAAGGGCCTGGGTGATGTGGCAAACTTTGGTGGCCTTTTGGGCTATGCTCCAATTTTACCAGTCCACCAAGGATCTTGCGAAAAGATGGTTAACCGGGGCGGCTTTATCCCAGCTCCCATTACAGCCTTTAAGAACTAGGAAAGACGGAAACTCCCAGGTAAGGAAGAAAAGAAAGGAATAGGGAATGATAAAGACAATTGTATTTGATTTTGACGGCACCCTAATGGATTCCATGGGCATGTGGCATTCCTTAATGGGAGACTACTTAAAGAGCAAGGGAGTCATCTTGACAGAGGATCTGGAACAAATGGTGGTGACCACAGGTTTTGTCAAGGGCATGGAAAAACTTAATGAAATCTACCATTTTGAAGAGAGCCCCCAGGACCTCTTAGACGATATAGGCCATATCATTATCGACAACTACCTCCACCATGTGGACAAGAAGCCCTATGTAGATGAGACCCTGGCCTTTTGTCGGGACCAAGGCTACGATTTGGCCCTGGCTTCGGCAACCTCGTCAGACTATTTAGGCCAGGTTTTGGAAAAAAGAGGCCTGGACCATTTTTTCAAGCTGGTTCAAACCTGTGATATGGTGGATTTAGCCAAAAAGGACGAGGCCTTCTACCATGTCTTGGCAGAAAGATTGGGAAGAGAACCTGAAGAAATCCTCTTTGTAGACGATGCTCCCTATGCTCTTGAAACAGCTCAAGGGGTGGGAATCCGTGTTGTGGCCGTCTATGACCATGAATCCAAGGACCTTTGGGACAAGGGGCGCTTTGATAAGTTTGAGTCCATTCGAGACTTAGGCGAACTCCAGGGCCTGGTTGAAAAACGATGACTTATTTTATCTTAACCCGGCTTTTACCCACCTTTATCCTGACCTTTTTTGCCTTTGCCTTGATTCGGACCCAGGTTTTTGGATCCCTTAAAAAAAAGAGCTTCTTTCAAAGAGAGTTGGCCCTGTATCTTTTTGCCGCCTATGTCATGACCTGCCTGGTAAGCGTCTTGACTCCCGGTACCAGCCTGGAAAGCCAGGGGATTGCTGTTGGTGGGGAACAAGGGGGGCTGGTTAACACAGCCCTGGCCCGGATTCAAACCGGCCAGGGGATTAACTTAAAGCCCTTTTATACTATTTTCAACTTCCAGCGCTATTCAGGGGGCCTGGCATCTTTTTTAAATCTTTGGGGGAATATCCTGCTCTTTATCCCCTATGCCTTTGGTCTTTTGCTTTTATTTAAGCGTTTTAGGAGCTTTAAGTCTTTTTTGGGCCTTATCCTGGGAACGACCCTGTCTATTGAAGTCCTACAACTTTTTGTCAACCGGAGCGTGGACATTGACGATCTCATCTTAAATCTTTTAGGAGCCCTGATAGGCTACTTGATCTATCGAGGACTGGACAAAGTTTTGGCCTTGAAACGATTTGCTCGCTAGGTCAATTGCAAGTTTTCCTTGGATGGTGTATAATAAACTTTCCAAACAAGGGGATGAAATTGGCTTCGACGGGGATTTGGAATTCAGGTAAGCAAGCCGCCATTGATTCTCGGCGTAAAACGGATCACAAACAATAAACGACGAAAATAATTTCGCACTAGCTGCATAAAATAAGTCAGCTGCGGCCCTTAGCCTTCCCACAGGTTAACCAGCCGTTCATTTAGTGGGACACGAAGCTCTGTAAGGTTCCATAGCAGAGGGGGTATTTATGGGACTAGACCTGCCCGGTTTTGTTCATGAGACCGGTCGGGTGACCTAAACAACCATGGACTGAGCTTGGAGAAAGCCTTTAGGAAGACTTCTCGGACGCGAGTTCGACTCTCGCCATCTCCACCAAATAAGGAAGCATATTTTGATAGAATAATATGCTTCCTTTTTCATTGCCGAAAAACCTTGATTTCAAGGGATTTAAGCATTTTAAGGCATAAAGCAGTCCGCCCCGGAGTCGTTCCCGGGGCGGGGTTTTCACATTTTCTGCGGCCCGTTCGAACGGATCTAAATGTAAAGGTTTGCTTTGTGGGTAAAGGTCAACTTTATTTTATAAATATCTTTCCATAGACAATGCATGTGGAGACGGTAGCTCTGTTGTCCAAACTAAATATAGAATATCATTTAGATATAGAAATAGGGGAAGATGAATTATCTGAAATTGACTTTTCAAAAGACGCAACTTATGGAGAAATTAAAAAGTATGTGTTAGATAAATACGGACTAAAAGTTTCAAGCCTATATATTGCACAAATAAAAAGGAAACATGGTCTAATAGAGAGAGAAAATTATAATTTTAGTAAGAAAGAAAATCAAAGAGTGCCAAATTGCCCAGAAGAAAAAGAAAAAGCAATCGAAGATGCTTTAGAGCATTTTGGAATGATTTAAATAATATCTAAGATTGAAAATTTTAAAATTAAGACTTAAAAACTTTAAGATTAAAAAGATATGTACTTCTTATATAACCTAAGAAGATTAATTGAAAATCAGGGGAACGATGATGGTAAAATAAAAAATTTTAACAACTAAAGAAGAATTAGGCATTAATGCCAAAGAGGTTTTTATGAAGTTAAAAATACTGAAAAAGACTTGTTAGAATTGAAAATTTTAGATCATTGTGCAGGGTTTCGTGTCATAATAGTGATAGAGGCAAATAGTTATGTAAATATAAAGAGTTCAAGACTTCTACCAAAGTTTAAAACTCAAAAAATAAATAGTTGGTGTGCTGCTTAGAGTAACCATTTTGATAATGTGGATGCGAAACAAAAAGAGATAATCAGACTTCGTAAAAAATTGAAACAGGTTGAAATGGAGAATGATATTTTAAAGCTAGCTGCACTACTGTTAGGCAAAAAATAGACCTCATTATCTCGAACCGAGATAAATATAGCATTAGTGCAATGTGTAGACTACTTGGGGTCACAAGAAGTTTAGTCTATTATCATTTGAACAAAGAAAAAGATGTGAAATTAGATGAAGATGAAAAACTAATAGAAGAAATAAAAGAAATATTCAGAAGAAGTAGAAACAACTATGGAACACGCAAAATAAAAAAAGAACTAGGGAAAATTGAATATAAAATATCGAGAAGAAAAATAGGCCGAATAATGAAGAAAAATGGCCTAGTCTCAAACTATACAGTAGCACAATATAAAGTAATAAGATCCAAATGCAACGAAGAAGACATCCCTAACCTTTTAAATAGATAATTTGACAATAGAGACTATTTAGAAGCAATAGTAAGCGACCTAACATATGTAAGAGTAGGAAAAACATGGAATTATATATGTTTAATAATAGACTTAAACAGCCGTGAAATAATAGGATACTCATCAGGTAAAAACAAAGATGCAAATCTAGTAGCAGAAGCATTTTACTCAATAAGGCAGCCACTAAATCGTATAAAAATATTTCACACAGACAGAGAAAGAGAATTTAAAAATATAAAAATAGAAGAAATATTAAAGGTATTTGGGATAAAAAGATCGCTAAGTAAAAAAGGAAGCCCATATGATAACGCAGTAAGCGAAGCAGTCAATAAAGTAATGAAGACAGAATTCATATATCAGGAGAACTTTACTAATTTCCAAGAACTTAATCTAAAATTAGCAGAATACGTATATTGGTATAATAACCTAAGAATTCATGGATCTTTAGGATATAAAACACCAGTAGAATATAGAAAAGCAGAATAAAAAGCTCTGGAAGTTTCATAAATTAAATAAAATATATGAACAGACTGTCAAGGGCAAATTTCAATGAAATTTGGGCGAAGCCTTTACCCTTGATTGTCTGAGAATATATTTTATAATCTAAAGAAACTTTCAAGCTTGATAATGTTCGGTTATAAATTGTCTAAAAAAGGGTTGCCATTCCATGTATTTGGGTTCATTAGAAGAATGCCGAGCAATGGGTAACATGACGCTGATGTGTTTATACACAAAAAAGCTACACGTGCGTTGGCTGACAACAGGGAGCTAAGTAAATTAACACCAGCTAAAATGTTTGACGCTATTAATAAATGACAAGTATATGAAATTGGTTTTACCTAGTTTAAAAAAGAAATTATAATGAAAATATGGAGGCTAAGAATATGAAGATTAATAATGAATGTTGTTGTGGATGCAAAACAGAAAAGCCGGATCAAATTAAAGACAATTGTCCTGTATGTAATAATGAAGGGATTTCCGTTAGTAAAGTAACTGTTGAACATCTAGTGGTAGATGATTATCGTAATGCTGTTAACGGAGATCAATATAAGATTTGCATGAACGAGGACTGCGACGTTGTTTACTATAACTTAGATAATGAAATAAAATTCTTGAAAGACCAAGTTAGAGTTCCTATCTGGTTTAAGAAAGATGCAGATCCTAAGTATGCTTGTTATTGTAGCGAAGTCACAGAAAATCAGGTAATTGAAGCAGTTGTAAAGCATGGCGCGAAATCCGTAAAAGAAGTAAATGCCATCACTGGGGCAATGAAAAATTCTAATTGTAAAGAAAACAATCCGTTGGGAGTTTGTTGTCATAAGATTATTCAGGAAGCTATCGATAAAGGCTTGAAAATGAAATAATTACAGTCGATATGTTCCTACAAACGAGAGCCAATCTTTGATATGTTTCCATCTACGAGCGTGGATATGTTCCCCATAACCTTAGGGGTTGAGAATGCAGTTTTGATAGCTATCAAGGCAACTCGACACACGTTGAAGCAGCAATTCTGATGACGTATTGTGGTTTGGACAAGGAATAATAGGAGTCAACCACAACATGTAGTGGTTTGAGTACGAAAATCGGGTCAAAAACAGGCTAAAAAATACCGTTTTTTGACCCTTTTAAATAGGGCATTTGACAGATGACATTTGATGTTTCGGGATTAAAAATCCATAGGGTGAGGTAGATTAGCACAGAACTTTATTGAATAGAGAAATTAAAAGTGATATAATCAGTTGCATAAGGAGGAGTTAAATATGTGTACATGTATTGCAGTAGTAGATATTACTTTATCTCATTTATAATGAAAAAAATTAAAGGAGGTAAAGGTATGGGTATGTTTTCTATATTTGTTATTGAGAGATTTCATTATCAACTAAACCAAAAATAATTGGTTATAATGAGCTCTTAAGATTAGTTCATTATAACCGGCAAGGAGAAGGTTATAATGAAACAGAAAAACCCGAAAAATACGCAAAATTTCATTACATCTAAAAAGCATGTAAAGGAAATATTAAAATATACGAATATCAATAAACAAGATAAAATAATAGAAATTGGGTCAGGAAAAGGACATTTTACCAAGGAACTTGTGGAAATGAGTCAACGGGTGAATGCTATAGAGATTGATGAAGGTTTATGTCATGCCACGAAAAAAGCAGTTGAACCTTTTCAGAATATAAAAGTTATTCATGAGGATATTTTGAAGTTTAGCTTTCCTAAAAATACAGACTATAAAATATTTGGTAATATTCCCTACAATATTAGTACTGATATTGTAAAAAAGATTGCTTTTGATAGTCAAGCGAAATATAGCTACCTTATTGTAGAGAGGGGATTTGCTAAAAGGTTGCAAAATACCCAACGAGCTTTAGGTTTGCTGTTAATGGTGGAAATGGATATAAAAATTCTTAAAAAAGTGCCACGAGCATATTTTCACCCTAAGCCTAATGTAGATTCTGTATTGATTGTACTTGAAAGGCATAAACCATTTATTTTAAAGAAGGACTACAAAAAGTATAGATTTTTCGTTTATAAATGGGTAAACAGGGAATATCATGTTCTTTTTACTAAAAATCAATTAAGACAGGTGCTGAAGCATGCGAATGTTACTGATCTTGATAAATTATCCAATGAACAATTTTTGTCTGTTTTCAATAGTTACAAATTATTTCAATAAATTAAAAATAATTAAGCGTTCTCTAACTTTAAGAGAACGCTTAATCTTATTACATTGAAAAATGCATTCTATTATTTTCAATTATTATGATATAACATAACTATCATTTTACTTATTTGCATATTTGCACGAAAATATAGTTATCGACGACTATTCTGATAATAGCAACTAATATAGTCAATGATAACTCAAAATTTATTGATATAGTAGGTATATGTGCAACTAATTAATGAAGAAATAATATTTAAAGGAATTTGAAATGTAGCAAATAGATGTATTAGAATATCTGATATTCTAATACATCTATTTGTATATAAATCAAGATTAAATATCGAGAATATGGTGGCGAAGTTTAGGTCAACTAAAGACCAATAAACTTCGTCATTTTTTTATGCTTAAAAATAGAAAGAAAGGATTGGGAACAATGTCAAAATTATTTATGTATGGTACATCCTTGGAAGGAATAGAGCAATTGATGGTTATGGTTCCAAATTTCCAGCCAAGAGGAAATGGAATAATCATCAATAATTATTTTAATTGCCAAGGGGGTGATGGAGATTGCAAGATTGGTGTGATTAATGTTGATGATGATTGTAAGGAGTGTGGACACATTGGTTCAAACTTCAAAATCAATGTGGATAGATGTAGATATAAGGATCTAGTCAGAGAGTGCTTTGGAAAGATAAATAATTATTATTTAAAGGAAAGATTAGAAAGTCTAGCAAATAATTTCAAGGGGGAAATCTTTTTAAATCATAACCACAAAGAAAGATTCTATAATTTTCTTCGAAACCAAGATCTAGATATTCATGATATATCCCCAAGATTTATTGCTATCCTATTTTTACTTACTGCCGATGAAAATCTATGGAAGGTTTCTGAAAATCATATTTTAAATGTTAAGTTTGGCTTAAAACAAATATGTCTTCGGGATATAGATACCAATGGCTATGCCTTATACCAAACTGCAAAGACCCTATCAACTGGAAAGGAGTGTATAAGAATCAATGAGCTAGCAGATAGGGAATTAATAGATGACTATATATTTAAATCAATAATTAACTCTGCCTTAATCAATAGATACGGGACAGAGTTATTTTTAATTAATAAATAGAATGGAGGAAAAAGATTGAATATAACTATTAAAAAATCAAGGGATGATGATAAAAGAAAAACCATATGGATTCCAATGGAGGAAGATAAACTACAAGAGGTATGCAATGAATTAGGAATAGAAATGAGTACAAGGTCAAACTGTTATATAGAAGGCAGTAGGGATGAAAGATTTTCAAATATACTGGCTGATAAAAATGTAAATATAGATGAACTAAACTATTTAATGAAAAGATTTGATGGGTTCAGTCCAAGGGAAATAGAAAAGTTTTGTGCTGCGACCTTTACAGAAGAACCTAATACAATGGCAGATTTAGTAAGCCTAAGTTTCAACTTGCATTGCTATAGCCTTATAAATAACTTCAGCGATTTTGATAAGCTAGGCAAGGATCTATATTAAACTGAGAAAATGGCAGTAGCAACTAAAGAATTAGATGAACTAGATGGAGAAGAATATGCAATGGAAGTAATAAAAAACAATAAAAGTGCTAGAGTAACTCCTTATTTCGTCTTTTGACTCATCAAGTATTTTTAATATTCTTGGTGCCTATTTTTGTATTAAATGTAATAAATGAAAAGTTTATATGTATACAGAAAGACTATATGGTAATATATTCAATTAACGAGAAAAAGAATATTAGAAAGATATTTTATATTATTTTGGGGACTGAATTAATATTTTATATTTTGGGACAAATTTTTTTTCAAGGAATTAATTATTTTATAACAGGTGAAGTGTATTTAATTAGTATTAAGTTTAATGTATTAACAATTTTAGAAATTCTATCTGCAAGTTATATAGTTCTATCTATTTTATTACTATTAAAAAAGGATTTGTTTACTTATATAAACTATTACATTTTATTAATGGTACTTTTAGTAGTTAATAGTGGATATATTACATTTCCGATGACTATAAAAGTTTTAAGTTTACTACAACATGATTATATAAAACTACTACTATCAAGAACATTTTTGTTTTTGTTAACCTTCTTTATTTTTAAAATGTCTCTTAAAAGATATAGTAGTAAATTTTATGGTGGATAATAATGGATAAATTGGCATATATTGGAGTTATAAATCATGATGAAAATGTTGAATATCCATTAAATTTTTCCAGTGATGGTATTTATGAAGTTGTTTGTAAATTTAATGGTGGATGTGAAATAAAAATCAAATCAAGTAATTATATAGATGCTCATGAAATTCATAAAGATTATTATAAATTTCACATTAATGTTTTTCTGCCAATTATTGGACTAATAGGTTTAGTATATGGGGTAAAGGAAAAGGATAAGTTGTTTATGGCATTAAATATCCTTTTGATTTTATTACTTCCTATAACAATGTTCGTAGGTCATCTAGTAGGATCTCCTTAAGTAATATAATAAGCTTAGAGTAAAATTTTGTAAATAATCTTAAAAAGATATAAGTTTATCTGCTTATAGCATTTTATCTCTCCACTTCCTTCCCATAAGTGATTTTCATAGTTTTTCCTATACTGAAAAAGGTCAGAAAATTCTTCTTTATTCAAAGAATGCTCTTGCATAAGGGTATTCTTTTTTATTGCAACTTATCGAGTCTGATTAATATTTCTTTTATGTTTGGTAATATTTTATAGATTTCTAAAATTTCATTAGTAGCTATTTTATAAATAGAAAGTTCGATATAATACTTCTCTGTAAATTGGTTTTATTCAGTTTTTTTACATTTTTATACTTCATGATGTAAGATCTTTATTTCAGTTTCAATTTTTTAAAATTTATTCAGTGGATGTTGTATATCATAAGAAAATAACTAGCTTTAAATCAATTTCTCCAAACCTAGATTTTATATCTACATCTATTTATTTTAGTACAGATAAGATTGAGCGATTACATCAATACGATTATGTCCTAAGTATTTGCTGGTTATTAACATAGCTTTTCGATCTAATATTTCTCCAGCTCTATCATTTCTCATGATGTATCTTTCTCCTCCTTCTGAAATTAAACCACCAGGTATTTCATCTATTGGTCTTGCATAATGATTATAAATTCTCTTGGCGTATACTGCTCTGTAGTGGTGGTTGTCATAATGAGAAGGTAATTTTGGTGCTATTTTAAGCTCTCCAGCTTCTTTAAAAATATTTATTATTTCATCTGTTTCTTCTTTATCTTTGCCCATGATTAAAGCTAAGCGTTTTTTTCCACCTTTTCCTTGTCTAACTTTTACATAATATTTTCCGTTGATTTCTTTTAAATCAACCCCTCTTACAGCTTCCATTTCTTTTTTTCTTAATCCTGTAGAGCTTGTTATTTTAGAAAATTTTCTTTCTAGCTCTTCTGATATGTGTTTATCTCTTTTAGCTTCATATCGACTTCTTTTAATTGATTTTCTTGTCCTTGGAGCTGTCGCTATAAAGTTTGTAGATGATGTTCTTAAAACCTTTGCTATAGCTGATTTAGATGTGCTAATTGAGTAAGCAGATAAGTCTTGATTTGTTAAGTTTTTCAGATATTCATTTACGTGTTCTGTTTTAACTTGTTGCATTTTCTTTATTTCAGGATAATTTTCTTTCAAAAATTCTGCAAATTTATAACATTGTTTTTTGTATGTCTTATAAGTTGTAACGCTATAAATTTTATTTATTGTTGTAGTTGATAAATCATTTTTATCGTCATTTCTTGATGTACTCATACCATCATTTAACATTCTTGTTAATCTATCATAAATCTGATTTTTTAAAATGTTTTTTTGCTTTCTTTTATCCCATTTTTTAGTTTTTTTCTTTTCTTCATCTATTATTCCAAATTCTTTGTTAAAAGCTTTGTTTGTGATATTAAAAGACATAGAATGCTCCTTTCAAATATATAACTATCTTTTTAAAATTAAAGCTCTTAAAAACGATTCTAGAGCCTTATTTGTTACTCTAATTGTTAAGACTAAGCTTTTTATACTACCGAGTCCGTAGAAGCTTCTAAGTTGTCCAATCTAAGACAAAACACATTTTTTAAAGAGCTTGGCTTGCTCTAAAGTACACATTTTTAGATTGATAGCTTGGCTTGCTATTTAATGCTTTTGTAAGTGAATTCCTACACTATACATTTTTTTACATACTTAAAATTTTTGCTCTATAAATCTTTTTTATTTTTTTCTTACTTCATATTTTGCGACTTCCTCTCTTTGTTTCCTCATTTTTGATCACTTATCTTTTTTATTTTCTCCATACCATCAATCTTCTATTTATAATTTGTCAGAAAAGGTTCTTAATAACAAAAGAGTTTAAAAACTTATCCTTGGTAAATACCCTAAATCTGTTTATACGTCCATAAATGGACCGTATAAACAGATTTTATTTATTGGAAATCCTGTGTAGAAAATAAAAATATTAAATTTTCTGACATATAAGAGATAGATTAAAAACTTTCTTTTATATGGGGGAATTATGAAAATAGAAAAAAACATCTTAGTAAGATATGAGAAATTTCAACGCATTGGCTTTGATAGAGTGAAATTTAAGAATGTAAGAGTTACCGAGTATGAGATTAATCACTTAATAAGCTTATATCAGAACTCATATGGAATAACGAAATTTAGTTATTATAGAAAAGAACTGAAATCCATTCGAATTGAAAGGGGAGGAATTGGGCGATTGGAGATAAGAAGAGAGAATTGTTGCAACATAGATTGTGGCTTATATGCAAGAATAGATTTTTCGCCAACGGACATTCTAGGACAAAATATAGAAAATTTTTCTTTAGAAGAATTAAAAGATGTGGTTGTGGAAATTAAAAATATATTATACGAAGATTATAAAATTGAGATAGACATATCAAATGTCATTTTTAACTATTGTGAAATTAACTACAATTATTTAACGACAGGTAATACTAAAGATTTTGAAGACCCATTACGTACTCTGGTTAGATTTATCCCGTATATGAAAATTTGCATAGATATTGAAAACCATAAAGAGAAAGACGGCTATGAATCCAAAACAATAACAGCACAAAATCAACGACATAAAATTACATTTTATGATAAATTAAAAGAAACAAAAAAGAAGCATAAAAATAAAGAAATCGTCATCGTTGATGAAAATGGAGAGATACTAAATGGGAGTATTTATAGATATGAGCATACAATAAAAAAAACAGATAAGTTTAAAGATTTTTTTGAAGAAACAAATCTTTTTAATTTAAATGAAGAAGTGTTTCGTCAAAAATTATTCTTATATTTAGAAAAAAATCTTTTTAAGCCATATGAAAAGCAAAAATTAATGTGTAGAGACCTTCTTGTGAAAGCCGTTAAAAAATATAGGGAAAAGGATCGAAGAGGAAAAGAGTGGGGAAGCTTAATGATTAGCGATATCCTAATTCAAGAAAGGCAATTAGGTTATCAAATACTTTTTGATTCAGATGATTTGTTAGAAATTGTTAGTGAAGTTTTTTTAAAAGATAAAAACAAAGGGCGCATTTTAGGATATATAAAAAGACTGTTATGCAAGGAGCCGTATCTTTATTATTCTAAAAATAAAAAAGAGAAAGTTGAAAATTTAGTTTATAGTATAAAAAGTCAATTTCATGACCTCATTAAATGAGGATAGAAGTGATATGTATTGTGAAAAAGGATAGATATTCGATTGGTGTAAGTAGTAGAATTTAAAGAAAGTATTACTCTCTTTAGTTAGTGTAAAAGATAAGTAGCAATCTCTTATAATAATAGGAAGAATTTTCAATGACGACAAGTTTGTTATTGGATATTAATTCTGACATATAAAGACTGTAAGAAGTAACTATATATATTAGGAAAGGAAATTATTATGATATTAGAAAAAGAAGAATTGTTGGATAAGGTTTTTAAAAGTGTAGTCATGAATATTATGTCGGTAGAAAAATCTATTTTAAGTGAAGAAGTGTGGCTAGATGTTGGAGGACACTATTATTGTGTAGATGGCGTCAGAGATATTTTACTAGAAAGAGAAGGTGAGTCACTTCAGTACTTTTTAAGCGATATGATAGTAACCATAAGATGCTATGCAGAAGTTTATGGAAGTTTTGATATAGAGCTTGATTTAGAGAGTATAGGCTTTAAAAACTTCATAAAGTTGTCCCATTTGTTTAATGAAAAATTCTTTAATAACTGGCATAGCTTTGTGTATGAGATCCAAAGAGAGTGACTAAAAAATTATAATTAAATCTAGTAAAAATAAAAGCTTGAGATTGTCTAACCTCAAGCTTTTATTTTTTAATTCACAGCTAAATCATCCACTATTAAATCCTCATAGTCAACTGTAATTTCATCATAATTTTTCCTTGCAGAGACTAGTATTGCCGATACGAAAACAAAGTCATTTATTTCGAGCGAAACATCATTTACACGCATGTTTTTAGAGTATTGAAGTGTAATTACTTGCTCTCTATAGTCTCGCACTTGAATCGTAATCCAATTATTGAACTCTTTGATGCTTAAGATAGAACCGCTAAGAAAAACTCGTGAAAATGGGTTTTTAAAAGAAAAACCTATATTTTCTATTTCAAAGGCTTCTGATAACAAAGTGTTCTCTAAGACTATTTTTTCACCAAGAAAATACTGTTCTTTTCTACCTTCATATAAATAGGGAATGACAGGGCTTTTCACAAAACCTGTAATATAAACAGTTTGATTCATTTTAAAATCATGAATATCTATAGATTCAAAGTATACTTTCATATAATTTGGCTCTCTTTTCCCATTAATAAAGATTGTTAAGTATGGATTTCTTTCCTTAAAACCTCCTTTTCCTACAATCCTTCCGCGGCAATAAAACTCGTTTAATAGTGGAATTTTCCTATCTTTTTTCATTTTTTACTCCTTTCTTCAATTAACTATTGAATATATGCATTAAAAGATTTTCAATAAAAAAGTCTGTGTGGAGAAAAACACGAATCAATACTTTTTTCTGACATATACAAGGTGAAATCAAAATTAGGAGGCAATTTACCTTGTATAATAAAAATAGCGTAAAAGATTGTTCTTATGAATTAGATGGGTTGGCACGTCTCTTACAAGAATTAATAGAAAAGTATGCAGATCAGTTAGATTTTGAAAAATTGGAAGTACCGCCAAGATGTTCAGAAAAAAATAAAAATGAGGATAATATTAATTCATCGGATTAGGTTATTGTATTGACTTTTATATTATGATTTATGTAAAATATAGGTATAACTATAACGTGAAAATATGTCCAAACTAAAGGTGGAAAAATGAAAAATAAAAAGGCGTATGTATATACAAGAGTGTCAACATCTATGCAAATTGACGGTTACTCACTTGATGCTCAGGAAGAAAGAATAAAACAGTATGCAAAAGCTTATGGTATAGAAATAATAGAAACCTATAAAGATGCTGGAAAATCAGGAACATCTATTTCAGGTAGAAATGAATTCATAGCTATGCTTAATGATATAGAAGCTGAAAAAGATAAAGTTGATTATGTAATGGTTTTTAAATTATCTAGATTTGGAAGAAATGCAGCGGATGTATTGCAGTCATTGCAAGTCATGGAAAATCATAATGTAAATCTGATTTGTGTTGATGATAGTTTAGATAGTTCTAAAGATTCTGGAAAGCTTGTTATAACAATTCTATCGGCAGTAGCAGAAATGGAACGTGAAAATATACTTTCTCAAACTATGGAAGGAAGGAAACAAAAGGCAAGAGAAGGAAAATGGAATGGTGGTTTTGCTCCAATTGGCTATTCATTAGATAATGGAGAATTAGTTGTTAATGAAGATGAAGCTAAAGCAGTAAGGATGATTTTTGATTTATATGCTAATTCAGATATGGGAGCCAATGGAGTATCTAAGTATTTAGTTTCTTTAGGTATTAATAAACCTATAAGACAAAATGGCAAGAATCCATATTTTTCAGCTAGTTTAATAAGACAAATATTGGATAATCCTGTATATAATGGGAAAATTGCATATGGAAGAAGAAAAACAATTAAAGATAAAACTACTGGTAAAATTAAATTAGAAAAATCTGATCATTATATTATAGCTCAAGGAAATCATGAAGCTTTAATTGATGATGAGTTGTGGAATACAGTACAGGAAAAAAGAAAATCTCAAGCTAAAAAGTATGAGAAGATAAATAGAGGAAAAGATGAGAGAGTTCATATCTTATCAAATCTAATAAAATGCCCATATTGTGGTGCTGGTTTGTATGGAAACAAAAGCCGTAAACGTAATAAAAACAAAGAAGGAGAGCATTACAAAGATTATTACTATTACGGTTGTAAACATAGACAAATGATGAATGGACATAAATGTACTTTTAATAAACAAATTAGAGCTGAATTAATTGAAAAAGAAGTTGAAACAATAATTACTCAAGTAGTTAGTAATCCTACTTTTGCCAAAAAAATTGAAGAAAAAATCAATATTCAAATAGACACAAAAGAAATTGATGAAGTTATTAATAAGCACTTAGCGAAGATTAGGCAATTAACAGGTACAAAAGCATCACTAATTAATCAAATAGATTCTTTAAATTTTGAAGATAAACATTATGATAGAAAATACACCGATTTAAATCTTAGACTTGATGCTATATATGACCAGTTAGAATATGCAGAAATGCAGTTAAATGATAGCAGAAAAAGGAAAGAGGCAATTCTTGAAGAAAAAATAACCTCGGATAATATTTATAAGATTCTTGTAAATTTTAATAGCCTTTATACAGTTCTTTCAGATATCGACAAGAAGAGATTACTTAACGAAATGATAGAAGAAATTCAAATTTATGACGAAAAAACAGAAAAGGACACTTGGATAAAATCGGTTGTTTTCAAGCTTCCGCTTATAGATAATGAGATTGACTTTGGTTTGGACAATAAAGATAATGTCGAGACGGTAGTGTTGATATCAAGAAAAAAAAGATAAAAAATTATAAGACTCTCAATGATGTGTTTGCATTGCTCGAAATAAAAAGCGAGGACTGCAGGGGTGGAATACTCATGAAAATACCTGATGAGAAAGTACAGAAACTTTTTCGAGTATACCCACATATTGGAAGGGTAAAAATATTATTCAATTTGCTTCGTCAAAAAATCATATAGAAGTATATCTAGGAGAGGAAGGAACTGAATATTTTAGGGATAAATTAACAGATTATGATATAACTAAAGCTACGTAAGGCTGCCATATTCTAGGCCATTGCCTAAAGATCCGTTAGCTGAGATATTAAAAGGGTGTTATGAAAAATATTTTACATTTCTCAAGTTTTAAATATGTATATATGGGCATAATATAAATGTATTTTTATATTATATCAAGGAGGGATTATGAGTTTAGCAATTAACAAACTTATTAGTAGTTTAATTCAAATCGTTTTATTTTCACTTATACCATTTGTTTATTGGTATTTTAAAGTTAGAAAAAATCAGAAATTTACAGAATGGATAGGGCTTAAAAGAATTAAAAGGGTAGACAAGACTTTGATATTATCAATATTTATAGTAACCATTATCTATCTAATAATAGGCATAATTCTTCTAAATAGTCTAAGTGGAGTTAATAATGCAACTAGCGAGTTTGCGGGACTTAGATTCAAGGCTATTTTGCCTATTATAATTTATGCAGCCCTTAACACTGCTTTACCTGAGGAGATTTTGTTTAGGGGATTTGCACTTAAAAGGCTAGTTAGTAAAATAGGATTTAATAATGGAAATCTTATACAATCAATATTGTTTGGACTGGTTCACGGAGTGATGTTTTTTCCTATTGTAGGTGTATTAAAATCTCTTTTAATTATTTTTGTTACAGGGTGTATAGCCTATGCTATGGGATATATCAACGAGAAGTTATCAGAGGGATCAATTATTCCAAGTTTTATCATACATACAGTGTCTAATTTACTAGCTGGTTTATATGTTGCATTTTTTCTTTAAATTTAGTAAGACATGAGCTTAGAGTTTATCTATAGCCTATGTCTTTTTTATATACAAAAACAGTATAAAAATCTAATTATCCGCATAAACACTGGACTTATCACACTTTATCAAGGTCAAAACCACTCAATTTACTACTAATTTACTACTTATGAATGAGCTTTGATACGACGATTTATCCTTGAAAAGTGAAGATACAAAGATACTTCCAATAAAATTGAATATTTAATAGGTAGACACTTCAAAAAATGAGGTGTCTATTTTTTTACCCAATATTTGAAAGGAAGTGAACTTATGAAAACAGAAAATCAAGAATCAAAAGGTCGCTCCCCTCCCTTTAAGACCATCAAACAAACAAGATTTATCAAACAATAAAAAGAAAGGATAGGTAAAAATATGGAACTTAAATTTGTGATTCCCAACATGGAAAAAACATTTGGCAATTTAGAATTTGCTGGCGAGGATAAAGTAGAACAGCGAAGAATCAACGGACAATTAACTGTCTTATCTCGAAGCTACAACCTCTATTCTGACGTTCAAAGAGCAGATGATATTGTGGTGGTGCTTCCTGCTGAAGCTGGAGAAAAACATTTCGGCTTTGAGGAACGTGTAATGTTAGTCAATCCACGTATTACCGCAGAGGGCTATAAAATTGGTACTCGTGGATTCACAAATTACCTTTTACATGCGGACGACATGATAAAAGAATAAAGAAAGAGAGGAAAAATGATGAGATTACCTAATGGCATTGTATTAGATAAAGACGCTACATTTGGAGAATTAAAGTTTTCAGCACTCCGTCGTGAAGTACGAATCCAAAATGACGACGGTACGGTTTCAGATGAAATCAAAGAACGTACCTATGATTTAAAATCCAAAGGGCAAGGACGTATGATTCAAGTGAGTATTCCTGCCAGTGTTCCTTTGAAAGAGTTTGACTATAACGCAAAAGTGGAAATCATCAATCCAGTTGCAGATACCGTCGCTACCGCTACCTTCCGAGGGGCAGATGTTGACTGGTATATCAAGGCAGACGATATTGTATTGACGAAAGATTCCAGTACCTTTAAAAATCAGCCACAACCTAAAAAAGAGCCAGCCACGGATAAATAGTCATGCTACTTCCACTAGAGAGAAAGGAGGAAATCCCGCATGAAACAGTTTGGCATTCGTGGTAAAAGGATTCGCCCAAGTGACAAGGATTTAGTCTTTCATTTTACAGTAGCGTCCTTACTGCCAATTTTCCTGCTGGTTATCGGACTGTTTCATGTGAAGACAATCCAGCAGATTAACTGGCAGGACTTTAACCTATCACAAGTAGACAAGATTCACATTCCCTATTTAGTTATTAGTGTTAGTGTCGCAATTCTTGTCTGCTTGCTGGTGGCATTTCTATTCAAAAGATATAGATATGATACAGTAAAACAACTGTACCACCGTCAAAAGCTGGCTAAGATGGTACTTGAAAACAAGTGGTATGAATCGGAACAGGTCAAAACAGATGGCTTCTTCAAAGATTCGTCCAGTCGTACTAAGGAAAAGATAACCTACTTTCCCAAAATATTTTATCGCCTTAAAGATGGTTTAATACAGATGCGAGTGGAAATCACGCTAGGAAAATATCAAGACCAGCTCCTACACTTGGAAAAGAAATTAGAAAGCGGATTGTACTGTGAGCTGACGGATAAAGAGTTAAAAGATTCTTATGTGGAATATACCCTGCTCTATGACACCATCGCCAGTCGTATTTCTATTGATGAAGTCCAAGCCAAAGATGGCAAACTACGCTTGATGGAAAACGTATGGTGGGAATATGACAAGCTCCCTCACATGCTCATAGCTGGTGGTACAGGTGGCGGTAAAACTTACTTTATACTGACACTGATTGAAGCCTTGCTTTATACAGATTCTAAGCTCTATATTCTTGACCCAAAGAACGCCGACCTTGCCGACTTAGGCTCTGTGATGGGGAATGTCTACTACAGAAAAGAAGATATGCTCTCCTGCATTGACCGTTTCTATGATGAAATGATGGCACGAAGTGAAGCTATGAAAGAGATGGAAAACTATAAGACTGGCGAGAACTATGCCTACTTAGGACTTCCTGCAAACTTTCTTATCTTTGATGAATACGTGGCTTTCATGGAAATGCTGGGAAATAAAGAAAATACCGCAGTCTTAAACAAGCTCAAACAGATTGTCATGTTAGGTCGTCAAGCTGGCTTCTTTTTAATACTGGCTTGTCAACGTCCAGACGCAAAATATTTAGGCGACGGAATCCGTGACCAGTTTAATTTCAGAGTGGCACTTGGAAGAATGTCTGAAATGGGCTATGGCATGATGTTTGGCAGTGATGTACAAAAAGATTTCTTCTTAAAACAAATCAAAGGTCGTGGCTATGTTGATGTGGGAACAAGTGTCATATCAGAATTTTACACTCCCTTAGTACCAAAAGGTCATGACTTTTTGGAGGAAATAAAAAAACTAACCAACAGCAGACAGTCCACGCAGGCGACGTGCGAAGCGAAAGTCGCAGGTGTGGACTGATCTTGCTGGCTGGTGTGGCGATAGCCACGCCAGCACCTAACCCCCCGTATCTAACAGGGGGGTACAAATCGACAGGAAACAGTCAAAAAAATAGCAGAAAATTCTTTGGTTACAAGGAGTTTAGAAAATTTCGTGGTATGTCAAATGAGCTTCAATAGTTGACATACCTTTTTTAATTGGAGGGATTTAACTGAATGAACAAACTTTGATACAGCATTTAAAGGAAAAACGGTTGGCTTATGGGCTATCTCAAAACCGACTGGCTATTGCTACAGGCATTACAAGGCAATATCTTAGCGACATTGAAACTGGCAAGGTTAAGCCATCAGACGAGTTGCAACAATCCCTTTGGGAAACTCTGGAACGCTTCAATCCCGATGCCCCACTTGAAATGCTCTTTGACTATGTAAGGATTCGCTTTCCCACAATGGACGTACAGCATGTGGTTGAAGAAATATTGCAATTGAAACTTTCCTATTTTCTTCATGAAGACTATGGCTTTTATTCTTATTCAGAACATTATGCCTTAGGCGATATATTCGTTCTCTGCTCTCATGAGATAGACAAAGGTGTTCTGGTGGAATTAAAAGGTCGTGGGTGCAGACAATTTGAAAGCTATCTTCTAGCACAACAAAGAAGCTGGTATGAGTTCTTTATGGACGCTTTGGTGGCTGGTGGCGTGATGAAACGCCTTGACCTTGCCATCAACGATAAAACAGGGATTTTGAATATTCCCACACTGACGGAAAAATGCCTACAGGAAGAGTGTATTTCGGTGTTCCGCAGTTTCAAGAGCTATCGCAGTGGCGAACTGGTACGCAAAGATGAAAAGGAATGTATGGGAAACACGCTTTATATCGGTTCATTACAAAGCGAAGTCTATTTCTGTATCTATGAAAAGGACTATGAGCAGTACAAGAAAAATGATATTCCCATTGAAGACGCAGAGGTTAAAAACCGTTTTGAAATCCGACTAAAAAATGAGCGTGCCTATTATGCAGTACGTGATTTACTTGTCTATGATAATCCAGAGCATACAGCTTTTAAGATTATCAATCGGTATATCCGCTTTGTGGATAAGGACGATTCAAAAGCACGTTCCGATTGGAAACTCAATGAAGAATGGGCATGGTTTATTGGAAACAATCGTGAACGATTAAAGCTAACCACAAAACCAGAGCCTTACTCTTTCCAAAGGACACTAAACTGGCTATCTCATCAAGTCGCCCCGACCTTAAAGGTTGCTATTACACTTGATGAAATTAACCAGACGCAGGTTGTGAAAGACATTCTCGACCATGCGAAACTGACAGACCGACACAAGCAGATTTTAAAGCAACAGTCGGTAAAAGAACAGGACGTGATAACGACAAAAAAATAACTTAAATACAAATTCACTGCATACAGAAAGGAGAACATTTTTATGAATTTTGGACAAAACCTTTATAACTGGTTTCTATCAAATGCTCAATCACTGGTACTTTTAGCAATCGTTGTAATTGGCTTGTATCTTGGCTTCAAGCGTGAGTTTAGTAAACTGATTGGCTTTCTCATCATTGCGATTATTGCGGTGGGCTTGGTGTTCAACGCTGCTGGAGTAAAAGACATTTTATTAGAGCTATTTAATCGCATTATCGGTGCTTAAATTAAACCGTTATTTTGTGGAATATAAGTGGTTTTCTTATGTTCCGCAAAAGAATGGTACACCAAACGAAGTGCGGTAGGGATTTTTGAATCTCTACAAAGAAAGGACGTGAACACATGGACGATATGCAAGTCTATATTGCCAACTTAGGTAAATACAATGAAGGAGAATTAGTCGGTGCTTGGTTTACCTTTCCCATTGATTTTGAAGAAGTCAAAGAGAAAATCGGCTTGAATGATGAATACGAGGAATACGCCATTCACGATTATGAGTTACCCTTTACGGTTGACGAATACACTTCTATTGGCGAACTCAATCGCCTATGGGAAATGGTATCGGAGTTGCCAGAGGAACTACAATCCGAGCTATCTGCTCTGCTCACTCATTTTTCAAGTATTGAGGAACTAAGCGAACATCAAGAGGATATTATCATTCACTCGGATTGTGATGATATGGCAGATGTCGCACGTTACTACATTGAAGAAACTGGAGTATTGGGCGAAGTGCCAACCAGTCTTCAAAACTATATTGATTACGAATCCTATGGTCGTGATTTAGAAATTTCGGGAACTTTTATCACAACCAATTATGGGATTTTTGAAATCGTCTATTGAAAGGATTGATTCTATGAAGAAAATACGAAGCTATACCAGTATTTGGTCTGTTGAGAAAGTGCTGTACTCCATCAACGATTTTAGACTTCCGTTTCCCATAACCTTTACGCAAATGACGTGGTTTGTCGTGTCACTGTTTGCGGTTATGATACTTGGCAACTTGCCACCTCTTTCCATGATTGAGGGAGCATTTCTCAAATATTTTGGAATTCCTGTGGCTTTCACATGGTTTATGTCTACAAAAACCTTTGATGGTAAAAAGCCTTATGGATTTTTGAAGTCTGTCATTGCTTATGCACTGCGACCAAAGCTGACCTATGCAGGGAAAAAAGTAACCCTTGGCAGAAACCAGCCACAAGAAGCCATTACGACAGTTAGGAGTGAATTTTATGGCATATCCAATTAAATACATTGAAAATAATCTGGTCTGGAATAAAGATGGCGAATGTTACGCCTATTATGAGCTTATTCCTTACAATTACTCATTCCTAAGTCCAGAACAGAAAATACAAGTGCATGATTCTTTCAGACAGCTTATCGCACAAAATCGTGATGGCAAGATTCATGCTCTACAAATCAGTACAGAATCCAGCATACGTTCTGCACAAGAACGTTCCAAAGAGGAAGTAACTGGCAAACTCAAAGTAATTGCCTATGACAAAATCGACCAACAGACAGACGCTTTAATATCCATGATTGGCGAAAATCAAGTGGACTACCGCTTCTTTATCGGCTTTAAGTTGCTTCTCAACGATCAAGAGTTTTCTATGAAAAGTCTTACCGTTGAAGCCAAAAATGCTTTGTCTGATTTTGTCTATGATGTGAACCATAAGCTAATGGGCGATTTTGTCAGCATGAGTAATGATGAAATCCTGCGTTTTCAGAAGATGGAAAAGCTCTTGGAAAATAAAATCTCTCGTCGTTTCAAAATCCGTAGACTGGATAAGGACGACTTCGGCTATCTGATTGAACATCTTTATGGACAGACAGGTACAGCTTATGAAGATTATGAGTACCATCTATCAAAGAAGAAGCTGGATAATGAAACGCTGATTAAATATTATGACCTTATTAAACCGACCCGTTGTCTGGTGGAAGAAAAACAGCGATACCTAAAAATTCAACAGGAAGACGAAACCGTCTATGTGGCGTACTTTACCATCAACAGCATTGTCGGCGAATTGGACTTTCCGTCCTCTGAAATCTTCTACTACCAGCAACAGCAATTTACATTCCCGATTGATACTTCTATGAATGTGGAAATCGTGGCAAACCGTAAAGCACTAAGCACCGTTCGTAATAAAAAGAAAGAACTAAAAGACCTAGATAACCACGCATGGCAAAGTGATAACGAAACCAGCTCTAATGTGGCGGAAGCTCTGGAAAGTGTCAATGAGCTGGAAAATAATTTAGACCAAAGCAAGGAATCCATGTATAAGCTCTCTTATGTGGTGCGTGTTTCCGCAAATGACTTGGACGAATTGAAACGTCGTTGTAATGAAGTGAAAGATTTTTATGACGATTTAAGTGTCAAGTTGGTACGACCATTTGGAGATATGCTGGGCTTACATGAAGAATTTTTACCATCAAGCAAGCGTTATATGAATGACTATATTCAGTATGTAACCTCTGATTTCTTAGCTGGACTTGGTTTCGGTGCTACTCAAATGCTTGGCGAAAATGAGGGTATTTATGTTGGCTATAGCTTAGATACAGGACGCAATGTCTACCTCAAACCTGCTCTTGCCAGTCAAGGGGTTAAGGGTTCAGTAACCAATGCATTAGCGTCTGCCTTTGTAGGTTCGCTAGGCGGTGGAAAATCCTTTGCGAATAACCTTATCGTCTATTATGCAGTGCTTTATGGGGCACAAGCAGTGATTGTTGACCCGAAAGCGGAACGTGGCAGATGGAAAGAAACCTTGCCAGAAATCGCTCACGAAATTAATATTGTCAATCTGACTTCTGATGAGAAAAATAAAGGCTTACTTGACCCTTACGTGATTATGAAAAATCCCAAAGATTCTGAATCACTGGCAATCGACATTTTGACGTTCCTTACGGGGATTTCATCACGAGATTCTGACCGTTTCCCTGTTCTACGAAAAGCCATTCGTGCTGTAACTAATAGTGAAGTGCGAGGTCTTCTGAAAGTGATTGAGGAATTACGGGTTGAGGGAACTCAAATAAGCACCAGCATAGCCGACCATATCGAAAGTTTTACAGACTATGACTTTGCACATCTGCTCTTTAGTGATGGATATGTGGAGCAGTCTATCAGTCTTGAAAAACAACTGAACATCATACAGGTTGCCGACTTGGTACTTCCCGATAAAGAAACCTCCTTTGAGGAATATACCACAATGGAGTTACTATCGGTGGCAATGCTGATTGTCATTAGTACCTTTGCGTTAGACTTTATCCATACAGACAGAAGCATTTTTAAAATTGTTGACTTAGACGAAGCGTGGAGCTTTTTACAGGTAGCACAAGGAAAAACACTATCTATGAAGCTGGTTCGGGCTGGTCGTGCTATGAACGCTGGGGTATATTTCGTGACCCAAAATACAGACGACCTCTTAGATGAAAAACTGAAAAATAACCTCGGCTTAAAATTTGCATTTCGTTCCACTGACCTTAACGAGATTAAAAAGACCTTAGCCTTTTTTGGTGTAGACCCAGAGGACGAAAACAATCAGAAGCGATTGCGTGATTTGGAAAACGGGCAATGCCTTATCAGTGATTTATATGGTCGTGTCGGTGTGATACAGTTCCACCCTGTATTTGAAGAACTGCTCCATGCCTTTGATACCAGACCACCTGTGCGAAAAGAGGTGTAAATGTGAAACCATCAATAGTAAACAGAATAAAATCAAACTGGACGCTGAAACGTCTAGGTAAAGTGGCAATGACAGTGGCTTTCACACTTGTGATTGCCATTTTTCTTTTAGCCATGCTGGGAACGGTGGTTCAAGCTGCGGGCTTGGTAGATGATACGGTCAATGTGGCAAATGAATACAGCCGATACCCACTTGAAAACTATCAACTGGATTTTTATGTGGATAATAGCTGGGGCTGGCTTCCGTGGAACTGGTCGGACGGGATTGGAAAACAGGTCATGTATGGACTATATGCCATTACCAATTTTATTTGGACAATCAGTTTGTATGTTTCCAATGCGACAGGTTACTTAGTACAGGAAGCCTATTCCTTAGACTTCATTTCCGCTACAGCAGATTCCATTGGTAAGAATATGCAGACCTTAGCTGGTGTGAGTGCAAACGGATTTTCAACAGAGGGTTTCTATGTTGGATTCCTCTTACTCTTGATTTTGGTTCTTGGGGTTTATGTTGCCTATACGGGACTGATAAAGAGAGAAACCACAAAGGCAATTCATGCCATTATGAATTTTGTGCTGGTGTTTATCCTATCGGCTTCCTTTATTGCCTACGCTCCCGACTACATTAAAAAAATCAATGACTTTTCATCAGACATCAGTAATGCCAGTTTATCACTTGGCACGAAGATTGTCATGCCCCATTCCGATAGTCAAGGCAAGGACAGCGTGGACTTAATCAGAGATAGCCTGTTTTCCATACAGGTTCAGCAACCGTGGCTACTGCTTCAATACAACAGTTCAGACATTGAAAGTATCGGTATTGACCGTGTGGAAAGCCTGCTCTCCACCAGCCCAGATTCCAACAATGGCGAAGACAGAGAAAAAATTGTTGCGGAAGAAATTGAAGACAGAAGCAATACCAATCTAACCATTACAAAGACCATTAACCGTTTAGGTACAGTCTTCTTCCTATTTGTCTTCAATATTGGGATTTCCATATTTGTATTCCTATTAACAGGAATCATGATTTTCTCGCAGGTACTTTTTATCATCTATGCTATGTTTCTGCCTGTGAGCTTTATTTTAAGCATGATTCCATCATTTGATGGTATGTCAAAACGAGCCATAACAAAGCTCTTTAATACCATTTTGACACGAGCTGGAATCACATTGATTATTACGACAGCATTTAGTATTTCAACCATGCTCTATACCTTATCGGCTGGTTATCCGTTCTTTTTGATTGCTTTTCTACAGATTGTGACCTTTGCAGGAATCTACTTCAAGCTGGGCGATTTAATGAGTATGTTTTCTCTACAGAGTAACGATTCTCAAAGTGTGGGAAGTCGTGTGATGAGAAAACCTCGTATGCTTATGCACGCTCACATGCACCGTCTACAGCGGAAACTTGGACGTTCCATGACTACTCTAGGGGCTGGGTCTGCCATTGTTACAGGTAAAAAAGGACAGTCGGGTTCGGGGAGTTCTGCAAGGACACAAGCAGATCACTCCCGACCAGACGGAAAGGAAAAATCAACACTTGGAAAACGTATCGGTCAAACCATCGGTACAGTAGCTGATACCAAAGACAGAATGGTAGACACTGCTAGTGGTTTGAAAGAACAGGTTAAAGATTTGCCGACCAATGCAAGATATGCAGTATATCAAGGAAAATCCAAAGTAAAAGAGAATGTCCGTGATTTAACCAGTAGTATTTCTCAAACCAAAGCGGACAGAGCCAGTGGACGCAAGGAACAGCAGGAACAAAGGCGAAAAACCATTGCGAAGCGTCGCTCTGAAATGGAACAGGTCAAACAGAAAAAACAGCCTGCTTCTTCTGTTCATGAAAGACCGACTACAAGACAAGAACAATATCATGATGAACAGACCTCAAAACAGTCTAATATTCAGACTTCATATAAGGAATCTCAACAAGCCAAACAAGAGCGTCCAGCAGTTAAGTCCGATTTTTCAAGTCCAAAAGTGGAACGCCAAGGCAATACCGTTCAAGAAAAAACCGTTCAAAAGCCAGCAACTTCAACCACTACAGCAGATAGAACTTCACAACGTCCAATCACAAAAGAACGTCCGTCTACTGTTCAAAGAGTACCACTACAAAATACAAGAAGTAGACCACCAATCAAAACCGCCACCATTAAGAAAGTCGGTAAGAAACCATGAAGTTGAAAACTTTAGTGATTGGTGGTTCTGGATTATTCTTGATGGTCTTCTCACTGCTTCTGCTTGTTGCCATTTTATTTTCAGATGAACAGGACAGCGGAATTTCCAATATTCATTATGGAGGTGTGAATGTTTCCGCAGAAGTGCTGGCTCATAAGCCTATGGTAGAAAAATATGCCAAAGAATATGGCGTTGAAGAATATGTCAACATACTTCTTGCGATTATACAGGTGGAATCGGGCGGTACTGCGGAAGATGTTATGCAGTCCTCGGAATCCCTCGGTCTTCCACCTAATTCATTGAGTACAGAAGAATCCATTAAGCAAGGTGTGAAGTATTTCAGTGAATTATTAGCCAGTAGCGAAAGGCTCAGTGTAGATTTAGAATCGGTTATCCAGTCCTACAATTATGGTGGTGGTTTCTTAGGGTATGTGGCTAATCGTGGAAATAAATATACCTTTGAACTGGCTCAAAGTTTCTCAAAAGAGTATTCAGGTGGCGAAAAAGTGTCTTACCCCAATCCCATAGCCATACCTATCAATGGGGGCTGGCGATACAACTATGGCAATATGTTTTATGTGCAACTGGTAACGCAGTATCTTGTCACAACAGAGTTTGATGATGATACGGTACAAGCCATCATGGACGAAGCACTGAAATATGAGGGCTGGCGATACGTTTACGGTGGAGCTTCCCCGACTACTTCTTTTGATTGTAGCGGACTGACACAATGGACGTATGGAAAAGCTGGAATTAACTTACCACGAACCGCACAACAGCAATATGATGTGACCCAGCATATCCCACTATCGGAAGCACAAGCTGGCGATTTGGTTTTCTTTCATTCTACCTATAACGCTGGCTCTTATATTACTCATGTTGGGATATACCTTGGCAATAACCGTATGTTTCATGCAGGCGACCCAATCGGTTATGCCGACTTAACAAGCCCCTACTGGCAACAGCATTTAGTGGGAGCAGGACGAATCAAACAATGAGAAAGGAAGATTTAATGATGAAATTTAGAAAAAATCAGAATAAAGAAAAACAGATACCAAAGGAAAAGAAACCTCGTGTCTACTATAAGGTCAATCCTCATAAAAAGGTTGTGATTGCCTTGTGGGTACTTTTAGGGCTTAGTTTCAGCTTTGCGATATTCAAGCACTTTACAGCTATAGATACTCATACTATTCACGAAACAACTATCATAGAAAAGGAATACGTTGATACTCATCATGTAGAAAATTTTGTAGAGAACTTTGCGAAAGTCTACTATTCATGGGAGCAATCCGATAAGTCCATTGATAATCGAATGGAAAGTCTAAAAGGCTATCTGACAGATGAACTTCAAGCTCTCAATGTTGATACAGTACGCAAAGATATTCCTGTATCGTCTTCTGTAAGAGGATTTCAGATATGGACGGTAGAGCCAACTGGCGACAATGAGTTTAATGTAACCTACAGTGTAGACCAGCTCATTACAGAGGGAGAAAATACAAAGACCGTCCACTCTGCTTATATAGTGAGTGTCTATGTAGATGGTTCTGGAAATATGGTACTGGTTAAGAATCCGACCATTACCAACATACCTAAGAAATCAAGTTATAAACCAAAAGCCATTGAAAGTGAGGGGACGGTTGATTCCATTACAACCAATGAAATCAATGAGTTTTTAACGACGTTCTTCAAGCTCTATCCTACAGCGACAGCCAGTGAACTTTCCTACTATGTGAATGACGGGATATTAAAACCAATCGGAAAAGAGTACATCTTTCAAGAACTGGTAAATCCTATTCACAATCGTAAGGATAATCAAGTCACGGTATCGCTGACAGTGGAGTATATCGACCAGCAGACCAAAGCAACGCAGGTATCTCAATTTGATTTGGTACTTGAAAAGAACGGGAGTAATTGGAAGATTATAGAATAACAAATATTGGTACATTATTACAGCTATTTTGTAATCACGTACTCTCTTTGATAAAAAATTGGAGATTCCTTTACAAATATGCTCTTACGTGCTATTATTTAAGTATCTATTTAAAAGGAGTTAATAAATATGCGGCAAGGTATTCTTAAATAAACTGTCAATTTGATAGTGGGAACAAATAATTGGATGTCCTTTTTTAGGAGGGCTTAGTTTTTTGTACCCAGTTTAAGAATACCTTTATCATGTGATTCTAAAGTATCCAGAGAATATCTGTATGCTTTGTATACCTATGGTTATGCATAAAAATCCCAGTGATAAAAGTATTTATCACTGGGATTTTTATGCCCTTTTGGGTTTTTGAATGGAGGAAAATCACATGAAAATTATTAATATTGGAGTTTTAGCTCATGTTGATGCAGGAAAAACTACCTTAACAGAAAGCTTATTATATAACAGTGGAGCGATTACAGAATTAGGAAGCGTGGACAAAGGTACAACGAGGACGGATAATACGCTTTTAGAACGTCAGAGAGGAATTACAATTCAGACAGGAATAACCTCTTTTCAGTGGGAAAATACGAAGGTGAACATCATAGACACGCCAGGACATATGGATTTCTTAGCAGAAGTATATCGTTCATTATCAGTTTTAGATGGGGCAATTCTACTGATTTCTGCAAAAGATGGCGTACAAGCACAAACTCGTATATTATTTCATGCACTTAGGAAAATGGGGATTCCCACAATCTTTTTTATCAATAAGATTGACCAAAATGGAATTGATTTATCAACGGTTTATCAGGATATTAAAGAGAAACTTTCTGCCGAAATTGTAATCAAACAGAAGGTAGAACTGTATCCTAATATGTGTGTGACGAACTTTACCGAATCTGAACAATGGGATACGGTAATAGAGGGAAACGATGACCTTTTAGAGAAATATATGTCCGGTAAATCATTAGAAGCATTGGAACTCGAACAAGAGGAAAGCATAAGATTTCAGAATTGTTCTCTGTTCCCTCTTTATCATGGAAGTGCAAAAAGTAATATAGGGATTGATAACCTTATAGAAGTTATTACTAATAAATTTTATTCATCAACACATCGAGGTCCGTCTGAACTTTGCGGAAATGTTTTCAAAATTGAATATACAAAAAAAAGACAACGTCTTGCATATATACGCCTTTATAGTGGAGTACTACATTTACGAGATTCGGTTAGAGTATCAGAAAAAGAAAAAATAAAAGTTACAGAAATGTATACTTCAATAAATGGTGAATTATGTAAGATTGATAGAGCTTATTCTGGAGAAATTGTTATTTTGCAAAATGAGTTTTTGAAGTTAAATAGTGTTCTTGGAGATACAAAACTATTGCCACAGAGAAAAAAGATTGAAAATCCGCACCCTCTACTACAAACAACTGTTGAACCGAGTAAACCTGAACAGAGAGAAATGTTGCTTGATGCCCTTTTGGAAATCTCAGATAGTGATCCGCTTCTACGATATTACGTGGATTCTACGACACATGAAATTATACTTTCTTTCTTAGGGAAAGTACAAATGGAAGTGATTAGTGCACTGTTGCAAGAAAAGTATCATGTGGAGATAGAACTAAAAGAGCCTACAGTCATTTATATGGAGAGACCGTTAAAAAATGCAGAATATACCATTCACATCGAAGTGCCGCCAAATCCTTTCTGGGCTTCCATTGGTTTATCTGTATCACCGCTTCCGTTGGGAAGTGGAATGCAGTATGAGAGCTCGGTTTCTCTTGGATACTTAAATCAATCATTTCAAAATGCAGTTATGGAAGGGATACGCTATGGTTGCGAACAAGGATTATATGGTTGGAATGTGACGGACTGTAAAATCTGTTTTAAGTATGGCTTATACTATAGCCCTGTTAGTACCCCAGCAGATTTTCGGATGCTTGCTCCTATTGTATTGGAACAAGTCTTAAAAAAAGCTGGAACAGAATTGTTAGAGCCATATCTTAGTTTTAAAATTTATGCGCCACAGGAATATCTTTCACGAGCATACAACGATGCTCCTAAATATTGTGCGAACATCGTAGACACTCAATTGAAAAATAATGAGGTCATTCTTAGTGGAGAAATCCCTGCTCGGTGTATTCAAGAATATCGTAGTGATTTAACTTTCTTTACAAATGGACGTAGTGTTTGTTTAACAGAGTTAAAAGGGTACCATGTTACTACCGGTGAACCTGTTTGCCAGCCCCGTCGTCCAAATAGTCGGATAGATAAAGTACGATATATGTTCAATAAAATAACTTAGTGTATTTTATGTTGTTATATAAATATGGTTTCTTGTTAAATAAGATGAAATATTTTTTAATAAAGATTTGAATTAAAGTGTAAAGGAGGAGATAGTTATTATAAACTACAAGTGGATATTGTGTCCTGTATGTGGAAATAAAACACGATTAAAGATAAGGGAAGATACTGAATTAAAAAAATTCCCCCTCTATTGTCCGAAATGCAGACAAGAAAATTTAATTGAAATAAAGCAGTTCAAAGTAACTGTGATTACAGAGCCAGACGCAAAGACGCAGAGCCGATAAAATGAGATTAATACAATCTCATTTTATCGGCTCTTTCCGTTATGTATGGATTCTTTTAATTAGTCTTCGATGTTTCTTGCTTCGTTGATACCGCTGGCTAAAGATTCCATTAAGGATAGTTCTTTGTCTGTAAAGCTATCCATGTATTTCTCTATCTGTAATCGTCGGGTGCTTTTTACCAAGTTATTAGCAGGTAAGAAAAATTCATCAACGGAAACATGAAGTAACGATACAAGGTCATAAAGAACTTGTATGCTGGGGTGTTGCCCTTTATTTTCAATATTAGTTAAGTACCGTGGGTCAATTTCAATCAATGCTCCCACTTGTTCACGAGTTAAACCTCGTTTCAATCGAGCTTCTTTAATGGCTAAACCAAAGGCTCTAAAATCATATTTATCTTCTTTTTTACGCATAGTAGACCACCTCTATACATTTTATTGTTCCTACTGAATTAAAAACAGGTATAGAAAAACGTGTTATATGGTTTATAGGTTTATATTTAATAAAAAGCACTACTAAACGCCAATAAAAAAAACCGTTATATGGTAGTGCTATTTACGCTGTTAAAATATTGTATATTACTTCCAAATGGCGGTTTGTTGGAGGTCAACGTCGCCATGAAGTACATCATATACAATAAATTTCCTTACATTGGGTTCTTGTCAAAAAAAGTCGTCTATCTGCAATAGATAAGTACGTCCACCAATGTGGTTTTATAAATCATATAGATAGAATAACAGAAGCATGTAAACAGAGAAATAAATCTGTTTATATGCTTTTTTGGCTATTCAGAACTTTTTTACAAAGTTTATTTATCAGTAATGCAACAAATCCCCCTTTCACATTGGGACTAAGAGTGAAAGGAGATAAACGAGCAAGGCTCACTTCCTTTCCTAGACAGAAAGGGGGTGAGAAACATGAAACCATCTTCTTTTCAGACCACAATAGAAAATCAGTTTGACTATATCTGTAAACGTGCTATGGAAGACGAGCGAAAGAATTATATGCTTTATCTTTCAAGGATTGCAAAGCGTGAGGTGTCCTTTTCGGATGTTGGCGATTATCTTGTTAGCCAGTTTGCGACAACAGATAACTATTCAACTGACTTTCAGATTTTTACACTCAATGGGTTATCAGTAGGCGTTGAAAATGATTTGTTGAGTGAAGCATTACGTGAGTTGCCAGACAAGAAACGTGAAATTCTACTGCTGTTTTACTTTATGGACATGAGCGATTCAGAAATTGCAGACCTGTTGAAATTGAACCGTTCTACTGTCTATCGGCATAGAACCAGTGGACTAGCCTTAATCAAGAAGTTTATGGAGGAGGAAAACGAAGAATGAGAAAAGAATATTCCAGAATTCCATTCCCATTGATTGTAAAGGCTTGTGATGGCGATACAGAAGCGATTAACCAGATTCTACATTATTACAGAGGGTACATTGCTAAACGCTCTCTACGGTTGATGAAAGATGAATATGGCAATCAAAGTATGGTCGTTGATGAGGTCTTACGTGGACGAATGGAAACCAGGTTGATTACAAAAATCCTGTCATTTGAGATTGAGTAGCACCGATTTATCTCTCTTTTCGTGGAAGTGCGGACGAGCTTTCCATACTTCCCGATTGGGGAGGTTTGTTATTCCATCAAAGCATATTGTCTTTCAGTATGTTTTGATAGGCTGACAAGCCATCTGTTCTTTGAAAACTGAATAACAGCAGTCGAATACATTTCGATAAGAAAAGAGCCAACGGAGCTGACCGCCATGACCTGCCCTGTAAAGATAGCGAGCGATTCATGTCAGTGATCCGAGAAGTAATCTTTAGCAGGATTGCCAGCGAAGACATTCTTATCGTAATAATGATACTCCTGTATCGTCATAGTCCGAGCGTTAAAAGCGTCGCAGGCAATGAGTACAGTTGGACGAGAACCGTGCAAGGGTGGAACTCCCGTGAGCTTTGCTAAAGCTGTTCGATTGCTTGTAAAACTACTTTTATGAAATCTAACGTGTGATTGGGAAAGGAGGATTTTATGAAGCAGACAGATATTCCTATCTGGGAGCGTTATACCCTGACCATTGAAGAAGCGTCTAAGTATTTCCGTATTGGCGAAAATAAGCTCCGTCGTTTGGCAGATGAAAATAAAAATGCTGATTGGCTGATTATGAATGGCAATCGTATTCAGATAAAGCGAAAACAGTTTGAAAAAATTATTGATACATTGGACGCAATCTAGCGTCGCCAAAGGGTCTTGGATATGATAAAATAGCATTAAGTCGTATCAAGGCTCTTTCCATTTTGGAAAGGAGCGAAAGCCATGTCAGAGAAAAGACGTGACAATAAAGGTCGCATTTTAAAGACTGGGGAGAGCCAACGAAAAGACGGAAGATACTTATATAAATATGTAGATTCATTTGGAGAACCGCAATTTATCTACTCATGGAAACTGGTGGCTACAGACAGAGTACCAGCAGGAAAGCGTGATTGTGTTCCTCTTCGGGAAAAAGTTGCGGAGCTACTGAAAGACATTCATGATGGCATTGATGTTGTAGGAAAGAAAATGACACTTTGTCAGCTTTACGCAAAGCAGAATGCTCAAAGACCCAATGTGAAGAAAGGCACGCAAACTGGACGGAAATATCTGATGGATATTTTGACAAAGGACAAGTTAGGTGCAAGGAGCATAGACAGCATTAAACCGTCTGACGCTAAAGAATGGGCGATTAGAATGAGTGAAGATGGATATGCTTATCAAACCATCAATAACTATAAGCGTTCTTTAAGGGCTTCATTCTATATTGCGATTGAAGACGATTGTGTTCGGAAGAATCCCTTTGACTTCCAGCTAAATACCGTCATTGATGATGATACTGTTCCTAAAGTCGCATTGACAACGGAGCAGGAAGAAAAGCTGTTATCCTTTGCGAAAGCTGATAAGACCTACAGCAAGAATTATGATGAAATCCTGATACTCTTAAAAACGGGTCTTCGTATTTCAGAGTTTGGCGGTCTGACACTTCCAGATTTGGATTTTGAAAATCGTCTTGTCAAGGTAGACCATCAGTTACTACGAGATACTGAAAATGGATACTACATTGAAACTCCCAAGACTAAAAGTGGCGAACGACAAGTTCCTATGGTTGAAGAAGCCTATCAAGCGTTTCAGCGAGTGCTGGCGAATCGGAAGAACCGTAAATGTGTTGTGATTGATGGTTATAGTAATTTCCTTTTTCTCAATGGGAAAGACTATCCTAAAGTGGCAAGTGATTACAATGGTATGTTGAAAAACCTTGTCAAGAAATACAATAAATATCATGAGGATAAGCTACCCCATATCACTCCACACATTTTGCGTCATACGTTCTGCACTAACTATGCAAATGCAGGAATGAACCCAAAAGCATTGCAGTACATTATGGGGCATGCGAATATAAACATGACGCTGAACTATTACGCACATGCTACATTCGATTCTGCTATGGCAGAGATGAACCGCTTGGAAAAAAAGAAACAGCAGGAACGTCTTGTTGCTTAGTAGTACAGATGAATTTACTACTAATTTACCACTTCTGACAGTCAATTCATGAGGAAATATATAAGGAAACGTGAAGTATCTTCCAACAGTAAAAATGCTCGAAGCCCTTTAGAATAAGGATTTGCGAGCATTTAATGAGATTTAAAAGGATAATTAGAAATCTATGTTTTGTTTATTTTTATAAATTAATTATGGATATGTATTCTGATAAGATAAATATAAGGACTTTTAAACAAAAATCCAAAATCTAACTTTTACATTACATAATTTTTGCTTGAATTGTTACGAATAAATTGCTTTAATTAAAATGAAAAAAGTGAAAGACAAGTTAAATTGTAAACTTTTATTATATGAATAAAACAGATATAATCATTTTGCTATTTTCGTAATAAACTCATCAACGGAGGAGAAGCGTGTATAGTTTATATCAGAAAAACGAGGTATTATTTGCAGTTGTCTGGATCATAACATTCTGTATTTCGGAGCAAATACTATATGATACTTACAATTCCAAGATGTATGTGATAAACTATTTTTATTCATGTGGATGCCTCCCTTTTCTAAATATGCTACTGCCAGTAACTTATTTAGTATATCATGGGAGGCTTTCTTACTTGAAGCTAAAGCTTATTTTCCTACCACCAGCATAGCTGGTGGTTTTTTCATGCTAAAGCGTACAATAAAAAAGAGGGATTGTCATTAATGACAATCCCTCTTCTGATAATAATGGCCAAACGTTAATTGTCCCCTTGGTACAGATCAAGGGCCATAAGAACAAGATTTTTTAAATAAACAAAAGAATAGGAAATGACTTGACAAGATATACCTGAGATCAGCCTATGACCATGGGGAGATAAAAAGTGATAGAAAGAGTAATAGCCCTAGCTATTGCAATCCTAACGATTTATCAAATGGTGCTAACAAACAAAAAGATAAAATTAGAGATTGAAAAGCTAAGGCTAGAAAACAAAAACCTTAAAGGCGATGGTTAATTCCATCCCTTTAAGGGATATTCTATCACAAAGTATATGTTAAATCAAATTTTAAATATCTTGCTTGCCCTTTCAGTAGTGGTGATGATTACACTTGCTATAAAGAACAGGCGACTAGAAAAGGAAAAGGAAGAAGTAGAAAGAGAGTTAAAAGATGGTAGAAAAGAAAACCAGTGAAGCACAAAGACGAGCATCAAAAGAGTGGAAAAAAAGGAATCCTGAACACGCAAGATATTTAAGTGTACGGTCGGCCGCTCGAACATTCTCCCGAAAATATGCTAAAAATAGGGAGGAGGTAGAAGAGTTATTGACTATTTTTGATACAGAAAACATAAATAGACAAAATTAGAGCCTAAAAAGGCTCTTTTTTATACAATTTTAAAAACTGGGATAAATTAAAAAGTCTAGGCCTAGGCAAAGTTTTTTCTAAAATATAAAAAGCTACCTTGCAATACACAGTAGATTGCAGTATACTATAGCAGAGGTGAGGAGATGAATGTTCAATTTAAAAAGGGTGTCTTAGAACTTTTAGTCTTACATTTACTATCCTTGAAGGATTTTTATGGCTATGAGTTGGTAGACCGGATCTCCCAGAAAATTTCAATTTCAGAAGGGACGATTTACCCCCTATTAAGGCGGTTTAAAACAGAGGGCTATGTCTTAACCTACTTACAAGAATCAGAAAGTGGACCGCCGAGAAAGTACTACCAATTAACCCCCCGGGGGAAATTGGAAGTGGAGAGTCAAAAGGAAGAGTGGAAATCTTTTCTAAAGGGCGTTGAAGAAATTTTAGGAGGGCAGGAATGAGTCAAAAAGAATACTTAGATTTACTCCGCTATTATTTAAGGAAGCTGCCGGACAATGTGGTGGAGGATATTATTGCTGATTATGAAGAACACTTTCGACTGGGAAAAGAGGCGGGAAAGAGTGAGGGGGTTATTTCAGCCGAACTAGGCAGCCCCATTGAAATTGCTCGAGACTTTAAGGCCTCGGAATACCAATTTACCCCTAGAGAGCCAGGAAAAACTTCCTCAGGAAGCCAGGTGGGCAAGGTTCTTTTACTTGTCTTGGGGCTTTTAGTCCTAAGCCCTGTTATTCTGACAATCCTGTCCTTGGTGTTTGCCGTATTTGCAACAGTCCTATCCCTAATTGTTGCAGCGGTGGTTTCTTTCTTTGCCATAGGGTCCAGCCTCTTTTTAAAGGGCCTGGGTTTTGCCACTCCCTGGGCGCAGCTAAATGTTAGCCTTCACCCCCTGACTCAAATTTTTACATCCCTGGCCTGTCTTTGCTTGGGCCTGTTGAGTCTGGTTATCTTTCTTTATTTTCTAAAGTTTATCTACTCAATTTGCAAACGGATTTTTGTTGCCATCCACTGGGAAATTAAAAAAAGGAGGGCCCGGAGATGAAAAAACTTTTAACCATTATGAGTATTTTGAGTCTGGTCTTTACGGCAGGGGCTATTCTTGCCTTTACTAGCCTAGACCTTCCAGGACTAAAGGCCCAGGCCCAAGAAAAAAATATCTCCCTTTGGGAGGTGGTTTTTCCCAAAGAAATTGACTTTTCTAGAAGAGTAGCGGACCAAGTCTTGGAAGATGACCTATCCGGCATTGAAAGAATTGAACTGGACGGGGGCAACTTAAATATCCGCCTGGTTAAGGGGGACCGCTTCCAAGTCAAGGCTTCAGACCCCAAGGCCAGTCGCTACTATACAATAGAGGATGGTTGCTTGGAAATTCAAGGGGGGAAAAAGGGCATTTCTTATGAAATCTCCAGCCCAAATCCGGAAAAGCTGACCCTGTCGGGGGACTTTGACAACGGGTCTTGCCAGATTGAAGCAAGTTTGGCCCAAGGAGATGTGAGTCTGGCCAATGGAGAAGTTAAGGTCAATGTGGACCAATCTTTTCCCCTGACGGTTGATGTAGACAATGGAAGTATCCAATACCACGCCCAGGAACTCAACGCCAAATTTACCACCAGCGTGGATGTGGGATCCATCAAATTCTTTGACAACACCCACTCCGGTATTGGCTTTGATGAAATTCGGGAAAGCTTCGGCCAAGGGAGAGATGACATCCAACTGACCCTGGATGTGGGAGAAATCTCTGTGGAATAAGATTGTCAGCAGGGGAAATATTTCCTATAATAAATAGGAAAGGAAGTGCCTATGTTAAATATAATTCTATACCAACCGGAAATTCCATATAACACGGGAGCCATTGCCAGGACCTGTGCCCTGACTAAGACCAGGCTCCACCTGGTAAAGCCTTTGGGCTTTTCTGTAGATGACAGCCACCTGAAAAGGGCAGGCCTGGACTATTGGCCCCTGGTGGACATCTCCTACTATGATTCCTTTGAAGATGTAGTGGACCTAATGGAGGGGGACATTTACTTTGCCTCTACCCATGGCCACAAACGCTATACCGATGTGACCTACAAGGATGGAGACGCCATTGTCTTTGGCCGGGAAACTTCCGGTCTTCCCAAGGAAATTATGGACAAGTATAAAGACCAACTCATCCGGGTCCCCATGCGGACAGAGTTGAGACGGTCTTTAAACCTGGCCAATTCAGCCAATATCGTCCTCTTTGAAGCCCTGCGGCAAAATGACTTTTTCGACTTGGACTAGGAGGGGCCATGGATCCTGTTATTGACTATTCAAAAACCATGTTAAAAGACGGGTTGACCTTTGGTACAGGAGGCAACATCAGTCGACGGTTAAGTCCCGAGACCTATCTGATTACTCCTTCAGGCCAAGCCTATGAGAGTTTGGAGGATAAGGACCTGGTAGAGATGGAAGTGGGAGGAGAAAAAAAGCCGGGACAAAACCCCTCTAGCGAATACCACCTCCACTCCCTGATCTATGAAAAATATAGCCAGGCCCAGGCCGTAGTCCATACCCATTCCAACTACATCAATGTTTTGGCAGCCTTGGAAAGGCCCTTGCCCACCATGCACTACCTTATGGCTTCTGCCGGTCCGGACCCCATCCAGGTGGCTTACTATGCCTCTTTTGGCACCCAGGACCTGGCCCGAGAAGCTTGTAAGGCCTTTGGGCGCAACAAGGCTGTCATCCTATCCCACCACGGCCTGGTGGCCTATGGGGCCAACCTGAAAGAGGCCTATGACCTGGCCAAGACCTTGGAGTTTTGTGCCTTTGTCTATGTTCAAGCCTCAGCCTTGGGGCCGGTGAAAAACCTCCCTAAAGAGGAAATGGAAAGGATGGTTTTGGCCTTTCAAGACTATGGAGTTCGGAAGAAACTGGATTAGGGGGACTTAAAAAATTTTCGGCTGGAAAGTAGATGTTTATAAGCAATAAAAAAAGGAAGGCAGTCAATCTACCTTCCTTTTTCTTATAAGCAACTGGTTTTAAAGTTCTTGAGAATTTTCCCATAGGCCATGGATGTTGCAATAGCTTAGGGCATAAATTGTTCCAGAATAAGTTCCGCTTAAGCAAGCATGAACACATGGTTTGGTACAAATTTCATCTTCGCCATGGGCAGAGAATTGGTAGGAGCCAATTTCAACAGGGAACTTGGATCCTTCTTTTTGTAAGAAAACCTTAATCCATTGGATGTGGTGTTCTAGGGTATTTGGATGTTCAGTTTCTTCGCCAACACGAACGTTAATCATGGTGTTGCCATCCTTGTTTTCAACATGGATTACAGGAACGTGTTTTTCATTTTTCCAATCGCCGGATTGGACGGTTTCAGTTAATTTCATAGTTAATAAGCCTCCTTAACATAACTTTCTTCGAACATCTTTATTTTAACAGATTTATATAAAATTTTAAAGTAAGAAAATAAAATCTTTCCAAGCCCGAGGAGAATCTCAGTTTTGAAAAGAAAAGACACCCAGGTCTTTTTTGAAAGGCCTAGAAGTCTTTATAAATATCTTGTATAATAGCTTACAGAGGTGAAGTGTGAAAAAATATACGTGTCTGGCGACGGCGAATTTTGGGGTCGAAGCCATTGTAAAAAGAGAGCTTGAAAAAATTGTGTCTTCTGAGATTCAAATCCAGGATGGCCGGGTCTATTTTGAAGCCAACCTGGAGGAAGTCTACCGGGCCAACCTTTGGCTTCGGTGTGCCGAAAGGGTCCACATCCAGCTGGCTTCTTTTCCGGCCAAGACTTTTGAAGAGCTCTACCAGGGGGTTCTAGCCCTGCCTTGGGGGGAAATCCTCCCCAAGGATGCCAACTTTATGGTCCAGGGCCGGTCGGCCAAGAGCAAGCTCTTTAGTGTGTCGGATTGCCAAAGAATCACGGAAAGGGCCTTGATTGACAAACTAAACCAAAGCTATTCCATGGCATGGTATCCCAAGAGTGGAGCCCGCTACAAGATAGAGGTCATCCTCTTTAAGGACCAGGCTCAAATTCTCCTGGATACTTCAGGAGAGGGTCTTCACAAGAGGGGTTACCGGCTAGAAACAGTGGAGGCACCCTTGACAGAAACCCTGGCAGCCTGCCTGGTGGACTTGAGCTATTACAACAAGGACCGGGTTTTGTGGGACCCCTTTTGCGGGTCGGGAACCATTGCCATTGAAGCCTGTATGAAGGCGAGAAATATTGCCCCGGGCCTTAACCGCCACTTTGATTGCGAATACTTTCAAGGTATGGATTCGGACCGGGTCAAGGAAATCCGCCGGGAGGCCTTTGCCGCCATTGATGCAGAAAGCGACCTTAAGGTTTATGCCTCGGACATCAACCCCCAGGCCATTCGGGCCGGGAAGAAAAATGCCGAAGCAGCCGGGGTAGATACCGACATCCACTTTGTCTGCGCCGGCATTGAGGACTACAAGCCCCGAGAAGCCTATGGCGTTTTAATCACCAACCCACCCTATGGCCACAGGATTGGCAGCCGGGAAGACAATGAAAAAATCTACCAGGCCCTAAGAGACTATGCCCTGGCAGACCCCACCTGGAGCTACTATGTGGTCACCAGTGATGAGGACTTTCCAAAGGCCTTTGGCCAAAAACCATCGAGAAAGAGAAAACTATACAACGGGCGGATCAAGGTCGACTACTACCAATATTATGGACCAAGACCCCCAAGAAAGTAAAAAGGAGTGAGAAAATGGAAATTTATACTAAAACCGGAGATAAGGGAACCACATCCCTCTTTGATTCTGTTCGTGTCAGCAAGGACGATGTTCGGGTTGAAAGCTATGGAACCGTAGATGAACTCAGTGCAGCCCTGGGCGTTTGCAACAACTATATTGAGGATGCAGACTTGAGAAAAGAACTCATGGCCATTCAAAACAAACTTTTTGTCGTCAGTGAAAACTTGGCTACCTCCAACCAAGACAAGGTCCGCCATTTTATCACAGAAGAAGACATCCATGTCTTGGAAAAACTCGTAGACAAGTACATGGAAAAGGCAGGAAAATTCACCGGATTTGTCCTTCAAGGAACCAGCAAGGCAGCAGCCTTTTTACACCTGGCTCGGACAGTTTGCCGCCGGGCAGAACGCCGGATTGTCAGCCTCCAAGGCCAAGCCTATGTAGACCCCAATGTGGTAAAATTTGTCAACCGCTTGGCGGATACCATCTATGCCTTTGCCCGTTATTGTGAAGACGAAACCATTATGGTTGATTTTGAAGCTGACCTAAAATAAAATCAGACATTCGGAGGGCTGGTATGGATTCAAAAAAGCAGAGGCGGAGTCGTTACTCCTCAGAATTCTTTTTTCAAATCATCAACAGCATCGCTGATTTCGTCCGGGTGGTGGATGTAGATAATGATGTAATCTATATGAATGGAGCTATGGAAGATACCCTGGGAGGGGACCTGTCCGACTATGAAAAGGACAAGCTTGCCCAGCAACTCTTAAACGACTTTTCCGTGACCCGACGGACTCTTGAAACCGGCGAAGTAATCCAACAAGACCAATACTATAAAAACCAGTCCTATTCAGTAAAAACTTCCCCCCTATGGAATGGAAATGGAGAGTTGGTAGGGGCAGTGGAAGTTTTTCGAAGAAACACCAGGGACCGGATCCTCCATGAAAAGTTGGTGGAAAGAAACAAGACCATGAACCATGAAATGGCTATGGCCTCCTTGATTCAAAGGGCCCTGCTTCCACAAAAGGGTTTTTTGAAAAACCTGAAAATTGACTACCTCTACCTGCCTCAAGACACCATTAGCGGGGACTTGTTTGATTTTTTCCCCATCCAGGACAACAAGTTTGCCTTCTATATCAGCGATACAGTAGGTCACGGCTTTGCTTCCGGTATGACTACCATGTTTATCAACCAGGCCATGCGGACCATGGATAGGAAAGTCCTTCTGAATCCGGGGAAAACCCTGGAACTGCTCCATAAAAAATTTTTAGACCTCCACTTGGAAATGGGCTTTTACTTTACCATCTTCTATGGGGTCTACGACAACAAGAACCATAAGATTTCCTATGCCAATGCAGGCCACAACTGCCCGCCCATCCTCTATAGGCAGGGGAGTGGAGAAAGCCTCCAAAGCTCCGGCCTACCCATTATGACCTACTTTCAAGAGGTCAACTACAAGGGGCAAGAAATTTCCGCCTACCCAGGAGACCATCTTTTCCTCTATACCGATGGTCTTATTGAATCCACCAACAAGGAAAGGGAAGAATATGGCCTGGACCGGCTAAAGAAAGTCTTGCTTAGGGACCCTTGGAACAGCATCAGGGGAGTCCGGGAAGACCTGGAGAACTTTGCAGGTAAAAAATTAAATGACGACTTATCCATTTTGGATGTAAAAATATTCTAGCTGAGCTAGGATATTTTTTTGTCCATTTTAAGATTTGATATTTTTTATCAATTTATTTAAAACATTTTTTGAAAACAGCTTTACAATAAAATATATTGTTATATAATTAATAATGGAATGGTTTTCAATCGACCTCTAGACGAATTGAAGAATGTATTTTAGGGAAAAAGGAATTCTTCAGGCCAAGGGGTTGAAAAGTTTTACCATCTATGTTATGTTATTAACAGTGCAGTTTGGTATTTTATGCAAAAGAAAATATCAGAAAAAATTACGTACAAGGGGGATATCAAATGGATTTTAAAATGGATAAGGAGCACATTTTACTTCGTAAATTATATGAAGAATTTGCTCAAACTGAAGTTGAACCGATTGCTGCAGAAGTTGACGCAGACGAAAAAGTTCCATACGAAAACATCAAAAAAATGGCCAAGGCTGGATTCTTCGGAATTCCCTTCCCAAAAGAATATGGTGGACAAGGGGCAGACTACATTGCCTATGCAATGGCTGTTGAAGAACTTTCCAAGGTTTGTGCAACTACAGGTGTTATCGTTTCAGCACATACGTCTCTATGCGCAGCACCAATCTACGAAAACGGGACAGAAGCACAAAAGAAAAAATACTTACCTGACTTATTATCCGGTAAAAAAATCGGTGCCTTCGGTTTAACTGAGCCAAACGCCGGAACAGATGCATCAGGCCAACAAACTTATGCTGAACTTGATGGAGACGAATGGATCCTAAACGGAACAAAAATCTTTATCACAAACGCTGGATTTGCTGATACCTTTATCGTTATCGGAAAAACCGACCGTAAAGCTCCAGGAAACCACGGAATCAGTGCCTTTATCGTAGAAAAAGGAACTCCGGGCTTCTCTGTAAGTGAACCAGAAGACAAGATGGGGATTCGCGGATCTTCCACTTGCGAATTAATTTTTGAAAACTGCCGTATTCCAAAAGAAAATCTTCTTGGCCGTGAAGGCAAGGGCTTTGCTCTAGCAATGAAGACTCTTGACGGTGGACGTATCGGAATCGCCGCTCAAGCTTTGGGTATTGCAGAAGGTGCTATTGACCAAACTGTTCAATATACAAAAGAAAGAGTCCAATTTGGACGTCGTATTTCTCAATTCCAAAATACACAATTCCAATTAGCAGACATGAAGGCTAAAACAGAAGCTGCTCAATTGTTAGTTTACCGTGCAGCAGACACTAAGGGCCGTGGAGAAAAATATGGTCACTATGCAGCAATGGCTAAATTATTTGCTTCTGAAACATCAAGTGATGTAACAAGACGTTGTCTACAATTATTTGGTGGATACGGATACACTAGAGACTATCCAATTGAACGTATGATGCGTGATGCGAAGATCACTGAAATCTATGAAGGTACGAGTGAAGTAATGCGTATGGTCATCAGTGGTTGGATGGGCGTTAAATAAGAGACTAATTGGAGGTTAAACTATGAAAATAATTGTTTGTGTAAAACAAGTACCAGATACAACAGAAGTGCGTTTGGACCCAAAAACAAACACATTAATTCGTGAAGGGGTTCCAAGTATCATCAACCCAGATGATAAGGCAGCTATTGAAACAGCACTTAGAATTAAAGACCAAAACCCAGATACTCATGTAACAATCCTATCCATGGGACCCCCACAAGCTGAAGATGCTTTAAGAGAAGCTTTAGCTATGGGCGCTGACGAAGCAATCCTATTAACAGACCGTGCTTTCGGTGGAGCAGATACATGGGCAACTTCCTGTACTATTGCAGGCGCTCTAGAAACTATTGGAGACTATGACCTAATCATCACTGGTCGTCAAGCAATTGATGGGGATACAGCACAAGTTGGTCCACAAATTGCAGAACACTTGAATATTCCTCAAGTAACCTATGCAGAAGACCTATCTGTAAATGGAGATACTGTAACTGTAAAACGTCAATTTGAAGACCGTTACCACATCATTGATGTAAAGACACCATGTCTTGTAACTGCCTTAACTGAACTGGCAGAACCAAGATACATGACTGTTGGTGGAATTTTTGATGCCTACAAACACGAACTGAAGGTTTGGGGTCTCGAAGATATTAAAGACCACCTTGATCTTGCAAATATTGGACTTAAGGGTTCTCCAACAAAGGTTAAGAAATCCTATCCAAAACAAGGTAAGGGTGCCGGCGTCAAGTTAGAAGACTTATCACCGGAAGAAGCAGCACGTGCTATCATCGCTAAGATGAAAGAAAAATATATTATCTAAGAGTCGAACCAATAGGAGCGTGATAAAATGAGTAAAAATGTATTTGTCTTTGCAGAACAAAGAGACGGCGTATTGCAAAAAGTTGGGATCGAACTTTTAGGTAAGGCCAACGAACTTGCAAAAGATTTAGGTCAAGAAGTTGTAGCTATGTTACTTGGCGACAACATCAAGGGCCAAGCAGATGTTTTGTTTCATCATGGGGCAGATAAAGTTATCGTAGTAGATGACCCAATGCTAAAAGAATATGTAACAGAACCCTATGCAAAAGCTATTTTCCAAATTACTGAAAAATATGACCCTGAAATTGTTCTTTACGGAGCAACTTCCATCGGTCGTGACCTTGCACCAAGACTTGCTGCAAGAATCCACACCGGTTTAACAGCAGACTGTACCAGCCTTGAAATCGACGAAGAATCTAAAAACCTTATGATGACTCGTCCAGCTTTCGGCGGAAACTTAATGGCAACCATTCTTTGTGAAGAACACCGTCCACAAATGGCCACAGTACGTCCAGGCGTAATGACTCCCCTGGCTACAGACCATGACCGTAAGGGTGAACTCATCGAAGAAAAAGTTGAATTCTCTGATGCAGACATGAACGTAACTGTTCGTGAAATCGCAAAAGAAGAAGAAAAGAAAAAAGACATTACCGAAGCAAACATCCTTGTATCCGGTGGTCGTGGAATTGGTGGACCAGAAGGATTCAAACAATTACAACAATTGGCTGAAGAACTTGGCGGAGAAGTTTCCACTTCCCGTGCAACTGTTGATGCTGGCTGGATCGAAAAAGATCGTCAAGTTGGTCAAACAGGTAAGACAGTTCGTCCAGACCTTTACTTTGCCTTTGGTATTTCCGGAGCCATCCAACATTTAGCCGGTATGGAAGAATCTGACTTAATCATTGCAATTAACAAAAATGACACTGCACCAATCTTTGATGTAGCTGATCTAGGAATCGTAGGAGACTTAAATGCCATTGTTCCTAAGTTAATTGAAGAATACCAAAAAGAAAAAGCCCTTAAAGAAGAAATCGATTAATGATTTATTATGGAGCTTGAAAGATACAGGGGAAACCCTGTATCTTTTTATCTCTATATAAAAGCCATAAGCTTGGGAAAAGTCCCTTTTCAGGGCAAGAAAGGAATTGCAATTTTTCCCTAAATAAGGTAAGATAATAAATGATCTTAAAAACTTCTTGCCAAGAAATCTTTTTAAGATAGGTAAAAAAACTTGCAAGAGTGAGAAAGTTTTGCTATAATATAGAAGATTGCTCGGAAAACTACATTTAAATTTCGTCGGGGTGTAGCGCAGTTTGGTAGCGCACATGGTTTGGGACCATGGGGTCGAAGGTTCGAATCCTTTCACCCCGACCATTTTTTTTACGGGGTGTAGCGCAGTTTGGTAGCGCGCATGATTCGGGATCATGAGGCCGGAGGTTCAAATCCTCTCACTCCGACCAAATTTAAAGAAAATAAGAGAAACCTGCCTAGGCAGGTTTTTTTGTATAAAATTATGAACAAAGTTTTATGATGATTTATCAAAATAAAGAAATAAAAGATTCCAAATAGGGTATACTATGGATAAGATAGTCGGAAGATTAAAAAGAAAGAAGGGGAGACAGTAGTGAGTGTAAACTATGTAGAAAAAATGTACGATGAAATTAAAATCGGCGATGAAGCAGAGATTTCAAAAGTTGTTACAGAGGAAGACATTCAGAAATTCAGTGAAGTCTCCCTAGACACCAATCCTCTTCATCTAGATGAAGAATTTGCAGGAAAAACTATCTTTAAAAAAAGAATTGCCCATGGCATCATTGGAGCATCATTAATTTCAGCAGTTCTTGGAACAAAGTTACCTGGCGTAAACACCATATATATGTCCCAAACATTAAATTTCCTAGCTCCAGTTCATATAGGTGATGAAATTACAGCCAGAGTAAAGGTTGTGAAAAAAAGAGATGACAAGCACATGATTTTCTTTGAAACTGTGGTTGTCAACCAAGATGGAAAGAAAGTAATTACTGGAGAAGCACTTGTAAAAAAAGACTAGGAGGATAGAACGTGAATTTTATGAATAATATGTTTGCAGACTATTTGGACGCACAAAAGAAATTAATGGAAGAGTGGAAAGAAATGACCCAAGAAGCCACCAAGAACCAATGGGGGTCCATGGAAGAATTTAAAGATTTATGGAAGTGGTGGGACCAACCAAACTTTAAGGCCTTTGCTGACTACACAGGAAGTCCTAAGGAAGTTTGGGATAAAATGACCAAGGCTTCCGAAGTTTACTACAATATGTATGAAGCTTACAAAAGCTTTATCGATCAAAGTATCCAACCTAAAGAAAAAAATATGGAAAATATCATCAAGGGATGGATGGAAAAAAGTGGAAAGTATTTAGAAGAAATCTATCTCCCCTTCCTACCCAATGACTTGGCAGAAATGTGGAAGCAAACCATGAAGTTAGGGAAGAATATGGAAAAGTCCTTCACCTACTTCTATGAACCCTGGATGGATAATTTCCGTCCCCTAATGGATGCCTTTATGAAGGGGATTTATAAGGATCCCGAAGGATTTTTAGACTTCTTTGAAGAATGGCAAAAAGACTATTCTAACACAATCAGTCGAATCCTAGACCTACCAGCTATGGGAATTTCTGGACAAAAACAAGAAGAAATTTTAAAGGCAACAGATCGTTTTATCAAAATGGTTAGTTACCAAATGGAACTTGTAGCTAGAATTTTAATCCTGGCCAATAAAAATACTCTGGATGTTTATGAAGAGGCTCTGGAAAGAGTTCAAGAAGGAGAACAACCCAAGACCATGGAAGAATTCTATGAACTTTGGCGGTCTTCTTTAGACAAGGCTTTTGATGGTCTTTTCTATTCTGATGAATTTTCTAAACTACTGAGTACCTATATGGAAGCTGCCATGGACTTTAAAATTGCCAATGATAAAATTTTAGAAATGCAATTAAGTCCCCTACCTGTAGCCTTAAAAACAGATATAAACAGTCTTTACAAGACAGTCTATGACTTGAAAAAAGAAGTACGCAGCCTTAAGAAAGAACTGGAAGAAATAAAGGGTGAAAAGCAAGAAGAAAAGCCAGCAAAACCGGCTACTCGAACTCGCAAAACTACAGCCACCACTACAGATAAATAGGAGGAGAAGTTTTGGAAAACTTGAATGAAACAATGATGGATAGTATGGAAAAACTTTTTGAAAGCCAACAAAAAATCTTAGCTGGATTAACCACCATGATGGATGTAGACTATTCAGGCTCCAATGAAACTGAAAAAGAATTGGTTTTTGAAATGGATAAGATGAAGCTCTACCACTATAGTCCTCGGGTAAAAGACCCCAACAAGTATCCTATTTTGATTGTTTATGCCCTAGTGAACAAGCAATATATGATGGATATTCAAGAAGACCGGTCCTTGATCCGTAAGCTCTTAGATGGCGGTCAAGATATCTATATTATCGACTGGGGCTACCCAACCCAAGAAGACCAATACCTAACAATGGGAGACTATATCAACGGCTATATTGACAGTTGTGTGGACTTCATTTTAAAAGAAAAGAAAATTGACAAGGTCAACCTCTTAGGTGTTTGCCAAGGGGGTACCTTCTCCTTGATTTATACAGCCTTGAACCAAGACAAGATTAAGAACCTAGTAACTCTAGTTACTCCTCTTGACTTCTCTACCGATGATGGCCTCCTCTTTAAGTGGGGTAAATACCTAAATATGGGTAAGGCAGCAGAAGCCTATGGAGTTGTTCCTGGAGACTTTATGAATGCAGGTTTCTTAATGTTAAAACCCTTTGACCTGGCTGTTGGCAAGTATATCAACTTGATTCCAGACCTAGATGACCCCATGAAGATGGCGAACTTCATGAGGATGGAACAATGGATTTTTGATTCTCCCGGCCAAGCAGGAGCTACTATTCGAGAATTTACAGAAGAAATGTACCACAAGAATGCCCTCTATAAGGGAGAGTATAAGCTGGAAGGTCAAGAGGTAGACTTAAAGAAAATCACCTGTCCAATCCTGGTTATTTTAGGTCAAAAGGACAACCAAGTACCACCAGCAGCTACTAGACCCATTATGGATGCAGTAGGATCCAAGGACAAGGAACTAGCAGAATTTAACACAGGCCATATTGGAATCTTTGTCAGTGGACGTAGCCAAAGAGAAGTTGCACCTAAGATTAACGACTTCTTAAATGAACGGAAATAAAGTACCTTAAAGGAAAAGTTTTAAAGAATACAAAAAAGAATAAATTCCAAGCTTCTTGGGAATTTATTCTTTTTATTTTGCCCAGTCCGTTTAAATCCCAAGCTATATCCAGTATAATAGAAGGACGGAGGAAAAAATGGATCGGAATCAAGTCTTGAAAAAATGTGGCCTGGATGTTTTGGGCTTTTGTCCCGGGACAGCCTTGAAAGAGGAAAAAGCCTACCTATTGGACCGGCAGGCTCATTTTGGCCTGTGTAAATACGAGGGACAAAACATTGAAGAAAGATTGGATCCTTCTCTGCAATACAGTCCGGTAAAGAGTGTTCTGGTTTTTGGTATCAACACCAAGACCCGGCCCATTCAACTTAAAAAAGGCCAGGGACTTCTGGCGGGGATCAGTCGGATTCCAGACTACCATTTCCTCTTAAAAGAAGCGGGAAATAAGCTTTGTGGAATTTTAGAACTGGAAGACCAGGCCAAGGTCCTAGTGGATTCCCATCCCTTGATGGAAAGGGCCTTTGCCCAAAGGGCCGGCCTGGGTTATATTGGGAAAAATACAGCCCTCATCCACCCAGTCTATGGGACCTACCTGGCCCTGGGCCTAATATTAACAGAAAAAATCTTCCCCTATGACAAGGAAGAGAAAGGGACCTGTGGTTCCTGCAATCTTTGCATAAAAGCCTGCCCAGGAGGAGCCCTAAAGGGTGGGGGCATCCTGGACCCCGGGGCTTGTCTTTCCTACCAAACCCAAACCATAGAAACAAGTCCCGGCCAAGTGGGGCCCAGGCTCTATGGCTGTGATGTCTGCCAGGAGATTTGTCCGAAAAATAAAGCAGTTCCCCTGACCCGTATGGAACAAGTGGTGGACCGGGGAATCAGTAAGGAAGAAATTCAAGACCTGTCCAACCGGGAGTTTAAAAAAAGATATGGCCACCTAACTGGGGCCTGGCGGGGAAAGAAACAATGGATGGAAAATTTTAAGTCTGTAGAGGCCTATTGGGCCCGGAAAAGTAAGGAGTAGACCATTGGCAAAAAAATTCACCAAAAAAGAAGTCAGCTGGATTTTAGACCGCTTAGAAGAAACCTTTCCGGATGCCAAACCCGAACTTGTGGCGTCCAATCCCTTTGAAATGCTGGTTTCCACCATTTTGTCTGCCCAATGTACCGATGTCCGGGTCAACATGGTTACCAAGGAAGTTTATAAAAAATACAAGACCCCCCAAGACTTTGTGGACCTGGGAGTCCAGGGCCTGGAACCCCTAATCCGGTCTTGCGGATTTTATAAAAACAAGGCCAAGAATATTATAGCTACGGCAAAAATTTTAGTAGAAGACTACCAGTCCCAAGTGCCGGAGACCATTGAAGAGTTGGTCAAGCTTCCGGGGGTGGGACAAAAAACTGCCAATGTGGTGGCCTCTACTTGTTTTGGAGTAGATGCCATTGCCGTAGACACCCATGTCTTTCGGACCAGCAACCGGATAGGCCTGGCCAAGGCCAAGACAGTAGAGGAAACAGAAGTCCAGCTACAAAAAGCCATCCCCAAAGATCGGTGGACCAAGACCCACCACCTGCTCATCTTCTTGGGTCGCAGAATTTGTGCCTCAAGAAGCCCCAAGTGCGAGATTTGTCCCCTGACAGAAGTCTGTCGCTATTATCATAAAAACCAGGAGTCGAAAACATGCAATGGATAAAAGACAAGCTACTAGGAAACCTATGGAGAAAGATTGCCCTAATCTTTTTAGCCTTTCTAGTCCTGGCCCTAGGCTACGGCCTGCTTGTTCATCAATCAGATAAAATCTATCCCGGAGTCCGGGTCGGAAAGTTGGGCCTTGGCTCTATGACCAAGGCAGAAGCCAAAAAGAAACTGGAAGAAGGTCTGGATGCCAACCTGGACAAGACCCTAGACCTGACCTACCAAGACAAACACTACCGCACCAGCCTAAGAGACTTGGGCTATAGCTATCAAATTGATGCCATGGTGGACCAGGCCTATGGAATTGGTCGGTCTGGCCACAAGGGATCTGATTTTTTTGCTGCCTTTTATAGCCTCTTCCGCCAACCCCTTCCCATCCAGGGAGCCTTTAGGGGGGACAAGCTGGACGACTACCTTCATGGCCTGGCAGATGACCTCTTTATCCTGGCAAGGGACGCCCAGCTCTCCATGAAAGATAACAAGGTCCACCTGGTGCAAGATCGGGATGGGCGCTACCTGGACACCAACCTAACCAAGGAAGCCTTGGAAAATTGGGATGGGATCCAAGCCATTAACCTTCCTGTCTTTAATCGGCCGGCAGATGTCCAAGCCAAGGCTTTGGAAAAAATGGACTCCATCTTGGGAGAATTTACCAGCGACTATGGCAGTAGTGAAAAAAATCGAAAGTTTAACATTGCCCTGGGGGCAGAAAAATTAGACCACACTATCCTAAAGCCTGGAGAAAAAATTTCCTTTAATGATAGGATGGACCAAATTACCAAGGAAGCCGGTTTTAAGGTGGCGGGAGTCATTCGAAACGGTGAATTTGACCGGGGAGTTGGGGGAGGCATCTGCCAAGTATCCACCACCCTCTACAATGCCCTGATTCGGGCAGATGTCAACATTCTTGAAAGACACAGCCATTCCAGACCCATAGGCTATGTAAAAAATGGAACCGATGCAGCTGTAGCTACAGGGCATAAAAACCTAGTCTTTCAAAATGACTTCAACCACCCCATTTATATTAGGGCCCAAGCCGATGGAAGTGACTTGACCTTCCAGGTCTTTGGGTCAAAAGAAGACAAGGACTATGAAGTAAAAATCATTCCAAAACTGGTTTCCACTAGTAAGCCCAGGACAAAAACCATCTATACTGATTCCCTGGCCAAGGGGGAAACAGAAGTCAAAGAAAGTGGCAGTAGCGGGTATAGCTATCGGACCTATAAAGAAATTATCAAGGATGGGGAAGTTCTTGAAAAGAAGCAAATTTCCACGTCCAATTATATTGGCCGAGACCGGGTCCTTTTGGTAGGGACAAGGTCCGGTGGAGGAGATAAAAACCGAGACGATGAATAGGGGGCAAGAAAGATGAAATGGCCATGGTCAAAAAAGAAAAAAGCCACCATCTATAAACGGATGACCGATTGGGAAAAAAGACCCGTTCAATTGGAACAATACGTTCCCATGCGGGAACTCTACCATTCAGACCCAGGTGAACTGGAATACCGGGTTATGAGGGGAGAAAAAGTAAATCCAAGCAAGGATACAGACGCCTTGGATGCAGCCATCTTGTCCTATTTTTACAAGGAAAGTACCAGTCCAAGTCAGATCAATGACTTTTTTAAAGGCCACAAGGCCCTGGAAGTTCTGGCCCACTACCACCAATGGATGTACCGGGAAGAAGATGCAGGAGACCTGCCCTATCTGGGCTTGAGCCTTTATCTTATGCGGTATTCAGAAGAAATTGAAGCCGTAAAATTCGGCATTATTCTGGCCCGCTACTATGACCTAATGGAGGCCAAGGGAGCCTTGGAAACCATCACCCTCCTGGGCCAATGGCCTGATTTCACCTACTATGCCATCCAGGTCTTAAAAGACCTACCCAAGGGTAGCCTCTATATCGGACAGATGAACCAAGCCACCTTTGGCTATGGGAAAATGTGCATTGCCCAATACTTAAAAGAAAAAGGAGTCCTAAAATGAACGCATTAGGAAAGCAAGTTGAAGTAGAAGTAAAAAAAGAAGGAAAAAACTTTTATTGTGACCTGGACGGTCAAAGGATTCCTTTTCGGGAAAGTGACTTGAAAGAAAAGGACAAGGTCCTGGCCTTTATCTATAAAGACCACGACAAGGAATTCCAAGCCACCATCCAAGAACCCAAGATTAGCCTGGGGCAAATCCGGCCCCTAAGAGTGGTCAGTGCCACAAAAATTGGAGCCTTTGTGGATATTGGCATTGACCGGGATGTTTTGTGCCCCTTTACCGAGCAAGTCTACCCCCTAAAAGAGGGATCAGTCCAGCTCTTTTACCTCTATATTGACAAGTCCAACCGTCTGGCCTTGACCACCAAGATTAAGGACCACTTAAAGGGCAACAAGACCTTTCATCCTGGAGACCAAGTCAAGGGCGTTGTCTACCACCACAAGGCCAAACTAGGCTACTTTGTGGCTATTGACTACCAATACGACGGCCTGATTCCCGAAAAAGAAGCCACAGGAATCTACATTGTAGGAGAAGAAGTCCAAGGACGGGTGATTTTTGCCCATGAAGATGGAAAAATCACCATGACCACCAAGGCCTCCGTGTCCAACCGCCTGGAAAAAGATTCCCAAACCCTCCTAACCATATTAAAGCGCAACAAGGGCCACCTGGCCCTGGGAGATAAATCCTCGCCAGAAAAAATCTACCAGGCCACCAAACTATCCAAAAAAGCCTTTAAACGGGCTGCTGGTCGCCTCTATAAAAACCGTCTAGCCACCATTAAAGACTACAGCATCGACCTCATTAAGTAGGACCACCATGAAAGAATACCTAGAAGGACAAGTTGAAAATATGACCCATGACGGGCGGGGAGTCGTTAAAGAAGACCGGTTTCCCATCTTTATTCCCGGGGCCCTAGCGGGAGAAAGAATCCTCTACCAAGTCACGAAAAAAGGGAAAAAATTCGCCTCAGGAGACCTAGTGGAAATTTTGCAAGTAAGTCCCCAAAGACAAGAGGCCAAAGATCCCACCCTCATGCCCATTATGCCCCTACAAATCCTCAATGCCCAGGGGCAAAAAGCCTTTAAAGAAAATGTCGTCAAGCAAGCCTTGGAAAGAATTGCCGGCCAAAGAAACATTAAAATCAAGCCCCTTAAAACCATGGACCATCCATGGTTTTATCGCAATAAAATGACCCTGGCTGTAAAAGACATCCAGGGTCAGTTGGAATTTGGCATCTTTGGCCGTAAAAGCCACGACTTCATCCCCGTAGACCAGACCTACCTGGCGGAAAAGTCCCTGGAAGAAAGCATCTTCAAGGCTCGAGACATCTTGAGAAAACATAAGATTCAAGCCTATGACCCCCTAAGCAAACAGGGTAACCTCCACCATATTATCCTAAAAAGAGGCCACTATAGTGGGGAGACCATGATTCTCTTTGTCTGTAAAAATGAGACCCCTCTGGGAGACCAGGCCCTCTACCAAGACCTGAAGGACCAAATATCCCAGCTGGTTTCCATAGCCCAAAATAAACAGGAAAAAGACCACCAGGAAATATTGGGGAGAAAAACCAAGATCCTTTGGGGCGACAAGTACTTAAAAGACCAGCTCCTGGGCTTGAGCTTTTACCAAAGCCCCCAAGCCTTTTACCAGGTTAATACTCCCCAAACAGAAGTCCTCTACCAGCTGGCCCTGGACTATGCCCAACTCCAAGGGACAGAAAGAGTTTTGGACGCCTATTGCGGCCTAGGGACCATTAGCCTCCACTTGGCAAAAAAAGCCAGACAAGTCCATGCCATGGAAATTTTAGAGGAAGCCATCCAAACAGCAGAGGAAAATAAAAAAATAAATCAAATTACCAATGTCTATTTCCAAGCTGGTAAGGCGGAAAAAATCCTGCCCCAATGGCAAAAGCAAGGATTGGAATTTGACCTGGCCCTTGTAGACCCACCGAGAAAGGGCCTAGATCCCAGCTTCATCCAAAGTCTGGGCCAATTAGCCCCAGGAAAGATCATCTACATCTCCTGCAACCCCGCCACCCTGGCTCGAGACTGCAAAGAATTCGTAGACCTGGGCTATCAAATCCAAGAAGTTCAACCAGTGGATTTATTTCCTCAAACGCCACACGTGGAGAGTGTAGTATTGATGTCAAGAAAATAGAATAACAAGCTATAAGACTGTTGAAATCAATGGCTTTTAGGATTTTAGAAGAAATCTTAAAAGCCATTTTTTTATTTGGAAAACACCTTGTGGGAACATATCAATAGTAAAAATCGTAGGGGTGTGTAGGCAGGATAGATATTTATAGGGAGAGTGAACAGAATAGATATTAGGACTTGACACATCAATTAATAAGTTGTAAAATATAAACAAGTTAGCATATTAGCTAATAAAGTAATAGGAGGTAATCATGAACAATCACGAACTGACTTTTGGGGATTTTATTTCTCAGAAGAGAAAGGATTTAAGAATCACCTTAAAGGATATGGCGGACAGGCTTAATATTTCCTCACCGTATCTAAGCGATGTAGAGAAAGGAAAAAGAGATTCTTTTGACTTAGATAGGTTGAACCAAATTGCTAAAATATTAAACTTGGATGAAGAAGAATCATCCATTATGATGGATTTAGCTGGAAAGCAAAGAAATACGGTGGCACCTGATTTGCCAGAGTATATTTTAAAGACTAAAGGCTTAAGCGTAGCTTTGAGAAAGGCTAGAGACTTAGATGTTAAAGAAGAAGAGTGGATAAAATTCATTGAAGAAATTGAAAAAGAGAGGTAGGCATGTATCAATATAACTTCAACAAATCAAGTACAGGTGCTCCATTTATCACTTTAGATCAAATTGAATCACTGACCGAGCAAATTCTCAATAAATATTGTCCTTCTGCAATCGAGAATTTTGAAGCAGTAGATATTGAGGGACTGGCAGAATTTGATTTAGGGTTTAATGTTGAATATGCCTACTTATCTCATAACGGATGCTATGCAGGGATGATGGTCTTTAATGATGACCAAGTAATACGAACAATGAAAAGCCTAATACCAAATGTTGAAACTGGGCAATGGGAACTAGAATATCTTACAGATAGAGCCAATACTATTCTAATAGATAAGCAATTGGACAATCCAAGAGATAAAGGATTTAGAAGATTTACCCTAGCTCATGAATGTGGCCATGGTGTAATTCATCCGTGTGTATTCTATAGAGATCCAAACCAACTAACTTTTTTTAATGAAGAAGAAAAGCCTGCGTCACTAGCTTGTAGAACTGGCGATGTTAATAAGAAGAAAAATAAACGCTGGGGATTTATGGATACAATAGAATGGCAGGCAAACACATTTGCTTCTTGTCTTTTGATGAATAAAAAAGCGATTATAAAGTATCTATACTATCTAGGTTATGATAAGCACATTAAGGATGAGACTTATCTATTTGATTTCATCATGAAAGTATCAGAGCAATTCCAAGTATCAAAAACAGCAGCATTAGTTCGATTAAAAGTATTAGGCTATGCACCTAATGACTTTGAATTAACAAAAGAACTATATAACGAATTTAGTTTTTAAAATATAGCTTAGCTATATTTTTTTAAGAAAGAAATTAGCAAAGAAGCTAACAAGGAAAGATAAGGAGGTATTATGGAACAAATGGCATGTCCAGTCTGTAAAAAGAGATTTTTTGATGTATCAAGAATTCCTTTAGAGAAAATAGAGATAGCAGCAAAATGTCCACACTGTGGGAAAATCTCAACACTGGAAATATCAAACAAAAATAAGAAAAAACCATACCGAGCAAAGAAGTAAATGTAACTATCAAATGGCCGGATGAGTATTCAAAAGGAAACTCATCTGGCTATTTTTATATTAAGGAGGTGATCCTATAGAAATAAGAAACAAAGAAGGAAAAAGAGTCTGTGATATTAGTGAAGACAAGAAAAAGCTAACTATCAGGCGAGGTAAAAGTACAACCATAGCCTATGTAGTTAAAGGCGAAATTAAAATTTTAAATAAGTAAAAGATATCCGCAAGAACGCTAGACGGCAGTCGGAAAACCAAATCATGGTTTTCTATTGCCGTCTTTTTTTGTTTTTACGGATGGCCTTCTTGCGGATCTAGAGATTTTGCAAGGAGGCAAAAGATGGCAAAGAAAAGATATTTAGAAATAAATGGCAAAGAAATCGAAGTTAGTGAAGAAGTCTACAAAGAATATATGAAACCAATCTGGAGAGAAAAAAAGAGAATCCAAAGAGCCTACAAGAATTTAGAAGAACTACAAGATAAAGACAGAATTAAAACAGTGGCTGAGAAAAATGGAAACTACGTCCAAGCAGGAAGTTTAGAAACAGGCTTTGTCGAAACAAAAGAATATGGTCTTCCCTTATCCCTTGATGTTGCTGAAGAAGAATACGACTTTGAAGTAACTAGCGTTAAAAATACTGAGGAAATAGTAACGTACAAACTTTTAGAAGAAGCATTCTTAGAAGTCATTAGTGAATTTTCTGAAAGAGATAAAAAAGTTCTAAAACTACTTTTCCTCTACGAAATGAAAGAAAGAGAAGTCGCAGAAGTAGTAGGAATATCCCAAAAAACAGTTAATAACATCAAAAATAAGCATTTACCAAAGATTCAAGAAAAATTAAGACCCTGGAAAAAATAATTACTCAAAAACTTACTAGATGTCCTAAGGAATATGAGGGAAGAAGTCTTACTCAAATACAAACAGGATGTCCTAAGAAGTATGAGGAGATACAACTTACTCAAAATGAAGGCAAATGTCCTAAGGAGTATGAGAGGAGAAATCTTACTCAAAAATTTAATGAATGTCCCAAGGAGTATGAAAGGAGGAACAAAGTGGACTTAGTAAAAAACGAACAGATGGCAGAAAGTTTAATAGCCATCTCAATTGTTGCCAAGAAGATAGCTATGGAATTAATGCAACCAGAGAAAGGAGAAAAAAGTGCCAAGAATAAAGCTACTAATGGAAATCAAAGAAGATGCAGAGAATCTTGCATCTAGTATAGGTGTCCTTCTAACAGCACTAGAAAGTGATGAGGAACTACCTAAAGAAGAGAAGGCAAAACAAGAAGAAAAGACCTATGAGATTGAAGATGTTAGAAAGATACTAGCCGACAAATCAAGATTAGGCCATACAGCTAAGATAAGAGAACTCTTAGAAAAGTATGGAGCTAAAAAGTTATCTGAGATTGAACCAAGTAACTATAAAGACTTGGTAGCAGACGTGGAGAAGTTGTAATGGGTGCTCACGCAATACTATCAGCATCATCTTCTAATAGGTGGATTCACTGTCCACCAAGCGTTAGGCTTTCTGAAAAATATGAAGATGAGGTTAGTCCTTATGCACTTGAAGGCACATCGGCTCATGCCTTAGCAGAATATAAACTAAAGAAGTTATTAGGTTTAGATACTAAAGACCCGACAGAGGATTTAGATTTTTATGATGAGGAAATGGATGAGCTAACTGAGGGATATGCTTCATATGTGACAGAAGTAATAAGTAGGTACGAAAGCCCAGCCGTCTTTGTGGAAGAAAGACTTGACCTATCAGACTATGTTAAGGAGTCCTTTGGAACTGCTGACTGTGTAGTTGTTGGAGGAAAAGAACTTCATGTAATAGATCTAAAGTATGGTCAGGGAGTTTTAGTAGATGCTAGGGAAAATACTCAACTAATGTTATATGGGCTTGGTGCTCTAATTCTCTTTGATGGAATTTATGATATCGAAAATGTAATACTTCACATCTATCAACCAAGAAGATGTAACATATCAACTTATGAAATTAAAAAGACAGAACTATATGAGTGGGGAGAATCTGTACGAGAGATTGCTGAGAAAGCATATAAAGGCGAGGGGGAATTCTCTTGTGGAGAATGGTGCATCTTCTGTAAAGCTAAGAATAAATGTAGGAAAAGGGCAGAAGAAAACCTAAAACTGGCACAAGAAGAATTTATCCTACCACCAGAACTATCTGATGATGAAATTGAAGAGATTCTACCAAGATTAGACGAACTGGAACAATGGGTCAAAGATATCAAGGCTTACGCTTTAGAAAGAGCAATGAAGGGTCATAGATGGAAGGATCTAAAACTTGTCGAAGGTAGGTCTAATAGAAAATACCGAGATGAAGATGAAGTTGTAAAAAAAGTAAAAGAACTGGGATTTAATCCCTTTGAAGAGAAGTTACTTGGCATTACAGCTATGACTAAGTTACTAGGTAAGAAAGTCTTTGATGAAAATATCAGCGACTTATTAGAAAAACCAAAAGGCAAACTTACCTTAGTGAACATTAATGATAAAAGAGAAGAAGTTGTAATTGAAAATGTGAAAGAAGAATTTGGAGGATTTAATAATGCAAAATAAAACAAAAGTAATTACAGGTGAAGTTAGATTATCATATTTTAACGGATGGGAACCAAAGTCAATCAATGGTGGTAAAGAAAGATACTCAGTATCTGTCATTATCCCAAAGAGCGACCAAAAGACAATTGAGAAAATTGAAAAAGCAGTAGATGCTGCTATTGATGAAGGACTTTCTAAATTCAATGGAAAGAAACCAAATAAGAAAGCTATCAAACTTCCATTAAGAGATGGTGACACAGAAAAAGATGATGAGGCTTATGCAGATGCATACTTCTTAAATGCCAACTCTATGACAGCACCTCAAATTGTGGATAGAAATGTAGAACCTATTCTTGATAGAAGTGAAGTCTACTCAGGAGTTTATGCGAGGGTATCTCTTAACTTCTACGCCTACAATGTAAATGGTAATAAAGGAGTGGCCGTTGGCCTTGGAAATATTCAAAAACTAAGAGATGGTCAACCTTTAGGAAATAGGTCTAATGCAGCAGATGACTTTGATGCTATGGACGATGATGAAGATTTCTTAGCATAGGAGGTAGAAATGGACTATTTAATTACAGCAATAGTTTTAGCTATTTGGTCCTTTTTATGGTATAAGCTTGGATTTTTACAAGCTCAGCTAAAAGAACTAGATAGAGATATCAGAAAAATAGAAAAGCAAATAAAAGAAGATAGAAAAAATAATTTAGCAGAATTAACAAAGCTTAGTGATAGCTATGAAGAAATTGTCCATAGATCTTGAGACCTATTCTTCAGTTGATTTAGGCAAAAGTGGTGTATACAAATATGCCGAGAGTGAGGATTTTGAAATCCTCCTCTTTGCCTATTCTATTAATGATGGAGAAGTTAAGGTCATAGATTTGGCAAATGGAGAGATTATTCCTGAAGAAATATTGTCAGCCCTTAGTGATGAAAACGTAGAAAAGTGGGCCTTTAATGCAAATTTTGAAAGGGTGTGTCTATCTAGGTTTTTAGGTAAGAGACTAAAACCTCAAGGTTGGTACTGCACTATGATTTGGTCAGCCTATCTAGGGTTACCTCTATCGCTTGAAAAAGTAGGAGAGGTTTTGAAACTTGATAAGCAAAAGATGAATGAAGGCAAGGCCCTTATTAGATATTTTTCTACTCCCTGCAAACCAACTAAGACTAATGGTATGAGGATAAGAAATCTATCACATCATGATTTAGAAAAGTGGTCTACATTTAAGGAATATAACCAAAGAGATGTGGAAACAGAAATGGCTATTAAGAAAAAACTATCAGCCTTTCCTATGTCTCATTCAGAATGGGAAAACTACTGGATAGATCAAAACATCAACGATAGAGGAATTTTAATTGATGAAGTTTTAGTCGATTCAGCTATTAAATTTGACGGAATCTTACGAGAAGAAAACATGGATAGAGCCATAGAACTAACTGGCCTTGAAAATCCAAACTCTCCATTACAGCTAAAAGAATGGCTTAATAAAAAAGGCTTAGAGATAGACTCCTTAGCTAAAAAAGATGTAGAATCTGCTCTTAAAAATACTGAGGGAGATATAAAAGAGGTCTTGGAACTTAGACAGGAATTATCTAAATCTTCAGTTAGAAAATATGATGCTATGAAAAATGTAAAAGGAAAAGACAATCGAGCAAGAGGGCTGATCCAATTTTATGGTGCAAATAGAACTGGAAGATATTCAGGAAGGCTTATTCAAGTTCAAAACTTAAGGAGAAACAATCTAAAAGATTTAGACCTAGCTAGAAGTCTTGTAAAAAATAGAGATTACGAAACTATGGAAATTCTCTATGAATCTCCTTCTGATATTTTATCCCAATTAATAAGGACAGCCTTTATAGCAAAAGAAGGCACCAGGTTTATTATTTCAGACTTTTCAGCAATAGAGGCTCGTGTCCTTGCATGGCTTGCAGGAGAACAATGGGTATTGGATGCCTTTGAAAATGGAGAAGATATCTATTGTAGAACAGCATCGAGGATGTTTGGAGTGCCAGTTGAAAAACATGGAGTTAATGGACATCTCAGGCAAAAAGGAAAGATAGCGACTTTAGCTTGTGGTTATCAAGGGGCCTTAGGTGCTCTTAAAGCAATGGGTGGTATTGAGATGGGTTTGTCTGAAGATGAACTTCAATCAATAGTTGATTCCTGGCGAGAGGCTAATCCTAACATCGTAAGCTTGTGGTGGGATATAGATTCAGTCGTAAAAAGAGTTGTAAAGACTAGAACTAAAGAAAAATATAAGAGCCTAGTTATTAGCTATGAAAAAGGCATTCTTTTCATAGAACTTCCTTCAAAAAGACGACTTGCTTATCCAAAAGCAAAAATAGGGATGAATCGATTCGGTGGTGAATCAATAGTCTATGAAGGAATCGTAGTTGGAAATAAGTGGGACAAGATTGAATCCTATGGTGGAAAATTTGTAGAAAATATAGTTCAAGCTATCGCAAGGGATATTCTCGCTGAGGCTATGATGAGAATTGAAAATGAAGGATTTAATATCGTCATGCACATCCATGACGAAGTTGTAATAGAAAGTGATTCATCTAGCATAGAAGAAATAAATCAAATTATGTCTTTAGTTCCTAGTTGGGCACCTGGACTTATCTTAGATGCAGATGGATTTGAAAGTGAATTTTATAAAAAAGACTAATGGAGGGTTATTCATGTTTTATGTTAAAGAAAAAATAAATGATTCTATGGAAATAAGCATTGAAATAAATGATGAGAATGTCTTTTGCACCTGTCCAAAGTGTGGAAAAGAAGTTCGAGTAGAATTAAATAAAGTATTGGAAGATGGCGATTTATTTTCTACTCAAGTTTGCTGTAATACTTGTAGTGAAACAATGAGGGATATTTATGAATAAGGAACTATACAACGGGAGTGGGTGCAAGGATCCCACTCCTTATCAAGCAATTAAAAATGCAGAGAAGAGATACTATCCCCTGGTATATATCTGCAGTCCATTTTCTGAAGATCTAGAAAATAATGTCATCAAGGCACAGAAGTATTCTCGATATGCCTTAGATAAAGGAAATATTCCCATAGCACCACATCTTTTATTTCCTCAGTTTATGAGTGATGAAAGTGAGAGAAGACTTGCCATGCATTTTAATTATGTCCTTCTTGGAAAATGTGAAGAAGTCTGGGCTTTTGGTGATCATATAAGTCCTGGAATGGCAGAAGAAATAAAAATTGCTAAGAAGAGAAAAATGAAGATTCGTTATATAAAGGAGGTATCCTAATTGAAAATATACACCTCAAACTTAATGGGAGTGGAGTCAAACTGTGTTTATCCAAATGAAGTTAATGCAGTAGATGTTAGGTCATTTGAGAAAGCCGCAAGTTTTGATCATGTAATGGCTAAGTATAAAAACTCCTACAGGTCCAATGATAATTTTATAGAGTCGGAATGTGTTCCCATGGATATAGACAACGATCATTCAGAAAATCCAGATGACTGGATTTCAGCTAATGATTTAAAAAGAATCTTTGACGGAGTTAAATTTGCCATAGTTTACAGCAGAAACCATAGAAAAGAAAAAAATGGAAAAGCTGCAAGACCAAGAATGCACATATATTTCCCAATTCCTAAGATCACAAATTTAGCTGAATATGTAGGAATAAAAGAAAGGCTGGCGCAGACTTATACTTTTTTTGATGGGAATGCCTTAGATGGAGCGAGGTTTTTCTTTGGAGTTAAGAATCCTGCCGTTGAAATAGTTAGAGGGAGAAAATATGTGACAGAAATCCTAAAAGACGACTTTGAGGATTTTGATAACTCTCAAGACTTGATTCAGCAAGGCTCTAGAAATTCAACTATGAACCATTTTGCTGGTAGGATTCTAATTCGATATGGAAATACAGATGAGGCAAGAGAACTATTTGATAAAAAAGCTAGTCTTTGTTCACCACCACTCCCAGATGATGAACTGGAACAAATATGGAGGTCAGCTTGTAAGTTCTATAAAAAGGTGGCGGCAAGTGAAGATTATGTGCCACCTGAAGAATACAATGAAAGATATGAGGAATATAAGCCAGAGAAACTTACAGATATAGCAATGGCTGAAATCTTTACTAAGCATAACAAAGATAAAGCTATCTACACGATATCTCAAGGCTGGCTTTATTGGACGGGCAAGAAGTGGGAAGATTCTGAGCTAAAAGTAATGAGTCTTTATATGGAGACTGCCAAAAAAGTTTTAGAAAATGCAAGCATTGAATTTAAAGAGACCTATCAAGAATTAGCAGATGCTGAAATGATGGGAAGTAAGGAAGAAAAAGCACAAGCAAAATTAAAAATAAATAGTGCAAAAGCTTATCTCAATTTTGCTAAAAAAATGAACGACCACGGAAAAGTATCTGGAATATTAAAACTAGCTAAGTCTTTGTTAGAAGTTAAAAATGAAAAACTTGATGCAGATGCTTTTATTTTAAATACACCTGTTGGAGTTATTGATTTAAAAACAAGTGAAATAAAAGAGCATGACCCATCTTACTATTGCGCGAAGATTACTGCCCTAGCTCCAAGTAAGGATAATATGGATATGTGGATAGCTACTTTAAGGGATGTAACTGGTGGAGATGATGAGTTTATTAATTTCTTAAAGTTCCATGCAGGGTCGACATTAATAGGTCATGTTTATGAAGAAGCACTCCTTATAGCTTATGGAGATGGAGGAAATGGGAAGTCTACAGTCTTTAATTCAGAGGCTCACGTTCTTGGAGACTATGCAGGTAAAATCCCAGCTGAGTCTTTAACAACAAGAGCAAAGAATGTGAAGGTTGATCTTGCAGAGTTATGTGGTAAGAGATTTATTCTAGCCTCTGAAACAGAAGAGGGTCAAAGACTGTCAAGTTCAATGCTAAAGCAGATAGCAAGTGTTGATGATATTTCAGCAGAAAGAAAATACTATGCACCATTTTCATTTACGCCAACGCATTCTACTATTCTCTATACAAATCATTTACCAAAGGTAGGATCTAATGATCGAGGTACCTGGAGAAGAATTGTGGTGGCTCCATTTTCTGTCGCCATTAAAAATCCTAAGACAGACTATATAGATAAGCTCCTAGAAAAAGCAGGTGAGGCAATTCTACAGTGGATGATTGAAGGAGCAAAAGAATATATAGATGCAGGCTTTAAATATCCAAAGTGTAATGTAGTAGATGATGCAAAAAAATCATATAAAGAAGAAAATGACTGGATAAACCATTTTATTTCAGATAAATGCATAAAAGGAACAAATTATAAAGAAATGAGTGCAAGGTTATATCAAGTTTATCGTGAGTGGGCTGGTTCAAATGGAGAATACATTAGGAATAATAGAGATTTTTCACGAGCCCTTATAGCAGAAGGTTATGAAAAGAAAAGGACAAATAGGGGAATTGAATGGGGTGGTATAACCATCAATGATTTAATGGAGTCGGAAGACGACTTTTTATAAATGCATCTTAGTGTAGCATTTATAGGCTAAATAAAGATGATTGTAGAGAAAAAAGTTTTTCTTAATTAATGAAAAATGTATACACTAAACTACAAAAAGACATGACTATTTACACTTGACTTAACAGTAAAATGGCTTAATATACGCATTTTGTATGGTGTGAATAGTTATAGCCTACTTTCTTTTATATATTATTTTTATTCTCTCGTGTAAAAGGTTTATATAAAGCTACACTATACAACACTTAAAAAAATGGAGGATTTATGAATTTCTATAATTACATGATGAAAAATCACTTAAATGAAAAGTCTCCAAGAGGAGATTTAGCAAGAGATATGAAGCAAGATAGAGACTTTCCTAAAAATAAAACAGGGAAATTTAAGGGCTGGAAAAGACTGATTAAAAATTATTTAAAAAGCCAGGGTGCTTGTTATGATTGTATGATGACTTTTGAGAACGCATGGAGGGAGTATGAAAATTGCGAGAGAAAGAGATTGAATCTGCCCTTGTTAAAAGAGTAAAAGAGAATAAGGGTCTATGTCTTAAGTTTACATCTCCTTCAATGACGGGAATACCAGATAGGATAATACTTCTTCCTAAAGGAAAGGTTGGATTTGTTGAAACAAAAAGACCTGGAGGAGAACCAAGACCAATCCAGAAAAAGAGAATAAGGCAATTTAAAAACTTAGGTTTTAAGGTTTATGTTCTTGATTCCAAAGAAAACATTGATGAAATAATAAAGAGGATTGGAGGTGACTAATTGAAATACACTCCACACAAATATCAAAAATATGCTACTGAGTTTATTAAAGAAAATGAAGAATCAGCACTTCTACTGGACATGGGTCTCGGCAAGACGGTTATAAGCTTAACGGCTATAAAAGACTTACTCTTTGATTCTTTTGAAATTTCTAAAGTTTTAATCATAGCACCACTAAGGGTTGCGAGAGATACCTGGAAGGAAGAGATAGAAAAATGGTCTCACCTTGATATCTTAAAATATTCAGTAGCCATAGGAAGTGAAAAAGAAAGAATAAAAGCATTAGAAGAACAAGCAGATATTTATCTAATCAATAGGGAAAATGTAGACTGGTTAATAAATAAGAGCGAACTACCATTTAACTACGACATGATCGTAATTGATGAACTATCATCCTTTAAATCTCATAGGTCAAAGAGGTTTAAAGCTTTGATGAAAGTTAGACCAAAGGTAAAAAGAATAGTTGGTCTTACTGGAACTCCATCATCTAACGGTCTAATGGATTTATGGGCTGAGTTTAGACTGCTTGATATGGGAGAGAGACTTGGAAGATTTATTGGTCAGTACAGGGAAATATACTTCAAACCAGATAAGAGAAACGGACCAATCATTTATTCCTATAAGCCACTTCCTTTTGCTGAAGATGCAATCTATGAAAAGATATCAGATATCACAGTTTCTATGAAAGCTGAAGATTACCTAAAAATGCCAAAGAAGATAAATAATGAAGTCTTTGTAAATCTATCAGATAAAGAAAGAGATATCTACGAAACCTTAAAAAAAGACTTGGTCGTTAGTATTAAGGATAAAGATATAGATGCAGTTAATGCTGCAGCCCTTTCTAATAAGTTACTTCAAATGGCATCGGGTTCTGTTTATGATGAAGATAAAAATATGATTCATATCCATGATAGAAAGCTTGATGCCTTGGAAGATTTAATAGAAGGTGCAAATGGTAAACCAGTATTAATAGCTTATTGGTATAAGTCAGATTTGAAAAGAATAAAAGATAGGTTTGATGTAAGAGAACTTAAGGCAAGTGAAGACTTAAAAGAATGGAATCAAGGTAATATTCCAGTTGCCATTATTCATCCAGCTTCTGCTGGTCATGGGCTTAACCTACAAGCTGGAGGTTCAACACTTATTTGGTTTTCCCTTACATGGTCATTAGAACTTTATGAACAAACCAATGCCAGACTCTATAGGCAGGGTCAGAAAGAAACAGTTGTGATTCATCATATCCTAGCTAAAGGAACTATTGATGAAGATGTGATGAAGGCGTTGGAAAATAAGAATAAAACACAAGCTGCACTTATAGATGCAGTAAAAGCAAATCTAAAATGAGTAGAGGTTCTATAGAGAACTTACCTCAAAATATATGGAGGTAAGAAATGAATGCAAAAGAATATTTAAAACAAGCTTTTTATTTAGACAAAAGAATTAACAGCAAGCTGGAGCAAGTTGAGTCACTCAATGCACTAGCTACAAAAGCTACATCAACCTTATCCGATATGCCTAAGAGTCCTAATAGAGGAACATCTAAACTTGAGGATACTATTATTAAGATTGTAGATCTCCAAGAAGAAATCAATAGGGATATAGATAAGTTGGTAGACTTGAAAAAAGAAATCGTAAGAACAATAAAAAAGATTGAAGATAAAGAACTTCAAGTGGTTTTAGAAAAAAGATATCTTTGTTTTGAATCTTGGGAGAAGATAGCAGTTGAAATGAATTACTCAATTCAACATATCTTTAGACTTCATAGTAAGGCTTTGAAAAATATAGAGATATAAAAAAATCGGGTGACGCATCAATGCATCACCCGCAAAACTTTCGTTTTCAATTCGTGTTTTTATTATAGTACTAATTTTAAAACTTATCCAGGATATCATGGTGTCCAATATCTAAAAGGAATATCAGCTCATTGTTTTCATAGAACCAAATAATGCGAATATCCATGTTAACAGAGGACTCCCATATTCCATCTGTACCTTGTATTTTCTTAGTTCTTAAAGATGGATGGGTAGGATTTTCTACGAAAAATTTAAGTTTCTTTTTCGTTTGTTTCTTTTCAGTATCAGATAGTTTTTTGTAATGTTTTTTAAAGGCTTTCGAATAAGTAATTTTATAGGACATTACTTGTCTAACTCCTCGAATAGAGAGTCGATAGAATCAAAAACAGGTTGAGTCCCATTTTTTATAGATTCTTTAATTTCTTTTACTTCAGCTTTTAAATTTTTTATGACGTGTTCTGGATAGATTGCAACTGGAACAAGTACAATTTTTCCGTTATCTTCTATGACTTCAAATTGGTCGCCTTGATTTAATTCCATAGAGTTTACTATGTCTTTTGGGATAGTAACTTGTGATTTAGCTTTTAGTTCAACTAACATAAAAAACCTCCTTAGTTAGAAATTCATACTTTCTAACTAAATTATATTTTCTTCTGAGAAAAAAGTCAAGTGGAGAGTAAAGTTGATAGAATGAGAGTAAGTAGTTGTAGTATAGTTAGAATAGCAAAAGAATAATAAAACGAGCCTTGGAGATAAAATCTTCAGGGCTTTCTTTATGGAGTGATAAAGTGCCAAGAAAACCTAAGAGACCATGTTCACATCCAGGTTGTCCTGAATTAGTTGATGGACGATTCTGTAAGAAACATGAGAAAGAATACAACAGAAACTATGAAAAATATAAACGAGATCCTAAAACTCATAAGCGTTATGGAAAAACGTGGAGAATTATTAGAAAAAGATATGTAGCAGAGCATCCACTTTGTGAGATGTGTTTAAAAGAGAATAGAATGACAAAGGTAGAGGAAGTACATCACATACTTCCTCTTTCTCGTGGTGGAACTAATAACGAAGACAATCTTATGAGTCTTTGTAAATCTTGTCACTCAAAGATTCATGCAAAGAGTGGAGATAGGTTTGGAGGATAGTTTTACGTGGGGAGGGGGAGTCGTTACCTTAAAAGCTGATTTCCATACCAACGGTGCCGCCCTCTCACGCACAAAAAAACGGGTTCAAAGGCCCTATTAAAGAAAATAATAAACTAGGAGGTGATACTATCGCTAAAGACGGAACATACAGAGGTGGAAGAAGAGTAAAAGCAGGAGGGAAACCACAGCCTGCTGCTGAAAAAATAGAAAAAGGTAAAAAAGTAGAAATACTAATGAATGATATTCCAACATTTACTCCAGAAGAAATAGATGCAGTTGACTTACCAGACGGTGCTGTTCTTGATGGAACGGATATGCCAGCTCCTAGTGACTATCTATCTGCAAAGCAAAAAAATGGTATACCACTTGGTGCTGATGAAATATATAAAGAGACCTGGGGATGGCTAAAACAGAGAAACTGTGAAAACTTAGTAAATCCAAGATTATTAGAATCCTACTCCCAGGCTTTTGCAAGATACATTCAATGTGAAGAGGCAATAAGTCAATTTGGACTTTTAGGAAAGCATCCTACAACTGGTGGAGTTATTGCCTCTCCCTTTGTACAGATGTCTTCACAATTTCAAAAGACGGCCAATCTTCTATGGTACGAGATTTATGACATAGTTAAAGAAAACTGCACGGAAGTATATGAAGATTATGGAGAAGATATGATGGAAAAACTTCTAAGAAGTAGAAAGTAAGAGGTTTCATTGAATTCAATAGAAGTATGGAAAGATATTCCTGGATATGAAGATGAATATCAGGCATCTACTCTAGGTAATATTAGAAGCATAAAAAGTAATAATTTAATATTAAAGGGAGATTTTCAACCTAATGGATACAAAAGAGTTTACCTCTGGAAGAATGGTAGCAAAAAAAATTTGCTCGTTCACAGATTGGTGGCTCTTTCTTTTTTGCCTAATCCAAATAACTATGAGGAAGTAAATCATCTTGATGAAAACAAAGCTAATAACAAATTAGAAAATTTAGAATGGTGTACTCATTCATACAATATGAATTATGGAGATGTTAAGAAGAAAATATCTGAATCACATAAAGGAAAAGTGATTTCTGAAAAAAGTAGAAAAAAACTTTCTGAGAATAGCAAAAATAGGAAATGGATAAATAACGGGAAATTAGAAAAATGTGTAAAAGAGAATACGTTGAACAATTTTCTAATTAATGGTTGGAATTTTGGAAGGATAAAAAACATGGAGGTGTAATATATGTTTGAAAAAGTGAATCCATCACACGTTGATAAAATAGCAGATTGTATTGCTGGTGCAATTGTAGATTTAGCATATAAAGAAAAAGATAATCCTAAAATAGCAGTTGAAGTTTTACTGGGACATGGAGACTGTCATGTGATTATAGAAACGGACTGCAAGTTAGATGTTGAAGAAATCAAATCAGCTATTAATAGAATAGCAGGAGAAGTAAAAGCCGATGTAAAAATTGTAGAGCAAGACATTCACTTATCGAACAATCAAAAAGAAAAGATTAGATGTGGGGATAATGGAATATTTAAAGGAGTGCCTACATCTGAAGAAGAAAAGAAACTCTCAACTATAGCCAGAGAAATTTATAGGGACTACCCATATGATGGGAAATATATTCTCGATGGGGATAAACTTATTATTTGTCAGTCAAATGTATCTACGGAAATTTTAAAATCAATTTATCCAAGAGCAATTGTAAATCCATTAGGAGATTGGACTGGAGGATTTAATGTAGATACTGGAGCAACCAATAGAAAGCTAGGTTCAGATATGGGTCGAGCTGTAACTGGTGGTGGACTACATGGTAAAGACCTATCTAAGGCAGATGTATCGGTCAATATCTACGCCCACCTAAAAGCACAAAAAGAAAATAGGGATATAGAATTATCCTGTGCCATTGGAGATGAATTTGTTGGTGATAAAGCCTATGAAGAAATAGTAGAAATTGCCGAAGACTATGTAAAATCTATTGGTGGTTTTGAGGAATTTGCAAAGTGGGGGCTCATCTAATGAAAGAAGGACTATTACAATATGAATTAAAAAATGTAGATGAACTCATCCCATATATTAGTAATGCTAGAACGCATACTGACGAACAAGTAAATAAGGTAGCTGCATCTATAAAAGAATTTGGATTTTTAAATCCTATCTTAATTTCAGATGAGAATGTTATTACAGCAGGACATTGCAGACTTCTAGCGGCTAAGAAACTAGGACTAAAGAAAGTTCCATGTATTTTAGAAAATCATCTCACAGAGGCACAAAGAAAAGCTTATGTTCTTGCTGATAATAAGTTAAGTCTTGATGCTGGTTGGGATGAAGAATTACTAAAAATCGAACTAGAATCATTAGAAGAATATGGATTTAACGTAGAGCTGACAGGTTTTTCGGAAGAAGAACTGGGTCAGCTTTTTGATTTAGGTAGTGAAGCAAAAGAAGATGACTTTGATATTGAGGGAGAACTAAATAAACCAACTTTTTCTAAAGAAGGAGATATATGGGCTCTAGGAAGACATAAAGTTATCTGTGGAGATTCTACTCTATGGGATACTTTTGAAAAGTTACTAGGTGAAACTAAGGTCAATTTAGTATGTACAGATGCACCATATTTTGTAGATTTGAAAAATAAATCGGGAACAATTAAAAATGACAATCTTAATGATAAGGAAGCCTATGAATTTTTAATGAAGGTATTTACTAACTTCAAAGATGCAATGGCCAAAGATGCATCTATTTATGAATTCTATGCAACGATGAAGGCAAGAGTTTTCTATGATGCTTTTGAAGATGCTGGATTTAAAGTTGGTGCAGGACTGATTTGGAAAAAACCAAGAGCTCCTTTCATGAGAACAGATTGGAAATTTAATATGGAGCCTATTATCTTTGGTTGGAGAAAAGATGGAAAACATAACTGGTATGGAGATCAAAAGCAAACAGCAGTCTTTGAATTTGATGGAATTAAAGATTCTGAAAAAGAAGGATGTGGTCATCCATCATCAAAACCAGTACCACTTATTGCTTATTTAATAAAGCAATCAACTCAAACAAATGGCTTAGTCCTTGATGGATTTTTAGGAAGTGCATCTACATTAATTGCCTGTGAGGAGCTTAATCGAATCTGCTATGGAATAGAAATAGAACCTAAATTTGTTGATGTAGCAGTAAAAAGATATTTAAATTTAGTGGGTAGTGATGAAGATATAAGCCTTTTAAGAGATGGAAAAAAATATAAGTATGAAGATGTTATTAATCTGACTTGATATAAATCCTAGATTGAGTGATATATGTATGTGAGGTGATTAGATGATTTCAAGGGAAATTATACAAAAATTGAAAGAGACGTATCCAGTAGGTACAAGAGTGAAACTAATCCAAATGGAAGATGACCAAGCACCTCCAGTTGGAACTTTAGGTACAGTTTATGGAGTAGATGCCCTTGGATCAATCCTAGTAAAATGGGATAATGGTTCGATGTTAAATGTAATTTTTAGGGAGGATATTATTGAAAAATCTAATTAAATAACCATACATTGCTTGACTATTCCTCTATTGTACGGGAATATGTGTACAACAAAAGAGGAGGTACAAAAATGAAAAAGATTGAATTGTTAGAAAACATTAAAGAAAAAGAAGAATTCGAAGAAAATAAAATCAGTTACAGATTTTATTGGGCATATAGGGAATCCCAAAGGATAGGGCGAGACATCATAAACTTTGATGACATTGGATTTGTAGATAATCACGAAGATATGATAGAGAATCTTGAAAGATTTGGAATACAAGAATTTACAATTTCAGACCAGTCAACAGGTCTTATGAAAGGATTAAAAAGTTTTAAAAGAAAAGGTTACTTTCCTATAGACTTAATTGAAATAGATACAGGAAGGACTAATTGGAATTTCAAAGAGAGCAAAGAGGAAAAAGAATATGCACCAGCCCTCCTTTTCAAGAGAAATTAATAATAAAAATAGAGAGTTGAGCAAGATAATTGCTTGACTTATCTCTTCTTGTACGGGAATATGTGTACAACAAAAGAGAAGGAGAACATTACCATGAAAAAAGACCTTTTAGAAAGATTAGAAGCAGAAGTTAAAGCTTGCAAAAGATACGCAGAAAGCTCAATAAAAAAATCAAAAGAAGGCAAGATTGGAGCAGCCATTAACCTTTTAGACATAGCAGGAACAGCAAAGAAATGTGCAGATCAAGTTCATGAAGAACTTTGGAAAGAGTCACAAGGGAACCTAAATGAAGAAGAATTTCAACTTTTTGCAGAATCAGAAACACTAGAAAGAGAACTTAAAAAAGCTTACAAAGAATTAAACATAGCAAGAAAAAGATAAAAATAAAATTCTAAATAGAGTTTAGGCTCTATTTGTCGTAGTAGAAGTCACAATCAGGTGGCTATTTTTTATGTCCATTTTTCAAGGAAGGAGGTCAAATGAAATATAAACCAACAAAATTTATGCTACCTACATCTCAATATGATAAAAACAAAGCAGACTATGCCGTCACCTTTATAGAATGCCTTAAACACACAAAAGGTAGATGGGCAGGTAAAGACTTCAAGCTTATTGATTGGCAAGAAGAAATCATTAGAGATTTGTTTGGCATTGTGAAAGATACAGGATATCGACAATTCAATACTGCATATATTGAAATACCAAAGAAGATGGGAAAGTCAGAACTGGCAGCTGCTGTAGCACTTCTCCTTACCTGTGGTGATGGAGAAGAAAGAGCAGAAGTTTATGGTTGTGCTGCTGATAGACAACAAGCAACCATTGTCTTTGATGTTGCAGCTGATATGGTAAGAATGAGTCCAGCCCTATCTAAAAGAGTAAAAATTCTAGCATCTCAAAAGAGAATGATATATAAGCCGACCAATTCTTTCTATCAAGTTTTATCTGCAGAGGCGTATTCTAAACACGGCTTTAATATTCATGGTGTTGTTTTTGATGAACTTCATACTCAACCTAATAGAAAGTTATTTGATGTCATGACAAAGGGTTCTGGCGATGCGAGAACCCAGCCTCTATATTTTCTTATAACAACTGCAGGAACAGATACAAAATCAATCTGCTACGAAACGCATCAAAAGGCAGTGGACATACTTGAAGGAAGAAAAACGGATCCAACTTTTTATCCTGTGATTTATGGAGCAGATAGAGAAGATGATTGGACAGATGAAAAAGTATGGCATAAGGCAAATCCATCTCTTGGAATTACAGTTCCTATAGAAAAAGTAAGACAAGCTTGTGAATCAGCTAAGCAAAATCCAACTGAAGAAAATGCTTTTAGGCAACTAAGACTTAATCAATGGGTCAAACAAGCAATAAGATGGATGCCTATGGAAAAATGGGACCTCTGTAATTTTGCTGTTAATGAAGAAGAACTAAAAGGAAGAGTTTGTTATGGTGGACTTGACCTATCATCTACAACAGATATTACAGCCTTTGTTTTAGTCTTTCCTCCAATAGACGAAGATGATAAATATCAAATATTACCCTACTTTTGGTTACCAGAAGATAATCTCGACATAAGAGTAAAAAGAGACCATGTAAACTATGACCTGTGGAAAAAACAAGGCTACATTCAAACAACAGAAGGAAATGTAGTTCACTATGGATTTATTGAAAAATTTATAGAGGACTTAGGTGAGATATATAATATTAGAGAAATTGCCTTTGACAGGTGGGGAGCAGTTCAGATGGTTCAAAACTTAGAAGGCATGGGTTTTACAGTAGTTCCCTTTGGGCAAGGATTTAAGGATATGTCTCCACCAACTAAAGAACTCATGAAACTAACCCTTGAAAGAAAAATAGCCCATGGGGGTCATCCAGTACTAAGGTGGATGATGGATAATATCTTCATACGAACTGATCCCGCTGGAAACATTAAGGCAGATAAGGAAAAGTCTACAGAAAAGATTGATGGGGTTATTGCTACAATTATGGCACTTGACAGGGCTATAAGGTGTGGTAATGATACAAGTGAATCTGTTTATGACGACAGGGGTCTGATTGTATTTTAATCTCGCTATTTTTGCTTTATCATAGCCAAATCTATTAAAATGGCGAAATTAATCTCGCCAGCATTGATTTATATACGCCATATACGATATAATGGCGAGGAAGGTGGTGATAGAACATGAGAGAATTTAATTATTCAAAGCTTTTAAATTTAAATATACCTGCAAAAATGTATGATTTAATATCAAAGATCTATGAATATAAAGGAAAACAGGAGCTATACGTAGCTAATTTTTCCGATGTTCTCGATAAAATGATAGAGGTTGCAAAAATTCAGTCCACTAAATCATCTAATGCAATAGAAGGTATTTCAACAAATGATACCAGACTAGAAGAGTTGATGAATAAAAAAAGTGAACCTAAGAATAGAAATGAAGAAGAAATATATGGTTACAGAGAAGTTTTAGATATCATTCATGAAAACTATGACAATATAGAATTCACAAAAAACAATATTTTGACCCTACACAATAGGCTTTATTCTTATTCAGGGGAAAGCCATAAAGGAAAATTTAAAACAATGGATAATAGCATCGTTGAAGTAAATTCCCTTGGTCAGAAAAAAGTAAGATTTCAGCCTGTATCAGCTTTTGAAACAGAAATATATATTGATAGAATGATTGAGGCTTATAATGAAGCTGTTAGTTTAGAAATCCCGCCATTACTTCTAATACCAACTGTGATTCATGATTTTTTATGTATCCATCCATTCGCTGATGGAAATGGTAGAATGTCAAGGCTATTAACGCTGCTACTACTCTATAAAAATGGATTTTTTGTAGGAAAATATATTTCACTAGAAATGATTATTGAAGAGACAAAAGATATTTACTATGAAGAATTGCAAGCTTCAAGTGAAGATTGGCATGACGGTACGAGTGATGAATTACCATTTATAAGATATATGCTTTCGGTCATCTACAAAGCATATAGCCAGTGTGATGAAAGATTTAAACTAATAGCAGAAAAATCTATAACTTCTTCAGATAGAGTGATGAAGATATTTGATAATTCCTTAGAACCATTATCTAAATCAGATATAGTAGTACTTTGCCCAGACATTTCTCAAAGAACTATAGAAAGAGCATTAAAAGAATTAAAAGACAGTGGCTTAATTAAACAATTAGGTAGCGGTAGAGCAACTAAGTATATTAAATTTTAAAGCTATTAGCATCTACAAAAGTAGGTGCTTTTTTCATACCTACTTTTAAGGAGGTGGTAATATAAACATTTTAAATTTAATATTTAAGTCGAGAGACAAACCTAAAGACGGGGAGAGGATATCTTCATCGTCTTTTTTATTTGGGAGAACAACAGCAGGCAGGAATGTAAACGAATTTACTGCCATGCAGATGACGGCAGTTTATTCATGCGTGAGGGTTCTTGCTGAAACCTTAGCAGGACTTCCTCTTCATCTATATAAAAGAGGAGACTCAAACTCAAAAGAAAAAGCAAAAGACCACGTCATATATTTTCTTTTGCACGATGAACCAAATACAGAGATGACTTCATTTGTATTTAGGGAAACATTAATGACTCACCTTCTTTTGTGGGGGAATGCCTATTCTCAGATAATACGTAATGGAAGAAATGAAGTTATTGGACTCTACCCATTAATGCCAAATAAGATGACTGTAATGAGAAGTGAAGATGGAGAAATCTTCTATAAATACAATCATAAATCAGAAGAAGTTTATCTTTTAAAAGAAGATGTCCTTCATATACCTGGACTTGGTTTTGATGGCCTTATTGGATACTCGCCAATTACAATGGCTAAGAATGCTATTGGTATGGCTATGGCTTGTGAAGATTACGGAGCGTCATTCTTTCAAAATGGAGCACAACCAGGTGGAGTTTTAGAGCATCCAGGTATTATTAAAGACCCAGAAAGAGTTAGAGCGTCATGGAATGCTGCCTTTCAGGGACCTAAGAACGCCAACAAAGTGGCTGTACTTGAAGAAGGGATGAAGTATCAACCTATAGCCATAGCACCAAGTGAGGCCCAGTTTTTGGAAACTAGAAAGTTTCAGTTAAATGAGATAGCAAGGATATTTAGAATACCACCTCATATGATTGGCGACTTGGAGAAGTCATCATTTTCAAATATAGAACAACAGTCACTTGAATTTGTTAAATACACTCTTGATCCTTGGATTGTTCGTTGGGAGCAATCCTTGGAAAGAGCACTATTAACAAAAAAAGAAAAAGAAAACTACTTTATTAAATTTAATCTTGATGGACTTCTAAGAGGAGACTATGAATCAAGAATGAATGGTTATGCAGTAGGAAGACAGAATGGGTGGATGAGTGCAAATGACATAAGAGAATTAGAAAATCTTGATAGGATTTCAGCTGAAGAAGGTGGTGACTTATACCTTGTAAATGGAAATATGCTACCACTTGATAAAGCAGGTAGTTTTTATCAGCAGAAAGGAGAAGAAATAAGTCCTAATGAAGAATAATAGAATATTTTGGAATTGGAATAAGAATTCAAATGAACTCTATATAGATGGAGTTATAGCAGAAGAGTCTTGGTTTGATGATGAAATCACACCAAGGCTCTTTTTTGAAGAATTAAAAAACAAAAGTGGAGATATAACTGTGTGGATCAACTCCCCTGGTGGAGATTGTATTGCAGCATCAAGAATTTACACCATGCTTTTAGAACACAAGGGAAATGTGACCATTAAGATAGATGGGCTTGCAGCATCAGCAGCATCGGTCATTGCTATGGCAGGAACTGAAGTATTGATGAGTCCTACATCATTAATGATGATTCACAACCCTTTAACTGTAGCTATTGGTGACTCGAAAGAAATGCAAAAAGCTATAGATATGTTAAAGGAAGTTAAGGAATCAATCATCAATGCTTATGAGATTAAGACAGGTTTATCCAGAGAAGAGATTTCAAATCTAATGGACGGGGAGACTTGGTTTGATAAGAACAAGGCTATTGAGATGGGCTTTTGCGATGGAACTCTCACTGATAAAAGAAAAGATGAAAAAGTTACGAACATGGTCTTCTCAAGACGAGCAGTTACAAACTCACTTTTAACAAAGATAAATAAAGAGGTAAGGACTCATTCAATGAGCGAAGTAGAAGAAAGATTAAACAAAATTAAAAACACTTGGAGGTAATTATGAATATTAAAGAACTAATGGAAAAGAGAACTAAGGCTTGGGACGAGGCAAAGGCATTTGCCGAATCTAAGAAAGATGAAAATGGTCTAATGTCTGATGAAGACTTTAAGACATATGAAGAGATGGAAAGAACTATCGAGAATTATACTCGTGAAATTGAAAGAAAGAAGAGGGAAGAAGAAATGGATAAAACTTTAGAAAAACCTACTAGTCAAGCATTAACAAATGAACCTGCTACTTTTAATGAAGAAGAAAAACCAATGAGAGCAAGAAATGTCTATAAGAAATCTATGATGAAAGCATTAAGAACTAACTTTAGAGATATTTCCAATGAATTAAAAGTCGGTACAGATGAAAGTGGTGGATATTTAGTTCCTGAAGAAATGGAAGCAGATATTGTAAATGGTCTTGAAGATGAAAATATTGTAAGAAAATTAGCTACAAAAGTTCAAACTTCTGGACTTCATAAAATTAACATTGCAGCTACAAAACCAGCAGCCCTATGGGTAGAAGAAGGTGGCCAACTTACATTTGGAGATGGCACATTCGATCAAGTATCTCTTGATGCACACAAACTCCACGTTGGAATTAAAGTTACTGAAGAACTTTTATATGATTCAGCCTTTAATTTAGAAAAATACATCACTGAAGAATTTACTAGAGCGTTAGCAAATGCTGAAGAGGACGCTTTCTTAAATGGAGATGGAGTAAATAAACCTACAGGAATTTTTGACTCTAAAAAAGGTGGAGAACTTGGGGTAACAACAAAGGCTCAAACAATTACTGCAGATGAACTCATTGATTTAGTTTACTCTTTAGACAGACCTTATAGAAAGAGAGCAGATTTCATTTTAAATGATGCAACAGTTGCTCAGATTAGAAAGCTTAAAGATGTTAATGGTGCATATATTTGGCAACCATCACTTAAAGATGGAGAACCAGATAGACTTTTAGGTTATCCTGCTTATACATCAGCCTTTGCTCCAAAAGCTGAAAAAGGAAAATTGGCAGTAGCATTTGGCGATTTTTCTTACTACAAGATTGGAGATAGAGGAAATAGGTCTTTCCAAGACTTAAAGGAACTATTTGCTGGTAATGGCATGGTTGGTTTCTTAGGTAAAGAAAGAGTAGATGGAATTTTAGTTTTAAGAGAAGCAGTTAAACTTTTAAAAATCGGTGCTACTGCCTAAGGAGTAAATTATGATTACTCTTGAGGAGGCAAAGTCCTATTTAAGGGTGGATTTTGATGATGAGGATGAGATGATTAATTCTCTCATCCAATCATCAATAAAGCACTCCATGGATGTAGCAAGGGTTGATAGTGAAGAAGATCTTTCTAAAAATCCAAATGGAAAGATAGCCGTCTTATATATGACCGCTTATCTTTATGAACACCGAGAAGAGGCAGACTATTCTGAACTAAACTTAACTCTAAGGGCTTTATTGTTTGGAATGAGAAAGGCTGAGTTTTAGTGAAGATATCGGATTTAAATAGAAAAATAACCTTTCAAAAGAAAAATGTTGAGGTAGATGGAATTGGTAACCATAAATCAGTATGGATAGATTATCTGAAAACTTCAGCCTATATATCTTTTCAAGGTAAGGGAGAAGAAGTTTTTCTTGGGATGGAAGTAGACAGGTCAGATATTTCTTTTACTGTAAGATTTCAAAATAGTCTAAAGAACATTAATACTTCAGAATACAGAATTCTATTTGATGATGAAAAGTACAACATCATCTCAAATGACTTTATGAACTATAAAAATAGATTTATAAAGTTTAGGTGTAGGAAGGTGAGTAGATGAATGTAAAAATTGAAAACCTCGCCAGTGAAATAATGAAAGGCTTAGAAGAATATTCTGATATGGCAACAGATGAAGTCAAAAAGGAAGTCAAAAAAGCTGGTAGCAATATTAGAAAAGATATACAAGAAAATGCACCTGTAGGAGAAACAAAGAAATATTCTAAGTCTTGGTCTGTCAAAACTATGAAAGAAACTTCAAACTCAATAGAACTCGTAGTTCACTCAAGGAATAGATATCAACTGGCTCATTTACTTGAGAAAGGCCATGTTCTTAGGCAGGGAGGAAGAGTATCTGCTAAGCCACACATTGGACCAGCTGAAGAGAAAGGAGTAAGAGAATTGGAAGAAAATATAATGAGGAAATTACAAGATGGATAGGCTATTAAAAATAATTGAAAAGATAGGACTTCCATTTGCATACTCGCACTTTGCTGAGGGAGAAAGTCCAGACCCACCATTTATGGTCTATCTATTCCCAAAGAATAAACACTTTGGTGCAGATGGAGTAGTTTTCTATAAGAACACCCAGATAGACTTAGAACTTTACACTGATAAGAAAGATTTAAAATTAGAAGAAAAAATAGAAGAGATACTTGATAGAGAAAAAATCTATTATGAAAAATCTGAAGTTTGGATTGAATCAGAAAGACTTTATGAAGTTCTCTATGAATTTACTATGGAGGTAAAAAATGGCTAATAAAGTTAAATTTAATATTTGTAATGTTCACTACGCTCTCTTCGATAAAGCTGAAGAGGGCGTTATTAAATATAAAACACCAGTGCCAATGCCTGGTGCTGTTTCAATTTCATTGGATCCTAATGGAGAGCCTGAAAGCTTTTATGCAGATGGAATTGAATACTACACTATTTCAAACAATATGGGATATGATGGAGATTTAGAAATCGCTCTTATTCCAGAATCTTTTAGGACGGATGTTTTGATGGAAAAATCAGATTCAAATAAAGTTCTTATTGAGTCTTCAAATTCTGAAACTGCAAACTTCGCACTTCTTTTTGAGTTTGATGGAGACCAAAAGAAAATCCGTCATGTCATGTATAACTGCTCAGCAGCAAGACCAACCCTTGAAGGAGAGACTAATGAAGAATCAAGAGAAGTTCAACCAGAAACCTTATCTATTCAAGCAAGACCACTTCCAAATGGAAATGTAAAGGCTAGAACAGGTGAAGAGACTACAAAGGAAACTTATGATGGTTGGTATAAGTCAGTCTATATGCCAACAGAAACTACAGTAACACCTTCAAGAGCAAGTGTTGGAGGTAAATAAATATGGCACTAACCAAGAAAATTCAAATCGATGGCCAAGAAGTTGTTTTCCGTGCATCAGCAGCTATCCCAAGAATCTATAGGCTTAAATTTGGAAGGGATATCTTTAAAGACTTAATGGAACTAGAAAAGTCCATGAAGAAAAACGATGAAGATAAATCTAATCTTGATATAGGCTCATTAGAACTATTTGAAAATATAGCCTATGTAATGGCAAAGCATGGGGATAAATCTGTGCCAGATAGTCCAGAAGAATGGTTGGATAATTTCTCAACCTTTTCAATTTACCAAATTCTACCTCAACTAATTGAGTTGTGGGGACTTAATATAAAATCGGAAGAAGTTCCTAAAAAAAAGTAAGACCAACAGAAAGACCAATGACTACACCCTTGTTTTTACTAAGGGCAGTGGAACTTGGTCTTTCTGTTTCTGATTTATCCCTACTAACGATTGGACTTGTAAATGATATGTTCACAGAAAAGAATAATGACGACTATAAATACAAAGAAGTAGCTACACAAGAAGACTTTGATAAATTTTAATCTTCAAGTTTAGCTACTCTTTTTTCAGCATCTTTATAGACTTTGGATTCCGCTCTTGCACCGATAATAATGACAAGAACTTCATCATCTGATTTTTCCAATTTATAAACGATTCTAAGACCTGAACTCTTAAGTTTAATTTTCATAAGACCAGCAAGCTTAGAATCAGAAAGGTTAGAAAGAGGCTTGCCATAGCCACCTTCAGTATTAGGAAGAGGATTTATTAAGATCCTCTTAAGTGCTTTATCGACAATTTTTCTTTGAGATCCATCTAAGGCTTGATAGTCTTGGATGGCTTCTTTTATAAAGGATAGTTTATAGTTCATTCGATTTCGTCCTCATCAAGAGGAGAGACTTCATTTAAATCGATATGGAAGGCTTTTTCAAATTCACCTTGAGAAATTAAATCGGATTTATCCATTGATGACATCCTTGTATTGGCAAGCATAAGATCTCTTGCATCTTCGAGCTCATCAATGAGTTTCGTATATTCATCAGGGGAAAGAAGAATGCACTCAGGAGTGTTGTTCTTTAATACGACCTTAGAACCGTTCACTTTGACATCATCGAAAATACGTCCAGCTAGGCCTCGATTAAATTCAGAAATGGATACAGTCTTATTGGATAATTCTTTTACAAAATTCATACTTATCACCTCAAGATAAGTATAGCAAAAATTGATAAAAACATCAATAAAAACACTGATAAATATATCTCTAAAGAGGAGGTGAGATATTGGCAAATAGAATAAAAGGGATAACTGTTGAGATTGGTGGGGATACTACCAAATTACAGACTGCACTAAAACAAGTAAATACGGAGATTAAACATACTCAATCTGAACTTCGTGATGTTAACAAACTTCTTAAACTTGACCCTGGAAATACAGAACTTATCTCCCAAAAGCATAAGCTATTAGGTCAGACCTTAGAAGAAACAAAGAACAAATTAACATCTTTAAAAGAGGCACAGAAACAAGCTGAACAGGCTCTTGCAGAAGGAAAGATTTCCCAAGAGCAATATGATGCCCTTAAACGTGAAATTATTGAAACAGAACAAGCCCTAAAGTCTCTAGAAAGACAAGGGGCAACCACAAATCAGACTCTTCAAAACATAGCTATTACTGGAGAAAAATGGCAAAACACAGGGCAAAATATAGAAAACGTGGGAAGAAAAATGATGCCAGTATCTCTTGCAGTAGCAGGTCTTGGAGTAGCAGCTGTAAAGACTGCATCAGATTTTGATTCTGGCATGTCAAAGGTAAAAGCAGTATCTGGTGCAACAGGGTCCGACTTTGATGCCCTAAGGGAAAAGGCCCGTGAAATGGGAGCCAAGACCAAGTTCTCAGCATCTGAAGCGGCAGAGGCTATGAATTATATGGCCATGGCTGGTTGGAAAAGTAAGGACATGATTGGTGGTATTGAAGGAATTATGAACCTTGCTGCAGCCAGTGGTGAGGATTTAGCAACTACTTCTGATATTGTCACAGATGCCCTTACAGCCTTTGGTTTAAAAGCTGAAGACTCTTCTCACTTTGCTGATGTTCTTGCTGCCGCATCATCTAATGCCAATACAAATGTTTCATTAATGGGTGAGACCTTTAAATATGCAGCTCCTATTGCTGGTGCCCTTGGATATTCAGTTGAAGATACTGCAGTAGCTATAGGTCTAATGGCAAATTCAGGAATAAAGGGTTCACAAGCAGGGACAGCTTTAAGGTCTGGACTAACAAGACTCGCATCACCAACTAAAGAAGTTATTAATGGAATGTCCATGTTGGGATTATCTATTGAAGATGTACAGGGCCTTTCACTTGATGAAACTCTAAGCACCTTTAGAGTTGCCTTTGCTAATTTAGATGGAACTCAAAAAGCACAAGCAGCATCCATGATATTTGGTAAAAATGCCATGTCTGGAATGTTGGCAATTATAAATGCCAGTGAGAAAGACTATAACAGTTTGAGTGATGCCATCTATAACGCAGATGGAACAGCAGAAAAAATGGCTGCTACTATGCAGGATAACCTAGCTGGTCAATTAAAGATCCTACAATCTGCCTTAGAAGAATTAGCCATATCTTTTGGAGAACTTTTGATGCCTGCTGTTAGAAAAGCAGTAGATATATTAACAAAAATGGTAAATGGACTTAATGCACTTCCAGGTCCAGTAAAAGGTATTATTGCAGGTATTGGTCTTTTTATAGCTGCTCTTGGTCCAGTTCTTATGATTATAGGAAAGCTTGTCTGGTCAATAGGAACTATAATGACCAAAGGGCCTCTAATAGTAGGAGGAATAACTAAGATAGTAAGAATATTTACAGGTACACTTATTCCAGCAATCACTGCAGTAGTATCAGCTATAGGTATTGTCCCTATTGCTATTGGTGCTGTAATAGCTGGACTTGTTCTTTTATGGAAGAAGTGCGACTGGTTTAGAGAAGGAGTCATCTCCATATGGGAAACAATAAAAGAATCAACAGTTGCTATTTGGAATGGAATAAAAGAATTCTTCGTAAACTTATGGCAAGGAATATCAGATTCATGGACAAGCACCTGGACTGAAATCACAAGTTTTCTATCAGAATTTTGGTCTGGATTTATTGAAGGAGTTAAAACTACTTGGAAAGGCATCAAGGACTTCTTTGCCAATCTATGGAATGGACTTTCTGAAGAGTGGAACAGTATATGGGCATCTATAACAACTTTTCTAACTGAATCTTGGAATACCTTTATTGAGGGATCAAAGAGTCTGTGGCAAAGTTTAGGAGAATTCTTTACGAGCCTCTGGACGGGAATTCAAACTACTTTTACCAATATATGGACAGCTATTTCAACTACAACTACAGAAGTATTTACAGCAGTTGGAGAGTTTATCAAGACTACTTGGGAAGGTATTAAGACTTTAATTTCAACAGTTCTTGATGCAATTAAAGTAAAAATAGAGACTATTTGGAATGGACTAAAAGAGTTTTTAACAACAGTCATTACTGCCATTGGAACATTTATATCCACATCCTGGACCAATATAAAAACGACTATTGAAACTATATTGACTTCTATCAAGACAGTCCTTGAATCAATCTGGAATGGGATAAAGACTTTTATCTCATCAACAATGAATAATATTAAGACCTTTGTTTCATCTGCTTGGAATTCCATAAAGTCGACTATTTCATCTGCAGTGAATACTGCGAAGTCAGCAGTCACATCTGCCTTTAATTCGATGAAGTCAGCTATTTCTTCTAGTATGTCGAATATTTTATCTAGCATTAGAAATGGATTTAATAATGCAGTTAATCACATTAAGAATTTGGCATCCCAAGCTTATACATGGGGAGCCGATATGATTAACGGAATTGCTAGAGGGATTAGAAGTGCAATTAGCAATGTGACATCTGCTGTATCTAATGTAGCATCAACTATTAGATCTTACCTACACTTTTCAGTTCCAGATGTTGGCCCACTTACTGACTATGAATCTTGGATGCCAGACTTCATGCAAGGCTTATCAAAAGGAATTGAAAAGAGTAGGAGATTAGTTCAATCTTCAATGAAGAATGTAGCAAGCGATATGGTTTTAAGTCCTAATATATCAGCTGTAGGTATGGCTGGATTTGATAAAGAATCTGCTGTAAATGGAATTGATATAGGAAGGCAAATATCTGATGCACTTGCAAACATCAATTTAAAATCGGAAAATTCTGGAGATATAGTTATACCAGTTTATCTTGGAGGGACTCTCCTTGATGAAGTTATTGTCAATGCATCTATGCGTAAGAATTTAAGGAGTGGAGGTAGATAATGACCTAACCCAAAATCTATGATTTTGTTGGTAGGTCAGATGCAGTCTCACCCCATGAACAAGGAGCAAAGCGACGCAGTGAATGGAGGTGTAGTCGTATAATGAAATATCAATCATATTTAATTATTGAAGGAGTAGACCTACCTCTACCAAATTCTTATGATTTGGAGTTTAGAGATATAGAGTCAGATACTGGAGGAGAAACAGAGGCAGGTACTATTCAGAGAGATATCGTTAGAAATAAAGTAGCAAGTATTTCTGTAGGTTTTTCTTGTAGTCCTAAGCTTGTGAAGATATTGAGTGCTCTTGCTAATAAGCCTAATCTTAAAGTTAAATACCTAGATACAGAAACGTTGGAACTAAAAGAGACACAAATGTATATAGACAAGTTTCAAGTCAAACTAATAAAAGATACTTCTTATAAAGGATTGTGGGAAGTATCTTTTTCATTGGAGGAGTATTGATGTATCCAACAAGCAATGAATATAAAAAAGCAATCAAAAAGAATTCTCGTAAATTTTACTGGACGGGGAATATCATCTTAAAAGATGAAATCATTATTCCATTTACAAATAAAGATATTCTTAAAGGGTCTGGATACATTCATCGTTCATGCTCTGGATCTTCTGAACTTGAAATAGGTACAGTTTATGCTGGAGAGTTTGGAATCAGCCTTTTTTCAAATATAGATAGGTATTCTTTAGAGGATTCAAAGCTAGAACTTTTTTACCATCAAGAATTAGAAAGCAAAAAGATAGAAACCATACCGATGGGAATATTTGATGTCACTGAAGCGAATAGGTCTAAGAAGATTTTAGAACTAAAAGGCTATGACTATATGCTTAGGTTTGATAAGAATTTTCCAGTTACAGATACCTTTGGTACAGCTTTTGAATTACTAAGTTTTTCATGTGAGAAGTGCAAGGTAGAACTAGGCATGACAGAAGATGACGTGAAAGCTTTTGTTAATGGTGAGGAAGTTTTGGCGATTTATCAAGACCATGATATAGAAACTTACAGGGACTTTATTCACTATATAGCATCTACCCTTGGCGCTTTTGCTGGGATTAGTCGTGATGGAAAATTAATTTTAAGAAAGTATGCAGGAAACATATCAACTGAAATTAAAACAAGAGAAAGATTTTCTTCATCAATATCAGATTTTAAGACAAGATATACAGCCATCAACTCAACAAATGCAAAGACTAAAATAGCTGAATACTACTCTTTAGAAAATGACGATGGACTAACTATGAATCTTGGAATAAATCCACTTATGCAATTAGGACTTCCAGAAAAAAGAAAAAGAATGTGTGAAGGCCTATTAACAGAAATTTGTAAGATTCATCACACACCTTTTGACATGGTAACTATAGGAGATCCAAGTCTTGATGTAGGAGATAGGATAGCTATTTCTTACGAAGAAGAAAAGATTGAAGGCCTTATCACTGACATAGAATATAAAATAAATAGCAAGCATAGAATTCTTGGCGTAGGTAAGAATCCATATTTATCTAAAGCTAAGAGTAAGAATGATAAGAATATAGTAGGACTGTTAAATCAAATTGAATCTGAAAAATTAGTAGTTCATGCCTACTCAAACTATTCTGCCTTTAATCTTTCCACAACGGATACACCAATAATTCGTATAGAATTTGCCTCCAATAAAGAAACGGAGGCAATTTTTAATGCCTCTATCTTGTTAAATATAATTTGTGATACTGAAGAAAAAACAAGAAAGATATCCAGAAAGTTCAAGAAACAAGTAGAGGTTTTAAATAAAGATGGAAAATCCTATGATCCTCCAAAGTATGAAGAAAAAGAGGAAGTAGAAGAATTAGACTTTATTGAAAACATAGAAATACCAACAAGGCTAGTTATTACTTATGTTTTTAATGATACGAAAATAGAGCATCACATTCCAAAAGAAACCTACCTCAGTGGTGACCACATTCTAAATCTTTTTTATCCATTAACCAAACTTCAAGAAAAGACGATGAACAACTTCTCGGTATTAATTAGGCTTGAGTCTGGTCAAGCAATGATTGGAAAAGACAATGCTATCGCTGCTATCTCTGGTCAATCCTTAGGTTCTACAGAGGCTTGGGATGGAAAGCTTAAGATTGATGAATCTTGGAAGAGAATAGAACTTAGTCATTCATTTGTGCTTAGGAAATTGAAGGCTGAATACAAAGTAGAAAGACAAGTCCCAAGGCCACTAGTTTTTAATGAAAAGGTAGGAAGATTTAAATATCAAGGATTGATGCTAGAAAAATATAAGGAAGAAATTACTACAGAATTTAAAGATAAGGAGGAAGGAAATGCTTAAGGGTAAATCAGTCATTGAACTAACTGATGTGAGGACAAATAAGAAGGAGATTTATGAAGATGAAAACCTAATAACTAATGCAGTCCCAGATTTATTAAGACTGAATCCATCAGGGCTTATGTATCCGATATTTAAAACCAATGCAGAGGAATACAAGGAAGAAATATTCCCAATAGCAAATAAGTGTTATGGGGGTATTTTATTATTTGAAGCTCCTCTCGATGAAGATTCAAATAAATATATAGCACCTGCAAATAATAAGATAATTGGATATGCATCGAATGATGTTAATTCAACAGATGCACCAAAAAGAGGCTCTGCCAATTTAACTGAATCTACTCCTATAGAAAACGGATATAAATTTGTATGGGATTTCTCAACATCGCAAGCCAATGGAAGAATATCTGCTCTTGCACTAACTCATTATAGAGGAGGGAGATATTTTTATGGAGATGCTTATGGCAGGCAGGCTTGCTTAAGGTTAAATTACACCTATACATCCATAGATAATGAAATTTTGAGAGTTTACGTAGGTATGGTAGAAGCTGATGCTGTCCATAATACAATTACTTCTATTTGGCCATTGGAAAACAAAACATTAGAAATATTAAAAATGCAAGAATCATTAACCAGTCTTGGATTAAATGATCCAATTTATAAAAATGCTCCTCAAAATATAGAAAAGACGACAATCTCTATAGAGGATTTTTATAAAAATATCGGAACGTATGACTGGTATGAATCGGGGTTTTTTGATGGTAAAGATGGCTATTACTATGGCTTCATAAGAAATCTTGAAAACAATTATACTGACTTAAACAGGATAAAGATAAAAAAGGATGATTGTAGCTATAAGATAGATCATTGGAAATTAAATAATATTAGGCTCTATAGAATTGGATCATACCCATCAAGTTCTAATAGTGCCTATAAAAATGGTTATAGCTTGCTAAAGAATGGATATCTATATGTCCCTGATACTGACTGTAATAAAATCTATAAAATTAATGCTAATAATCCAGTTGATGTTTCAGAAATAGCCGTTGATTTTGAAATGAAATACACATCTGGAGAAAGTACAAGTTTAGGAATTTATGAATGGGGTGACTATATACTTGGATATAAATTTGTGATTGATAGAGACGATAATATAATTCAAACGAGCAATGCAACTTTTTATGACATGATGACTCCATCAATTGAATTAGGGCCGTTTAGGGTTGGATATGGGGCTTTTAGAGGAAATCTCTATAAGAATTTATATTTGCACACTCCGTATCTTGGAACAATTAATAACCTATCAAGTCCAATATTAAAAACAGCAGATAAGACAATGAAAATAACTTATACATTAACTGAGGAGGAATAAAATGAACAAATTCTTTGAAATACTAAAAGTATGTTTTACAGCGATCGGAGGATGGTTGGGATTTTATCTTGGAAGTGTAGATGCTTTTATTTACACACTACTTGCTTTTGTAATAGCCGACTATTTGACGGGTGTTTTAAGAGCGGGCGTAGAAAGAAAGCTATCCTCATCCATAGGATTTAAAGGAATAGCTAAAAAGATTATGATTTTTATAGTTGTAGGTATCGCAAACCTATGTGATGTAAATTTAATTAAAGGTGATGGAACAATGATAAGAACAGCCATCATCTTTTTTTATATAGCAAATGAAGGGCTTTCTATCTTAGAAAACTCTGTAGCTTTAGGTTTGCCAGTACCAGAAAAATTAAAAAGAGTATTAGAACAATTCAAGGAGGAAAAATAAATGAGTAATAGTCCATTAGTACAAGCAAGAATTCTATCACCTAACCATAGTGGAAGAAGAAATCAAAAGATTACCAAAATAGCAATCCACCATGCTGCTGGAGTTATAAATGGTAGAAATCTTGCTGGAGTATTTGTGCCAAGGTCAAGACGAGCATCAGCTAACTATAACTTAGGATCCGATGGAGTCATTGTTTTAGGAGTTGATGAATCTAACAGAGCGTGGACAACCTCATCTTCCTGGTGTGACAACCGAGCAGTCACAATTGAAGTAGGGAACTCTACGAGAGGTCCTCAGTGGTTAGTTTCTGATTACGTTTTAAATAGACTAATTGATTTAGTTACAGACATCTGCAGAAGAAATGGAATCTATCCTTGCACCTACACTGGAGGTAAGGATGGTGTCCTTCAAAAACACGAGTGGTATAAAAGTACTAATTGTCCAGGACCCTATCTTGGTAGTAAGTTCCCATATATTGCAAGAGAAGTCAATAAAAGACTAAGAGGAAATAATACTATTGGTAAACCAACAGGTGGACTATACAGAGTTAGAAAATCCTGGTCTGATGTAAAAAGTCAGAAAGGTGCATTTAAGAATTTAGAGAATGCTAAAAGATGTGCCTATAGATTTAGATTAAAAGTATTCGATGCTAATGGTAAGATAGTATATCCAGTTGGGAAGTCAATCGATGATTTAGCAAGAGAAGTTATAAGTGGAAAATGGGGGAATGGAGAAGAAAGAAAAAGGAGATTAACTCAAGCTGGATATGATTATTATGCTATTCAGAGAAGAGTGAATCAATTAGTTTAATAAAATGATTATGGCTTAATGGATTTTTAAATTAGAAATCCATTAAGCCTTTTTTTATTTTACCATCCTATTTCAGTATTTCTTATGGCATATATTAAGACCTTAATATTACTCAAAAACACTCTCTTTGTCCTAAGGAATATAGAGGAAAGAAAATTAAGGTTAAAAATAGCCTTAATTTCTTAGCCTGTGATATAGGAGGTGAAGTATGAGAGTACAAAAGTTTGAAGGTGAAAAAGAAGTTATAAAAACTGAATACACTGAAAGAGATTTAAAGGCAGAGCTTAACTTTTATCTATCGGATAAGTTTATCCAGGATCTTTTTCTTTTAGATGAAATTAGCCTTGAAGAATATAGAAAAATTAGGAGAGAAAACATTAAAAAATTCAAACCTATTCTTTCAGAATTATTGCTATAAGACTTGATATATACTCATTTGTACGGGAATATAGCACTAAGAGAAAGAGAGGTGAGACAATGAAAAAGATAACAAAAATAGAAGCGAATCAAAAAGAAGGATCCATATTAAGAGTTGCTGCCTATGCAAGAGTATCGACAGATGAGGAAGCTCAGCTTGTAAGCCTTAAAACACAAAAAGCACACTACGAAAAGATTATATCTGAGAACAAGTCATATGCTTTTGCAGGTTTATATTTTGACGAAGGCATCACTGGAACAAAGAAAGAATGCAGGGATGGACTTCTAAAAATGTTAAATGACTGTGAAGACGGAAAAATAGACTTTATCCTAACTAAATCCATCTCAAGGCTTGCAAGAAACACGACAGATTGTTTGGAAATCGTAAGAAGACTCCTTGACTTAAACATTGGTATCTATTTTGAAAAAGAAAACATTGATACAAGAACCATGGAAAGTGAGTTGATGTTATCCATACTTTCATCCCTTGCAGAAAGTGAGTCCAGGTCTATTTCAGAAAATAACAAATGGTCCATAAAGAAAAGATTTCAAAATGGAACTTTTATTATATCAAGCCCACCCTATGGCTATGAGAATATAGATGGAAAGATGGTAGTGAATGAAGAAGAAGGAAAAATAATAAAAGAAATATTTGAAAAGTATCTTTCAGGTAAGGGAACGCACAAAATAGCAGAAGACTTAAATAAAAGAAAGATTAAAGGGCAAAAAGGATCAAACTGGCATGGGTCGACTATAAATGGAATCTTAAAAAATGAAAAATATATAGGCGATGTCATCTACCAAAAGACCTATACAGACGATACTTACAAGAGGCATAAAAATAAGGGAGAAGAAGACCAGTATAAAATAATAGACAACCATGAAGCCATTGTAAGTAGAGAGGACTTTGAGAAAGTTCAAGACCTAATAAAGATAAGGGCTATAGCAAAAGGAAACGGAAAAGACACTAAAAGATATCAAAATAGATATAGCCTATCGGGGAAAATCAAGTGTGGCGAGTGTGGTTCAAGCTTTAAGAGAAGACATCACTATAATGGCAAAGATAAATATATAGCCTGGACTTGTAGTGAACATCTAAAAGATATCAATAAGTGCTCCATGAAGTTTATTAAAGATAAGGACATTAGACTAGCTTTTGTAACTTTAGTCAATAAGCTAATCTTTAGAAAAGATAGCATCCTTACACCACTCTTAGAATCCTTAAAGAGAGTGGACAGCAAGGAAGAAGTTGAGAAGATAAATAAAATAGAAGAAAGTCTAGAACAACTAAAGGAAAGAAAAGAGGTCCTAAACAAACTAATAACTTCGGGAGTTTTAGATGCAAGTATTTATACAAAAGAAAGCAGTGAAATTTCAAGCGAAGAAAGAAACCTACTTATGGAAAAAGAGAGAAGCAAAAAAGCCATCCTTGGAAATGATGAAGAAATAAGAGAGCTTGAAAAGCTAATAGGAATCTTAGATAAAAGTGAAATGATAGATCACTTTGAAGATGACTTGTTTGAAGAAATCATTGCCCACATACAGGTTGTCAATAGAGAGACTCTTGATTTTCATTTAAAGTGTGGACTTGTATTAAGAGAGGAAGTGAAAGAAGATGTCTAGACTATGCTATGGCTATACCATAAGAGACGGAAGAGTAGAAGTTCAAGAAAAAGAAGCGGAGAATATAAGAAAAATCTTTAAAAACTATCTTGCTGGCAATGCCCTTATAAAATCGGCAGACCTTGTAGGTGTGAAGAAAAACAGCTCCAGTGTAAAAAGAATCCTTACCAATAAAAAGTATTTAGGAAATGAAATCTATCCTAAGATAATAGATAGAGAAAGCTTTGAAAAGGCAGGCCAAATGTTAAAGGAAAGGGCATTAGCTATGGGACGAGTTTGGGAAAAAGAAGAAGAGATTATTAAAGTTCCTTGTAAGTTTAGATATAAGAAAGAAGGGACCTTGCCACTAGATCCTTTTGAGAGAGCAAGTTATAAGTATAGGTTAATCGAGGTGATAGATGATGAATAGTAAGGTCATAGTCATACCAGCGAAAAAGAAAAAGGGAAACTCAATCAAGGAATCAGAAAAAAAGAAACTAAGAGTAGCAGCCTATGCGAGGGTATCAACAGATAGCGATGAACAGGCAACTTCTTATGACACTCAAGTAGACCATTACACAAATTATATTAAGAAAAATCCAGATTGGGAATTTGCGGGAGTTTTTTCTGATGAAGGAATCAGTGGAACTTATACCAAGAAAAGAGCTGGCTTTAATAAAATGATAGAAGAAGCCATGAAAGGAAACATCGACTACATCATCACGAAGTCCATATCGAGGTTTGCCAGAAATACGCTAGACTGCTTAAAGTACATTCGTAAGCTAAAAGAAAACAACATACCAGTTTACTTTGAAAAAGAAAACATCAACACCATGGATGCCAAGGGGGAAGTCCTCCTTACCATTATGGCATCTCTTGCTCAACAGGAAAGCCAGTCTTTATCACAAAATGTGAAGTTAGGCTTTCAATATAGATTTCAACAAGGTCAAGTCCAGGTAAACCATAATAGGTTCTTAGGCTACACAAAAGACGAAGACGGAAAACTTGTCATAGTTCCTGAAGAAGCAAAAATTATAAAAAGGATCTACAGAGAATACTTGGAAGGAGCAAGCCTACGAGATATAAAGGTAGGACTTGAAAAAGACAAGATAGTAAATGGAGCAGGAAATAAGAAGTGGCATGTATCGAACCTCAATCAAATATTAACTAATGAGAAATATATGGGGGATGCCCTCTTACAAAAAACATACACCGTAGATTTTCTAAATAAGAAGAGAGTTAAAAATGATGGAATAGCACCTCAATATTATGTAGAAAATAGCCATGAAGCCATCATACCAAAAGAAATCTTCATGCGAGTTGGAGAAGAAATGTACAGACGATCTAATATGGTAAGTGGCAAAGGAAAAAGAAGAATTTATTCCAGCAAATACGCCCTTTCAAGTATTGTCTACTGCTCTAAATGTGGGGATATTTACAGGAGAATTGCTTGGAACAACAGGGGAAAGAAATATACCGTTTGGAGGTGTTGTACAAGAGTAACCCATGGACCAGAAGCATGTGAAGCAAGAACCATAAAAGAGACTGATCTACAAGAAGCAGTCGTAGAAGCCATCAATCAGCTTATATCGGAAAGTAGTGAATTAGAAGAAATAATAAAAGAGAATATAGAAAAAGCCATCACAGGTAATGGAAGTAGCAGAATCAAAGAAATAGACCAAGAAATGCTAAAAGTTCAAGAAGAACTTTTAAAAGTAGCTAATGCCAAAAAAGACTTCACAGACCTCGCAAAAAGGGTAGAAGAATTAAGAAATGAGAAAGAAAAGATACTCCTGAGTATTGCAGAAGAGAAGAATGAACAAAGCAGGCTAAAGGAATTAGAAGAGTTTTTAGACAATCAAGAATTAGAAATAGAAAGCTATGATGAAGACTTGGTAAGGAAACTTGTAGATAAGGTAGTTGTATATGATGAGGAACTAAAGATAGTGCTCAAGTCAGGAGTTGAAGTCAATGTATGTGTATAAATATTTTGACTTTCAAATATAACATGTGCTACAATGTAACTAAGTTATATTTGAAGAAAGGAGGGCAAATCGTGGCAAACGGAGATTATGAAGTAACTCATAATAGGATTCTTAATAGCGGTAAGAAAATTTTCAAAGAACAAGGATTTGAAAAGGCAAATTTAAGAGCTATTTGCAAAGAAGCAGGTGTTACTACTGGGGCGTTTTATGGTCATTTTGAGGATAAGGAAGCACTTTTTTCTGAGTTAGTTGAGCCGATTGTAAGCCAAATACGAAAATACTATGCTATGTATGAGGATGAGAGTTTTGAGACATATAAAAAGGAAGTTCCACTTGGGAAAGAAACCATTTATAAAATTTTAGACTCTAAAGCACATGGTGCTGTTAAGATGGTCTTGTATTTTTTTGAAAATAAAGATGCATTTGAGTTATTAGTGTTTGGTTCTTATGGAACAAAATACAGTAATTTTTTAGATGAACTCGTGGAAATAGAAGATAAAAATCACATCAAAATATTAAGCATGATTTATGGTGAAGATGGTGTCGGTAGTGTAATAACCGATATGGGAATTCACTTAATTAACCATGCATATTATTATGCTTTATCTGAAGTTGCTGTTCATTCTAAAAGCAGAGAAGAAGTAGAATTAAATGCCAAACTAATTTCAAAATTCTTTAATGAAGGATGGGGCAAAATACGAGGTTTGTAAAATGGAAAAATTTTTGCATCAAATATAACTTAGTTATATTAAAGATTTAATTTTATATAAATTGGCAACATGCTGTTTTATAAGCAGATAAAAAATATTATATGTATTCAAGGAGGAGAAAAATGAATTTAAAAAGTATTGTAAAAATAGCAGTATTTTCTGTTATTGGTTTTGTATTAACAATGGGATTGGGACTTTTGACAGGATCGTTTGGAATGATTCCGAGTTTGTATTTATCATCGGCACTTCCAACAATAATTGCCGCGCCAGTTTTTGTAATAATGTGTAAACAAGTCGCACAAAGAGGAACAGCATTCTTATATTTCTTATTACTCGGCGTGTTCTATGCTCTTATGGGAATGTGGCCTGTAATAGTAGTTTGTGCAATTGCAGGAATATTAGCAGAGCTTGTGATTGGTAAAAAGGAAAATTACTCAGACAAAACTATGAAAGTAGGTCTTGGTTTTGGTGCTGGTATGTTTATATATTCGCTTCATGCGATGTATTTCACATTCGTATTTGGTGTAGAAGGTCTTACAAAACAATTCCCTAAGATGTTTACAACAGACTATGCAACATTTCTTTATAATTTTTACACCCCTAAAAACATTGCAATTTGCGTAGTGATCGCAATCGTTGCATCAATTATTGGTGCTAATTTTGGAACATATATTTACAACAAATTCTTTAGCAACAGGAAGAAAAAAAGTGTTTTGTAAAGGTGAAAAAAATAATATAAACGAATACCAACTATCAGATAAAATCAACCCGCTTACTATAGTTGGGTTGATTTTACTATTTTCAGTTATTCTAACTGTTGGAGAGCAATCACAATATTTATTTTCCCTTATTTTTGTCTTAGGACTATTATTCTTATTTTCTATAAGAAAGGCATTTAGAACGATATGTTCATTGCTTATAGTATGGGGGCTTATTTATTTGCTGAAACCACACTTAGGAAATGTTTTGGTTGGTTCTATATATACAATGCTACTTATAGTGTTGAAATTTGCTCCACTTTTCATTTTGGGAAAAGTTCTGTCCTCATATAGTTCTTCGCATCTAATGGCTGCATTTAGAAAAATTGGAATTGATGGTGGAATAGGGATAGGAATTACAGTATTCTTTCGTTTTATTCCGGAAATCTCTATTAGGATGAAGGAAATAAACAATGGCATGAAAATTAGAGGATTTAAAGCAAGTATTTTCAAACCAATTAAAACATTTGAATTATATTTTGTTCCTCTTATGTATAAGTGCATAGATATAAGCGATACCTTAACTTGTTCAATCATATCAAAAGGTATTGAATATGATGGACAAAAAACAAGTTTTCATGAGGTGAGATTTACATTTATTGATATAGCAATGATGATCGGAGGAATGATTTTGTTGGGGGCGAGTTTATGGAAAATATTTTAGAGGCAGAAATCAAATCCTTTCATTATGGAGAAGATTTGATTTTGAAAGATTTAAAAATGTCTGTAAAGAAAGGCGAAATTATAGTCTTAACAGGTCTTTCAGGATGCGGAAAAACGACACTTTTAAGACTACTAAACGGGCTTATTCCGTCATTTTATGACGGTGATTTGGACGGCGAAATTAAGATTTTAGGGAAGGATATAACTACTTATAAAAAGGGAGAGTTAGCTAAATATATTGGCAATGTATTTCAAAATCCTAAGGATCAATTTTTTTGTGATGTAGTTGAAGATGAAATTGCTTTAGTAGGTGAAAATTTGGGATTAGACAGGGACACCCTAAAAGAAAAAGTTGAAAAAGCAATGGACTTGTTAGGAATAAATCATATTAGCAAAAAATCCATTTTTGAATTATCAGGGGGAGAAAGGCAAAAGGTGGCGATAGCAGGAACACTTATTTATGATACAGACATTATCTTTTTCGATGAACCTTCAAGTAGCCTTGATTACGATAGTATAAAACATTTCAGTGAAATACTTATCAGATTGAAGACGATGGGAAAGACAATAATTATAGCGGAACATAGGCTCTATTATTTAAAAGAGATTTTTAGCAGATTGATTTATATAAAAGACGGTACAATATGTGATGTTTTTCCGAATGGTAGTCTTAGTAATGATAAATGTAAGGAACTTGAGTTAAGGACACTTAATGAAAGAGAATTGATATCAGAAAAAGAACCTATTGTGGCTAAAAGCTGTATCAAAGTAAATAAAGCCTGCATTCATCAAGGCAAAAGAACTTTGATAGAAGAATTAACTTTTGAGCTTGGAGAAAGCGAAATAATGGGAGTGATTGGTTCTAATGGTATTGGGAAAAGTACTTTGGCAAAAGCATTATGTGGTTTATCTGAAAAATATTTGGATGTCAGCTATGGACAGAAACAAAGAGAAAGACTTAGAAATTCATATTGCGTGTTACAAGATGTAGATGCTCAGATTTTTTTAGACACAGTAGAAAATGAGTTGATATTTTGTAAAGATAAAAACTCGGAAAATGATTTAGAAAAGATACGAGAATATCTGAAAGATACAAACCTGTGGCATAAAAAAACCAATCATCCGCAGAAACTATCCGGTGGACAAAAACAACGACTGGCAATTATTACTTCATTTTTATCCGGTCGTAAGCTGATAATTTTGGATGAACCAACATCGGGACTTGATTATAAAAGTATGAAAATTATGTCCGATTTAATTACAGAAAAAGCAAAGGAGATTCCAATTATAATAATTACTCATGATTTAGAACTGTTATTTAAAACCTGTCATTCCGTCTTAATGCTCGGTGATAATGGTTATAAAAAAATATCTGTAAAGGGAAATGAAGCGTTAATCATGAATTTTATGGATAAAAAAGGAAATTTATTGAAGGAGGAGAATGATGTTAAATAAGGTTTTTGAGTATGCTGGTTCGCATAAGAAAACAATACATTTAGCGAGTTTTATTATGCTATTAAGTGTCATTATGGGAGTTGTGCCATTTCTATTTGCTTATCAGATTATAAATTCCTTGATTTTAGGACAAAATTTGGAATTCACAAGGTTAGTTATTTTGCTTGCCGGTATTTTGATATGTTTGGTTTTGCAAGCATTATTAGGTGGTTTGGGTCTTAATATGTCCCATAAGGCAGCATATAACACATTATTTGGACTTAGAACATCTCTACAAAAAAAGATGGAGAATCTTCCCTTAGGAGCTATTGAAGAAAAGGGAACAGGTGCTATTAAAAAGATGTTTGTAGATGATATTGGTAGTTTGGAAGTTCTTTTGGCACACTCATTGCCTGAAGGAATTGCCAATTTAATTGTGCCTGTAATGGTATATATTGCAATGTTTTTCGTTGATTGGAGACTGGCACTTATGTCTTTTGCATCCATTCCACTAAGCATTGTCGCTATGATGATTATGTATTCCGCAGGAATGAAAAAAATGGGACCATATTATATGGCGAGTGGAAAAATGAATAATACCATTATTGAATATGTGAATGGTATGGAAGTAGTAAAAGTGTTTAACAAGCAAACGGAATCATATAAAAGATTTTCTAAAGATGTTGGAGATTATAGAGATTATGCACTCGCTTGGTATAAGACTGCATGGCCATGGATGGCATTATACAGTGCCTTACTTCCATGCACGATTATATTAACATTGCCGCTTGGAGGTTACTTTGCTTACATGGGCTATGTTAGTCTTTCTGATTTGATATTGGTATTATGCCTATCTTTGAGTATTGGCTTACCACTCTTAAAGGCTTTGGGATTTTTACCAACGATGCCACAGCTTAATTATAAAATATCTGCATTGGAAGATGCTTTAAATATAGAACCATTAAAACAAGGTGAAAACAAGTTTAAAGGTATAGATCATACTATTTCCTATGACAATGTTACATTTGGTTATCAACTAAGCAAGATGGGAGAGAATGGACAACCTGAAACATACATTAAAAATGTGATTCATAATGTGAGCTTTACAGCAAAAGTTGGAGAAAAGACAGCCATTGTTGGAGAATCAGGCTCAGGTAAAAGCACCTTAGCGAAACTCTTAATTCATTACTATGATGTTTTAGAGGGAAGTATTAGCATTGGAGGACAAAATTTACAGGATATGAGTCTTAAGGCACTGAATAAAGAGATTTCTTATGTGTCTCAAGACCAATATTTATTTAATACTTCACTCTTAGAAAATATTCGTATCGGAAATTTGTCAGCTACCGATGAAGAAGTGATAGAAGCTGCAAAGAAAGCTCAGTGTATGGAATTTTTAGATAAGCTCCCAAATGGTATTTACTCTTTGGCTGGCGAGGCAGGAAAGATGTTATCAGGTGGAGAAAGGCAAAGAATATCATTAGCGAGAGCTATTTTGAAAAATGCTCCGATTGTTGTACTTGATGAGGCAACAGCCTACGCAGATCCGGAAAATGAAGAAAAAATGGAAGCAGCTATTCGTGAACTTGTAAAAGGAAAAACATTGATTGTAATTGCTCATAAACTTCCGGCAATTGTAGATGCAGACCAAATATTGGTAATGAATCATGGTCGTTTAGTTGCAAATGGAAAACATAATGACTTGTTAGAATCATCAGCAGACTACCGTAAATTATGGGATGCGACACTATTTAGTAAAGATTGGAAAATCAGCAGAAAGGAAGGTGAAATGAATGTTTAAACTAATATCAAGAATTTTAAACTTGTCAGGAAAGTATAAAAATAGAATTAAAGGGGCATTTGTTTTTGCCTTTATTGAATCTGTTTTAAGTAAAATGCCTATTTTTATTGCATTTACTGTATTGATAGGATTTTATGAAAAGACAATATCACCGAAAACATTCTTGTATGTAGGAATAGGACTTGGTTTGGTAGTGTTGGTACAGGCATTGGTTCATTTTTTAAGCGATAAATTGCAAAGTGCTGCTGGCTTTCTGATTTTTGCAGATAAAAGGATGGAGCTTGGAAATCACCTTAGAAAACTTCCTATGGGATATTTCACATCAGGAAATTTAGGAAAAATCAATTCTGTTTTAAGTTCAGATATGTCATTCATTGAGGAAGTATCCATGAGCACCATAGCTAATATGATGAGTTATGTGCTTTCAACCGTTGTGCTTACTATATTCATGTTTGTTTTAGATTATAGAATAGGTCTTGTGTCTGTGTGTGTAACTCTAATAGCAACATTACTTGCAAGCAGAATGAATAAAATGTCTTTATCTGAAGCTGTTATCAGGCAAGAGCAAGGAGAGAAGCTAACAGATGCAGTTTTGTCATTTGCAGAAGGAATTAGTGTAATCAAAAGCTATAACCTTTTAGGAGACAATTCAAAGGCTCTTACAGATAGCTTTGCTTCATCAAGAGACACTTCTATAAAGTTTGAAAAGAAGATGACACCTTGGACAAGCGGATTGAACATTATTTATGGTATCGGAATTACTTTTATTTTGGCACTTGCTTTGTATCTTCATTTACAAGGAATGTTGAAACTTCCTTATGTGTTAGGACTGATACTATTTGTATTTGACTTATTCAGTCCATTAAAAACTCTTTATGGAGAAGCAAGCAGGCTAACAGTTATGAATGCTGCTTTAGATCGTATTGAAGAAGTATTAAATGAAACAGAACTAGAGGATACAGGTAAAAAACATCTCTTAAAGGCTAAGTTTGGTGAGCCGGAAATTAGTTTTAATCATGTGAAATTTTCTTATGGAGAAAAAGAGGTTTTGCATGATATGAATTTTGAAATGAAAAAGAATACAATGACAGCTTTAGTTGGACAGTCCGGAGGAGGAAAATCTACAGTAGCAAATCTTTTGGCAAGATTTTGGGATGTAGACTCCGGTGAAATTTTGATTAGAGGGGTGAATATAAAGGATGTTTCGCTATCTGAATTGATGTCGGAAATTAGTATGGTTTTCCAGAGAGTGTATTTGTTTCAAGATACGATTTTTAACAATATTGCCATGGGGAAAGAAAATGCGACGAAAGAAGAAGTTATAGAAGCTGCAAAAAAAGCAAGATGCTATGATTTTATTATGGCACTTCCTGATGGATTTGACACAATGATTGGAGAAGGCGGAGCAACTCTATCCGGTGGTGAAAAACAAAGAATTTCTATTGCTCGCTGCATATTAAAAGATGCTCCTATTGTAATTCTTGACGAGGCAACAGCAAGTGTTGATGTGGACAATGAAAGCTATATACAGGAAGCAATCAGTGAATTGGTAAAGAATAAAACATTATTAGTTATCGCCCATAGATTAAATACTATTAGAGATGCCGATAGTATTATTGTAATCAAGGAAGGGAATATTGCAGAACAAGGAACCCATAATGAGCTAATTGCTTTAAATGGGATTTATAAAAATATGGTAGAGCTCCAAGAAAAAAATAAAGGACTAAAAATTATATAAAAATTGGTCTAAGAGAGGAGAAGGCAATGAAACAAGATATGAAAGAACAATTATTAACAAAAAGACCGATAGATTTACTCTTTCAGTTATCTATTCCGGCAGTTATCGGAATGATTGTTATCGGTCTGTATCCGTTAATGGACGGAATATTTGCAGGGAAAATTATAGGACAGACAGCAATGACTGCCTGTGGTGTCGCAATGCCACTTACCTTTTTCAACAGCGGTGTTTCAACTTTACTTGGTGTAGGTTCTGCATCTGTACTTTCAAGAGCAATCGGTAAAGGGGATCAAAAAACTGTAGATAAAATTATGGGTAACCTAATCTATTGGGTGATTTTCTTCTCTGTAATTATTACAGTTGGAGGAATACTTCTTGCTCCGCATTTTTTAGATATGGTCGGTGCAACGGGTGAAATCAAAGCCTATGGTATTAGATACCTTAGAGTAATTTTTATAGGTTCTCTATTTGTAAACTTCACACAGTCCGCAAACATGGTTATGCGTGGCGAAGGACTGATGAAAAAAGCTATGACGATTATGGGACTTGGAGCATTACTGAATATCATTCTTGATCCGATTTTAATGACAGTTATGGGTGAATATGCGATTGAAGGTGCTGCCCTTGCAACCATCACAGCACAATTTGTTCAGGCAGTGGCAACACTACATTATTTCTTGAAAAAGAGTAAAGTTGTTAAAATCCATAAGATAAAGTCTGATGCGGGAATTAAAAAAGAAATGTTTTCTGTCGGTTCATCCGCTATGATGATGCAGCTTTTGTTTATGATTCAACAGACTATGCTCTATAAAATGGCATTTAAGTATGGCGGAGATACCAATGGAATTTTGATGGCGGCATCACTTCGTGTATATGCCTTTTCATTTATTCCTCTTTGGGGAATGAGTCAAGGCTTACAACCTGTTGTTGGAACAAACTTTGGAGCAAAGCAGTATGACAGAGTAAGACAGGCTATGAAGGTCTTTTCTATTGGCGGTTTAGTTCTTGCAGCAATCTTTTGGATTCCGTCTTTATTGCTTTCAAGTCAAATACTATCTTTATTCGGTGTAGAAGCAAACATCATTGCACAGGGTGTTGGAAACTTTAGATTGTTCTATTCCGTATTTATTTTGTATGGAGTAATGGTTATGACTGTTACTTTCTTCCAATCAATCGGAAACGGAAAGAAAGCTGGGATAATCGTAATGCTTAGACAACTGTTTTTGTTTGTTCCTGCCATGATTTTATTGCCAATGATATTTGGAGTAAAAGCTGTTTGGTTTACACAGCCACTTGTTGATTTCATTATGATTGTTGTTGGCGTTTTCATGATGATTGGGGAACTGAATAAAATGGGGAAAGAAAAAGTTCAAGCGTAAAATTTCTTATTAGGTGTTTAGAATTTGAAACATTAGAAGGACTTAATTTATGGAAAATAGTTAGCTATAAAATGGAGGGATAGAAATGGAAAAGTCTATATATTTATTTGAAAGAATAAACCACAATAAAAATAGTCCTTTTTCCTATAAGCTTTATAGCTGTTTGTCTTTCCATATGCTCGTCTAAACAATTAAATATAATTAAAGGAAGAACAAGTTTCTTTCGTTTTAGAGGACTTCTTATGCCAAGGTGCAGGAGTCCTCCTTTTTTTGTTTTAAAACGCAGACAAAAAGAAATGGAGGAAGCATATATGCCAAAAAAATATTACCTTTATATCAACGGACAAAAGGTCAAAGTCAGTGAAGATATTTATAAAGTCTACTGGCGAGAAAGAGAACACGAAAAGTATTTGGAGCAGGTGGAAAGAAAAAACCACTTGCTCTTTTTTCATCATTGGATCATGACGGACATTTTGTAGATAATATTGTTGATGAAAGTGTTGATGTAGAAAAGATTGTTGAAACACAGATGATGATTGAAGCAGTCAGAAATACAATTTCAAGACTCAATGCAGAAGAAAGGGGCATCATTGAGCGTTTGTACTTTCAGGATGAAATTCTTTCGAGTATTACAAGAATAAAGAAAGTGAGTTATCAAGCTATACAATGGCGTAAGAATAATATATTGAAAAAACTGAAGTTGTTATTAGAAGATTTTTTAAGATAATCGACTTGTAGATAAGGGCAGATTTTCCATTATAAAGTAAAGGTGATATAGGGCTATTTTTCTTTGCTTATTAATAGTATATTATGTAATGAGAGAAGGAATTTATATCATAGATATATTCCCACATACGAGGCTTTTGAAAAATCTCAAATTTTATCCATACAGACCACTCAAGCCATGTGGAAGCTATAGCGTTGATACAAAAGATATAAATTTAGAAATCCTGCATTTTAAGCAGTTTTATAAGCATTTTGTCTTTGATAAAGATGAAGAAGGATACGTCAAAAAGACTCAAAAAAACTACATGGACGTAAGAGTAGTTTTGCAACTGGTATGAGGAGACACAAAGAAAAATATAATAAGAAAAAACCCATTTTATACTTTCTACAAGAGTAGCTTAAATAAGGCTGCTCTTTTTTTATTTCGAAGAAAGGAGGCAGGGATGAATTTTGATTATTTTTATAATAGGCAATCTGAGATGTATAACTTCATTAGGTTACCTATGGTATTAATGGAAGATGAAATTTTTGAGAGTATTTCTATTGAAGCTAAAGTTTTGTATTCATATATGCTTAATCGAATGGGTCTTTCATATAGAAATGGTTGGATAGATGAAGATGGAAAAGTCTTTATTTATTACACAATTGAAAGTATAAAAGATCAATTTAATTGTGCAAGTGAAAAAGCAAATAAATTAATAGCCGAACTTGATATTAAGTCAGGAATAGGACTGATTGAAAAGAAAAGGCAAGGACTTGGAAAGCCTAACAGAATTTATGTTAAAGACTTTATGAGCATATTTAATAATATGGAATTAAAAAATCAAGAAGTTCGAAAAACAAAATTCCAGAAGTTCGATAATCGAAATTCAAGAGATTCGAATATCGAAAGTCAAGATTTTCGAAAATCGGAAGGTAACTATAACAATATTAGTAATAATGAGTTAAGAAAGAATAATTTTAGTAAAGGGCAAAAGCCTTATGGAATATATAAAAATATATTTTTGACTGATGAAGAATACAAGGACTTAACAAATGAGTTAGGAAGTAGAATTAGTGACTACATTGATAGGTTGTCGTCATATATGAAAGCAAATAACAGAGAGTATCAAGATCACAAGGCAACGATAATCAATTGGTATCTTAATGATCAGGCAAAAAACATTAATGATAATACAACAAGGAAAATGAATTACGATATAGGAGAGAGTTTATGAAGAACTTAAAAGATTTTGTATTAAGAGAAAATGATGTTGAAAGAAATGGACATATCTATTGCAAGCTATGTGGTAAAAGAGTCGATGGAGAATTACTTGACCTTGGATTTACAAAGTTTATTCCCAGAATTAAATGTGAATGTGAAATAAAAAGAGATAAGGAAAATGAAGAAAGAGAAAGACTGATGAAAATATCATCGCTAAAAAGAGATTGTTTCTCATCGCCACTCCAACACCAATATAATTTTGAGAGATTCTTAAATGAAAAAGGTCAAGCTTACAAGGTTGCTTACAATTATGCTAAAAGTTTTGAACAAATGAAGGAAGACAATGTTGGACTTTTATTTCATGGAGATGTTGGCAGTGGAAAGACTTATCTTGCTTGTTCTATTGCAAATGAATTAATTGAAAGAGAACAAGTTAAAGTTAAGATTATGAATTTATCTCAGGTTATAAATCAAATACAAAAATCAGCATTTAAGCTAGATTCAAATGAAATTATAGATAACCTATCAAACATTCCGTTGTTAATTTTAGATGATCTTGGAATTGAAAGGGATACATCTTATGCAAGAGAACAAGTATATAACATTATAAACTCAAGATACTTAAAAGGTAGGCCGACAATTTTTACTACAAACTTATCATTGGAAATTATTCAAAATCCTAATATTGAACTTGAGTATCAGAGGATATATTCAAGAATACTTGAAATGACAATACCAGTTAAAGTTACGGGAGAAGATTTTAGAAGAAAAATCCATCAAGAGAAGTTAAGAAAATACAAAGAGTTACTTTTATATGGAGGTGGAATAGATGATTAATGAAGAAGTATCTAGGTCGAGTCTTAACCTTGAAGTAAGGCTTGCAAAAGCAACAAGTAAAGCAATTCTTGATGCCTTAAAGAAAGTTCACAAGCAAATAGAAGATCAAGGAGGCTTGAAAAATGTAATAAAAAATAATGGAGAAGAAGTAAAACTAAAAGATATGGTTAAAAAGGGACAGTTAGAAGAAATTAATCTAAAAGATCCTGAGTTAAAAGAATTAAAGAAAATTTTAAACAAACACGGAGTGAAGTTTTCTGTTATGAAAGATAAGGAAACTGGTAACCACTCTGTGTTTTTTCAATCTAAGGATATAAAAGTAATGGAACACGCCTTTAAAAAAGCAGTTAAGGCTTCTGAAAAAAAGGCCGATAGAAAAGATTCAATAACGAAGACTATAAATAAGTTTAAAGATATGGCTAAGGACACCATTAGTAAAGATAAAGTTAAAAATAAACATAAGGAGCAAAGCTTATGATAAGTAATCTAAAAACATTTGAAAATAAGAATTTTGGGAAACTCACTGTTATTGAAAAAGATGGTGAGTTTTTCTTTATAGCAAATGAAGTAGCAACTATGCTAGGATATGTCAATCCCAGAAAAGCTATTTATGACCATGTAGACGAAGAAGATAAGGGTGTAACGAAATGGAACACCCCTGGAGGAATACAGAATATTTCAATAATTAACGAATCAGGATTGTATTCACTTATCCTCTCATCAAAACTACCACAAGCAAAAATATTCAAAGCTTGGGTAACTAGAGAAGTCTTACCAAGTATTAGAAAAAACGGAGGATATATAGTAGGGCAAGAAAAGAAAACTAATGAAGATCTACTTGCAGATGCAATTCTTGTAGCCAATAGAATTATTGCTGAAAGAGAAGAAGAAATTGAAGAATTAAGACCAAAGGCAGATTATTATGACAAATTAGTAGATTATAACCTACTTACAAACTTTAGAAATACTGCCAAAGAGTTAGGAATACCACAAAATCAATTTATAAGTTTTCTAATGGATAAGGGATTAATTTACAGAGATAAGAAAAAGAAACTCTTACCTTATGCAGATAAGAACAAGGGATATTTTGAAGTAAAAGAATGGATTGATCCACTAGGTACACTTGTAGGAATACAAACATTAATAACACCAAAGGGAAGACACTACCTACTAATTTTATTAGATAGTGAAGGTTTCTACGATGAATAAGGTATTAGAAGCCATTCTTTCTGATATTAAAAACCTAATTAAAATAGACAACCCAAAGAAATTTATATTATCAAACATTCCCTATCTATCATTCTTCTACATTGGAAATATCTTTTCTAAGCACATCAATTCTTATGTAGGAGGAGATATTATTGATAGATTAATGGTGGGAATTTCTGATATAGGAACTTTATCTTATATACCAAGCCTTAATCCAAGGGACTTGTTAGTAGGTATTTCAGTTGCTGGTCTTGTTAAGTTAATTGTTTACAGCAAAGGTAAAAACAAAAAGAAATATAGGCAAGGTAAGGAATATGGATCTGCAAGATGGGTTGCATAATATTAACTGAACAGGAGTGATATATAGACACGAGAAAAGGAGGATAATGCCATGATAGAATATCACAATAAAATTACAGCACTATACTCCCGCCTTTCAGTTGGTGATGAAGATAGAGACGGTGGCGAGAGTAATAGTATTGTAAATCAAAAAGCCTTTTTAGAAAGGTATGCAAGAGATAAAAAGCTGATAAACATTCGCCACTATATCGATGATGACGAAAGCGGTAGGTTCTTTGACCGTTCAGCCTATACACAGATGATAAACGATGTAGAACAAGGCAAAATCGGTATTGTCATCATGAAAGATATGACAAGATGGGGAAGAGATTATCTTCAAGTCGGAAACGCTATGGAGATATTTCGAAGAAACAATGTACGCTTTATCGCCATCAACAACGGTATAGATAGCATAGACCAAAATACATTGGAATTTGCTCCCTTTATCAACATCATGTCAGAGTGGTATGCAAGAGACATCAGCAAGAAAGTAAAGACAGGAATTAAGACCAAAGGAGCAGACGGAAAGCCTGTCGCAACAGAAGCCCCATACGGCTATATAAAAGACCCTGAGAACAAAGATTATTGGATCGTCGATAAAGAAGCTGCCGAAGTTGTAAAACTCATTTTTAGGCTATTTATGGAGGGGAAAAACAGAAATCAGATAGCTGTTTACCTGAAAGAAAAAGAAATACTAACTCCAACCTTTTATATGAAACAGCAAAACAGAGGAACAGCAAAAAACAAACCACTAAATGAAGAAAACAGATATAACTGGAACAAAGCAACTCTAACACGCATACTGAAAAGACAAGAGTATTGTGGTGATGTAGTCAATTTTAAGACCGAAAAGCATTACAGAGATAAGAGAAACCATTATGTAGATAAAAGCAAATGGCAAATAACAGAAAATGTGCATGAGCCAATAATAGATAGAACTACCTTTGAAAATGTAGAGCGTATGTTAAAAAATGCACCTGTAAAAAGACCAAACGGAGATGGAGAAATTCACGCACTTTCAGGCTTGATGTACTGTAAAGATTGCGGAACAAAAATGCACATTCGCACCATACACAAAAATGGAAGAGTACAGCATGTAACCTATTGCAGTGAATATGCCAAAGGGAAAGCAAAGCACCCCAAATGCAACTCCCCACACCGCATTGATGTTGATGAGGTTATGGAAAATATCGCAGAAGTCTTGCGAAAGATAGCACAGTATTCTTTGGAAAACAAAGCAGAATTTGAGAAACTTGTAAAAGGGAGTCTGTATAAAGAACAGACCGAAGAATTCAAGAAAAATCAAAAGCGTATGCCACAAATCACAGATCGAATGGAACAGATAGAAAGAGTGATGAATAAACTCTATGAAGATAATGCACTTGGAAATATGGATACAGAACGCTATGAACAGTTATCAAGAAAGTATGCAGAAGAATACTACACCTTAAAAGCAGAAAAAGAAGAAATCAAAGAACGCTTATCCGAATGTGAAAATGCAAACCAAAGAGCAAAGAAATTTATCAGACTTGCAGAAAGCTATTCCAACTTTGAAGAACTTACCCCTACCATTATCAATGAGTTTATCAGTAAAATCGTAGTGCATGAAAGAGATGTAAAAAGAGCAAAATATGTAGTTCAACGAATAGAGGTTTATTTTAACTATATCGGAAAATTTGAAAATGAACTTACAAAACAGATAGAGCCGACAGAACAAGAAATGCTACAGATGAGGGAAGAAATAGAAGAAGCAAAGAAAGAAAAATCACGAGCTTATCATAGGGCATATTCTAAAGCATACAGAGCCAAAAATCTTGAAAAGTGCCGAGAGTATGAGAAATTAAAAGCAAGAGAATACAGAGCAAAAAAGAAGTTACAGGCAACAACTTAAAACTAAATATCAACCAATCGCAAAATAGATTTCCTAATTACAGGAAATCTTTTTTTGTGCAAGTCGAAAGGAGGAACTAAATGGCAGAAAATACGAACACTCAAGTAAACGAAACACACGAAGAAGAACAAGAAGAATCCCAAAAGCCTGACGGCATTCTTACAAAAAAGATAAATGGAAAGACTTTTGTAACAGAGATATATTTTGACAAAAAGAGCAAGGAAACATTTCAAGATAAGCTGTTTAAGGTAATACACTCAAAGGATAAATAGTAGCTAGTAAGTGAGAAATCTGGCAGTAGAAAAAATGCCTAAAAAATGATATAATGATAAATAAAATAGGCTTGTGAGGGGGTGTTTTTATGTCGCTAATTAAAATTGAAAACCTCACTTTCTCATATTATGGATATGTAAAACCTATATTTGATAATGTATCATTTTCATTTGATACGAACTGGAAAACAGGGCTAATAGGAAGAAACGGAATTGGAAAATCAACTTTATTCAAGCTACTTCTAAACCAAGAAGTTTACAAAGGAAAAATTAGTAAAAGTGTTGACTTTATTAAGTTTCCACCCAATATAAGTGATACCTCAAAATTGGGAATTGAGTTATATAAAGAACTAATATCAGATGAGGAAGAATGGAAATTATTTAAAGAACTTAACTTACTAAATGTAGATGAAAATCTCCTTTATAGAAAGTTTGAAACACTCTCTAAAGGAGAGCAAACAAAAATCCTTTTATCTATTTTATTTACAAAGGAAGATGGATTTTTACTTATTGACGAACCAACAAACCATTTAGATATGAACGGAAGAAAAGCTGTAAGTGAATATCTGAAAAGTAAAAAGGGATTTTTGCTTATATCTCATGATAGGGATTTTTTAGATGGTTGTATCAATCATGTTATTTCTATTAACCGAAATTCTATTGATGTCCAATCAGGAAATTTTACATCATGGTATGAAAATAAAGTGATGAAAGACCAGTTTGAAATCAGTCAAAATGAGAAATTAAGAAAAGATATTAAACGATTAAAAGAAGCAGCAAGACAAAGTCAAATTTGGTCTGATAAAATTGAAAATACTAAAAATGGTGTAAAAGTATCAGGCGTAAAACCTGACAAAGGTCATATAGGTCATCAGTCAGCCAAGATGATGAAGAAGTCAAAGAATTTAGAAAATAGACAAAACAAGGCAATAGAAGAAAAACAGAGTTTACTAAAAGATATTGAAACAAAAGAAAATCTATTATTACATCCATTACGCCATCATAAAAATTCTCTAATATCGGTTAGCAATTTATCATCAATCTATGGAGAAAGACAGATATTAAGTAATGTAAGTTTCGAGATAAAACAAGGTGATATAGTGGCTATATATGGTCAAAATGGTAGTGGAAAATCAACCTTGATTAAAATTTTGTTAGGGTTACATCATGAGTATATTGGTGAAATAAAATCAGCAAGTGATTTGGAAATATCGTATATCCCTCAAGATACATCTAATTTGACAGGAAGCCTAAATGAGTATATTCATAAGCAAGGTGTTGATGAAACATTGTGCAAAACAATTCTTAGGAAATTAGATTTTGCAAGAGAATTATTTGAAATGGATATGAAAAACTATAGTGATGGACAAAAAAAGAAAGTTTTAATTGCTGTAAGTTTGTCAATGCCAGCTCATATATTTGTTTGGGATGAACCAATGAATTATATAGATGTAATATCAAGAATACAGATTGAGGAAATTATAAAAGAAGCAAAGCCTACACTCATATTTGTGGAACACGATAAGAGATTTGTGGAAGATATAGCCAATAAAATCATACAATTATAAATGAAATAAAAAATCAAAGTTTAGAAAAAAACTAACACAGAAACAGTAAATCAAAAAAGGTTTACTGTTTTTCTTTACTCAAAATTAGAAAGGGAGGAAATGAGAAAATGAAGAACATAGAAGAAAAAATCTTAATGGCAGATGAAGAAATCAAGCAGTTACAAAACAAAAGAAAAAAGCTCATCAGTCAGCAGAAACAGGAAGAAAGAAAAAAGAGAGATAAAAGGATATATGAAAAAGGAGCAGTCTTTGAAAGTATCTTTACCGAAAGTAAAAATTTAACCAAAGATGAATTTTATCAGTTAATCACATCTCTAATTCGTAAAGAAGAAGCCAATATCAAAATACTAAAAATTATAGAAAGCAGAGAAGAAACAGAAAATCAAAATATAGAAAACCAAGAGGACGAAACGGACATCGAAGAATAGTCCCTTGTTTACAAGGGCGCACATATACACCTTAACAGGTGCGTGCGTTCTCCGAAGGCTCTTAGCAGAGGGCATATCAGCTAACGCTGATACAGGGGAACTACATTCCCCTACGGAAATAAATTTCCTACCCCTTGTGTACTTCCCAAAAGAAATCGGATATAAAGCTATCCGATTTTTTTAGGAAGTCTTATCTATCGCCACATCAACGTATCAGAAAAACGAAAGGAGGTTTTTGACTATGGCGATATATCATCTTTGCATAAAGATTATTTCAAGAGGCAAAGGCAAAAGTGCAGTAGCAGCTTCCGCCTATCGAAGTGGCGAAAAGATAAAAAACGAATATGACGGCATAGTCCATGACTTTACAAGAAAAGGTGGAATAGCCCATACAGAAATTCTTTTACCACAAAATGCACCACAGGAATTTTCAGATAGAGGAACATTATGGAACAGTGTTGAAAAAATAGAAAAGAGTAAAAATTCTCAACTTGCAAGAGAAATTGAAATTGCATTGCCTAAAGAATTAGACAGGGAAAAACAGATTGAACTTGTAAGGAACTATGTGAAAGAAAATTTTGTAGATGTCGGTATGTGTGCAGATATTGCCTTACATGATAAAAATGACGGAAACCCACATTGTCATATCCTACTAACCATGCGACCACTAAATGAAGATAAAACATGGGGAGCAAAATCAAAAAAGGAATATGTCCTTGATAAAAATGGCGAAAAAGTAAAACTAAAAAATGGTAATTACAAAACAAGAAAAATAAATACAACCGATTGGAACGAGCAAGACAAAGCGGAAGAGTGGAGAAAAGCATGGGCAGACATTACAAACAAATATCTTGAAGAAAATAGTATACAGGACAAAGTAGATCACCGTTCTTATCAAAGACAGGGTATAGAGCAAATCCCAACCATTCATTTAGGAGTATCAGCAACACAAATGGAGAAGAAAGGCATAGCCACAGACAGAGGAAATATCAACAGAGAAATCAAACATCAAAATTCGATTTTAAGAGAAATCTCAAGAAGAATAAAGGCATTACTAAATTGGATAAGAGGAATTGGAAAAGAAGAAAAAACAGAAAAAGAAAATACAAAATCCACCCTCCCACCCAAAGAGAACCTGTTATTCATCTTTGAAAAGCTTATTCGTAAAAATGCAGATAACAACAATGCAGACTTGGAAAAATATATTGAGAGTTGTCAATTACTAAAAGAGAAAAACATCAATTCATTATCTGAACTAAAAGAAAGCATTACTAATTTACGAGATAAGAATTACAAGACCACAAGAGCCTTAAAAGATACTGAGAAAAAGATTGATGAAAAAACACAACTCATCGACCAATCAGAAAAATATTTGAAGTATAAGGACACCTACAAAGCCTATACCAAGACAAAGAAAAGCAAACAGGAAGATTTTTATAACGAGCATACAGCAGAACTTATTTTATTTGAAAGTGCAAAGAAACATCTGAAAGAGCATTTAGGAGAAAGTAAGACCTTAGCCATCAGCAAATGGAAATCAGAACTTGCTACTTTGAAGAAAGAGAAAAAGAGCCTATATAATCAAATATTAGAGATACGAGAAGAAGTAGAACAGGCAGAAAAATTTAAGGTTTGTATAGAGCAATTACAGGTACAAGAAAAGCAACTATCACAGGCAAAGCAGAACGAGTTAGACCTATAAAACTAAGTGGGAAAGTGGTATAATGAAAATAATTAGTTTCACATAACTTGCAAAATAAAATGAGAAAGGAGGGACATGGAGATGAACAAAAATGAGTTGCTTAGTGGTGTTGCAGATACTCTATATATTCCTCTTATAGCAAGAGTTTATGCGTCTGAAAAATTTCCTGATTTTTTTTATGATGAAAAAGCATTATCCTTAAAACAACATATACCCACAAACAGTATAGAAAGTAATACTACTGAATATTTTTATATGGCAAGTGTTTGCAGACAACAAACGATGGACAAAAAAATTATTAGTTTCATCGAAAAAAACAATGAATGTAATATTGTCTTTTTAGGTGCAGGATTGGAAACAGCATATAATCGCATAAAAAATGTTAAAGTTAATTTCTATCAAATCGATTTGCCGGATGTCATAATACTAAGAAAAAAAGTATTAGGAAATGCCGATAATGAAAGATTGATAGCAGGGGATATGTTTACTCTTGATTGGATAAAAGAAATAGATACTTCTTTGCCGACAATGATTGTAGTTGCAGGAGTATATCAATATTTTGATAAAGAAAAAATTGTAGATATGATTAAGGGCATGAAATCATTGATTCCTAACGGAGAATTGATATTTGACGCAACAAATTCCAAGGGATTAGAGCTTGCAAATAAATATGTAAAACAAACGGGAAATGAAGACGCACAAATGTATTTTAGCGTAGATGACCCAAAAGAATTTGCAAGCTGCACGAATACAGGGTTAGTAGAAGTTACAGGCTTTTTTGATGGAGCATTAAAGCATTGTAAGAGATTGAAATTAAAAACAAGAATATATATGTATTTTGCGGATAAGTTAAACAGAACAAAAATTATACATTTGAGTTTCTAACCCAATATCTAACTAATAAATTTTAATAAAGCTAACAGCAAAACAGTAAATCAAAAAAGGTTTACTGTTTTTTTCTTGTCTAAAAGTTAAAATTCTTTATAGAAAAAGCGTCCATAAATATAAAAAGATACTTGACAAAACGCTTCCTGGGGAGAAAGTAAGGATATTGCTCCATACATTGATCCTAAGTTTGAAAACAATGTTCTAATAACTAATACCGAAAGACTAACAATGAACTCAAGACCCAGAAATCCTAAATATGCTAGAAATAAAAATGTATTAGTAATAGGTGGTTCTGGATCAGGTAAAACAAGATTTTATGTAAAGCCAAATCTAATGCAAATGCACTCTTCCTATGTAGTAACAGATCCTAAAGGATTAACCTCTTAGGGACAGAGAAAATAATAAAAACTTGGAAAGGAGGTAATTCTCATGTCAAATACGAAAAGAACAGGACAAACGGCACTTTATGAGCGTTTAAGTCGTGATGATGAAATGCAAGGAGAAAGCAATTCCATCACCAATCAAAAACAGCTGCTTGAAAGCTATGCGAAAAGAAACGGTTTTGTAAATATCTATCACTATACCGATGATGGAGTAAGCGGAACGACCTTTGATAGAGAGGGATTTCAAAAGATGATAAAAGCAGTAGAAGAAAACAAAGTATCTACTGTGATAGTAAAAGATATGAGCAGGTTTGGCAGAGATTACCTCAAAGTAGGTTTTTATACCGAAATACTTTTCAAAGAAAAGGGAGTAAGATTTATTGCCATCAATAACGGAATAGATAGCGAAAAACAAGCAGAAAGCGACTTTACCCCATTTCTAAATATTATGAATGAATGGTATGCAAGAGATACCTCAAGAAAAATACAATCCATCTTTAGAGCAAGAATGGAAGAGGGTAAAAGAGTATCACCCAGCGTTCCATACGGCTATTATAGAAACCCTAAGAACAAACAGGAGCTACTTGTCGATAAAGAGAGTTCAAAGGTCGTAAAACGCATTTATAGGCTTGTAATAGAGGGATATGGAGTAACTCAGATAGCAGATATACTAACCAAAGATAAAGTCCTTATTCCATCAGCCTATGCAGAAATACACTATCCTGAAAATAACCACAGCTCCAAGAAAAGAGGAATAGAAGACCCATATTTTTGGACACCAACCACAGTAAGCTATATCTTAGAAAAGCAAGAATATATGGGACATACTGTATTGGGAAAGACAATTAGTGTAGACTACAAAACCAAGAAACGCAGAAAGGCGAAAGCAGATGAACTCATTATCTTCAAAAACACCCATGAAGCGATTATTGACGAAGAAACATGGAATAATGCTCAAAGGTTAAGAAAAACAGTAAGAAGAAGCCCAAAGTATGGTACAACCTCCCACCCATTTACAGGACTTTTAATCTGTTCTGATTGTGGAGGAAAGTTAAGTTACAGAGAGCCGGCAGAACATAAAGAAAAGAAATACGATTGTGATTATTGTTTTGTGTGCCAACATTACAGACACAGAAAAGGCACTTGCAGTATGCACTACATCAAAGTAAAGACAGTGAATGAAATTCTCTTGAAATCAATTAAAGAAATCACAGACTTTGCCAAAGAAGATAAACAAGAATTTCTAAAAGTGATGAACAAATTGTCCGATGAAAAAAGAGAAGAAAAGTATCAAGGGGATAAAGAAAAGTTAGAGAAACTGTCATCAAGAAATGCAGAATTAACAACCCTTATTACAAAGCTATATGAAGACCACGCACTTGGAAAAATTCCTGTAAAACACTTTGATAGATTATTTAATACCTATGATACGGAGCAACAAGACTTAGAAAATCAAATACAGTATTTTGAAGATGAAATAGAAAGTTATCATCAGAGAAAAGTTGATACTGATAAATTCTTAAAGATGATAGAAAAATATACCGATATTGAAGAACTGACAGTACCAATGATAAATGAGTATATAGAAAAAGTTGTAGTCCATGAAGCCACAGGGGGAAGAAAAGGAAAAGATAGAAAACAACAAGTTGATGTGTATTTTAACTTTATAGGCAACTGTCAAGTACCACAAAAAGCCGATATAGAAAAAATGGCTTAAAAATGGTATAATATTGTTAATTATTTAGAGAGAAAAATTAGAATTTGTACACAGGATGGATTAGACTAATGAATATACATGAATTTGGAAAAGGTAATGAACAAGCAATTCTGCTGATACATCCTTCTGTTGTAAGATGGGATTATTTTGAACATTTAATTCCGCTTCTCAAAAACAAATATCATCTGATTATTCCGGCTCTTCCCGGATATGATTCTGAGGATGAAAGTGACTTTACAAGCATTGAGAAGATCGCTGCCGAATTGAATGAGTGGCTTCAGGCTGAAGAGATTGCCGAATTGTATGCAGTATATGGGTGCTCGATGGGCGGCTCCGTTGCTTTAATGGTAACGCTTGGACAACTTATTCCAATCAGACACTGCATTATGGACGGAGGCATTACACCATATCAGCTACCATGGCTTGTCACACGCTTTATCGCCTTGAGAGACTATCTCATGGTGATGCTGGGCAGGACAGGTGGAGTGCGCTTGCTTGAGAAGGCTTTTGCTACCGATGAATATTCGAAGGAAGATCTTCAATATGTTGCAGATGTTTTGAAGTGCTCCAGTAGAAAAACGTTATGGAGAACTTTTGACTCATGCAACAACTATAAGATTCCACAGCCCATTCCGAAGGTCGATACGCAAATGCATTACTGGTATGCCGATGGCGAAGAAAAGGAGCGAAAACTTGATATCGCCTACATGAATCAGCATTTTCCGCAAACAGAATTCAAGGTTTTGCCTAAACTGGGGCATGCAGGTCTTGTTTTATTGAAACCGGATTTATTTGTGACAATGATAAACGAATTGTTTTGAGACAGACAAATTCCAGTTTGTCGAAATGAAATAATTAAATAGAAACAATAGTATAGCAGCTTACGAAACAGTAAATCAAATCGGTTTACTGTTTTTTCTTTGCTCAAAACATAAAGAAAGGAAAACAGAAGATGAAAAACATAGACGAAAAAATTTTAATGGCAGAAGAAGAAATCAAGCAGTTACAAAACAAAAGAAAAAAACTCATCAGTCAGCAGAAACAGGAAGAACGAAAGAAAAGAGATAAAAGGCTTTATGAAAAAGGAGCAGTTTTTGAAAGTATCTTTAACGAAAGCAAGGATTTTACCAAAGATGAATTTTATCAGCTAATTACATTCCCAAATATCAAAGAAGCAGTCAATCAAAAAATCCTAAAAATTATTGAGAAGCGAGAACAAAGCGAAAACAAAATTACAGAAATACAAGAGGAAGTAATGGAAACAGAGGAATAGTCCCTTGTTTACAAGGGCGCACATATACACCTTAACAGGTGCGTGCGTTCTCCGAAGGCTCTTAGCAGAGGGCATATCAGCTAACGCTGATACAGGGGAGCTACACTCCCCTACGGAAATACATTTCCTACCCCTTGTGTACTTCCCAAAAGAAATCGGATAAAAAGCTATCCGATTTTTTTAGGAAGTCTTATCTATCGCCACCATAACCATACCGAAAAATGGAAAGGAGGTTTTTTCTTATGGCGATATATCATCTTTGCATAAAGATTATTTCAAGAGGCAAAGGCAAAAGTGCAGTAGCAGCTTCCGCCTATCGAAGCGGCGAAAAGATAAAAAACGAATATGACGGTATAGTCCATGACTTTACAAGAAAAGGTGGAATAGCCCATACAGAAATTCTTTTACCACAAAATGCACCACAGGAATTTGTAAACCGTTCTATCTTATGGAACAGTGTTGAGAAAATAGAAAAGAGTAAAAATTCCCAACTTGCAAGAGAAATTGAAGTTGCTTTGCCTAAAGAATTAGACAGAGAAAAACAAATAAATCTTGTACGAGAATATGTAAAAGAGAATTTTGTAAAAGTAGGTATGTGTGCTGATATTGCTCTACATGATAAAAATGATGGAAACCCACATTGCCATATCTTACTTACTATGCGACCACTAAATGAAGATACAACATGGGGAGCAAAATCAAAAAAGGAATATATCCTTGATGAAAATGGCGAAAAAGTAAAACTAAAAAATGGTAATTACAAAACAAGAAAGATCAATACAACAGATTGGAATGAGCAAGACAAAGCAGAAGAATGGCGAAAAGCATGGGCAGACATTACAAATAAATATCTTGAAGAAAATAGCATACAGGATAAGGTGGATCACCGCTCTTATCAAAGACAAGGTATAGAACAAATACCGACCATTCATTTAGGAGTATCATCAACCCAAATGGAGAAGAGAGGCATAGCTACAGACAGAGGAAATATCAATAGAGAAATCAAACATCAAAATATGATTTTAAGAGAAATTTCAAGAAGAATAAAAGCATTGCTAAATTGGATAAGAGGAATAGGAAAAGAAGAAAAAAGAGAACATGAAAATACAAAGTCAACCCTCCCACCCAAAGAAAATCTGCTATCAGTTTTGGAAAATCTTATCCGTAAAAATACAGATAAGAATAATACAGACTTAGAAAAATATATTGGAAGTTATCAGCTACTCAAAGAGAAAAACATTACAAGTATCAATCAATTAAAAGAGAGCATTACAAACTTACGAGATAAGAACTATAAGACCACAAGAGCCTTAAAAGATACCGAGAAGAAGATTGATGAAAAAACACAACTCATAGACCAGTCAGAAAAATATTTGAAGTACAAGGATACCTACAAAGCCTATATCAAGACAAAGAAAAGCAAACAGGAAGATTTTTATAACGAGCATACGGCAGAACTCATTTTATTTGAAAGTGCCAAGAAACATCTGAAAGAGCATTTAGGAGAAAGTAAGACCTTAGCCATCAGTAAATGGAAATCAGAAGTTAGCACTTTGAAGAAAGAGAAAAAGAGCCTATATAGTCAAATATTAGAAATACGAGAAGAAGTTGAACAAGCAGAAAAAGTTAAGACCTGTATAGAGCAATTAGAGGGACACGAAAAGCGACTATCACAGGTAAAGAGGAATGAGTTAGACCTATAAAACTAAGTAAAAAAAGTATATAATATTAACTAGTGAAGACAAAAAATAAAATTTGAAGGAGGCGTTTACATTTGGGGAAAATAGAAATGCAAGAGAAAATAAAACCTGTTTTGAACGGCACTGCAGAAACCATGCTTCAAAGTTTTTATGCACGTGCAGAGTATTCACAGAGAAAGAAGCATAAATTCTATGATGCAAAAGCAGTAGAACTTGTAAATAAGATTGATTATGACTTTTCAACTGCATCAAAAGATCGCACCATGAGTAGTGGTGTAATCGCACGTACACTCGTCTTTGACGAACTGGTCAAAGAATTTATTGGGCGAAACCCGACTGCTACAATAGTGAACATTGCCTGTGGACTGGACACAAGATTTTATCGTGTGGATAATGGTACTATCACTTGGTATAATCTGGATCTGCCTGAAGTTATAAAACTCAGAGATCAGATTTTTTTAGAAAGCGGGAGGGTTTCATCTATCAGTGCGTCTGCTTTGGATCCAAATTGGTTCAAGGAAGTAAAAAACAGAGAGAATGTACTTTTTATTATAGAAGGACTGTCAATGTATCTCACTACCGAAGAAAATGCCAAGATACTTTCTATCATTCATAAAAACTTTGACACCGCTACGGTCATAATGGAATGTATTGCAAAGATGTGGGTAAAACGAGAAGGGGTTGAAAAATCCATTCAGCAAACCGGAGCCAGATTCGTTTTCGGTGCAGACAGCTTTGATGATATAAAGAACATTGCTCAGGGGTTTCATAAGATTAAAGATGACAACATATTACGTGGTATGCGTGTTCTTATGCCTACATTAAAGCTAATCGACTGGCTTCCGATTGCGAGGAAGATTACGCAGAAGATTCTTGTTTTTAGTAAAGATTAAAGCAAACCACAGTTTGTATAACTAACAATTTAATAAAAACTAACACAGAACAGTAAATTGAAAAAGGTTTACTGTTTTTTCTTTGTCTAAAATCGGAAAGGAGGACTTATGAAAGAAGAAAAAAGAGAAATACAAGCACCACCCAATAAACAGTTAATAATGGATATTGGGAAGACAAAATATACTGTAAACCTACATTTCAAACAAGGTACAGGAGAAACATACAAGGATAAAATACTGAAGTTAATCAAGAGAGAAACAGAAAAGATATAAATTTGTCAAAGAAATTTTGTTTATGTCCTTGACAAATCTTCCCAAAAGGAACATTAGTCTTGGAATGCGGAAAAATGTTGGAAAGAAATGGATATGAGATAAAAATACTAAATACAATAAACTTTAAAAAATCCATGAGATATAATCCCTTTGCATACTTGAAAAGTGAAAAAGATATTTTGAAATTAGTACAAACAATAATTGCAAATACTAAGGGAGAAGGAGAAAAATCAACTGAGGATTTCTGGGTAAAAGCTGAAAAACTCTACTATACAGCCTTAATTGGATATATTTTTTATGAAGCTCCTAAAGAAGAACAGAACTTTACAACTCTACTTGCTATGATAGATGCAAGTGAGGTAAGAGAAGAAGATGAAAATTTTAAAAATGCAGTAGACTATATGTTTGAAGCATTAGAAAAAGAAAAGCCAAACCATTTCGCAGTAAAACAATATAAGAAATACAAACTTGCAGCAGGAGTAATAGAATTAAGGAGAACACTTAATCACTATTTTAGTGAAATATGTACTTCTTAATTCTTTTTTTATTGAAAAATTAAGAGAAAGGGGGTAAAAATGAGGAATTTTGAAAAGATAACAGCACTCTATGAGAGATTAAGTCGTGATGATGAACTGCAAGGAGAAAGTAACTCCATCATCAATCAGAAAAAAATACTGGAAGAATACGCAAGCAAAAATAACCTGTCAAACATCATTCACTTTACAGATGACGGAATCAGCGGAACGCAGTTTGACAGACCGGGATTTATGGCAATGATGAACGGAGTCAATCAAGGAAATATTGGTTGTATCATTGTAAAAGATATGAGCAGACTTGGCAGAGATTATCTCAAAGTCGGTCAATGTATGGAGATACTAAGACAAAAGGGCGTAAGACTAATCGCTATCAATGATAATGTAGATAGTTTTTACAGAGAAGATGATTTTACTCCCTTTAGAAATATCATGAATGAATGGTATGCAAGAGATACATCAAGAAAAATACAATCGACTTTCAGGTCAAAAGGCGAAAGTGGGAAACATACTGCAAGCACACCGCCTTATGGCTATATCAAAGATGAAAAAGATAAAAACAAATGGATAGTAGATGAAAAAGCAGCAGAGATAGTAAGGCGAATATTTAACCTGACCATGCAAGGCAATGGTCCGTATCGAATAGCAAAGATATTGGAGAGTGAAAAAGTAGATATACCCGCCTATCATCAACAGAAATTAGGCTATGGACTATATCAAAGCAAAAACTTTGAACATCCCTATCGTTGGTGCAGCTCAACAATAGCAAGCATTTTAAAGAAACAGGAATACTTGGGGCATACAGTCAATTTCAAAACAAGAAAGCACTTCAAGGACAAGAAAAGCAAATATGTATCCGAGGATAACTGGCTTATTTTTGAAAATACACACGAGCCAATCATAGACCAAGAAACCTTTGATAATGTGCAAAGGATAAGAGGAAATGTAAAAAGGTATCCTGACGGTTGGGGTGAATATCACCCACTAACAGGATTGATGTATTGTGCAGATTGTGGGAGCAAGATGTATGTTCATAGGACAAGCAATTATAAGAATATTCCCTATTACACTTGCAGTGCCTATACCAAAACACCTTGTGGCACACTTTGTCCATCAGCACACAGAATAAAAGCAGAAGCGGTCTTAAACCTTATTAGGGAAACACTAAAAGATATTAAAAAATACCTTAATGAAGATAATGAAGCCTTTATCCGTTCCATTCAAAATGAAATGGAAGAAAAGGAAAAAGTAGAGATAGAAAAACAAAGAGTAAGGCTAATTAATAATAAGTCGAGGATACAAGAGTTAGAAAGGCTTATGTGCCGTATTTACGAGGATATGATACTAGAAAAAATACCAAGCAGTAGATATGAGATACTTAATAGCCAATACGAAACAGAGCAAAGAGCTCTAAGTAAAGAGATTGGAGACTTAGAACTTGAAATATCAAGATATGAAAATGAAACAGATAGGGTAAGAAAATTCATGTCCCTTATTAGTCGTTATGAAAACTTTGATGATCTAACAAACACAATGATAAATGAGTTTGTAGAGAAGATAATCATTCATGAAAGGGATAGAAAAGGCAGTCAAACATCAAAGCAAAAGATAGAAATATATTTTAACTTCATCGGAAATTATGAAGTTCCAAAAGAAGAATTAAGCGAAGAAGAACGATCAAAACTTGAGGAAGAAGAACGAAAAATTAATGAGAGAAGGGACAGACTTCATCAAAATTATCTAAAGCGTAAAGCAAATGGAAAACAACAGGAGTATGAGGAAAGGTATAAGGCAAGACGAGAGCAGAAAAACAGGAGAATTTAAAGGTTTAGAAAAAAATAGGTATATTAGTCAGCTATTATGAGAAGATTAAAAGTGATACGTTTACTATATAGTTTATATGATGATTATATGTCGAAAAATAAAAGGCTCACTTACTACCTACTATGGAAATTCTTAAATCCTTATAATTTCCTTATTTTTTTCTCCTAAAATTACATACGTAAAGAAATGATAAGGAGGAAAATATACTATGGATGATTTTATATTACAAACTAGAAATCTATCAAAGCAGTTCGGGAAACAAAAAGCGGTGGACTGCGTTAATATCAATGTTCCAAGAGGAAAAATTTATGGATTATTGGGACCAAACGGAGCCGGAAAGTCTACTCTTCTCAAGATGATTTGCGGTATGATTACGCCTACATCTGGTGAAATCATATTCAATAATAATCCTTGGGATCGTTCAAATCTCTCTGAAATTGGTGCATTGATTGAAAATGCACCACTATATCCAAACTTAACTGCCTATGAAAATTGTCGTGTACGATCAATAGCTTTAGGGATTGAAGAAGAGCGAATTCAAGAAGTTTTACAAATTGTAGGTCTTACTAATACAGGTAAAAAACGTACTGGACAATTTTCAATGGGAATGAAGCAGAGATTAGGAATTGCTTTGGCTTTACTTAGTAATCCAAAACTTTTAATTCTAGATGAACCAACTAATGGTCTTGATCCCATTGCAATAAAGGAATTGAGAGAACTTATTAGAGGTTTTTCACAACAAGGAACTACTGTAATTCTGTCTTCTCATATTTTATCTGAAGTCGAACATATTGCAGATCATATTGGAATCATTGCATCAGGACATTTAGGTTATCAAGGTGCATTTGATTCAAAAATGGATTTGGAGCAACTTTTCATGAAAGTTGTTAGTAATCAGCAAGGAGGCTTCAATGAGTAATTCAAATATATTAATGGCCGAATTCTTGAAAACAAAAAGAACTGCAACGAGAAGAATTGCTATTGCTAGCCCTCTTTGCTTAGCACTAATGGCTATTGTTCAACAAGGTTATTTTTCCTTGAATTTATTCAACTGGTACTATGTAGTTTTTTTACCTGCTACATTCGCATTGATCAGTGCAACAGCTGTTAATATAGATAACGGAAAGCACGGACTTCGTGCAATCCGTTGTCTACCTGTTTCTCAAGGAAAAATATGGAGCTCTAAACTTTTGGTTGTATTAGGATATGCTCTTCTTTCCTGTTTTCTATTAAGTGTTGCTGTGGTTTGTATTCCATTTATTTTTAGTTTGTTTGGAATTAATCAAATTAAGCAATTAAGTATTGCTTCGATATTTTTAGGGATTATAGTCGTGTTTATTACAACCATGTGGCAAATCCCTTTTAGCTTTATACTTTCAAAAAAATTAGGGGTGATCTTTTCGGTATTGGTAAATTTAGCTATTTCTTTTTCAGGTGTGTTTTTAGCACTAAAACCATATTGGATGTTTTGCCCATGGGCATGGGTAAATCGTTCCATGATTTCTATTTTAGGGCTTTTACCTAATGGTTTGCCTGTTGAAGAAGATTTGATTTATACACAATCTTATGATGTTTTAATTGCAATTGTTGCATCTGTGGTACTAACGATGGTTTTGTCCATTGTTTCCACCACCCTTTATAAAAAATCAGAAGCGAGGTGATTTTGATGTTGAAATGTTTACATTCGCATATTTATAAAATAGTAAAAAGTCCGCTATTTTATATAACCATTCTTTGGCCAATTATTTGTGTAGGACTTTTTATCTCTTATTATTCCGTTTCTTCATGGAGTATTGAACAAAATATATCTGGATTTTTTCAAGCCTTATCCTTATTTATGGATTGCTTGGTTGTCATGTTGTGTACTGGTATTGTTCAGCAGGAACAACGTGCGGGTTCTTCTTTTAATATTTTATGTGTTGGAAAATCAAGAATTCAAATGCTAATATCACTTGTTATTTTATTGGTTATTATGACAGGTCTTAGTTTGATCATAGCTGTTGCTGGATTTGCTTTGCTATATGGAAAGATGCTTACCATATCCTACGTCTTGGCTACTATTCTTATGCTTATTCCACTTATTTGCCTAGTTTCTATCCATCTATTTATCGCTTTTAAATTTGGTACGTCATGGTCAATAGGTTCTGGAGTAATTTTTATTCTTGTTGGGGCTTTAGGATGTACTGGACTTTTGGATAAGTTTTGGTATTACCTTCCGCCAACATGGGCAGCTAGATTTTCATCTCTAATGATTCTAGATACTTTTCATACAGATTATATTCTTAAGATTGCAGCTGAGCTGAGATATGGTCTATTGATATGTATCATAGTAACCATTGCACTTGTTACTTTAATTCCTATATGGTTTAATAAATGGGATGGTAGAGCCGATAATAGTGATGAATAATATTAAATTATTTAAAAGTTCAAGATCTCCATATCATACTATGATTTTGAATGTTAAGAGTGCTCTAATAATATAAGTACTCTTTTTGGCTCAGACTAGATTTAATGAAAGGAGAGGTGAATATATGGGTCAAAACATACTTGTAGTTGATGACGATGAGCAAATTAGATCTGTTATTGAAACAAGTTTAAAGCGTGCTCAATTCTCTGTATATACTTGTGCCTCAGCAAAAGAAACTTTAAGTTTATCTCTCGATCAATTTGATTTGATGATTTTCGATGTGATGATGCCCGATATAGATGGCTTTGAACTTTGCAGAAATGTCCGTGAAAAAGTAGATTGTCCAATATTATTTCTTACAGCCAAATCCAAAGAAGCAGATGTCGCTGAGGGATTAGCGCTTGGCGGGGACGATTACATTCGCAAGCCTTTCACACCATTGGAATTAGTCAGTCGAGTAAAAGCACATCTAAGAAGGGAAGAGCGTGTTCATCATTCTTACCTATCTTTTGGAGATATTCGTTTTCTCTTGAATGCCAAAGAAATACAAATAAAGGGAGAAACTATCAAGTTCACAAAAATGGAATATGAAATTTGCGAACTCTTAGCTAGACATAAGGGACAAGTTTTTTCACGAGAACATATTCTCGAACAAGTCGGTGGATTTTGGACAGAATCTGAGTCTGCAGCTATAGTTGAACATATAAAAAATATCAGAAAAAAATTTTCAACTTATCAACTTGATCCAATTAAAACAATTTGGGGAGTCGGTTACAAATGGGAATAAAAAATATATATTCTAAGAAAAATACACTAAGGAAAATATTATCTATATATTCCTTAGTGTTCATAGGTATAATTTGTTTTCTTTTTCTTTTATTGGTTATCGGTTTCCACTATGGAGTTAGACATGATTTATATACTTTTGCCAACCACGAAGAAAAACAAGTTGAAATCTTAAGGGAAAAAATCATTTCTAGCCAAAATTTCAACTCAACTTGGGTACCTGATAATATTGGCTACATTCAGCTAAATAATGAAAATGAAGTTATTAATTCAAATATGAAGATAGAGGATCAAGAGAATGCTTTAGACTATTTAGATGGAAAACAAATCCCTTTTTCTAAAGGCTATTTTTCAAAGGTTGTATACAATAATAGAGTCTGCGTATTTAAATACAGGATAGGTGTGTTATATTCTTCAGATTGGGCAAATGCACATCTTCCAAGAGTAGAATCACTTTTTATTTTCATAATTGCTCTTACGCTTCTTATTCCAACCATGTGGTTTGCAAAGTCTGTTACCAGACATATTTATAAAGATGTATTACCGCTACAAAAAGCTCTTGTTTCCATAGGAAATGGAGATCTAAATATACCTGTCCCTTCCTCCCTATCAATATCAGAGTTTAGAGAGCTAGGGAACCTTATGGACCACATGCGTGTTGATCTAAAAGCAACATTAGAAGAACTTTGGAATAGTGAGCATAAAATAAGAGAACAAACAACCCAAATGCTACATGATTATCGTTCTCCGTTGACCGTTGCTCGTGCAAATGCTGAGTTTATGAAAGAAGATCTTAGTCAATTAACTCTATTCCTATCTGACGATGATAAAGAAAAAATGAATGAAAATCTATTGAAATATACCGAATCCATTATTTTTAATTTGAATCGATTGGAAGAGGTAGCAGATAGATTGCAACTACAACTTAGTAATGAAAATAACGACCAACTTGTCAAGGAACCATTGCCATTAGATAGTTTAAATCTCAAAATAAATCAAGAAGGACATATATTAAGTGAGCAATATGGGAATGAGTGGAAAAGCCAATTTCAAGATACAGATGATTATACAACCACAGAGGAAAGTGCAATTCATCAAGCCTTAACTAATATTATTCTTAATGCCTGTGAGCATGGTCATTCACCCCAATCAATTCATCTAACATTTATCGTTTCAAACGGGAAAGCCGAATACAAAATCACAAATTCTGGATCACATTTTTCAGATGCTGCCTTAGTCCACGCAACTGACAAAGGCTTTTCTGAAAAAAAGAATTACACACAAAATATAAAAGGTGTCGGATTGTATTTCACAGCAAGAGTAATACGAGAAAATGGTGGAGAACTATATCTATCTAACACTCCAGAGGGATATGCCTGTGTACAAGTTATAATTCCAGTAGTTAAAAAAGCTAAGGCTTCAAACTCAATATAAGCGATACATTTTCCTGTTATAAAGAATAAATGGTATTAGGCTTATCAATAGTAAAAAAATACTTAATAATGTGGGGGGAACATCGTAGTAAGAATTGAGTTTGGACAATATACAGTATTTTTTGTAGAGATATCTATAGTTTGCAAAATTGAAAAGGCTGTAAAATAAAAATAAACAGGAACAGTTTGATTACAATATTATGAATTAACGTTAGGATAAAAATATTTTTGGTATAATATCTATATACAAACCACGGAGGTTGGCATATGAGGTATTATGAAAGTAAGGAAGAATTAAAAAAGGAGAATTTATGAAAAATACGAGAAAATGCCCAAAGTGTGGAGGAAGTGATATTTTATTTGTGCCAGGATCTGCTGGAGCTTATGGAACTGGAAATAATATTATGACTGGGCATACAATTATGTCGGCAGTGTCTGTTGATAGGTATATTTGTACTGCCTGTGGTTTTAGCGAGGAGTGGATTGACCTTGACTACATGGATAAATTAAAAAAGAAATATGATGAAATTTAATTAAATTTGCAAAAATTCTTATGTGAACTTAGAGTCATTAGAAAAGATTTGCCTGGCATTGGATTGCAGAATTGAAGATGTTATAGAAATTCATAGAAATGAGGTGGAATAAAATGAAGAAAATATTTTTTAGAATCTTTTTAATAGTTATTATTTTAGTAGTTTTAGTTTTTATTCTTAGAATATATAATGACTATAAGTATAAAGATACCAATGCTTTGAAATCTCCTGAATATTATAATGATGTTACTAATATAAGTTTATATCCTACAGATATTGACGGAGTTGATGTAACTTATGTAGATGAGGGTAGGATGCAAGGCTTTAGATTTGTACCTAAGGAAAAATCACATAAAGGTCTTGTAATTTGTTTTGGAGGTTCTGAGGGAAGTCCAAATTTTGAAACTGCTAAAAGATTGGCTGAAGAGGGATATGAAACCTTTGCACTATTTATGTTCGGCATGAAAAACCAAGAACAAACTTTGAGAAAAATCCCTTTAGAACAATTTGAAGATGTTATCAATTATATAAATAAAAATATAAAAGACAATAAACCAATAAGCGTTTTGGGAGCGTCAAAAGGTGCAGAATATGCCCTTAATTTGGCTAGCAAATATTCTGAAATAGATAATCTGATTTTAATAGCACCTTCATCTTATAATTTCGCTGGTCTAGATTTTAAAGATTATGGTTCATCATGGACATATAAAGGAAAGGAACTTCCATATATAGATATAAAAAAATCATCATTTAACTCATTTTTAAAAAATATTATTGTTCCGAATATTATTAAAAGTCCTATTAGTTATAAAGAAACTTATAATAGTGCAATAGAAAAAGACTCAACAAGCCAAGAAAAACTAATACCAATAAAAGATGTTGAGGCAAATATATTGATGATCGTGGGCGAGGATGATTTGATGTGGGATAGTTTTGCTATGGCAAATAAAATAAAAGAACAAAACCCTAAGGCAAAGATTTATTCATATAAAGGAGCAGGGCATATATTTGCTAGCAATGGTGTTTTAAATTTAGGAAAAATTAGAATTGCAACAGGTGGGACAACTGAAAGCAATGATAAAGCAGAAAGTGAATCAAGAAAAACTATTGATGCTTTCTTAAAAGAAAACCATAAATAAAAAAATGCTTGGATATTTAAGGACGGTAGAAAATTAAAATCTATCGTCTTTTTTTAATACAAGAAAGGAGTTTTATATGAAAAAATTAGAACAAATAAGACAAGAATCAAAGGAAATAAAAGATAAAATAGATGATACAGAAGAAAGATTAAGGCAACTAAAAAATCAAGAAAAGAAGATGTTAAAACAAGACATAGTGAAAAAAAGAAAAGAAAGAACTCATAGGCTAATAACAAGAGGAGCAATCTTATAAAGCCTTATAGAAAATGCAGAAGAAATATCAGATGAAGAAATAAAAATCTACTAGAAGAAGCAACAAAGACAAAAGAATTTAAAGAAACACTAAAAATAATGAGAGAAAATTAAGAAAAATAAAATAAACAAATCTTTTTATTAAGAATAACAATAGCAGGACTTGTAATAATGCCATTGCAATAGCTATGGCTTGTGAAGATAATGGTACGAGTTTCGTATTCATTAATATGAAATTTAAAGACCAATTAAAATAATATTACTGATTGTTATTCAATTATCAGTTAAAAATTATGTTGTTTTTATAGTTTTGTTATATTTACCTCTTATAATAGAATCATCAAAGGAGGAAATTATGTCCGAAAAAGTACTTGAAATAAAAAATTTATGTAAATCTTATGGTAAAAGAAAGATTATAAATGATCTGAATATGACTGTGTTTAAAGGAGATGTTTATGGTTTTCTTGGAGCAAATGGAGAGGGGAAAACAACTACTATTAGAATGATTACATCATTAATTAGGTCTGATTCTGGAGAAATTTTAATAAATGAAAAATCTGTAATAAAAAATAGAGATCAAGCAATTAAAAACATAGGTGCTATGGTAGAAGCTCCTAAGTTTTATGAAAATCTATCTGGATATGAAAATTTAAAATTGATGGCAAAACTAATTGATGGTACAAGTGATAAAGATATTGATAAATTACTTGAATTAGTAGGTTTAAAAGATAGAGGCAAAGATAAATTTGCCTCATACTCCATGGGTATGAAACAAAGACTTGGCATTGCTAATGCCTTATTAGGCAATCCAGATTTAATAATTTTAGATGAACCTACAAATGGACTAGATCCGTATGGAATGAGAGATATAAATGAACTTATAGTATCTTTGGCAAAAACTTCTAATAAAACGTTTATAATATCATCTCATCTTCTCCATGAAATGGAAGGTATTTGCAATAGAGTCGGAATTTTACATGACGGGAAATTATGTATAGAAGGTGATGTAAAAAAATTAGTTTCAGGAAATAATGTATCTAATCTTGAAGAACTGTTCTTTGATAAAGTAGGTGGGAAAAATGAAAGCATTAATTATTAATGAATTAGAGAAAATTATTAAATCAAAGATAGGATATGTATTTTTATTGTCAGCTGGACTTTTGATTTGGATGAATATTACCATGTATGATCCAAAAGAAGGCGTTTGGAATATTGATAGTTTTTATACTTTTCCTGCAAGCCTTTTAGATATTTATATGCAAATATTAATATTTTTTATACCAATTTTAGCAAATGCCTTAGTAACTAAGGACCTAGTAGCAGGCACAATGAAATTGAGCATATTGAAAGAACCGTCAAGAATTAAAAATTTAGTCAGCAAACAAATTGCCTTTATAATATTTTGTATAATGGCAACTACAATTTTTGTTCTTTTGTGCTATTTATTTGGAATCCTATATTTTAAAAATATGAGTGATTTATCTTTAATAAGACCAGGATTTACAAAAGCTAGTGATTTAATCTATACATTCTTAACTTATGGGAAGATTCTTTTTCCAACAATTACCTACGGATTATTAAGTATGTCAATAGGATTATTTATAGAAAATGTAAGTCTAGCAAATATCATTTCTATTGTTGGTCTTATATTTTTCTTTAATACAAGTATGGGAGAAAAATTTACAATGATAAAAAATGTGTCTGCTAATGAAATTAGTATTCTAATAATAGCAAGCGGGATATTATTAGCTTTATTTTTAATAATAAGCAATATTTATTTAGAAAAGAAAGATATTTTATACTAGGGTGAGATATGAAAAAGTTTATAGATTTTGAGTTATACAAACAAAGGAAAAATAAATTTTATTATCTATTTTTTCTAATAATTTTAATTTCTCATATAATAAAAGCGAATCAATTTATTCATACAGATATGAATTGGATGTCATTGCCCTTAGTTTCAGTTCCAGATACAGTTTTGTTTTTGGTCTTATTTGTGATTTATATATCCTCAGACTTAACAGCTATAGAGTATGAAAAAGGTCTTATCAAATTACCAATAATGGTAAATGGAGATCGAAAAAAATTTATAAAAGCAAAAATATTAACTATAATCATGTGGCTAATAGCCTTAGTGATTTTTGATATAATTTCATCTTTTTTGGTTGGAAAAATAATGCTTAATGATGGAACAGTTTTGATTTCTGATGGGCAAGCTATTTTGCTTGGAGGAGTAAAGTTAGAGGGAATAAGAGCCTTTGTTAGTGTATTTTTTAGTGAAATTTCTATTATTTTGCCACTAATATGTTTAGCTATGATTATTGTGTATGGTGGTCTTGTTTTAAAAAATGCTTCAAGTGTTATGGGAATGGGATTTTTATATTATATTCTAAGCTTAATAGGTCCTGAAAAATTAAAATATTTATTTTTAGTAAGACATGTTTATAAAATACCATCTCTATTAATCAAAGGGGAATTTGGTATTGAACTTAGCTTGTATATTTCAATATCTTTAATAGGTATATTAATCTTATATTTTGTCAATATTTCCTATTTTAAAAGGGTAGAAATATTAAAATAGGAGAAGATAGGATGAGTAGAATTTTAATCGTAGAAGATGAACTTGACTTGGCAAATATAATAAAAGATTATCTAGTAAAAGAGCTATATGAGGTAGAAATTTGTACAGAAGGTGATAAGGCAATAGAAATTTTTGATAAATTTAAGCCATCCTTAGTAATATTAGATTTAATGCTTCCAGGTATGAATGGTTATGAAATCTGCCAAAATATAAGAATAAAATCTACAATACCGATTTTGATTCTGTCAGCAAAAATTGATGAATTTGATAAGGTAAAGGGACTTAATCTTGGAGCAGATGATTATATTACCAAACCCTTTAGACCAAGAGAATTACTTGCAAGAGTTAATGCTCAACTAAGAAGAAGCCAAGTTTTCAATAAGGAAAATCTTGAAATAATAGACATAGAAAATATCAGAATATATACTAAAGAATATAAGGTAGAAAAAAATGGTAGGGATCTTGACTTAAGTAGAAATGAATTTGAACTTTTGGTATTTTTATCTAAAAATCCAAAACAAGTTTTTAGTCGAGAACAACTATATGAGAGAATCTGGGGCTTCGATAGTTATGGAGATTTAAATACTGTAACCGTTACTATAAACAGACTCCGCCAAAAAATCGAAGATAATCCAAAGAATCCAAAGTATATATTAACAGTTTGGGGAGTAGGTTATAAATTTGAAATCTAAATCACTTAAAAAAAACTTAATAGTATTTGTCATATCAATCATTCTAATACCAATTTTATTTTTGTTGGTCTTAGGAATACCAGAAAAAGAACCTAAAAGTCTTTTGTTATCTTTAACATCAATTTCTATATTAATAGCTATAGTAATTGTCATTATATCGACTATATTTTTAGCTTACGTCGATAAGATTATTATAAAGCCTATATATGATTTGCTAGATAATTTTAAAAAGCTATCTAAAGGGGAATATGATTTATATATAGAAAATGATAGGGTGGATGAAATAGGAGAATTATTAGATAATTTTAATAAAATGGTAGCGTCCTTAAAATCATATAGGGAAAGAGAAAATAAAGCAAAAGAAGAAAGAGAAGAGCTGATAGCCTCTATAAGCCATGATTTATCAACTCCCTTATCTGTAATACAAGCCCACATAGATGGAATAAGTGACGGAGTTGCTGATAGCCAAGAAAAAAAAGACGAATATATAAGGATAATAAACAAAAAGATCAAACAATTGAATAATCGAATCAAACAACTAAAAGACTATTCATTACTTGATATATATGACAAAAAAATAAATCATATCAAAGCTAGAGAATCTTTAGATAGAATTGTAGATGAATTAAATAGATCATTTACAATTGAAATAGAAAATTTATTTTATCAAAATAATATAAAAGAAAGTACAGTGATAGGTTTATCTGACAGGATGCTTGAAATCATATTAGAAAATCTGTTTTCAAATTCTATAAAATATAGAGGGGAAAACCCATTGGAAATTGATATAATTGCAAAAGAAAACCTAGATACTGTTATAATAGAATTTAAAGACAATGGAAAGGGCATAGAGAAATCTGAATTAGATAAAATATTTAATCCATTGTACACAGTGGATAAAGCTAGGACGACTGATAAAGAATCAATGGGATTAGGCTTATCAATAGTAAAAAAAATACTTAATAATGTGGGAGGAGACATAGGAGCAACAAGTGAGTTTGGACAATATACAGTATTTTTTATAGAGATACCTATAGCTTGCAAAATTGAAAAGGGTGTAAAATAAAAATAAATAGGAGAAATAACCTAGGCGATAGAAATTAAAAACTCTATCGTCTTTTTTTATTACAAGAAAGGAGTTTTGTATGAAAAAATTAGAACAAATCAGAAAAGAATCAAAAGAAATAAAAGATAAAATTGACCATACAGAAGAAAGATTAAGGCAACTAAAAAATCAAGAAAAGAAGATATTAAAACAAGACATAGTGAAAAGAAGAAAAGAAAGAACTCATAGGCTAGTAACAAGAGGAGCAATTTTAGAAAGCCTTATAGAAAATGCAGAAGAACTAACAGATGAAGAAATAAAAATCCTACTAGAAGAAGCAACAAAGACAAAAGAATTTAAAGAAACACTAAAAATAATGAGAGAAAATTAGGGAAAATAAAATAATCAAATCTCCCTTAGATTTTCTAAGGGCGCAATTATACACCCTAAAGGGTGCTTGCGTCTTGCGGAGCCAAACCCTGAAGCGACCAACAACCATTCGCTTTTTAAAAATCAAGGGTAAATAAACTCGCTAAGGCTCGCCCTTGACTTTTAAAATTTGAAATGAACAAAACAATTAAGCCGACATACTGAAACAACAAAAAATTAATTCAGTAGACGGCTTTTTCTATTCTATCATTTCAAAACGCTCATTCACAAAGTGGATATAAAAAATCTATTAAGCCTCCACCTAAAACAACAAAAAAAGAAAGGAAGTGATAAAAATGGCAGACAGTTTTCATTTTTCAGTAAACATAATATCAAGAGGAAAAGGCAAAAGTGCAGTAGCAAGTGCAGCATATATAAGTGGAGAAAAAATAAAAAATGAATGGGACGGAGTAACCCATGACTATACAAGAAAAGAAAAAGTATTAGTAAAAAATATAATATTGCCTGATCATATACCAAAAGAATTTAATGATAGGTCGACCTTATGGAATAAAGTAGAAATGGCAGAAAAAAATTCTAATGCACAACTAGCAAGACAATTCATAATAGGATTACCAAAAGAATTATCTTTAAGTGAAAATAAAAACCTAGTCGAAAGATTTATAAAAGAAAATCTAACATCACAAGGAATGATAGTAGATTATGCAATTCATGATGAAAGTAGAGAGGGAAATCAAAACATTCATGCTCATATAATGACCATAGTAAGACCAATAAATGAAGATGGAACATGGGGGCAAAAAAGTAAAAAAGAATATATCCTAGATGAAAAAGGAGAAAAGATTTTAAACAAAAATGGAAAACCTAAAACAAGAAAAGTAGAACTAACAACCTGGAATGATAAAGGCAATGTAGAAAAATGGAGAGAAAATTTTTCAGACCTTTGTAATGAATATCTTGCAAAAAACAAGATAGAAAAAAGAGTAGACCATAGGAGTTTTAAAAGACAAAATTCTGATTATCTACCGACAATCCATTTAGGATCAGCAGCAAGTGCAATGGAAAGAAAGGGAATAGAAACTGACAAGGGAAACTATAATAGAGAAATAAGAAAATATAATAACCTTGTAAAAACAATAAAAGAAGAGATAAAAACATTAAAGGGTTGGATAGGAAATTTATTAGATAACCTAACTACTGCTTATGAAAAATTTAAGGATATAGAAAGAGATAAGGTAATAGACAACCCTAAACTTTTCAATCTAACAAATTATCTATTAACTTATTCAGAAATTCAAAAAGAAAAAAGTAAATATCTAAAAGGATATGCAAAAACTAATAAAGAAAAATATGACTTTAAAAAGCTAACGAGTGTATATAGTTATTTAAGAAAAAATAACATAGAAACCATTGGTCAGTTACAAATAAAAATAGAAACTTTAAAGTCCAATAGTTACAAACTAAATAAAAAAGCAAAGACAATCCATAAAGAAATGGAAGATGTAGAAAAGAAAATTCTATACTATGAAATCTACAAAGCCAAAAAAGGAGTTTATGAAGAATACCAAAAGAAAAACATATTCACAAAAGACACATTCTATAACAAACATAAGAAAGACATAGACCAATATAAGGTAGTAAGCGGGAAATTAAAAAAACTCCTATCAGATAAGGAAAAACTAAGTCCTAAAAAATGGAATGAAGAAAAAGATCTTTTAATGGCAAATCTTGAAGAAATAAATAAAGAAAAAGACAAGATAAAAGATGAATACCAGGAAATTAATCATATAAAATATTCAGTAGATTTTGTAAACAAAGAACTTGGCATAGATTTATCCATAGAAATAGATAAGCTTATAAAACAAGGTGAAAAACCAAGTGTAATAGCACAGATTAAAAAATTCCAAGACCAAGTTATTAAAGATAATGAATTCAGAGAAATGATGAAAAACAAGAAAATGGATCAAGAAAGATAAGACCTGGTAAAAATATCTTATCCAAGCTATAATATGACCAAGAAAATAAAGGCAGATCTAGGAGGTAATAGAGATGAATAAAAGGCAAGAGATAATAGATGAACTCATATAAGCAAATGAAGATGGAACATACAAAACATACAAAAGCACAGAAGAAATAAAAGCGATGAACAATGAAGAAGTGCAGATTATATATTCCAACATGAAAAACTATCTATCAGACAAAAGAACACATATAAACTACTAAAGGTGGAAAGGTATTGTAAGCTATTTAAAATAATAAAAGGTACAAATACCTAAGTAAGCTATAAAAACATTTAAAATAAGCATTCCACCACCAAGAACAATAAAATAAAAACAAGCAAAGGGAAGTATAGAAAAATTAAAACCTATACTTCCCTTTTTTAATTCAAACAAAGGAGATAAAGCATGATAAACGAAGAAATAAGCAAAGAAGCAGGTCAAGCAGCACAAACCATAATAACATACACAATAAAGGCAGCAAAAGAATCAATCAACTTAGACAAAGAAATAAGAAAAAAGATGAATGAAACTTTAGAAAAAGCAAATGGAAACTTAAAAAGTCTTATGGGCGATGAAATAAAAATAAAAGACCTATACAAGAAAGGACAACTAGAAAATATAAGCATAGATCAAAGCGACCTCAAAGACTTAAAAAAAGAACTAAACAAACTTGGAGTAAGCTTTTCAGTAATTAAAAACAAAGAAACCCAAAACTATGAAGTATTCTTCCAAGCCAAAGACATAAAAGTAATGGAATATGCCTTTAAACAAGTCATAGCCAAAGAAAATAAAAAAGAAAAAGAAAGTATCCTAAAACAAATAAAGAAATACAAAGACCTATCCAATAACAAGGATAAGGCAAAAGAAAAAGTCAAAAGGAAAGTAAAAGAAAAAGTAAAACCAAACAAGAAAGATATGACCAGAGAAATCTAAGGGAGTAACGAAAAGTTACACCCTTAGACCCCCATAATAACAAGACTTCCGAAAATCGGAAATCAAGAATTTCGATTATCGAAAATCAAGAAAGGAGCAATAATGAAAAAGAAGAATTTTTCACAGACAAAAGGATAAAAAGACTAAGGAGAATATCGGGAGGAGATACCTACACGATAATCTACCTCAAACTTTTATTACTAAGCCTAAAAGATGAGGGCAAACTCTATTATGAGGGAGTAGAAAGTGATTTTATAAAAGAGTTAGCACTAACCATAGATGAAACAGACTATGATGTAATGGTTACGGTAAATTATTTAATCAATCAAGGCTTATTAGAAGTTTTAACAGAAAATGATGAATACTATTTAACTGAAATACCAAATTTAATCGGATCATAAACAGCCTGGGCAGAGAAAAAAAGAAGATACAGACAAAATAAACAGAGGACATTGTCCTTAATGAGTCCAACCCATGTCCGACAAGAGATAGAGATAGAGAAAGATATAGATATAGATAAAGAGAGAGAGGGAGAGATAGAAAAGATTTAAAATTTTTGGTATAATCACATTAATTAAACTAAATGTATAATGATAAAATGAGCTTGTTTACCGTAAGCTGATTGTGATAAAAAGATTAAAACTCCCACCATTGGTGCAAGAAATAGAATAAAATAAAGAATCAGATTGGAGTGATGAGAATGGATAAAAAAGATCTAGCTATTATAGGAGATAGTGAATATAAAAAATTACTTTTAGATTTAAAGGAAAAAGTTAGACGCAGTCAATTAAAAGCAGCAGTAAAAGTTAATTATGAGTTGCTTGATTTGTATTGGAACTTGGGGAAAGAAATTGTTGAAAAACAAAAGCAATATTCTTGGGGTGATAGTTTTCTAAAATTATTGAGTAGTGATTTAAGAAAAGAATTTCCAGACATGGGAGGATTTTCAGCCGTAAACTTAAAACACATAAGATATTGGTATAACTTTTATAATGATTATCTAATTGGGTTACAAGCTGTAACCCAATTGTCGGATGTTGAAAGAAGAATAAAAAGTATTCCTTGGGGACATAATCAAAGGATTATGTATAAGTGTAAAGATGTCAAAGAAGCTTTGTTTTATATAGATAAGACTATTGAAAATGGTTGGAGCAGGACGGTTTTGGAACATCAGATTGATGGAGATTTATATAAAAGGGTTGGGAATGCAGTTACTAATTTTGATAATAGATTACCGGCTGTCCAATCTGAATTAGCTAAGCAAACAATAAAAGATCCATACAACTTTGATTTTCTAACAATAAGGGATAAATATGATGAAAGAGAGTTGGAAGAAGCATTAGTAAATCAAATAACTTCTTTTCTCTTGGAACTTGGGACAGGATTTTCTTACATCGGTAGGCAAGTTCATATTAAGGTTGGAGAAAGTGATTTTTATATAGATTTACTTTTCTATCATGTTAAACTACACTCCTATGTTGTAGTAGAATTAAAGACAGAGAAATTTAAGCCGGAATTTGTAGGACAACTCAATTTTTATGTAACAGCTGTAAATAAGAATATGAAATCAAATAGTGATAATCAAACCATAGGAATACTAATTTGCAGAGATAAAGATAATGTAGTCGCTGAATATTCGCTTGAAAATATCTCACAGCCAATAGGAATAAGTAAGTATGAAATTAGCAAATTACTTGAGCAGGAATATAAAAGTAGCTTACCATCTATTGAAGAAATAGAAGAGTCTATAAAAGAATTAGATTCAGAAAAATAAAATATGAACTTACACAAGGCGGTAGAATTAAAAACTATCGTCTTTTTTTATTTGAAGAAAGGTAGGAGAGCATGGCAGATAAAAGAATGTTTTCACTAAAGATAGTGGATAGCGACTTATTTTTGGATATGCCACTAAGTAGTCAATGTCTGTATTTTCATTTATCAATGAGGGCA
>NZ_LT635492.1:9694-865400 GCF_900120405.1 Urinicoccus massiliensis | reverse complement strand
GGTAGGAGAGCATGGCAGATAAAAGAATGTTTTCACTAAAGATAGTGGATAGCGACTTATTTTTGGATATGCCACTAAGTAGTCAATGTCTGTATTTTCATTTATCAATGAGGGCAGATGATGATGGTTTTGTAAATAATCCTAAGAAAATCATCAAAATTATCGGGGCTAATGAAGATGACCTGAAAATACTTATTGCCAAAGGCTTTGTGATAGTCTTTGATCAGGGAATAATCGTCATTACTCATTGGAAGATAAATAACTATATTAGAAAAGACAGATATAAGCCAACAATGTATATAGAGCAGAAACAACAGCTTTATCAAACGGAAAATGGAGCATATATTTTAGAAGAAAAAGATGGTTGTCATCTGGTTAACCAAAGGTTGTCAAGTGGTCAACCCAGTATAGATAAGGGTAGATTAGATAAGGTTAGTATAGATAAGGGGAGAGAAGAACAGTCCACCCCCATCTTTTATGGAGAATTCAAAAATGTAAGGTTAAGCAAAGAAGAATATAAGAATCTTAAAGAAAAATTAAACTCACACACAGAAATAATGATAAATAAACTATCAAGATACATGGAAAGCAGTGGTAAGACCTATCAAAACCACTATGCGACAATCTTAAAATGGTATGAAGAAGATAAAGAAAAACTAACACAGAAAGGTTTAAATAAAAAAATGAACTATGATGTAGGAGAATCTTTATAGATAAAAAGAGGTGGAAAGCCATTATTAAAGACTTTAAGTCTAAAAAGGTATCAAAGTATGCCAGATATAATAAAAAGATAAATATGACACTTAAAAGGCGATTAGAAAATTAAAAATCTAATCGCCTTTTTTTATTGCATGAAAGGATAAGCTATGACAAAAAGACAAACAAAATACATTGTAAAAAGAAATTATGATAACAGAAGAACAGATACAGAAGCTTTTCTAAGACTAATAAAAAAATCAAGCAAATTAAGTAAGGACAATGAAATTGAGTATAACAAATATAATATTGATAGTAATAAAAAAGAGTGCTATAATAAAAATAGTTTTAGAGAAAGTTGTGTTATTTCTGAAAACTCAAACAAGGAGGAATAGGAAATGATACAAACAAATTCAAATCAATTTTCATTCAAAGCTGCAATTTATTGCAGACTATCTAAAGATGATGAGCAGAAAGGAGAGAGTGCCAGCATACAAAACCAAAAGGAACTTTTAGAAAACTATGTAAAATCAAGAGGTTGGAGTATTTACGATGTATATATAGATGATGGATATACTGGATTAAATACAAATAGACCATCATTTCAAAGACTAATTAGAGATATTGAAAATAAGAAAGTGGATATAGTCATCACTAAGGACTTATCAAGGCTTGGAAGAAACTATTTGCAGACTGGATACTATACAGAAAATTTCTTCCCAAAGAACAATGTCAGATATATAGCTTTAAATGATGGAGTAGATACCTTTCAAGAAAACAATGAAATAGTTCCTTTTAAAAATGTTTTAAACGAGTTTTATTCAAGAGATGTTTCCAAAAAGATGAAATCTGCCTATATGACAAGGGCAAGGCAAGGAAAATTTATTGGTTGTCTTGCTCCAATAGGATATAGGAAAGACAATGATGATCCACATAAATTAGTAATCGATGATGAAACTTCATGGATTGTTGAAAAAATTTTTGATCTTGCTTTTAGTGGTTATGGAGTACAAGCAATTAGGAGAAGACTTTTTGAAGAAAAAATACCTACACCTACCTGGTGGAATAGAAAAAAAGGACTTAGAAATAAAAAAACTAAGTTAGAAATGACCGTAGATGGTGGAGAGTATTGGTGGGACTGCACAACCCTAAAAGAAATTATTGAAAACCCAGTTTATATTGGTCATATTGCTAGTCAAAAAGTTAATTATAAATTCAAAGTAGGTTGGTTATCCGATAAACCTAAAGAGGAATGGATAATAGTAGAAAATACACACGAACCAATAATTTCTGAAGATATTTATAATATAGCAAATGAAAAATTAAAGAGCAGGAGAAGACCATTTAAAAATGGAGAAGAAAGCATATTTGCAGGCATTGTGAAATGTCCCGATTGTGGAAAATCTTTAAATCTTGGAAGAAACAAATCGAAAAAAAGAGAAAAGTTACTCACTTGTAACACTTATAGAAGATACGGAAAGTCATTATGTAGTCAACATAGAATTTATTACGATACTCTTTATGAGATAGTGCTTAAAGATATTAGAAATAATGCAGAAATAGCATTAAAAGACGAAAAAGAAATTATAAAAGCACTTGAAAAATCACGAGAAATTGATAATGAAGAAGAACAAAAATTTATCATGGATAAGATTTACGAAGATCAGATAAGAGTAGAAGACTTAACTAAAAAGATTGAAAGACTATATGATGACTGGCTAGATAACAAGATAAGTGAAAGCAACTTCCAAAAAATTCTTGAAAAATCACAAAACGAACAAGACTATCTAAACCAAAGAATAGAAGATAATCAAAAATTGATTGTTAAAGAAGATCTTGAAGATATTAATGTCAAAAAATGGATTGAACTCATAAAAAAACATAGGGATATAAAGAAGCTGGACAAAGAAACCTTAAACGAACTCATCTCAAAAATCTATGTTCACGAAAAAGAAGTAGTGAATGGAGAAATCACCCAAACAATTGATATTTACTACAATTTCATAGGAAATACAGACACACTACAAGTATTTTACAATCTCTAATTAGGCATAAAGCAGCTTATGGCTGGAGGGGGAATTGTACTCATAGGTTTAAAACTAATACCGCTATTAGCAAACGTGTTAAAATAAAATGTTTAATATAGTAGATAAGATCAAAGAGTTTTTTTCGGAGATACTTATTGATATGATCAAGGAAAATTTAAGCGGAATGCTCCTTGATATAAATGACAAAGTATCAACGATAGCAAATGAGGTAGGAAAGACTCCGAGTGGATGGAACTCGGAGGTTTTCCACTTCATAAAGTCTATTTCAGAAAATGTTATACTTCCCATAGCAGGTCTTATCATAACGGCTGTACTATGTATTGAATTAATTCAAATGGTAATGAACAAAAATAATATGCATGACACAGATACCTTTGATTTTTTTAAATATATGATAAAAATGTGGATAGCAGTATGGCTTGTATCTCATGCTTTTGACTTTTCTATGGCAGTATTTGATGTGGCACAGAATTTAATAGGAAAGGCAGCAGGTGTGGCAAATGCTAGTGCAAAAGTTTCTCCAGGTGATATAGCTAATATGGTAGATAGCCTAAAAGGAGAGTCAATAGGAAAATTAATGACTATAGTATTAGAGACATCAATTGTAAAGATGATAATTCAAGGGATATCAATACTCATTACAGTTATTCTATACGGCAGGATGATAGAAATATATATTTATACTTCAGTTTGCGCCATACCTTTTGCCACAATGGGCAATAAAGAATGGGGAAGTATTGGAACAAACTATATAAGAGGGCTCTTCGCACTTGGCTTGCAAGGTTTATTCCTACTTATATGTGTAGGAATTTATGCCGTACTTGTTAAGACTTTAAATATATCTGACATACACAAGAGTATTTTTGAATTACTAGGATACACCTTAATACTTGGTATAACTATGATGAAATCAGGTAGTATAGCAAAATCAATTTTAAATGCTCATTAATAAAAAAGGAGAAGATGATGAAAATTAGAAGAAAAAAGGACAAAAAAATTAATTTTAAAACACTTGGAACAATAGGACTCCCAATACTTTTAATAGGGGGATATATTACAAGAGAAATACAAAATAGAATGATTATAAGAAAAACATCGGAAGTTTTAGATAATAGAGAAGAAACGAATGAAAAAGTCTTAGAAATAGCAGTGAATATGGGAAAATCATTAGAAGATCTGAACAGAGAAGACATATATGGCTTTTACTTAGAGGGTTTAGAATAATGGCTTATGTAAATGTCCCAAAGGACTTAACAAAAGTAAAAACAAAGGTAGCTCTAAATCTAACAAAAAGACAATTAATTGGCTTTACAATTGCAGGTCTAATAGGCTTTCCAGTATATTTAATGGTAAAAAAAGTGCTGCCTAATGACCTATCTATGTTAATTATGATAGGTGTGTCTTTTCCTATAATATTTGCAACTCTTTATGAAAAGGACGGGATCTATTTTGAAAAATATTTAAAGTATATTATAGATAAGAAAAGACAGACAAGTATAAGGATATACAAGACAGAATGTATTTATGATATAAAGAAACAAAGAAAGGAAAGGAGTAAATGAATCAAATACAGAAAAAACAACAGAAAAAATTAAATCAAGAAAAAAGAAATTTAAAAAAACAAAAAGAAGATTTAAAAAGCATTAGTATAAGTCAAAAAAAGATGAAAAAAGCAAATATTTCTAAAGAAAAAGGAAAACCCAAAAAGAGGCTTTCCTTTTTTGGTGGGAAGAAGAAAAAGAGCGTTCAGGAAACAATCCCTTATTTAAGAATGTTGAGAAATGGGATTTGCCAAGTTGAGAAGAACAAATTTAATAAAATGATACGTTTTTTAGATATTAACTACCAGCTTTCAACAGAAGAAGATAAGGAAAGTATATTTAATGAATTTTCAAGTTTTTTAAACTATTTTGATCCAAGTGTTGATATAGAACTTTCATATATTAATCGCATAGGAAAAAATGAAGAAGTAGAAAAAAACATCAATGTTCCGGATAGAAACGATTCATATAATGAAATACGAAAAGAGTACAGGGAAATGCTAAAAAATCAGAGTCAAAAAGGAAATAATGGACTTACTAAATATATGTATATCACCTTTAGCTTACAAGCACAAGATTTAAAAGAGGCAACTACAAGACTTGAAAGAATGGAAATGGATATATTAAATAACTTTAAGCAGATGGGAGTAAAAGCTTATGTATTAAGTGGATATGAAAGGTTAAAGGTTATTCACGATATCTTAAATCCGAATAAGAATTTTGTTTTTTCCTTTGAAGACCTAAAATATAGTGGACTATCTACTAAGGATTATATAGTACCAGCATCATTTAACTTTTCATCTCACAATCAATTTAAAATTGGAGAATACTTTGGAGAAGTAAACTTTCTGCAAATTCTAGCACCTGAATTATCAGATAGATTATTATCAGAATTTTTAGGGGTTGAAGAAAATATGATTGTAACATTTCACATAAATTCCATTGATCAAACAGAAGCTATAAAGATGATTAAAAGAAAAATAACGGACTTGGATAAAATGAAAATTGAAGAAAATAAGAAGGCTATAAGATCAGGATATGATATTGATATTCTTCCAAGCGATTTAATTACCTATGGTAATGATGCTAAGAAACTATTGGTAGAACTTCAAAATCATAATGAGAGAATGTTTGTCATAACTATTTTGTTTACAAATATGGAAAAAAGTAGAAAGAAATTGAGTAATATAATCTTTCAACTAAATTCAATAGCAGGTAGGCATAATTGTGTATTGAAAAATCTTAACTATAGACAGGAACAAGGACTAATTTCCTCCCTACCACTTGGGAAAAATGAAATCGAAATAAAAAGAGGACTTACAACTAGCTCTACAGCAGTCTTTATTCCTTTTACAACAGAAGAGTTGTGCTTAGAAGGAGAGAGCTTATACTACGGATTAAATGCTTTAAGTCGTAACATCATTATGACAGATAGAAAGCTTTTAAAGAATCCAAACGGTTTAATACTTGGAACGCCTGGTAGTGGTAAATCTTTTTCGGCTAAAAGAGAAATTACCAATGCTTTTTTAATTACACAAGATGACATCATTATCTGTGATCCGGAAGGTGAGTATGGAAATTTAACTAAGGCACTAGGTGGAGAAGTTATAAAAATATCGCCAACAAGTAAGGATTATATAAACCCGTTGGATATAAATGTAGACTATGCCGATGAAGACAATCCCTTATCTTTAAAGTCTGACTTTATTCTTTCACTGTTTGAACTTGTAGTAGGAAAGGAAGGATTAAGTGCAGAAGAAACTTCAGTAATTGATAGATGTCTTCCGATATTATATAAGGATTACTTCGACAATCCCATTCCTGAAAATATGCCAATTTTAGAAGATTTATATAATTTACTTTTAAAACAAGAAGAAAAGGTAGGGAAAAAATTAGCGGTAGAAATGGAAATTTATGTCAAAGGTAGTCTTAATGTATTTAACCATAGGACTAATGTAGATACAGGCAATAGAATTCTTTGTTATGACATTAAGGAATTAGGAAAGCAACTTAGAAAAATAGGTATGTTAATTGTTCAAGATCAAGTGTGGAATAGAGTAACTATTAATAGAAATAAGAAGGAAACCAGATATTACTGTGACGAATTCCATTTGCTTTTAAGAGAAGAACAAACAGCCTCATATTCCATAGAAATTTGGAAGAGATTTAGAAAATGGGGCGGGATTCCAACAGGATTAACACAAAATGTAAAGGACCTTTTAGCCAGTCCCGAAATAGAAAATATATTTGATAATACAGATTTTATCTTAATGCTTAATCAAGCTAGTGGTGATAGGGAAATTTTAGCTAACAAGTTAAATATATCTCTTTATCAGTTATCCTACGTCACAAATTCCAATGAGGGAGAGGGATTACTATTCTATGGAAACACAATAGTACCTTTTGTAGATAGATTTCCTAAAGATACAAAATTGTATAAGTTAATGACAACTAAACCAGAAGAATTAAAGGAAGGGATAGAAATTGATAGACAGAGAGAAGTTAAAAACTAACTATATTATTAATTTAGATGCAATTTCTGCTCTAAAGGAATTTCCAGATAAAACATTTGATTGCTGTATTACATCTCCTCCATATTATGGACTTAGAGATTATAAAGCAGAAGGACAAATTGGAAGAGAAGAAAGTCCGGAGGAATATTTAAATAAATTAATTGAAGTCTTTAGAGAAGTAAAAAGAGTATTAAAAAAAGAAGGAACACTTTGGGTAGTTATTGGAGATTCTTATGCAGGGACAAGAAGCAAAAAAGAATATAAAGATCCTAAAAACATAGAAGGAAGAAGTGGTCAAAAAGAGTCTATTACAGAAAAACTCAGTGGCTACAAGGCAAAAGACTTAATGGGGATACCTTGGCAACTAGCTTTAAAATTAAGAGAGGACGGTTGGTATTTGCGAAGTGATATTATTTGGCATAAGGAAAATGCCATGCCTGAGTCTTGTAGAGATAGACCATCAAGGTCTTATGAACATATCTTCCTACTATCAAAAGCAAGAAAGTATTTCTATAACTTTGACGCTATGAAAGAACCAATAAAAGAAATAAGCAAGAAAAGATATATGAGGGCAAGAGGAAAAAATAATAAGTATTTACAAGAAGGTACAGGAGCTAAAAGACAGAGCATAAATGAAGCAAGAGAGTATGGAGAATATATAGGAGATAATGTCCCTAAGTTTAGAAACAATAGAGATATTTGGACTATTAACACCAGTGCATTTAAAGGAAAACACTATGCGGTATTTCCACCAAAACTGGTAGAACTTTGTATAAAAGCAGGATGTCCTAAAAAAGGCTTGATTCTTGATCCCTTTATGGGTTCAGGAACTGTTGGAATGGTAGCTATTAGGATGGACAGAGAATATATTGGAATCGACATAAACAAAGATTACTGTCAAATAGCTAAAGAAAGGATTGAGAAAAATATTAAATAGGAGGTGTATATGAAAAAGAAAGGGAAAGTAAACCCAAGAGATGTACCAAAGACCAAGCTTATATCAGAAAAGAAAGAAGAAAGTAATGAAAAATTCAGTAATATAGAGAGTCCATCAGATTTTTCAAAAAAAGAAATAAATAAAGTAAAAAGCAGGAACAACATAGACAATAATGTTGAAAACTCTAAATATTACTCAGATCATTTGCAAGAAAATAGTCAGAATTTATTCAAAGAAAAAGAAAAGCCAAATAGAGAAAGAAGACAAAGAAAAATCCATGAGGAAAAATTTGCAGAAGCCTCCTATCATAATGAATATCAGCCGGAATATTCGCAACGGCAGCATAGAAAAATGGAAGAAAATGAGGAAAGTAGATATGGTGAATATCACGGGCAAGAAACAGAATACAGGCTAAGTAATTTTAAAGAAAATTTTAATGATGGACCAATTTCAACTAATTCTAATATAAAAAGTAGCATTTCTCCCCAAAAAAATTGCAAGGGGAATAGTAATTTAAAATGGAAGAAAAACGTTGAGAGTGAAAGTTTTAATGATATTCCAGAGAAAAAAATAAGGAGATTTAGAAAAGAAGATAAGAATTTTAATAGAGAGGTAAGTTCGACATATGATCCATTATCACAGGACTCAGATAATGATGGTGTCATAGATCGCTATGACATGAACTTTAGTGATAGCAATGTATCCTATAGGGATACAAGAGATGACTATAAGTATTTACCATCTTCTGATGTGCAAAGAAAAAATTGGGATGGTTATTCTATTCTTGGTAAGAAAGGGAAAGAAAGCTTTCAAAAAAATACCTTAAAAAAACTTTATCAATCTCAAAGGCAGTTTAAGGATAAAGGGGAAAAAGTAGAATTAAAATCTTTAAATGGGAAGTTTAGAAGAAAAGGTCTATCATATAAGGCAAATGAAGAAGATAAAAAAATAATTCAAGACCTGAATACTAATAAAAAACAAAATAGCAAATATTTCAAAGGCAAAGTTAGAAATTTAGAAGAAAAAAATATGCTAATGGGTAGGGTTTCTAGTGGGAAATTTAGACAGGATAGCCTATCTGAAGGATTTAAAAGTGAATCTGAAAAAAATAAAGATAAATATAATATAAATAAAAAGAATCAAGAAAAAATAGGCACGAAAAAAGAAATCTTCAAACAGGAAAAAAACGTAATAAAAAATGAGAATCTTGAAGTAGATGAACTTGATTTAAATCATAGTGGAATTTCTAATAAAAACAAGGTAAAGAAAAGACAAATAAAAGACGCTTTTGATAATACTATAAAGAAAAGCAACTTTGATCCAAAGAAAGAATACACCAGGACAAAAAAAGAAGTACAGGATTCTAAAAATGTATCTGAAAAAAATAAGGTAGATACAAAAAATAAAACTAAATTCCATTCTAAAAAAGATAACAAAAGTGAAAAAGATAAGTTTTATAAAAAGGAAGATAAAATATCAAAACTATATGAGAAAAAGAATAAAAAGGAAAAAGAGTTAATTAAGGATAAGAAAAAGTCAAAAAAAGCGGGTTTAGAACAACCTATTACTTTTGCGAGTGCTATGACGGCAAACTATCTATATAGTGGGAAAGATGATAATGCAGGCGTTAACGCTGCTTATAAGCTTAGTAGAACTACTGAAGCTATTGGCAGAGAAATTAGCCATCTTAGAAGAAAAAAACCTTTAAAAACTCAGAGAAAAATAAAATCTTTAGAAGGAAAAATTTATAAGAAAGAAAGTAAACTCCTCTTTCAAAGAAATTTTGAAGAATTGAAGAAGACTAAAGCTTATCAAAACTCTAATAAATTGAATCGATTTTTTATGAAAAAGAAGTTTCAGAGAGATTTTAGGAAGAAACACGGGGAAGGTTTAGTAAATAGAATAAAGAAATCTTTCGCTAATATTGGAAAGAAAACATTGGAAGCTTTAAAAAACAAAGGATATAAGCAAATTTTAATTGCCCTTTGTATTTTAGGACTTTTTTTTATGCTATTTCAAGGAATTAGCAATGTTGGCAGTCTTACTTCAGGATTAACAAGTAATGTTATAGCTACAAGCTATCTATCAAAAGAAGAAGTTTTAATGGATATTAACAATGAATTTACAAGTTATGAATATGCCTTACAAGATGAAATAGATAGTATTAAAGAAAATTATCCAAATTATGATGAATATCATATAAAAGGAGATTCTGTTGGTCATGACCTACACGAGCTTTTTAGCTATTTAACAGCAAGATATGGAGAGATTAAGTCAGCTGAAGAGATACAAAAGGAATTAAAAAAGCTATTTAATCAAATGTATGAGAAAAAATATACTTCAAAGTCTATTACAAAATATGACAGTGAAGGAAATCCATATACCTATAGAATTCTAACATTAACTATAAAAAAGAAAAGTATTGATGAAATAGCAAGAGAAGAATTTGCAAACTATGAAACAAATATGGCTCATTATTTAGCTTTACTTGAGAGTCAGGGAAATATGAGTGGATATTTTGGATCAAGCTATGGGAACTTGGAAGAGATTATAGACAATCCAAACTTTGGAAATCCCGGTCTTGCTTTTGATTCTGAAACTGCCAAAGCCTTATTTAATGAAGCAGAAAAACACATAGGCAAAAGATATGTGTTTGGAGCAAGTGGACCATCTAACTTTGACTGTTCAGGTTTTGTATGTTGGTCATTTACAAAGTCTGGTGTAAAGAAAATGCCAAGAACTACAGCTTGGCTTATTTATAAAAACTATTGTAATCCAATATCTCCAAGCGAGGCAAAACCTGGGGATATTATTTTCTTTAAAGGCACATATAATTCCGGTACGCCAATTTCTCACGTAGGGATATATGCCGGAAATGGAATGATGCTCCATGCAGGAGATCCTATCCAATATACCAGTATAAACTCAAGGTATTGGAAAAATCACTTTTATTCCTTTGGTAGACCAAAATAAGGGGAAGGAGTAAAAATCTATGAATAAAAAATTAATCAGAAACATAGAAAAACAGAAGAATTTAAGAAAGAAAAAAGAAGAAATTGAAATAGAACTTCAGTTATTAGTAGAGGAACAAGAAGAAATAGAAAATTTAGAGGTCATCAAGGAATTTCGAAGTCGAAAAATATCTCTTGATGAATTTTTATTTATTGTTAGAAAAAATAAGGAAGAAGAAAATAGAGAAAGAAAAGAACTTAAAAGAAAAGATACAAATGAAAGTGAGGAAAATTTATGAAAAAAATAACCAGTGGAATTTTAGCTGTGATAATGCTACTTGTAAGTCTAGTGAATATAGTGGCTGTAAGTCCTGTATATGCAAGTACAGATTATAAGGTAGAGTGGACGGAAGATGATTTTATGTATTCCTCTGAGGGAAATATAATAGCCTTTAGTGATAAGGGCTTAGAAAAGAAAGAAAAGACAAATGTTCTAGTATTTCCTGAAGGAACGAAATCTATAAATGGAAATTATTCTTTAAGTCATTCAAACGATGAACTTAGATATAAAAGAGAATTTGGACGTGGCAAACATTGGGATAAAGTAATTATTCCTGATTCTGTTAAGCATTTAGGTTATGCTGCCTTTTACGAAGCAAGTATAGATCAGGTAAAACTATCAAATAGCTTAACTTATCTTGGTGGTTTAGCATTTTTCAATTGTGGACTTAGAGAAGTGACTTTACCTGGTACTCTAGTAAATATTGAACATAATGCTTTTGAAAGAAATAACCTCCAAGAAATAATTATACCGAAGTCTGTGAAGACAATTGAACAGTATGCTTTTTCAAGAAATAAATTGCACACTATAAAAGTTTTAGGCAATCCAAATATTAACAGTAAGGGAGTATTCCATAATCAAGAAGTTGAATATAGACCAAAACAAAATCCATTTTACGAAAATCATTTTGGTTTCAACGGAAATCAAGGATTCAAATCTATTCCTAATGGATTAAGGTTTGAAAATGGAGAGTTTGTCTTTGATAAGAACGTAGATAGTGTAGAACTTGAATTTGATTATAACAATGATATGTATCAAGGAAAGATGACTATATACAATCCAAATAAATATTCCATTGGTACTCAAACTGATTTGACAGGACAAGATATTGATGAAAAGGACAATAAGATTGATGATTTAACTAAAAACATTAAGGACTTAGAAAATCAGATCAAAGACTTAAATGATAAGAAACAAGAAGATCAATCAAAGATAGATGAGTTAAAGGAAAAGTTAGAATCTTGCAAAGATAATGGAGAGAAACTAAAACAAGAAAAAGCTAGGCTAGAAGAAGAAATTAGAGATAAAGACAATAAGATTGCTCAATTGAATAAAGAAATTGAGGATCTTAAAAACTCCAATAATGATGAACTAATAGCAGAAATTACTCAGCTTAAAGATGAATTAAAAAGATTACAAGATGAAAATGCAAAACTAAAAGAAGATTATTCATCTACAAAATGGGAGTTAGAAGCTGAGAAAGAAAAGACAGATAAAAACGAAAATAAAATCAAAGAAATGCAAGAAAAGCTTGAGTCTTTAGAAGGAGAACTTGCAAAAAAGACTAAAGAAATTGAGGATAAAGATAATAAAATTAAGGGCTTAGAAAAAGCTCTTGATGAAAAAGATAATAAGATAAAAGATTTAGAGTCTAAAAAGAAAGAAACAGAAAATTCTAAGTCAGAATGCTGTAAGAAAATTGAAGAGCTTCAAAAGGCTATTGATAGTTTAAAAGAATCTTCTGAAAATACAAAAAAAGAATTAGAAGAGAAGATTAAAGGACTAGAAGGAAAACAAAAAGCTTCTGAAGAAGAAATTAAAAAGCTAAAAGAAGAGTTAGATAAGAAAATTGAAGAAGCCAAGAAGTTAATCGAGGAAGCAAATAAAAAAGTTAAAGAAGAACTTGAAAAGCAAGCTAAAGATGAAAAAGAAAAAAATATAAACCAAGGCTTATCTAAGAAATTAGATGAACTTCTAAAACTCCAAAAAGAAAACAAAGAGAAGAAAGAAGATAAGAAATCTCAAGATAAAAAATGGGACGAACTTTTGAAAGCTGATGATAAGAACATCCTAAATCAATTTGATCTTAACAAGATGAAAAAGCAAGAGGAACAACAAGGTAAAAAACAAGTTAAAGATGAAAAAGAATTTGCAGTTTTTCAAGTAGACAAAAACTTTTATAACATTATAAAAGATGGAAAGAAAACTACTGTGTATATGGATGTAAAAGCATATATTAAGGATAATCGCATTATGCTACCTGTTAGATATGCAGCCTATACTCTTGGGTTTAATGTAGAATATGATGATAGTAATAGAGAGGCTATCTTTTCAAATAAAGAAAATACAGCCTTACCTAAAAAAACTCTAAGATTAAATATAGATACTGGTGTTATGAAAGATAGTCAAGGAAACATTTATCATTCTGACACTAAACCTGTAATTATAAATGGAAGAATTCACGCATCTATTTCCAATATAGCTAAAGCTTTTAATGCAAGCTGTGGGGATATAAGAGATGAAAAAGATCAAAGTATAGAATGGGATAATAGCAGAAAGGCAGTTTATGTCTTTAAGAATATAAAGTAAGAAAAGGAGATAACTATGAAGAAAAAAAGATTAGGGGTAGCCTTAGTGCTACTCCTTTTACTATTAAGTATGCCAAGCATATCCATAGCTAAGAGCAATGATAATGAAATAAAAAATCAGTCAAATGATATTTATTTGCCAGAAAAAAGTAAAGAATTAGAAAGCTTATTTGATGAAGATATATATGAACCATCTAATGAGAGTCAAAAAATTCCTTATCAGGAAGTGCCGAAAATACAAGAAAATAACATAAAAAATGAGCAAGTAGATAAAAAAGAAAAGCCATCTAAACTTGTTAAAGGTGGCAATACTAAAGCAATTAATCCATTAGCTACAAAAGAAAATAAGGCAAGAGGAACAGTTATAGAAAATGTAGATAAAAATGGACAGGATATTACACCGAAAGTAGAAGATCAAACATCAAGAGATGAAAAAAAGGAAAATCCAATAGATGTTAGACAATTTTTAACCTTTCAAACAAAGAGTGGAAAAACTATGCACCTCATTGTAGATCATTCGGAAAATCAAGAAAATGTGCAACTACTAACAGAAGTTGGAGAACAAGATCTACTAAATATGATTGAAGGAGAAAGTGAAGTAAAGCCAAAAGAAGAAGTAGTGAAAAAAGAAGAACCGGTGGAGGAAAAACCGAAGAAAGAGGAGAAAGAAGAAAAGAAATCAGGGATAGGACTTTATTTATTTATGGGTTTAATTATTGTTGGTGTAATGGGTGCAGGATATTACTTCAAAATCTATAAAAAAAATGAAGAGGAAAGTTTTGAAGAGGAGCAAGATTATAATGAATTAGAAGATGATTATGAATCTGAAGGGGAGGATTATGATCTTGAAGATAAGGAAGATACAGAAATTATTCCAGATGAAGATGAATTTTAATCTTCTCAATGATTTAAGCAGTAGATTAAGGACAACAATAAACTCAATTATCTTGTAAATTTATAAAAAAAGTACAATTAGAATTCTGAAATTTTAATAAAAAACGATGAACAAAACGACAGCCCAAACTTAATATATAAGTAAAGCTAAGTATAAATGATTGATTGTATAATTAAGAATTTGATGATATGAAATTTCTTGATAATTTTTGAAACAAAGTGGGATAGAAATTCAAAGCCTTGTTGCAAACACACTTATAAAAATATATAATATAAGTGTAAACACAACAAGGGGATGAATATAATGAATTATAGAAAGCAAATTGAAATACATCTAAAAAAATCAGGTGGCATTATAACATCTGCTTATTGCAGAGAAAATAACATACCTACAGTATATTTAAGTAGACTAGCAAAAGAAGGAAAATTGTTTAGAGTTCAAAAAGGAATATATATTATTGAAGATGGTGATTACGATGAGTACTATTTTTTCCAATATCAGTATAAAAAGGCGATATTTTCCTATGAGACAGCTTTGTTTCTACTTGGGGTAACGGACAAAATTCCATGGAGAATAGATGTTACAGTATACAATGGATATAAATTTAATGAGAAGAAAAATACACTTAATATCAATTATGTAAAAAAATCTATTTATAATCTAGGAATTATACAGAAAAAGACAATGTTTGGAAACATTGTGAATGTTTACTCCTACGAAAGAATACTTTGTGATTTTATTTCCAACAAAGAAAAAATGGATACTGAAGTTTATGTAAAACTCATTCGTTACTATTTTAAATATAAGGATAAGGATATACATTCTCTATATGAAATAGCAAGAAAAATGGGAATAGAAGATAAAGTAAGGGAAGTTATGGAGGTGGTATATGAATAAAGCAAAGTTAACCGCCATTTGTCATAATATAAGCAAAGAATCAGGACTCCCATTTAATTCAGTAATGTTATATTATTTTTTGGAAAGCATATTAAAAAAATTAGCACAGAGTAAGTATCATGAAAAATTTATTTTTAAAGGAGGTTTTCTTTTATCTAATGTAGTAGGCATAGATTCAAGAAGTACAGTAGATATAGATCTTCTTTTAAGAAATATGCATTTATCAGAAGAAAATGTATTAAAAATAATACAAGAATTACTAGAAGCAAGTCATTCAGATGATATATCCTATAAAGTACATGGAATAAGTACAATCAAGGAAGATGACCAGTATGGAGGGTTTCGTGTAAGTATACTTTGTAGGATGGAGAATATAAGACAAATTGTACCTCTTGATATTGCAACAGGTGATGTTATCACACCACATCCCATAGATTATAAATATATAAGTGCTTTTGGGCAAGAAGATATTTTAATTAAAGCCTATCCTATTGAAACAATTGTGGCAGAAAAAATTCAAACAATATACTCTAGGGGGTTTTTAAATAGTAGAAGTAAGGATTACTATGATCTTTATATAATTTATAAATTAAAAGATAAAGAAATTGATACCAAGATATTAAAAGAAGCATGTATTAGAACTTTTGATTATAGAAAAACGGAATTTGATATAGATAAAATCATAAGTTTAATGAGAATGCTAAAAACGGATCAAGCTTTTTTATACAGATGGAATTCTTATTCGAAGAAAAATCTTTATGCTAGAGACATAAAGTTTGAAGATGTAATAGATAATGGAATAAATATTATAGAAAAAATAAAAAATCAGTAGAGCTATAAAGAGATGAGGGATTGAAAATTTAATCTCTCATTTTTTTATTAAAAAATTAAAGGAGGAAAAATGAAATTAGTAATCGCAGAAAAACCAAGTGTTGCAGCATCAATAGCAAAAGTTATAGGAGCAAAAAATAGAAATAATGGATATTATGAGGGAAACGGATATATTGTTTCATGGTGTGTTGGACATTTAGTACAAATGTCAAATCCTGATGTGTATAATGAAAGATATAAGAAGTGGAGAATTGAAGATTTACCTATTATCCCAAAAGAATACAAGTATGAGGTAACGAAGACAACTAAAAAACAGTTTAATATTCTTAAAAGGCTAATGAATAGTAATGAAGTTGACACCATTATCAATGCTTGTGATGCTGGTAGAGAAGGAGAAGCTATCTTTAGACTTGTATATATGGCGGCAAATTGTAAGAAGAAAATGAAACGTCTTTGGATTTCCTCAATGGAAGACTCTTCCATAAAAGAAGGATTTAGCAACTTAAAAGATGGAAGTAACTATGATAATCTTTTTGATTCAGCTAAGGCTCGTGCCATAGCTGATTGGCTTGTTGGAATGAACATAAGTAGACTTTACTCCTGTCTATATAATGAAAATTATAGTGTAGGCAGAGTACAAACACCAACTTTATCAATGATTGTGAATAGAGATGATGAGATAAATAGTTTTAAAAAAGAAAAATATTATACAGTAGAGATTTTTATGAATGGATTTACACTGTCGACAGATAGAATTGATGACGAGATAGTGGCAGAGCAGCTTAAAAATTTAATCGGAGAAAAAATTGAAATAACCGATGTAATTAAAAAAGAAAAGATTACAAAGCCTAACCTGCCCTTTGACCTAACAACACTTCAAAGAGAATGTAATAAGTATTTTGGATACAGTGCAAAACAAACCCTAGATTATGCCCAAAGCCTGTATGAAAAGAAGTATATTACCTATCCACGAACAGATTCAAGATATTTGACAGTAGACATGATAGAAAGCACCGTAAATAATATTATAGGAAAAAATGATTTTGACACAGAAAGAATTAAGGTAGTTTTTAATTCTGAAAAAGTTACAGATCATCATGCAATAATTCCAACGATAAGTTCATTAAATAAGGATATTTCAAATCTCCCGGAAAGCGAAGCCAAAGTATATAGACTTATAACAAATAAACTCTATGCAAGTTTTGGATATCCACTTGTAGAAAATACAACAAAGATAGTGGCTGAATTTGACGGGTTTGAATTTATAAACACTTATAAAATAATTGCAGAAGAAGGGTTTACAAAATATTTAGAAGAATATACATCAAAGAAGAAAGAAGATATACAACTTCCTGATGTAAAAATAGGAGATTTTTTATATATTGAAAATAAAGATATAAAAGAGAAGTATACAAATCCACCTAAACACTTCACTGAAGACACACTCTTAAAAGCAATGGAAATAGCTGGAAATGATGAATTAGTTAAGGATGTTGAAATTGAAAGAAAAGGACTTGGTACTCCTGCTACAAGAGCGGGAATAATAGAAAATTTGATATACAAAGGTTATATAAAAAGAGAAAAGAAAAACCTAATATCAACTAGGAAGGGATTAAACCTAGTTACTATAGTTATAGATGAGTTTAAATCTCCAAAGACAACAGCAAAATGGGAAATGAGATTAAGTGATATAGCAAAGGGTAAGGAAAATAAAGAGAATTTTTTAAAAGAAATTGAAGAAGAAATAAAAAATACTATAGGTAAATATTATAAGTAAATTGATTATAAAAAATTGAATACGGTTATAGGAATGAAGAAAGGAGTGATTTATGAAAGAAATAGGGTATAATATAAGTGATAAAAGAGTAGGCATTAGGAAATTTACTTATTTGATATTACTATGAATATATGTTATACTCTTATCAGATAAAGATGGTGTCCCACTACCGTTAAAGGTGGAGCATTAAAGAAGGTGTCTCACTACCTATATCCCAAAGGTGAAGCATTAAAGCAAGCAGAGAGGATTAAACCTCTCTGTTTTTTTAGGAGAAAATAATGGTAGAAGTTATAAAATATGGATTTTATACTGTAAACTCTGATTACCTTGAATATCTAAATAAAGTAGATTCAGAAGTTTATTACAACCCATCGTATAGAAACAGTATAAAACCATTTGTTGGAATTATTGTTGGTATAGAAAATTATAATTATTTTATTCCAATTTCTTCTGCAAAGGAAAAACATAAAAAATGGAAGAATGTTTCTGATGAGCATTTTTTGATTTATGAAGTGATCGATAATAGTATTACTATAGATGGAGATATCTACAAATATTATTCTGATAGAAAAAAATGCACATATTATCTATATTGGATATTAAGAAAATGATTCCTGTACCGACTGATTGTTATGAAAGAATTGATTTTAACGAACTTGAGGATATTAGATATAAAGACTTATTTCAAAAAGAATACGCTTTTTGTTTAAAAATAAAAACAAAGGTCTTGATAAAGGTAGAAAAAATATACAAAAATCAAAAGAAAACAGGAATTATAAGAAGAGCAAATTGCAATTTTTCAAAGTTAGAAAAAGCAATGTTGGATTGGAAGCAATAGAATAAAGGCAGTTAAAGCGATTAGAAAAGTAAAAAATTCCAATCGTTTTTTTATTGCAATAAAAAGATAGCGTAAATGACATTTTAAAGTTATCTTTTGCTTACAGAAATTTAAAAAATAGAAAGAAATAAAGTTTAATAAATAAATATATAAAAATTTAGTTCATTTTTATCACTATAATGAGGAGGGATAAAATGCCAAGATATGATATAGTAGATTTAAGTAGAACAATCTATCTTGCAAAAGAAGAATTTAAGAAAGATATAAAAAAATATGAGGAATATTTAAAGGTATCAGGCAATAACTATAAGTATCCATATATACATCAAATATCTATATACAATATGGATCCAAAAGCAACAGCCTGTGCAGAATTTGATTATTGGAAAAGTATAGGTAGAAGCGTTAAAAGAGGCGAAAAAGGAATACCACTTTTAGATATAGATAGTGGAAGGATAAAATATATCTTCGACATAAGGCAAACAGTAAGTATTAATCATAATATTTCTGAGGTAAAGTTATGGAAATATGATAGCAAAAAGCATTTAAACTTACTAGATGAAATGATAGATAAGTTTAAAGAAAAAGATAGTAAGCTTCTATTAAGCCAAGAAGATAAAATTGCTGCCTTAGTAGAAAGTAATGTTAGAGGAAAATTCAATAAAATTTTAGAAAGTCTATCTGATGAAAGTTTAAAAAGCATTCAAAAGGTAGACCTTTTTAATTTGTTAAAAGAATCCGTAAAAATTTCTATAAGCGAGAGAATGGAGGTCTCATATCAGCTAAAAGAAGAAAACTTATCTTTACTGTCTAAAATATCAAGTTCGGACATAGACAAAGTATTAAGTATAAGTGCTAATATAAGTAAAAATATCTTACTTGATTTGGGAAGTGAAATAAAAAGATTAGAAATTTTAGAGAAAATTCAAGAAAGAAAAGATTTGGAGCAGACAAAAGAGCTTAAGGAGCGTTATAATAAATTAAGTTCTGATATAAACGGTGAAATAAATTTTAAAGGAGGCTTGGAAGATGAAAGAGAAATTAACATTGGCAGGCAAGGAATACCTCATGGAGGAGGGGATTTACACACCAATCGTCAAGGAGAATTCCTTCGAGAGACAGGGAGGGACATACAAGATGGAAGAATTGGAGGAAGGCATGGAAGTCCTAATACCCAATATGGCAATTCCCAAGGAAATAGATTTAAAGAAACTCAACAGATGGGGAAGGATGAGATTGAACTTTCTCAAGGAGAACAAAGAAGAGGATTATCAGATAATGTATTTGCAAGGGATATTAATGGATCATCTTCTATCAAAGGAAAAAGAGATAGAGGACTTTATCACGAGGGAAGAAGTCAAAATGATGGAAACTTGGGGGCTGACAGAAGAACTGAAAGAAGAGGACTATCTGAAATATCTGAGATTGAAGAAGAACATGGATATGACCCTGCAAGAAATAGGGGAAAGGGAGATAATCTTAATCTAAAAAATGAGGAAGTAGAGTCTACTTCCTTTTTTTCTGCTAAAAATCAGGGAGAGCAAATATCCTTCTCAAATCCAATAAGTCAAAGAGAAATAGATACATTTTTAATTCATGGAGGAAATCATGAAGATGGAAGATTAGCAGTAATAGCAGAATTTTCTAAGGGTAAATCTTTAGAAGAACAGGCAAACTTTTTGAAAGAAATATATAGGGGAGCCAATGGTCTTGAAATTGAAGGAAGAAAGATATCTGCATGGTTTGGAAAGGAAGGAGCAATTTTTAAAGATGGAGATGAGGCAAGATATAGAGAAGGGCATATAGTTTCTTGGAAAGATTTAGCTAATAATATTAATAATTTATTAGATAGAGGAGAATTTGCTAGCAATGTTGAGATTGTAGAAAGCGCGACATATGAAAGAGAAAAAATAGCAGAAACATTATTGTATTTAAAGAGAGATCTTACTGATGAAACTAAGGATAGATATCTATCGAGTCTTAATGATATAAAAGGAATAGGCTTCCAAGATGAAAAAGAAAATCTCGGGAAAAAACTTGAAGATAAAAATTTTATAAATAAACTCAGAAAAGAATACGAGGTATTTTTAGAAGAATATAAGATTAATCCTGATATTTTAAGATTTCATCATTATAAATTATCTAGAATCTATAATGATATCAATGATTTAGAAATAGAAAGAAAATTATATAGGTCAAATTTAAAGGATATTGCACCTATTCAGAGTTTTATAACACAAGATGAAATAGATGAAAGCCTAAAAAGAGGAAGCGGGTTTTCTGATGGAAAGAAAAGAATATATGAATTTTTTACTGAAAAGCATGATTTAAAAGAACAAGCAGATTTCTTGAAAAATGAATATGGCGTAGGTGGAAGTTCTCATGCACTATCTGCTGCAAGAGAAAGTGGTGAGTGGCACGATGCGAAGGGAATAAAATATAATAAAGGTAATGCAAAAGAAATACTACTATCTTGGTCTAATGTTGCAAGAAGAATTAATGACCTTATTAAAAAGAATAGATATATAGATGAAGAAAGTTTTGAAGAAAATAGGGAGAAAAAAACAGATCAGCAAATAAATAAAACAGAAAAAGAAAGCCAGGAGTATATAAATTATCAAGATGATTTGCCTCCAACTGATAATGATGTATATATAGAAAGAACAAATAATAGTTCTATATATTATTATCAAGGACAGTCTGTAGCAAGTATAGGTGATGATGGAAAACTTATCATTTATGATGAATTTATACCAAACTTTTTAAAAGAAGATATATATTCCATAGCCTTTGAAAAACAATTAGATATACCATTAGACCAGTTAGACGATGGAATTATTCTTGAGGGAATACATGACACTTTTTATATTAAAGAAAAGGAAGAAATAGAAGGAAGAGAATATTACCTTTTAGAAAGTCAAAGTCAATATGATGATATTCCAAATATTATAGTTAATTCTAACAAAGAAGTTATAGATGATGATATAGTAAATGGTTTTGAAGAATTTAAGGAATTTTATCCTAATAAAAATAAAGAGAATATAGGTTTTGATTTAGATAGCCATATAAAAGATGATTATTGGATAATTGAGTTTAATGAGGGTTCGAGTCTAATAGAAAAAGATTATACAGGACAAAGGCTGACCAAAGAACTATTAGATGAAATAAGAGAAATAGATGAAAAGATAAGACTTCATAATAAGACCTTAGGAGAAGATGAATATGGGCAGATGACTGATAAGTGGGAGGGGTATTCCAAATTCTATTTTGACCATATAGTAGATGGAAAAATTGTTGATCACTATAAGATAGACATAGGTGATGGAAATGAGATCAACCAAAGAGATTTTGAATTTCTTTATGAACAAATAGGAAAAAGTCAGATAGAACTTAATCAAACTATAGAAGAAAATAAGATAGATGAAAAAATAATTTCCATAGACCAAATTGAAGATAGACTTTTCGATGTATTAGTTAAGGATAAAGCTTTAGAAAATGAAATTATAAAGGCAAGAGAAAACTTAGGAAATAATACCTTAGCAAGTTTTAACTCTGTATTTCAAAGAGAATATGCGAAAATCATGAGAGAAGTTGCCGATAAGCAGGGAAATCTTCCGGATGATATGAAGTCAATAGATAAGGTTAAAGAATTAGGCATTAGAATAGAAAATAGATATAGAGAATATTTAAATAATTCACTTAAAAACAATATAGAAGATGATAAGAAAATCCTCTCTATAAAAGTGGGAGATATAGTTAGAACAGAGGATAATAAATATTTAAAAATAAAAGATATTTCCAGTGGATATGATAATAACCATAATCCAATAACATATTATTCATATGATGCCTATTTTGATAAGGACTTAAAACTATTTTCACATTCCTTTAAAGGAAGCAATTTAAAAGCTTTAGAAGTATTAAGAAATGAAGTAGAAGAAAAATTAACAAAAGAGATTGTAGAAGATAAATTAGCAGTAAAAGTAGGATATTATTATGCTTTAGTAGATAAAGAGAAAACAAAGGATATAGAACTAGAAGAAACAGGAATTAGAGTTTATCCAAGAAAGGAAAACTCACAAGGAAAGATCTACAATTTATATAAAGGGAAATCTTTTGAGGATAGCAGAAAAATAGACAGTTTGTTTGATGAAATTACTGTCAAAATGAAAGAAGTAAACCTTACAAATTTAAATGATGTATTAGAATTGGAAAGGGAAGGTTTATTTGAAATTACTGATGATAAAGTTACAAAATTTGAGGAAGGCTATGATATAGATGTTCAAAGCTTTAATCAGCAATTTCCAGATTACTATAATGATATATATGTTTTTAATAAAAATCTTGAAATCAATGGAGCATATCAAAATTTAGCACACATAAATGAAGAAAATAAAATTACTTTTAATATAAATTTATCTCAAGAAGAAAAATCAAAAATTGAAGAAATAAGAGATAAAAAAGAAGTTCTTTCCAAGTTAATAGATAAGGATATCAAAGAAAAAAGAGAATACTATTTTGATCCTCAAAATGAAGAATACTTACTACTGTCAAAGAAAATAGAAGATGGATTATTAAAAAAACCAGAAAATATTATAGATGGAAAAGAAGGGTATAAGGTAGAGCTAATCTTAGATGTTAAGGGGAAATCTCTTAAACAAAATTTACGATACAATGGGTATATTTTAAATTCTAATCAAGCTATAAAATATAAAAGTTATAAGGACATATTAAGTAACTTACCTTATTTACTTGATGATAAACATAGAGAAGTGCTTTTAAATGGATATTTAAATCAGCAAATTGAAAATGATAGAACAAGGCAAGAAGAAAATCCATTTAAAGAAGGTATGAGTGTTAGATACAAAGGAAAAGAATACACTATAACTGCCATTAACGATACTACAAGTCCTAAAACTATAGAATTAGAAGATAGCACAGGACTAATGAATGGTTTTATTACCGGAAGTGAAACAATTCTTTTTAATGACTACAAAAATCTTGATTTAGAAGTATATAAATCTAGCGAAAAAGAAAAACAATCTATTGATAAAGGGGAACTAGTAGAACAAATCAGCTTAGAAGATATTGATAATAATAACGAAGAAGAAGTTAAAAAAGACAAAAAGACTGATAGAGAAAATATAGAAGGGATTTCTGAAGTTTCTTTAGAAAACTATAAAATCTTAAATGAAGAAGAAAGCTTAGCGCCTTCTCAAAGGCTAAAGAATAATATAGAAGCTATAAGTGTCTTAAAGACTTTGGAGAAAGAAAATAGATTTGCAAAAAAGGAAGAACAGGAAATTTTAGCAAGGTATGTAGGCTGGGGAGGACTTGCTGATGTATTTGATGAAGAAAAGGAAGGTCAGTGGCTTGATGCGAGAAATTTCTTAAAAGAAAATTTAACTGGTGAAGAATATAATAGAGCAAGAGAATCTACCCTAACAGCTTTTTATACTCCTAAATTAGTTATAGACTCTATCTATGAAACTCTTTCTAATTTTGGATTTAAAAAAGGTAACATCTTAGAACCAAGTGCTGGGACAGGAAGATTTATAGGAAATCTACCTGAAGAAATGAATGAGTCAGACTTTTATGGAGTAGAGTTAGATAGTATTAGTGGTAAAATTGCTAAACACTTATATCCTAATGCTAATATACAAGTTAAAGGCTTTGAAGATACAAATTTTTCCAATAATTTATTTGATGTTGCCATAGGAAATATTCCTTTTGGAGAATTTAAAGTAGCAGATCGTGAGTATGAAAGAAATAACTTTCTTATTCACGATTATTTTTTTGCTAAATCATTAGATAAAGTTCGTGATGGAGGGATTATCGCATTTATTACATCATCGGGAACAATGGATAAAAAGAGTGAAGACGTTAGAAGATATATATCTGAAAGAGCAGAATTTTTAGGAGCTATAAGATTACCAAATACTACTTTTAAAAGACAAGCCGGTACAGAAGTAACCTCGGATATAATTTTCTTAAAAAAGAGAGATAGACTTTTAAAGATAGATGAAGATTGGGTTAAGTTAGATAAAGATGAAAAAGGATTAAGTTACAATAAATACTTTGTTGATAATCCAGATATGGTAATAGGGACTATGGAAGAAATATCATCAAGATTTGGAACAAGTCTTTCCTGTATAGAAAGAGAAGATGTTTCCTTAGAAGAAGGACTAAAATTAGCCATAAAGAATATTAAAGGAAAATATGAAAAGGTTCAAATAGATGAAAACTTGGGAGAAAAACTAATACCTGCCGATGATAGTGTTAAAAATTATTCATTTGCTCTAGTAGATGATGAAATATATTTTAGAGAAAATTCTATTATGCAAAAAGTATCCTTAAATGAAAAGGATAAGGGAAAGGTAGAAGAGTATTTAAAATTAAATGCAAGTCTGAGAAATGTAATCACTTTTCAAAAGGAAGATTATTTAGATGAAGAGATAAAAGAAGAACAAGAAAAACTAAATAGCCTATATGATGAATTTTCAAAAAAATATGGGAGGTTAAATTCAAAAGCTAGTAAAAAGTTATTTAGAGAAGATTCCAATTTTTCCTTGATTTCAACCTTGGAAAAATTAGATAAAGAAGGAAACTTTATAGGAAAATCTGATATCTTTAACAAGAGAACTATAAAAAAAGCTGTAATAATAGATCATACAGATAGGGCAATAGATGCTCTGGTACTCTCTATTAGTCAAAAAGGTAAAATAAATTTTGATTATATGGAAGAATTGACAGGAAAAACAAGAGATAAATTAATAGAAGAATTAAAGGGAGAAATATTTTTAAATTTAGATTCCTTTGAACCTAATGATATAAATCCATTTAAGTCTGCTAATGAGCTAGGAGATTTTTCAAGACCTTACGTAAGTGCTGATGAATACTTGTCAGGAAATATAAGAGATAAAATTAAAGTTGTAGACTCTTATATTAAAAATATTGAAAGAGAATTAGAAAAGGAAGAAAATTCAGCAGATAGAGAGGTGTTAGAAGAAGAGTTAAAAAAGTTACATTTTCAAAAAGCAAAACTAATGGAAGTTATGCCTAAAGCACTAGATGCAAGTGAAATTACAGTTAGAATGGGCGCAACATGGATACCGGAACAAGATTACAAAAAATTTATGTTTGACTTGTTGAAAACACCAGTTTCATCAAGGTGGAATATAGATATTAAGTATTCTGACTTTACAGGAGAGTATAGAGTTGAAGGAAAAAGCTCTGATAGGGACAATGACCTTGCTTCTTTTACCTATGGTACAAATAGGGTAAATGCCTATAAATTGATAGAAGATACTTTAAATTTAAGAGATACTAAGGTATTTGACAAAGTAGAAGACAGTGATGGAAAGAAAAAATCTGTGCTTAATCAAAAAGAAACAATGCTTGCAAGAAGTAAGCAAGAGATGATAAAAGAAGAATTTAAAAGCTGGATATTTGATGATGTGGAAAGAAGAAATAGATTAGTAGAAGATTATAACGAAAGATTCAATTCCATAAGACAAAGGGAATATGATGGATCTAATCTTACTTTTGAGGGAATGAATCCTGAAATAGAATTAAGAGTACATCAAAAAGATGCCATAGCAAGAGGTTTGTTTGGTGGAAATACTTTACTTGCCCATGAAGTAGGAGCAGGAAAAACCTTTGAAATGATAGGTATAGCCATGGAGTCAAAAAGACTTGGTATGAGTAATAAGTCAATGTTTGTTGTTCCTAACCACATTGTAGAGCAATTTGGAAGAGAATTTAATGAACTTTATCCAGGAGCTAATGTATTATGTGCTACAGAAAAAGATTTTACACCAGATAGAAGAAAAAGATTTTGTAGTCGTATTGCTACAGGAAGTTTTGATGCTGTTATTATAGGGCACAGTCAATTTGAAAAAATTCCTATATCAAAAGAAAGACAAGAATATGAATTGCAAGGTCAAATTGATGAAATCATTGACTATATAGATGAATATAAAAGAGAAAGGGATCAAAGATTTACTGTAAAGCAATTAGAAAAAACAAAGAAAAAATTAGAGACAAAGTTAGAAAAACTAAATGCTGATTATAAGAAAGATGACGTTGTAACCTTTGAGGAACTGGGAGTAGATAAGTTATTTGTAGATGAAGCCCATGCCTACAAAAACCTCTATCTATTTTCTAAAATGAGGAATGTAGCAGGAATTACTTCTACAGATTCACAAAAATCATCAGATATGCTTATGAAATGCCGCTATATGGATGAAATAACTAATAATAAAGGATTAGTATTTGCCACAGGTACACCAGTAAGTAACAGTATGGCTGAACTTTATACCATGCAGAGATATTTACAGTATGATGAATTAAAAAAGATGAAATTGCAACATTTCGATTCTTGGGCATCTACTTTTGGAGAAACAATAACGGCAATAGAATTAAATCCTGAGGGTAATGGTTATAGGAGCAAAACCAGATTTGCAAAATTTTATAATCTTCCTGAACTTATGAATACTGTAAAAGGATTTATGGATATTAAAACAGCTGATGTTTTAAATCTTCCTACACCAATTGCCCATTATGAAACTATAAAAACAAAGCCTACCGAAGAACAAAAAGAAATTCTTGAAACTTTTTCCGAGAGAGCAGATAAGGTTAGAAATAAGGAAGTGGACGCAAGCGTTGATAATATGCTTTTGATTACAAATGACGGAAAGAAAATGGCACTTGACCAAAGATTAATCAATCCTTTACTTCCTGATGTTCCTAATAGTAAGGTAAATACCTGTATAAAAAATGTATTTAGCATTTGGGATAAATATAAAGATAAAAAATCTGCTCAATTAATATTTTGTGATATGTCTACACCAAGTAGTGATTTTAATATCTATGATGATATTAAAACAAAACTTATAGATATGGGAGTACCTGAAGAGGAAATAGAATTTATTCATAAGGCAAAAAACAATATGGAAAAAGACGCTATCTTTGATAAGGTAAGAAGGGGAGAAATAAGAGTCTTACTTGGTTCAACACAGAAAATGGGAGCAGGTACTAATGCCCAAGACAAACTAATTGCAATTCACGATCTTGATATACCATGGAGACCTGCTGATCTTTCTCAAAGAGCAGGCAGGATTGTGAGGCAGGGAAATGAGAATAAGGAAGTCCATATATTTAGATATGTAACAGAAAATACTTTTGATGCCTACCTATTTCAAACCTTAGAGAATAAACAAAAATATATTTCCCAAATTATGACTTCAAAGACTCCTGTAAGAGTTGCAGAAGATGTAGACGAAGCCACATTAAACTATGCCGAAATCAAAGCTCTTGCAACAGGAAATCCATTAATAAAGGAGAAGATGGACCTTGATGTTGAAGTTTCTAAACTTAAAATGCTAGAGTCCAATTTTAAATCAAATCTTTACAAGCTGGAAGATAAAGTAGTTAAATTTTATCCAAAGGAAATAGAAAGATTAAAAGAAAGGATAGAGAACTTAAAGGAAGATATTAAAAATGTTGAGCCTTATAGAGAAGTAGATAAAAATTTAAAAGAAGATAATAAATTTACCTCTCTAATTATTGACGGAAAGAAGTATATAGATAAGAAAATAGCTGGAGAGTTTTTGTTGAACAAAATTAAGGGAGTTAAAATATATAGGGAAATGGATAAAGATGGAGAAAAAATAGGTGAATATAGAAATTTTGATTTATCCATAAAATATGATTCTTTTTTCAATAAATATAACTTTATATTAAAAGGTAAGGGAGAATATAGAGGAGAGTTTGGAACAGATGAAATAGGTAATATAACAAGAATGGATAATGTATTGGATAAATTACCAGAAAGATTAGAAAATACAATTTCAAAACTAAAAGATATAGAAGAGCAATTTCAAACAGCTAAAATTGAAATACAAAAGACATTTCCACAAGCTGAACTTTTAAAGGATAAGACACTAAGACTTGCAGAAGTAAATAATTTACTAGATATGGGAAAAAGTGAAGATATAAGCCAAGATAATCCATTACTAGAAGAAGTAAAGGAAGAATTGATAGACTTCCTTAACAGAGAATATGATGAAGAAAACAGGTTAGAGGACTTTGATACTATATTTCCTGACTTAACAGATATAGGAATAGCTTATACAACTACACCAGATGAAAAACATGAAATACAAGTAAGTTTAGATTTAATAAATTACAAGATGAACACCTATGTAGATAATAGCCTAATTGACAGCTTTCAATACACCTATGATCCCTTAGATGCAAGTGATTTAAAAGAGCTAGTACAGATAAAGACATCTATTGGCTTTTGGGATTTTAGTGAGCTTGTATCAGTAAATGAAGAAAAACTGAGAGAAGTAATGGGACTTGAAATAGATGATGATGGCAACTTCTATGATCCATTATCTAAAGATATGGATTTAGATGGAATAATAGATAGAAATGATGCTGACTTTAGAGATAGTAAAGTGCAGGAAATAGGAGATTTTGAAAGGAAAGAAAAAAATTCTATTATGGATAAATTAAAGGAATATAAGGGGAATTTATCAGTAAATAATAATATAAAAGAAATAAATAATAGTGAACCATGTGGCAGATAAAACTTTAAATCAGATTATTAGAGGACAAAGAATATGGAATTTGATAGATATAGCTTTAATGAATTTATTCGAGAAAAATTTTCTTTTGATGGTAATACTCAGAGAATAATCAACAATATAGTTGAATATGGAATTAAAAATTTTGCCGATTCAGAAGATAAATTAGTTGAATTTATTCAGACTACAATTGATGATCCAACAGTTGAAGAAATAAAACAATTTATTATTAGTGATGGAAAGGAAGAAGAAATAAAAGATTTAATAGATAAGAAAGATAAAAATAGAAATGGAGGAATAAAAATGAATATAAAAAAGGGAAATGTAATTGAAACTGAATTTGGAGACACTATGGTATTGGATGTGAAAGATAATCAAGCTACTTTATTTGACGGAAATCAATTTATTTTAGCCACAGGAGTAGAATTTAATAAAGAAAGTGGAAAGTATGAATGGGATTCTGTTAGATATGCAAGTGATATAAAAACAATAGCAAATATGGAAAATACAAATTTTGAAAGCATGAAAAATACAATAGATTTTTTAGCAGAATATAATCATAAAGAATTTGTAAAAGGTATTATATCTCTTGAAACAGGAGTAGAAAATGAAAATGTTCTTAATGATGCCTATGATAATTATATGAACGATTCAGTTATGGGGCTTATTGATGAAAAGTTTATTGAATATATAGATGAAGAAGAGTTAAAAGAAAACTTAGAAGTTAATCAAGAACAAGGAGATAAAGAGATGAGAGATATAGATAATAAAGAGAAGGATACATTAAATATAGATGGAAATATAGCAACTGATATAGAAATTAAAGATTTAAAATCAAAAGATGGGAGGGACTTTAAAGTAGCCTCCTTTTCTATTGCTGAAAATGACAAGGAAGGAAATGCAAAATTCATCAGCTGCTACGCCTATAATGATAAAATCAATCAAGTAAAAAATTTGAAAAAAGGAGATTTTGTACACCTATTTGGCAAAGAAAAGAAAAGTATGGGAAAGGATAATAAGGAATACACAAGTCTAAAAGTATACTCTGCAAAGTTATTAAAAGCTAAAGAGCATACTAAAGCAAAAGCATCAACACTAGGGAAATTAAAGGAATTTAAGACTAAAGGGGATATGAAAGTGGATGAAAAGAAGAAAAAGGATAATAGCATAGAAAGGTAAAAGATTATAGGGGGCAGGTTTTAGTCTGCCTCCTGTATTTTTTTATTGGTTGTCTTTAAGGAAAAATGGTGGGTTATATTGAAAAAATATCAGCTCAAAATCTATCCGAAGAAGCTGATACACCAGATCCTTACTTATATAATTCATTATAAATATACTTATCAGTATTCTTTCTTAATTGGGTTAATTCATTTATCAATATATTCTCGTTGGCGTAGTCATCCATAAGAATATCTTTTTTATTTTTGTATTCATCATATAATTTTGACAACTCTTTTATACTTAGATTTTTATATTGACACTTTTCTAAAGTATTTATTGCTTTTTCATATGCGATAATTTGAGGCTTATATTCACTATAAAAATCTTTATCATTTGAGTTTTCTTTATAGGTTTTATAGATAACCTTATTTATTTTTATAGTGTTAATGTCTTCAATAGCTGCGTAAATTTCGCTCATAACTTTTTCAACATCTTTAATCTTATTTAGGATTTCTTGCCTATTAACAGCTTCTTCTTGGAGTTTATTTTCCAAATCAATACTAGATGATAGGCCGTATTTTCTAAGCTGATTTAAGGTCTTCGCCATAGTATTCATGTTATGCTTTTTAGCCCATATTTCATAACCTTTAGAAGATTTAACCTTTTCATTGCTTTCTATGTCTATTATATTATCAAGTTTCTTATAAGATTTCTTAGAATAATATACTTCACTATTTTTGTAATTTTCATTTACCTTATTTTCAATTCTTTCTTTTATTTTCTCTTTTGTATAATCTTTTCCAAGGGTAGTTTCCCTCGCACGAATGAATCGTCCCTTTTCTCCTTGTTTTTTATGTCTGAAAGAAAGATATTTTCCGATTTTAATTTCATATCCATATTCTTCCATAAGCTTTAAGAAATTCTCATAGCTATTTGCTTTATTAATAGCATGATCGATAGAAATTTGAAGTTTATGTTTCCAAGATTTTCCTTTCTTAAATTCAATATATTCTTTGTAGGATTTTCCATTGGTTTTATACTTTTCTTTAAATTTAACATAATCTTCATCTATAACTGATAGCTGATACTTTCTACATAAATCATCACTATGATTTCTAATTTGGTGGTAAGTTTTTTTGTTACTTTGATATGCTTTACCAGTTTCAAAAGAAACATTATTAAATAGTATATGGTTGTGAATATGTCCCTTATCTATATGGGTAGTAAGAACATATTCATACTTTCCTTTTAAGATTTTATCGCATAGTTCTATACCTATTTGATGAGCCTCTTCAGCAGTAGTTTCTCCGGGGAAAAAAGATTGAATTAAATGTCTTGCCAAAACTTTTGCTTTAGAATTACATTCTCTTTTTGTTTGTTCAAATTCTAAATGAGCAGTTATAGGGTTACAGTTTAGGGAGGAAATTAGAATTTTTCCATCTGTTTTATCACTATTCATAATATAATCAAGTGCTGCTTTCAAAGTGGATTTTATAGGATGAATTTTAGTAATTGCCATTATTCTTTCTCAGTATTTATGCTATTAGAATTAGTAAGAGAGTATATTTTTTTACGGATAGAGAAAATATCTTTTGCTTGATTTTCTAATAAGCTTTTTAAATCTTCTACATCATCTTTATATATGATTGATGTAGTATTTACCCTTTTAGCAATTTGATTTATATTATTTGAAGTACGACTTATATTTGTTGACATTTCACGAAAGACATCCATATCTAATACATAAATATCTTTTTCTAAAATACATTTCATAATAAATTGCCTAAGAGTTTTACACTTAGATGCTTTATATTTTTCATTTAGCAATTCTAACTCCTCATCAGATAACATTAAATAGATTCCGTTATTTCTAAATCTACTTGTCATAATTTAACCTCCTCGTATATTGTAGTTGTAATAATAAATACTACATTTTGTTCACAATCCCTCTTTCTTATGTGATAATAATTATATAGATAGATCTCGTAGTAAACTTCCTTGAAGTTCCTCTTCCTAATAAATTTATTAATCGAAATAAAAAAGAAAAACCTGTAAATTCAAGTAGGATAACTTGACTTACAGGTTTAATTTATTCTATATATTTCGTCTGGAAATCTCCTGATTTAATTTTTTATTGCTTATATTTTATCACTTTTTGAGATAATATTCAAGTTTACGTTGAAGCTATTATAAGCGTTTGTTGCTGAATTTAATTATTATAAATTTAGGGGTTTGGGGATATTCCCCAACAAGTAAAATGGAAAAAAATAAGCGATATAATCGTAGTATTCTTATTTCATTTTTAGTAAGTGCATATGCACTTACTGTGCTTGCTCATATACTAATAGTATAAGAACAGCTTTAAGCATAGTTCTTAAAAATGAACCTAATCATCTATGATAAAATTATAGATATTAGGGATGAAATGGGATTGTTTTATGTGCTTGGTCTATTAGAGTTATAAGCGTTTATTCAGTTTTATTAATTATACCGCATTTATTGAAGTTAATAAACAATATAAGATAAACTTCAAGGAATATTCTAAAAATTACTTTTAAATAAGGATTTTTATAAGTATAATGAAATAGTGTAAATATTAAGGAAATCATATTCTAAGTTCTTGAATTTCGTATTTACTAAATTTGGATCTAATTATTTTTATTTTGAGGGAGGGGTAATCTATTCTACACAGGGAATTTGCAGAGGAAAATTATTTAGAAGCTATATATATTTTATCTTTGGAAAAAGAGGAAGTAAGAAATATGGATCTTGCTAATTACTTAGAATATAAAAGACCTACTGTTACAAGAATGCTAAAAAAACTTGAAAATAAAGGGCTGATTATTTATGGTGAAGATAAAATAATTCGTTTAACAGAGGAGTCAAAAATATTTTGCGAAAAAATGTATACAAGGCATAAATATTTGACGGACGTATTTATAAGACTTGGAATAGATGCAAAAAATGCTGAAGACGAAGCTTGTCTTATAGAGCATGTTATTTCTGATGAAACTTTTGAAAAATTAAAAAAACATTTCGATTATAATTTATAGTAAATAGCATAGATGACTCGCATAATGAGATGTCTATGCTATTTTTATTTTTAAAATTATATTTTTAAAAACATCTCAAAGCTATTGATAAAAGCTATCAAATGGTATATAATAATTTTGAGTTAGCCAATACTAACAGAAAATAAATAAAAAGGTGAATTTATGTCAAAAAACTTTGAAATACTAAGTAAAGAAATTAATGAAAATAATATAATAGCAAATCTTTTTATATTCCCGTTTGCAGGTGGAGGAGTGTCTGCCTTTAGAAGATGGAAAGATGAGTTTGAAGATATAAAATTATTTGTTGCCCAGTATCCAGGAAGAGAAAACAGGTTTTCTGAAAAGGCTATAAGTGACATTAACATCTTAGTGGATAGTTTATTTGAAGACATGAAAGAAAGTTTTGATTTTAGAAAACCTTATTATTTATTTGGACACAGTATGGGAACAAAAATAGTTTATGAACTTGCATTAAGAATTAAAAATTCGGATTACATAAATCCAAGAGGAATAATTATATCTGGAGGGCGTGCTCCATTATATAAAGAACCTCATCCAATTTATCATCTTGACGATGACGGATTTATAGAAGGCTTGAGAAGATATGAAGGAACACCAAAAGAAATTTTAGACAATAAGGATTTAATTTCTATTTTCTTGCCAACACTTAGGTCAGATTTTGTAATAGATGAAGACTATCAAGACACAAAATTTGAGAAATTAGAATCACCTATACTAGGTCTTATGGGAGATAAAGATCAAGAAATGACTTTAGATGAACTTATAAAATGGCAAGATTATACCACAAAAGAATTCACTTATAGATATATCGATGGCAAGCATATGTTTGTCAATACATCTCCTGAAAGTGTCATTAAAGAGATAAAAGAGTTTATAAAAGTAAATGAAAATTGAAGAATATGAAATAAGAAAAATTAATGATTTTCTTACTTTAGAAGATTTAAAAGATAAATTAGCTAGTAATAATTTAATACTAATTAAGGCTTATACAGATAAATTATTAGAAGAAAAATTACTTCCTTACTTAACTAAAGAGGAGATAATAAAATTAGAAGATTATAAATCAGAAATAGCAAAAATTAATTATCTAGTATCAAGGGCAATACTTAATTTAGCCCTAAAAGGTTTACTAGAAAAAGAAATTGATGATTTAACAGTCAAAAGAGATAAAAATAATAAACCCTACGTAGAAAGCACTCTAGGATTAAAGTTTAACATCTCACATACTGAAGGCTTAGTCCTGTTAGCTTTTTTTAAAAGAGAAGTAGGAGTAGATGTTGAAAAAATAAATTATAAATTTGAGTTTAAGGATATATTAGAAAATTGTTTCACTAAAGATGAAATAATAAATATAGATAACAACATAATCAGTTTCTATAGATATTGGACTGCAAAAGAAGCCTATCTTAAATGTGATGGGATTGGTATTATAAGAAATTTGAAAGAAATTGAAATAATTTCTTATGGAAATAAAGTTATAGAAATTAGCGATAATAAAAACAATATAATAATTAGATTACAGCCATTAAATTATGATGACAAATATTTCGGGGCAATATGCTTGGAGGAAAATTAATGAACATTGAATTAAAAGAAAAATTAGAAAAAATTTATGATGAACAAGTATGGCCGCATATGACCTTAGGAGAATTTATTGAAGATTGTGCTAAAAAATATGGGGATAAAATTGCCTTAGTAGATGGAGATGTTGAACTTTCATATCAAGAATTAAATAGAAAAGCTTGCCATTATGCCAATGGTTTATTGAAAGCTGGATTTAAAAAGGGAGATAGAATCGTTCTTCAACTTCCTAATTGTCACGAATTTGTTATTATCCTTTTTGCCATGTTTAAGATTGGTGTGATTCCAGTATTATCACTTCCAGCACATAGGAAAAATGAAATAAAGGGAATATTAGAAAAATCAGGGGCAAAAGCATATATAGCTAAGGATAAATATCTTGGCTTTTCATATGTTGATATGATAAAAGAAGTAAAGGAAGAATTAAATATAGATTTTGAAGTTTATATTCTTGGAGATAATCAAGGATATAAAAATTTTTACAATCTTGATGATAAAGATTATTTATCTCAACAAATAGAGATCAATTATAAAGAGATAGGATTATTACTTTTATCGGGTGGTACAACTGGGATACCAAAATTGATACCAAGGAGACACTGCGATTATATCTATGTAGCAAAAGAAACTGCAAAGAGATGTAATATGAATATGGACAGCGTATACCTAGCATCCTTACCGATAGCTCATAACTTCCCTCTTTGCTGTCCAGGAATTTTAGGAACATTTTCTATAGGAGGAAAAGTTATATTATGCCCTGTTACAAGCCCTGATGAAATCTTACCTTTAATAGAAGAAAAAAGAGTAACTATAACAGGTCTTGTTCCTGCTATGGCAAATATATGTATAGATTTCTTAAAAGATGATGACTACGATATATCCTCATTAAAAGTTCTTCAAGTTGGAGGATCAGTACTAGAAGAAAAACTTGCTGAGAAAATAGAAAAAGAATTTAAGTGCAAGTTGCAACAAATTTTCGGGATAGCTGAAGGTTTAATAATGACAACTTCTTTAGGTGACGATAACAAAACTTCTTTTACAGTCCAAGGAAAACCTATAAGTAAATTTGATGAGATATTAATAGTTGATGAAAATGATACTGAAGTTTTGACTGAAGAATATGGCGAGCTAATAGTTAGAGGACCTTACACAATTTATGGTTACTATAATTTAGATGAAGTAAATAAAAAGTGTATAAGTAAAGATTTATACTTCAAAACGGGAGATAAGGCAAGAAAACTAAAAGATGGGAACTACCAAGTAGTTGGAAGGATTTCAGAAACAATAAATAGGGCTGGAGAAAAGATAAATCCCTCTGAGATTGAAGACATTTTACTATCAAATGAAAATATTAAAGACGTTCAAGTTGTAGGAGTACCTGATGAACTTTTGGGAGAAAAAATAGGAGTATTCATATTAAAAGATGAGAAGGACGAACTCTCATTAGAAGATATTAGGACATTTCTAGCAAATAAGAATGTAGCGGAATTTAAATTGCCAGATTCTATACAATATATAGATTCATGGCCGCTAACTGCTTTGGGGAAAATTGATAGAAATAAATTAAAAAGAATAGAGTGAAAGGAGCAAAACATGGAATTTGATGCAAGAAAAGAAATTAAACTAATAATTGAAAAATGGTTAAAAGATACCTTGAAGAAATCAGACATAAAAGAAAATGACAATTTAATAGAAAAAGGCTTGAGTTCCATGCAAGTAATGCAACTTTCAGGAATTCTTAAAAAAGAAGGACTTAGAATATCCTTCGCAAAGCTCATTGAGAATCCTACACTTAATTCATGGTTTGACCTAGTAGCTAATTCAAAAATTATTAAGAAACATTCAAAAGATAATAAGAAATCAAATGATGGCAATGATTCATTCAATCTAACAGATGTTCAATATTCTTATTTTATAGGCAGAAGTGATGATCAAACTCTAGGTGGAGTGGGTTGTCATGCCTATATTGAAATAGATGGAAAAGATATAGATTATAAAAGATTGAATGATGCGTGGAATAAACTTCAATATAGACATCCAATGCTCAGGACAAGATTCACAGAAGATGGAAAGCAAGAAATATTAGATAAACCTTTTAGTGAAGAAATTGAAGTTTTTGACTTATCTAATTTAGATGAAAAAGAAAGAAAAATTAGATTAGATGAAATACGAAAAAATTTATCGCATAGAAAACTCAGAGTAGAAATGGGAGAAGTCGCAGGATTAAAACTTGCAAATCTGTCACAGAATAGAAATAAAATTTTCTTTGATTTAGATTTACTTGTTGCCGATGTCATGAGTATGAGTATTCTTTTGAAAGAATTAGGAGAATTGTATTTAGGAAAAGAATTAGACAATCTAAACACTTATACCTTTAAAGACTATATAAACAATCTTGAAGTAGACTCTGAAATTTATAAAAAAGACCAAGAGTTTTGGAAAGAAAAAATAGACTCATTTGAGATAGAAAGACCTAATTTACCATTAAAGAAAGCTCCTGAACAAATTAAAGAAACGAGATTTACTAGAAGAAAACGAGTTATTGAAAAAGATAAATGGAGCAAAATAAAAGAGCTTGCAGCAAGCTATAAATCTACTCCATCGATGGTTTTATTAACTGCATATGCTTTAATTCTAGAAAGATGGACTAACCAAGATAAGTTTTTTATAAACTTACCATTATTTAATAGAGATCTTTCAAACGAAAACCTGAAAGATATGGTGGCAGACTTTACAAATATCTTATTAGTAGAACATGAAAGAAAAAATGATACTTCTTTCCTAGAAACTTTGAATAGAATAAGCGAAACCTTTATAGACAATGCTAGTCATTCATCTTATAGTGGAGTACAAGTTCAAAGAGATATATCGAAATCACAGGGTACAAGTCTTAATGTTTCACCTGTAGTTTTTGCGTGCAACATAGATTATCCACTAGAAACTGAAACTTCAAGTAAAGCTTTGGGCAAAATTACATATATGGTATCACAAACCCCAGGAGTATGGTTAGATTTCCAATCTTATATAAAAGATGGAGATTTAGTATTATGCTGGGACAGTGTAGATGAACTTTTCCCTGAAAAAATGTTAGATGATATGTTAAATTCTTTAGAAGAACAACTTTTAAGACTAACTAAATATGATGATTGGATTGCAAAAAATGAAATTTCAAATAATTATTTACAATATAGAGAGTATAAAGAGTGTAATTTTAATTATAATAAGCATAAAAGTATTTATGCACCTGTAGCTGAAAAGTCGAGAGTTGATGCAATAAATCTAACAGTAACACAAAACAAAATAATTGCTATATGGAAAAAGCATCTAGATATGAGAGAAATATCTATTTATGATAATTATTTTAAAATTGGAGGTGATAGCTTAAAAGCTATGGGTATAATCAATGAAATTAAAAGGGTTTTTAAATTAGAAAACCAAATTTCAATGAACTTAATATTTACAAATCTAACAATAGAAAGAATATCGGATAAGATTGATGAAATTCTTGAAGATATAGAAGTTTATTCAATTTAATAAAAGAAAGGATGGATTTAATGAGTATAACAGAATTACTAGATATTTTAAACAATAAAAATATAGTTGTTTGGAAAGAGGGTTGTAACGTAAAGTTTAAAGCACCTAAGGGGAGTTTAACAGATGAATTAAAAGAACAACTTAAGATTAATAAATCAATGCTTTTAGAATATTTGGATAAAGAAAGAAATGTATATTTTAAAAGAGACGATGTAAATCGTTATGAAGAATTTGATTTAACAGAAATACAGAGTTCATATTTATTGGGAAGAAATAAAGCATTTGAATTGGGTGGTGTGGGTTGCCATGGGTATATGGAAATTGAATATAACGAGCTTTTAGATAAGAAAAAAATAGAGATAGCATGGAATAAAGTCATAAAAAAACACGATATGCTTAGAGCAATCATATATAAGAATGGTAAACAAAAAGTACAAAAGGATGTACCATTTGTTGAAGTTGAAGAGAATTTTTCAATAGATGAAAAAGAATTAGTTTTGAGGGAGAAATTAGCCAACAAACAGTATAAAATTGGTGAATGGCCAATGTGTGATATTGCAATAACTAAAATAAATGAAAAAACGTTGCTTCACTTTTCTGTTGATATGATAGTTGCTGACTATATAAGCATGAATATCATATTGAAAGATTTAGAAGATTTTTATTATAACCCCGAAAAAGAAGTGTGTAATTCTAATAGCTATAGAGATATCGTTATATATGAAAAAGGGAGAAAACAAAATAAAAGTGCTAATAGCCAAGAAGATAAAAAATATTGGGAAAATAAGATAGGAAATATGGGAAACGCACCATTCTTACCGACACTAAAGACTGTAGATATAGAAGATAGCTCTTTTCTTCAAAAAAGTATATTTTTAAATGAAGACATGTGGAGTAAACTCTCTGATTTGTCAAAAAATATTGGTGTAACAGTTTCGGCTTTGGTTATGTCAGTATTGTCAGAAATAGTATATTACTGGTCAGGCACAAATAAATTTTGCATAAACACCACTTTATTTAAGAGGAGTTCTTTAAATATAAAAGATATTAATGAAATAGTGGGAGATTTTACGGATGTGAATGTATCAGCAATAGACATAGACAGTAAATTAACATTTAAAGATAGGATAATAAATCTACAAAAGAATTTATGGATGGATATGGAGCATAACTCATTTTCTGGAGTTGAAGTGTTAAGAATGCTTAGCAGATTAAAAGGTGAGAGTGTTGTAGTGCCGTTAGTTTTTACAAGCACAGTTGGTCTGTCAAATGAAAATGACGTATTGCTAAAGCGAAAAGTCAATTATAAAATCAGCCAAACACCTCAAGTTTATATTGATTGTCAGTTAGCAGAGGAAAGGACAGGAGCTAGAATAAATTGGGATATTAGAAAATTTGTGTTTGATCAAGTTGTTATTGATGAAATGTTCGCAGGTTTTGTAAATATAATTAAGGGACTATGTAAAAATCCGCATAAAATTCTAGTTTTGAAAAATCCAGTGGAATTACCTGAAAATATTCTGCAAGTTAGAAATGATATTAATTCAACACAAAGAAATTTTCCAAAAAGAACTTTAGGAGATGGATTTTTAAAAATGCTAAATAAAAATCCAGAGAAAACAGCTCTAGTTTTCAAGGGACATACTTATTCTTATAGAAAATTAAGCTTGTATGTTAGTTCGATAATGGAAGTATTAAAAAACAATAAAATAGGATATGGAGATAGAATAGCAGTTAATATTGAAAAAAATGAGTGGCAGATTGCATCTGTACTAGCTATTGTATTAAGTGGCGCTGTATATGTCCCAATAGACGTAGATCAGCCTATTAATAGAAAAAACAAGATTCTAAAAAAAGCAGATGTTAAAGTGGTTCTATCATGTGATGAAGAGTTGAGTAATTCTGAATTTAAAAATATAAATTTACACAATATTTCTTTAAGTGAATTTTGTAGCATGAAAGATTTAAATTTAAAGAAATATTATATGGATGATGCTTATGTAATCTTTACTTCTGGAACTACCGGTGAACCTAAGGGCGTAAGAATAACGCATGATGCAGCTATGAATACAATAATTGATGTCAATGAGAGATATAGGATACAAGAAACAGACGTGTTTTTGGGGTTAGCGAAATTATCTTTTGATTTATCGGTATATGATATATTTGGGTGTTTTGATATTGGAGGAACATTAGTACTACCAGAATCAGATAAAACAAATAATTCAAAGTATATTTATGATTTAATGTTGCTTCATAGAGTAACTATTTGGAACTCTGTGCCAGCTCAAATGCAACTAATAGTTAATTATTTAGAGGCATCTGAAAAAATAAAAAAGAGTGAATATTTAAGACTATGTATGCTGTCGGGAGATTGGATTCCAACAAATTTACCAAGCAGAGTATACAATATTTTTGAAAATGTGAAGCTTGTCAGCATGGGAGGGGCTACAGAAGCATCCATTTGGTCTATCTATTATGATATAGATAAAAATGAGAAGTTTGATATTAGTGTTCCATATGGATATCCTATGTCAAATCAAAAATTTTTTATTTTAAACAGAGATTTAAATCCTTGCCCCGACTATGTTAAAGGTGGATTGTATATTGGCGGTAAGGGAATATCCAAGGGATACATTGGAGATGAAAAATTAAATAAAGAACAATTTATAAGAAGAAAAGATGGAGGAATCATTTATAAAACAGGTGATACAGGTTATTATTTAAAAAATGGTTTAATTATTTTTACTGGTAGAGAGTCTGGAGATGGACAAATAAAAATTCATGGATATAGAATAGAATTATCAGAAATAGAGGATGCAATTGTTTCTTATAACAAAGTAGATTCTGCACAAGTTGTATATACAAAAGGGAAATCTTTAGATGGTAGAATAAATGCTGTGGTTACTCCTAAGATTAAAAGTTATGTATCTAATGATCTTTATTTGTGTTGTGATGAAATTGAATTTTTAAAAAAGTTAGAATCAAGTGTCTTAGAGAATATGAATCTTAATTTACTAATAAAGTGGGGATATTGTGCTGACCAAGTATCATTGATGTCTATTTTAGGAACATTTCAACATTTTGGAATTTTTACTGATCAAAAAAGCACATATAATATTCAAGAGATTAAAAAAATAATAAACGTACCTGATAAGTTAGACAAGTTATTAAAGAGATGGCTAAATGTTTTGGTTAAAGAAAAAATATTACAATTAGATGAGGAACAATACCAATATTTAGGTGAAGAGAATGGAGAAACGCTTGAACAACTATGGAGTAATTTTTATAAAGTAGAAAATGAATTTAATTACAGTAAGGATTTTTTTGATTATTTAAAAAAATCTAATGATTCTCTACCTGAACTAATAACAGGAATCGAAGATCCGTTAAATTTACTTTTTCCAAAAGGGGATTTAAAACCTGCTTTGGCATCATATCACGACAATAAAATAAATAGAATCAATAATCGATTTATAGCTAATGAAATACATTATTTATGTAATGAAAAAATGAAAAATAACAATAAACCATTTAGGATTTTAGAAGTTGGAGCAGGAGTAGGTGGAACAACTATTGATGTAATTACTAAATTAAAAGATTCAAAAGTTGAATATTATTTCACTGATGTTTCTGAATTCTTTTTTAACAACGCAAAAAACATATTTCATGAATATGATTGGATAAAATACAAAATATTTGATATAAATGAAGATTTTTACAAGCAGGGTCTAGATGCGTTCTCATTTGATTTAATACTATGTGCAAATGTATTACACAATTCTAGAAATATAGATTTCGTTATCAAAAACTTAAAAAATCTATTAGTAGATTCCGGAACCTTGATTATATTAGAGGAAACAAAAATGAGTTATATGTTATTAACATCAATGGAATTCAAAGATGGATTGATAGGATTTGAAGATGAAAGAAAAGAAAGCGAACAAACATTTTTCTCAAAAAAAACAATGGGAAGATATTATAGATAGAAATGATGGCAGTATAACTTATGCATTCCCAAGTAGTGAGTTATTAGAAGTATCAGGACAAAGTGTTTTTGTAACGAGATTTAAAAATGAATATTATACCATAGACAAAACAGAATTATTTGAGCATTTAAATGATTCTTTGCCAAACTATATGATTCCATCTGATATAAAAATATTACAAAATTTACCCAAAACAAGCAATGGGAAAATTAACAAAGATGAAATAATAAGTTTATTCAAAGTAGAAGATGATGATATTAGTATTGATAAATCACAAATGACAGAGATAGAAAAAAAGATTGAAGATATATGGTGTAAAGAGCTAAATAAGTCTTTTATTGGATTAGATGAAAACTTTTATAGTGTAGGAGGAGACTCTCTTTTAATAGCACAAATTATAAGTGAAATTCTGGAAAAAGTAGAAGAAGCAAAAGATTGGGACTGGAGTTCTTTGCTTACTGAAATGATGCAAACGCCGACAATCAGAGAAATTTCCAAAAAAATTCAAAACAGATTTGATAATATTGATAAAAAGATTGATAAGTCTTTATCAATATTAAAAAAATCCAGTTTAGAAAATGATAAGAAAACTGCTAAAGTTTTATTTCACGCAGGGACAGGAACATTATCTGCATATACAGAATTATTAGATTATATTATAAAAGATAGTAATGATGTCGAAGATGTATTGGGCTTTTCTTTTGGAGATGAGGCTGAATATATTTCTATGAAAACTGAGGATACATTTAAAAATCTTGGAGAAAAATATGGAGAGGTATTATGTAAACTCGGTTATTCCAAGTATATCCTTATTGGACATTGCGTTGGTGGATTGATAGCTATTGAGGCTGCGAACTATATAACCAATAAAAATATGAATGTATCAGATGTAACTTTATTGAGTACGACTATTCCAAGAGAACAAAAAAGAACAGTTTTCCATTGTTTATCAAGAAATAAATACGATATAGCACTAAAGACAAGTTTAGAAAATGAATTACTGCTAGAAAGAACATTTTCTAGGCTAATAAATGCTGATATTTTTAAAGCTGGTCATACTGTAAGTGATGAAAGACTTGATGATTGTATAAAATATATGGTAAAAAATCTAGATGGTGACTTGAAAATACAGTCGTTTGAGAGACTTGTTGGAGAGTATGAGGATATAGGACTTGAGTTTAAAAGACTTTCTTCAATTCCAATTTCCGAAAGACTAAATAATCTTTATAATTCAATAAATAGAGATAAGGTAAATTTATTAGATAATGAAATAAAAATGTTAAATACACTATTTAACATCTTTTCTCAAAATTTTGGATGTGTATCAACTTATAAACCCCCAAAATATAACGGGAATGTAAGGGTTTTCTCTTGTGAAGAAACAGAAAAAAGTTTTTATGGAGAATTTTTTGGAGAAGATAAAGAAACTTGGGAGAAGTATTTAGCTGGGAATATAGTGTACAGCAGTATATCAGGACAACATTTTGATTGTTTAACTGGAGAAAATCTAAAACAAAATAGCACGAAGATATTAAAATTCATTAATGAATAGGGAATATTCAAGATGATAAAATTATTTAATGATTCAAGCTAAAAATTGAAGTCATATTGGTTTTTATTTACTAAAAGAGAGGTGAATATATGAAAAATCCGATAATTGGAATATTGGGAGGAAGTGGAAATATTGGTTCAAAATGTGTGGAAATTATAAGTGAGATATATCCTTTATATGCTACCTACAAGAACAATAAAAAACAAGATACAGAAAATTGCACCTATGTACAGATGGACATAAAAGATTTGGGTAAAGTCACTGAATTTTGTAATCAAGTCGATATTTTGATAAATTGTGCTGGAGCATCATATAAAAATGGAGAAAAGATAGCTAAAATAGCAAGTGAATGCAATATTCCATATATAGATCCATCAGGTGAATCATTTTTAGAGGATAAAATAAAAGAAGAATTAGATAACAACATATTTGTTTTATCTTCGGGATATTTCCCTGGATTAAGTGGAATTATGGCAAGTTATGCTTGTAGTTGTTTAAAAAATGTTGATTCTATTTCAGGTTTTAATGTAAGTGAAGAAATTCCCAGTAAATCAGCAATTGAAGACTTTGTTTTAACAAATTTATCTGGGTTTGGAAAAGCGTTATATTATTACAAAAATGGTGAGCTTGTATATGAAGATGGAATTAAATTTGTAAATGTTAATGGTGATATTTATAAGCTATCGAACTATATTACCAAAGAATTTTTAAGAGTAGCAGAAAAATTTAATGTTAACACTGCAAATTGGTTTAATCAAATTTATGACGATAAAGTTATTCGAAAAATGCAGGAAATAGTATTAAAATCTGATAAACTTGAGGGTAGTTATAGTAAAGATATAGATAATATAATTTCATTTTTTAAAGCAAATGTTTCTAAAAATAATTTTAACAAGCTAATAATTTCTGCGAAAAATTCTATGGAAAACATTGAGATTGAAGTAGAAAGTAAAGAAAGCAGTACAATGAGTGCTGTAATTTGTTCTAATCTTGTTAAGAAAATCCTGGAGAAAAATTATAAAAATGGGCTATATTATTCAATGGATATTTTAGACTTTAAAGATATAGAAAGGGATTTGATATTGAAAAATGTTAAAGTAAATATTAAAAAAGAAAAAAAGGAATATGAGGAGGGCGTGTTATAAATGAAGATAGCGGGTGATTTAAACAATCCTAAAATTATGCTAGTTCATGGTGCTGGCTTCTATTGGGAAAATTGTTTTAGGGAAATAATAGAATCTTTAAAATCAAGTTATTGCATTCTATTACCTGTTTTACCAGGTCATAGTAATATCAATGAAGAACCAATTAAATCTGTAGAACAAGTTGCTGCAAGGATAATAAAGGAAATTAAAGATTTAAGAGTTGATAATATTGAACTAGCATATGGTATATCTTTAGGAGCCAGTATTGTTCTTGAAACGATATTGTGTGGAGAAGTTAACATAAAAAAAGTAATCCTAGATGGTGGTCAATATATAAATATGGGAGAAAATATTGAATTATTTTCAAATATAATGTCAAAACAATTTATTGGATTATTAGAAAATAATCATCTTCAAAAAGAAATCAGGGATAACATGGGATATGATGAAAACGACATTGAAGTATTAAAACCAATGTTATTTAAGTCTATAAGCAATGAAACTTTATACAGTGCCTTTAAAGCTGCATATAGTTATGATATAACAAATAAAAATTCTGACAAATTAGCTACGAAAGACATATCTGTTTCTTTTGGAAGTAGAGAAATATACGCAAAAGATTCTTTAAATTATTTAGAAAAGTTAATAAAAAAAGAATTAGAAGTAGAAGAAATAAAAGATATGGGGCATTCAGAAGCTTTAAGTAAGCATCCAGAAATAATAATTGAGATGATAAAGAGTAGAATTAAATGAGTTGATTATCATAAAAATATGGTATAATATTCAAAGATACCGACACAGATGTCTTTAAGGAGGCGGTAGTATTTCTAGAGTGCGAATGAATGTTAAAGATAGATTGGATCAAATAAAAAAAGCATCAATAGCTGTATTTTTAAAAAAAGGGTTTAGAAATACAGTTATGAATGACATTATGGAAGCTACTGGGCTTTCTAGAGGTGGTTTGTATCATCATTATGGTTCTACCTATGAAATTTTATACGACATTATGTTAGAAGGAAATAAATACAGAGAGAAGATAATCTATGATAAGATGAATAAAACAAGTCAGGATTTTAGCGAAGTTTTATCTGAGATTATTTTAGAAAAAATGCTATATCAGAGTGACTATGTTTCAATTTATGCAATGTTTTTGCAGGAATTAAATCATGACGATAAGTTAAAAGACCTATATAAGAAACTAAAAAAATCATCATCTGATAGTATTCTAATGTTATTTGATGAAGATGTAAGAGGTGAATTAAGTGAAGCTATCGAATTAATTACTGATTTGATTAACACATTTATTCTAGGTTGTGAAGTTCTAAATGCAAGAGAAAGTTTTGTGAAGAACAAACTTGCATTAAAAAAAATGATAGGAATTATCTTAGATAATAATGCTAAGTAAATCTTAGGGTTTACTCAGAAAGAAAAAATATATCTTAAATTGGAGGTTTATATGAAATTAAAAGATATCGTACAAGTTACAATTTTTACAGTAGTGGCGTTTATATTAAACATGGCTGTATCAACAGCCACAGGAATGTTAGGAACTTTATCCTTATATATAGCGGCAGGATTTTCTTCCTTTGTAGTAGCTCCACCATTTATAATTATGGCTAAAAAATTACAAAAAAGAGGAATAGCTTTTATATTTTTCATGTTGCTGGGTGTATTTTATGCATTAAGTGGATATTGGCCAATGCTTATAGTAAATGCCATCGCAGCTATTGTAGCAGAATTAATTATAGGTAACTATAAAAATGATAATAGAGTTGCCTTAGCAGTATCTGCTGGAATGTTTGTTATTTCAATGCATGCAATGACATTTGTAAGACTACTTGGACCAGAAAAAATTGTTGAAGTTTTTAGCGTATTTACTAAAGAACAGGCTGCCTTTATGGATGCCTTTTTTACACCAAAGGCAATGCTAATCTCAATAGGCATTAATATCGTCTTGGTATTAATAGCAGGAAGATTTGGATTATATATAAATAATAAGTTTTTTAAAAAGAGTAAAAAATCAGGAATATTGTAATGGAAAAAATAAGGAGAGATGACAACTGTTTTGTAAATCCTATAATCTTATTTGTTTTAATTTTAGCGTTTTCGATTATATTATTTATAACAGATGATATTGGCTACTATATTATGATAGGAATATCAATGTTTCTAACTTTAACTTTTTCCTTAAAACAATTTATTAAACAACTAGCAACATTTCTTATCTTGTTAATTGTTGGCAGAACATTAACCATTATAGATTTAGGAATAGGTGGAAATGCAATTTTAGGTCTTGTAGAAATCGTATTAAAACTCTTTCCGATATTTATTATTGGCGGTATTCTTGTGAATACATCACCGCTTAAAATGATGAGTTCACTTAAGTTTTTACACATTCCAAATGTGTTTGCTCTAAGCATAGTTATAGGAATGAAGTTTATATCAGAGATGGGGTTAAGGATTAAAGAAATAAAGAATGGCATGAAGGTAAGGGGACTAAGATTAAGTCCCCTCCATCCTATTAGGTCTTTTGAACTTTACTTTATCCCTCTTATCTATAAATGTTTGCAAGTGAGTGAAACTTTGACTTCATCTATTATATCTAAAGGAGCAGAATATAGAGGGGAAAGGACTAATTATCATAAAATAACTTTTAAATTTTTTGATATCCTATTCTTACTTTTAGCTATTTTCTTATTGTGGAGGTCAATATGAATGTAATAGAAGCAGATATTAAAAAATTCTCTTATGACGGAAATGATAAGGTAATTTTAAAAGATATAGAGCTAAATATTAAAGAAGGGGAACTTGTTGTTATAAGTGGTTTATCTGGTTGTGGAAAAACTACCCTAACAAGAATATTAAATGGTTTAATTCCGAATCATTATCAAGGACAATTATATGGACAAGTATCTATTTTAGGAAAAGATATTTCGCAATATAACAATGGAGAATTGGCAAAATATATAGGAAATGTTTTTCAAAATCCAACAGATCAGTTTTTCGCAAATATTGTTGAGGATGAGCTTGCCTTTGTTGGAGAAAATTTAGGAATGGAGCTTTCAGAATTAAAGAAAAGAGTTGATGACTCTTTGAGTGTGATGGGAATTGAAAATTTAAAATATAGAAATATCAATTCTTTATCAGGTGGACAAAAGCAAAAAGTTGCTATCTCATCTACTCTTGTTTATGATACTAAAATAATTTTCTTTGATGAACCATCATCAAATTTAGACTATAGGGGAATAGTCGAACTTAAGAATATTCTTAAAAAATTAAAATCATTAGGAAAAACGATAATAATATCTGAGCATAGATTGTTCTACTTAAATGATTTATATGATCATTTTTTGTATATGAAAGATGGTAAAATCGAAAAAGTTTTTAAAAAAGGTGAATTAACAGAAGAGGATTGTAAAAATTACTCTTTAAGAACAACGAATTATAATTTTTTGCTATCTGAAAATATTGATAATTGCAAAAATGTAGTTGAGGATATAAGAGGAGTTGGTATTTCTATTGGTAAAAAAGAATTAATAAAAAATTTAAATATAAGCTTATATGAAAATGAGATAATGGCGATTATAGGTAAAAATGGAGTAGGTAAAACGACTCTTGCAAGATCTTTAGCTGGTTTATTAAACTTTAAAGGCAAGACAAGCTTTGGGAGAAATAAAAAAGAAAGATTAAGAAACTCTTATTATATGATGCAAGATGTAGAATACCAAATATTTTTTGATACGGTGGAAAATGAGCTTTTACAAAAAGATAGAATTAATGACGTTGGATATTTAAATAGACTTAGAAACGAATTAAAACATATTGACCTTTGGGAAAATAGGTACGACCATCCACAAAATCTATCTGGTGGACAAAAACAAAGACTTGCTCTATTAACTGCTTGTTTAAGTGGTAGAAAACTAATAATTCTTGATGAACCCACGTCAGGTTTAGATTACAAGAGAATGAATGATATTTCTGAAATAATAAAAAGATATTCAAAAATATATCCTTTTGCCATAATAACTCATGATATAGAACTTATTTTTAAAGTTTGTAATTCTGTGTTAATGCTTGAAGAAGATGGATATAAGAAAGTATATGTTCAGGGACATGAAAAAGATATTTTGAAATTTATTAAAGATGGATTTTTAATTTAAGGAGGGGATTTTATGAATTTAGTAAAAGAGTATGTAAGTAAAAGAAAAGGCTCATATTTTATATCCGTACTACTTGCCATAGTGGGAGTAGTGGCTGGTCTCTTTTCTTATATTTTTATGGCGAAAATTATTGTGAATTTGATTAATGGCATAAGGGATATTAGCTTATACACTCCACTTTGCATAAGTATTTTAATAACATTTGTTATTAAAGAAGTGGCAGCAGGAATATCAACAAGTATTTCCCATACCGCAACTTTTAACTCATTAGGAGAAATAAGAAATGATATTTCTAAGAAACTTTTTAAGATGCCATTGGGAGATGTATTATCAAGATCATCTGGAGAATTAAAAAATATTATAGTTGAGCAAGTTGATTCTATGGAAACTTCACTTGCCCACCTAGTGCCAGAATTTACGGCAAATTTAGTAGGACCTGTTCTATTATTTATTTATATGTTTACCTTAGATTGGCGATTGACCTTGCTATCACTAATTCCATTTGTGGTGGGAATGGCTACCATGATGTCTGTTATGAATGCTCATTATAAGGAAATGTTTGGAAAGTCAGTTGCCATTGGTCAACATATGAATAATTCCATTGTTGAGTATATAAATGGGATAGAAGTAATCAAGACTTTTAATCAAAGCGAATCATCTTATAAAAAATATGCTGATGCAGTTTATGATAATGCAAGCTTTTATTATAACTGGATGGGTGAATCTATGAATAGGGTTGCCATAGGTAGATTACTTTCTCCTATGGGAATTATTACAATCATACCTTTTGGGATTTTATTTTATATAAATGGAAGTATTGATTTAGGAAATTTAATTACCTTAATCGTCTTATCCTTTGCTACAGTTTCTAGCATTTTAAAAATCATGAACTATATGGATGATATGTCAAGAATATCAACTATAACTTCTGAAATAGGAAAGGTTTTAGATTCAAGAGAGTTAGAAAATATTGACAAGGGAGAAAAAATACAATCCTATAATATAGAACTTCAAGACGTAGACTTTTCTTACGATGGAGAAAAGAAAGTCATTGATAATCTTTCTATGGTAATAAAAGAATCTTCTGTTTCAGCCCTCGTTGGTCCTTCTGGGTCAGGCAAGTCCACAATAGCAAAACTTATTGCTGGATTTTGGAATGTAGATAAGGGATCTATTAAAATTGGCGGAGTAGAAACAAAAGATGTGTCGCTCGAAAACTTGTCTTCACTTATTTCTTTTGTATCCCAAGACAATTTCCTCTTTGATATGACTATAAAGGAAAATATTAGGCTTGGAAATAAGAATGCCTCTGACGAAGAAATTATAGATGTATGTAAAAAATCTGCCTGCCATGATTTTATTATGAATCTATCTAATGGTTATGATACGAGAGTTGGTGAAGGTGGAGGTCATCTATCTGGAGGAGAAAGACAAAGAATATCTATTGCTCGTGCCATGCTAAAGAATGCACCAATCGTAATTTTAGATGAAGCAACTTCTTATATAGATCCTGAAAATGAAGCTCTCATACAAAACGCCTTGGCAAATCTAGTTAAGGGTAAAACTTTAATCATAATCGCTCATAGGCTAAAGACAATTGTTGATGCAGATAGGATATTTGTTATTAAAGATGGTAAATTAAACTCCTATGGAACTCATGAGGGCTTATTAAAGTCATCAGAGCTTTATAAGGAAATGTATGCTGCAAATTTAAGGGGTGATGAAAATGCTTAATGTGTTTAAAAAGATATGGAATTTTTCAAAAGAAGAACAGGTAAATATTAAGAAATCCATTCTCGCTGGATTTTTGCACGCAGTATTTAATGCCCTTGAGTTTGGTGCAATTTACTATATGCTAGTAAATATATTCTCTAAAACTTTAGACTATAAGGGAATCTTTATATGTCTCGGCATATTAGTCATATCTCTTGTTGGCAAAATTATGACACTAAAAATTTCACAGATGGCACAGACTCATGCAGGATATTTTATGGCAGCCCATAAGAGGATAGAAATAGGAGAAAAGATAAAAAGAGTTCCTATGGGTTTCTTTTCAAGCTTTTCACTAGGAAGATTAACTACTATTTCCACATCTTCACTTTCCCAAGCAGAAATGTGGGTGCCTATGCTTTTGGTTCTTGTACTTGGTGGGGTTTTAAATACTTTAGTCTTTGTCCTTGGAACTTTAATATTTAATGTAAAGGTAGGGCTTGTTGCAGTAGTAGGTGTAATAATATTCTTTATAGTTACATCAATGATGGAGAAAAAATCATCAGCTAATGCAGATAAAATGACAGAAACACAAACAAGGCTTACAAAAGAAGTATTAGCAACTTTACAAGGAATGCAGGTTATAAAATCCTATAATCTTGGTGGAGAAAATAACAGGGCTTTAAGAAAGTCTATAAAAGACACATCAAGAATACTCTTAGACCTGGAGAAATCTGTAGCACCATACACAGTTATCCAAAGAATTGTAATGGGAATAACAACAGTAGCTATGGTCTATGTATCATTAAAATTAAATTTATCTGGTGAACTTCCACTTGCTGAAACAATTCTTATGATTATGGCATCCTTTATTATCTTTGAAGGATTAATCGGGGCAGGATCAAACATGGCAATCCTAAGAGCTTGCGAAAATGCCATAGATTCTGTAGGTTTTATCGACTCTATGCCTGATATGAGAGAAGGAAGTATTACAGAGCCTATAAAAAATCACAATATAGTCTTTAAAAATGTCAGCTTTTCTTATGATGATAGACCAATTTTAAAAAATATCTCAGCAGAGATAAAAGAAAATACCATGACTGCTATTGTTGGACCATCTGGATCTGGTAAGACAACATTTTGTAATCTCATAGCGAGATTTTGGGATGTAAATTCTGGTGAAATTTTAATAGGTGGAAAGAATATTAAGGACTATAGGATAGAAAATCTTATGAATTCAATTTCCATGGTATTTCAAGACGTCTATCTCTTTGAAGATACAATTGAAAACAATATAAAATTTGGAAAACAAAATGCAAGCCATGAAGAAGTTGTAGAAGCTGCAAAGAAGGCAAGGTGCCATGAATTTATAGAAGCTTTACCAGAAGGATATGACACTATCATCGGAGAAGGTGGAGCAAGTCTATCAGGCGGAGAAAAACAAAGAATTTCCATAGCCAGAGCCATGCTAAAAGATGCAGATATAATTATCTTTGATGAAGCAACTGCAAATATAGACCCAGAAAATGAAGATAAACTTAAAGAAGCAATAGAATCATTAACAAAAAATAAGACGGTAATAATGATTGCCCATAGACTAAAGACAATAAGAAATGCTGACCAGATTTTAGTCTTAAAAGATGGAGAGATAGTAGAACGTGGAAATCATGAAGAACTGATTAAAAATAATGGACTTTATTCTGACTTGATTAATGCAAAATCTAAGGCTGAGTCTTGGAAACTAAGCAATTAATATAGAGTGGAACTATAAACAATATTAAATATTAAAATATAATGACTTAATGAACTGAGACTAATATGAAAATAATTGAAACAAAAAATAATACACCTTTTCTTTAAGTTATTCTATATACAGTATAGATAATTCAATCCAATGTCATTATCCGGAGGTCAAAAACAAAGAGTTGCAATTGCAAGTGCTATCGCTTCTGATAGAACAATTCTGATTTTGGACGAGCCTACAAGTGGTTTGGATTTTAGGAATATGAAAGAAGTTTCTAATGAAATGATGAGGCTTAAAGAGGACGGGAAAACTATTTTTATTATTACACATGATCCGGAATTAGTAGAATGCTGTTGTGATTATTTTATGTTTATAGAGATTGGAAAAGTCAAATGGCATGGTGTTAAAGATAAAAGGAATATGGAAAAAATTAGGGAATTCTTCAATCAAACTTAAAATTTGCTTAAAAAATATGGATGAAAAAAGGAGGTAATTTTATGAAACAAGATATGAAAGAACAATTATTAACAAAAAGACCTATAGATTTACTTTTTCAATTATCCATACCTGCTGTAATAGGAATGATAGTAATAGGTCTTTATCCACTAATGGATGGAATTTTTGCAGGAAATATTATAGGACAAAGTGCAATGACCGCTTGTGGAGTTGCACTTCCACTTACATTTTTTAACAGTGGTACATCAACTTTACTTGGAGTGGGAAGTGCATCAATTTTATCTAGATCTCTTGGAAAAGGTGATAGAGAAACCGTAGATAAGATTATGGGAAATTTGATTTATTTTGTAATTTTATTTTCCGTAATAATTACAGTTGGAGGAATAATTTTAGCTCCACATTTTCTAGACTTAGTAGGTGCAAGTGGAGAGATTAAAGAACTTGGAGTTAGGTACTTAAGGGTAATATTTTTAGGCTCTATTTTTGTAAACTTCACACAATCAGCTAATATGGTTATGCGTGGCGAAGGTCTTATGAAAAGAGCCATGGGAATTATGGCAATGGGAGCCTTTATAAATATTATTCTTGATCCAATACTTATGAAAGCTATGGGAGAATATGCCATAGAAGGGGCTGCCATTGCAACCGTAGTTGCTCAAATTATTCAAGCTATTGTAACTTTATATTACTTTAAAAATAAAAGTGAAAATGTAAAAATAGGAAAAATTAGAAAGTATAAAGAAGTTTATAAAGAAATGTTTGGTGTAGGAGTTTCTGCAATGATTATGCAAGTTTTCTTTATGATTCAACAGACACTTTTATATAAACAAGCCTTTTTATACGGAGGAGAGACAAACGGCATATTAATGGCAGCAACTTTAAGAATTTATGCCTTTTCATTCATTCCACTTTGGGGAATGAGCCAAGGACTTCAACCGGTCGTTGGAACAAATTTTGGTGCTAAAAAATTTGATAGGGTAAGAGAAACTATGAAAGTATTTTCAATAGGCGGACTAGTTCTTGCTGCAATATTTTGGATACCTGTACAAATATTTACAAGAGAAATTCTATCAGGATTTAATGTAAGTGAAGAAATAATATCACAAGGATTGAATAATCTTAGATTATTTTACTCAGTATTTATTTTATACGGAGTAATGGTTATGACCATAACATTTTTCCAAGCTATTGGTGATGGCAAAAAGGCAGGAAAGATTGTAATGCTAAGACAACTTATTTTATTTGTTCCAGCTATGTTAATACTTCCTAAAATTTTCGGTAGTAGTGCAGTTTGGTGGGCAGAGCCGGCAGTTGATTTATTGATGATTATAGTTGGATTAATAATGCAAGGAAAAGCTCTTTCAAAAATGGTAAAAGGCAACTAAATAATATTTTAAAAAATAATATATTTAGACTTTGAAGGGAGAGATTTTCATTGTGAATGAAAATTCAAAAAGATAAAGATTATCCGTCAATCAAAAAAATTACAAATACAAAAAAACTGGGAAAAAAGTATTTATTTCCAAAAGGTTTAATAAGTCAACAATGATATATATAAGCGGGAATAAGTACAGGATGCTTATATAGTTATTATAAAAGAAAAGAGGATATTTTATATGATTTAATTTCTGAAAAATTTAATTTTGTGAAATTCATAGAATTTGTATTAAAGGATGTAGACAGTATTATTAATACAAATATTATAGAAATATTAATAGATAAAATATTCAGTTGTGAAGAATTCAGATCTATATATGCTATTTTTTAGTTGAATCTAAGGATGATTAAAAATTTAAGAATTTGAAAGAACAAATAAAACTCAGATTTATAAATTATTTTAATAATAATTTAGATAATCACACAAGCATGGAAGCTGATAAATTTCATGACAAGCTTTAGTTATTAATACTTTCAATAAAATATTTAGATACTAAAAAAGATAATTATGCTCATATCTATATTTAGAAAGATATATGTGTAATGGAGGTAGATACTTTAATGATAAAAAATCTATATAAGGAAATAATAAGTTTATCTACCTATTTAAACATCATATTTATTTTTATTTTTTAGATTTAATAAAAAACTGCATTTAGTTTTTAAACTATTATTTTTTAGAGGACGCGGCATGTCTAAATGTCGCAGTCCTCCTTTTTTTATTTTCAAAAAAAATTTGAAAAAGAAAAGGAGGACAAGATGTCTAAAGAAAAATATATTTATGTGGATGGAAAGAAAATATATGTAAGCGATGAAATTTATAGAGAATATAAGAAACTAAAGAATCGTGAAGAGTATCTATCAAGACTAGATAGAAAGTATAGAGATCTTTATTTTACAAGCGAAAATGATGCTATAGAAAATATAGTAGATAAAAGTGTAAATGTAGAAAAGATAATTGAGACTAAGCTTAGAATAGGGGATCTATATAAGGCACTTGATAACTTAAATGAGGAAGAAAGAAAGATAATCGATGCTTTATATTTTGAAGAAAAAACAATCCGAGATCTAGCAAAAGAAAAAGATGTATCTTCCAAAAAAATTTTCACATCAAGAAATAAAATATTACAAAAACTAAAAAAACTACTCGATGTAGAAGATTAGGGAATTACTAAGGATCTTCTTGTTTTATGGGAAATTAAAAAATACTTCAAAAAAATGGAAACAAGAGGCATAAAAATTAAGGTTTATATATAGAGGGACTTTTAAAACCTCGTTATATATAGATTTGAACCTTGACAACTGAATAGACCAGGACAGGACATTAACCATTTGTGGAGCTTTATAATTTCTTCGCCATGACTTTTCTGCTGATCAGAGTTTCGGTTTAAATAAATACTCTAGTTAAAAGAAGGATAAAAGAAAACGAGCGACAAAAAGAAATTATATATTCAGCCTAGGAAACTGATGCATTGAAGCAAATGGGGATAATGATACTTCTACAGTTGTTGCCGGCTCATCTTGAAAAGGGGCGGTGGTGAAATTCCAATGTCGTGACCTACACGCCTGTTAATGTCAAAAAACTTAAAAAAATTAAAGATAAGGAGAAGATATTATGTGTGATGAACATAATATAAACACAGAAATGAAAACAGATAAAAAAGATAAACAGATGATAAATCAAATTGATGGTTGGAACATAGAAGTTAAATTTAATGAAAATGGATTTAACTTAGAAAATTTAGTAGAGGAATATATCAAAGAAAAATTTTCTGTATATTAGGGGCTGACAAAAAATATAAGGAGCGTTATAATATTTTTGTGGAAGCCTAACCTTGGTTCGATTTATTGTATGTAAATTGAATTAAAGGAGGCTTTTTTATGTTTAAAAACAATTTAGCAAAAGAAAATTTGGCAGTTATGTATTTAAGATTATCAAAAGAAGATGGCGAAAAAACAGAAAGTAACTCTATATCCAATCAAAGAGAAATTATAAACTCTTATGCAAGAAAAAATCAAATTCCAATAGTAAAAGAGTATGTAGATGATGGGTATTCAGGTGCAAATTTTGATCGTCCCAATTTTAAAGAAATGATAAAGGCTGCCTATGATAGAAAGTTCAATACAATTATTGTAAAGGACTTATCAAGATTCGGAAGAGATTATATAGAAGCTGGAAAATATATTCAAAGAATATTTCCGGAAAACGGTATAAGATTTATATCAGTAAATGACAATTACGATAGTAAAAGTGCAGATATAAACGATACACATCTTATACTTCCTATAAAAAACTTCATCAATGATAGTTATTGCCGAGATATTTCCAATAAGGTAAAAAGCTCTCAAAAGATAAAAAGAGAAAAAGGAGACTTTATCAGTGCTTTTGCACCTTATGGATATAAAAAGTCTGAGGAGAATAAAAACAAGTTAGTGATTGATAAAAAGATATCGGATATTATCAAAAATATATTTGATATGAAACTCTTGGGATATTCCTCAAAGGCAATTGCAGATGAACTAAATCATTTAGGAGTTTTAACTCCAAGAAAATATAAAGAAAGTCAAGGATTTAAGTGTAATGGATTTCAAAATACAAAAGGTGGAACTTGGTCAGCAAAGACAGTAAATAGAATTATAGAAAATGAAGTATATATTGGTAATACATTGCAGGGAAAGAGTGTTACTTTAAGTTATAAAAATAAAAAGCAGATAGAAAAAGAGAAAGAAGAATGGATAAGAGTAGAAAATACCCATGAAGCAATTATAAGTAAAGAAGTTTTTACTATTGCAAATACTATGTTAAAAAGAGATTTGAATAACTCTCGTGGAAAGGACAAAATTGATGTTTTTACAGGAATGCTTTTTTGTAAAGAATGTGGAAGTTCTTTGATTAGAAGGACTGTAAAGTATAAAAAAAGAGAAGAGGTTTTTTATATCTGTTCAAAGTACAACAAGGAAAAATCTTGCACAAGACACAGCATAAAAGAAGAAACCTTGATAAAAGCAGTATCTAAAATAATGAAGTCCTACATTGAATTTAATGAAAATCTATATTCTAAAGTTCAGTGTATAGATATAAATAAAAATTTGAAAGACAATCAAATTCCTCTACTAAAACGAGAAAAAGCAATGACAGAAGAACTCTTATCTTCTCTATACCTTGACCTAAAAGAAGATGTTATCAGTAAAGAAGAATATCAACTTTTTAGAAAAAACTATACAGAGAAATTGACTAAATTAGATGAAAGTATCGAGTATAGATTAAAAAAACAGGAAGATACTAAGGAGAAGATTGACAAAAATAAGAGTTGGATCATCGACATTAACAAGTATAAAAATTTATCTGAAATAGATAGATTGTCTGTTGTGATGCTTATTGATAAAATTTTTATTTCTGAAGATAAGACGATAGATGTTAGATTTAATCATACTGAAGAATTGTCTTTACTTGAAGAAATGACAAAAATGGATAAGTCTGACATTAAAGCTAACACTATAAAAAAGAAAAGTATCGATAAAAGCAGGAAGTCAAAAACTATTCCCACTGTTATGAATAAAAGTCTTGTAAGTGCTGAAAGTGAGGTATGCTGTGGCTAGAACAAAAAACAGGCATATATCACAATCAGAAACAGAAGTTGGAAAAGTGATTGAAAAAATATACATTGCCGGTATTTATGCTAGATTATCACAGGAAAGAAAGGAAGCTTACAGGGATAAAAGTAATTCACTTGAAATGCAGGAAGAACTTTGTATAAATGCTGCAAAAGAAAAAGATATAAAGATTTTAAGAGTATACAAGGACTATGAGTATTCTGGAACAAATTTTAAAAGACCTGCATTTATTGAAATGATGGAAGATATCCGAACAGGTAGGATAAATTGTATCATAGTAAAAGATATGTCAAGGTTTGGTAGAGAGTATTTAGAAATCGCAAACTATATCGAAAAAGTATTTCCATTTTTGGGAGTTCGATTTATTTCCGTAAATGATAATTTGGATACTAAAGACGGTATAAAATCAGAACAGAGTTATGAAATAGCAATAAAAAATATCTTTAATGATTTATACGCAAAAGATATTTCAAAGAAAATAAAAGCCTCTAAAGAAATAAAAATGAAACAAGGGTCTTTTATAGGAGCGATGGCTCCGTATGGCTATAAGGTTGATAAAATTGATGGAAAAAGAGTTCTGGTGATGGACGAAAAGGCATCAGATGTAGTAAGACTTATCTTTTATATGGCAGGTCAAGGTAAATCCAATATGCAAATAGCAAGAGAATTGACTAAAACATATACGACACCTGATGAATATAAAAGAACAGGTAAAATTTTTAAGGATAAAGAAGATACAAAACAATGGGATATTTCTTATATATCAAAAATGCTTTCTGATGAAGTATATATTGGGAATTTGATTCAAAGAGTATACTCAAATAGACATGATCCAAGTAGGAAAAGTAAGTTTCGTGATAAAGAAGAGTGGATTATAACAGAGAACACCCACGAAGGGTTAATAGACAAAACTACATTTGAAAATATCAGAGAGATAAAGGAGAAAAAACAAAACTATCTACCTTACCATTCACTGAAAAACATAATAAAAGACGGAAAAGAAAATGTTGGAGTAAAAATTCAAAGAGATTATAAAAAAGAAGGAAAGTATGACGACCTCATACAATGCAGTGTTTGTGGTAGAAATTTGAAAAAACAATATGGACCACGAGGACTGAAATATCATGATGAGATTTGCTATTGCTATTATTGTAAAGGTGGAGACAGATTAAAATTGGAAAAATCTCATGTCAGAATATATGAAACAGACCTCGACAAAATTTTAGTAGATACCTTAAAAAGACTGTTTTCAAGCTTTTATAAAAAGGATAAAAGATTACAACTAAAAATATATTTAGAAAATAAAAGTGCTGAAAAGATAAATCAAGTTTCTATAAAAACAGATGTAAATAATAAAAAGATTGCTTCTCTTAGGATCAATCTACAAGAACAATATGAAAACTATGTTAAAGGAGATATTCTTTTAAGTGATTTTAAAATAGAAAGTAAAAAAATAGATAATCAAATAAAAACCTTAAAAAATGAGTTAAAAGTTTTTGATGAAAGAATAAGAAATATAAAAAAGATAAAAAGAGAAATTATAGAATTTATAGATGTACTATTTTGCTGCTTGGATGCTAAAAGCATAGAAGTTGATAAAGAATTGGTCGATACATTAATTAGCCATATAGAAATATCAGAGTATAAGCAGGTTACCATATATTTTAAGTTTAAACTTGATAAAGATATGGGAAAGCAGTTGGAGGTAGAGCATGAATAAGATAGCTATATATTTAAGACTTTCTGAAGAAGATTATCACAAAGTAGATGAAAGTGTAAGTATAGTAAATCAAAGAGATTATATAAAAAGCTACATTGAAAATGAAACATCTTTAAAAAGTTGTGAAATAGAAGAATATGTAGATGATGGATATTCTGCTACTAATACAAATAGACCTTCATTTTTAAGGCTTATTGAGGATATAAAGAGTGGTAAAGTAGGAACTATAATTGTAAAAGATATGTCTAGGTTTTCAAGAGATTATATCCTACTTGGGGATTATTTGAGCAATATATTTCCATTTCTAAAAATACGATTTATAGCTATTAATGACAACTATGATTCTTTAAAAGAACAAGGTAATGGCTTAGATACAGATACACAGTTTAAGACATTGTATTATGATTTATTCAGTAAGGAATTATCTGAAAAGGTAAGAAGTTCTATTAGGCAAATTAAATCGCAGGGGAAAAATATAAATTGGGCAGCACCTTTTGGATATATTAAAGATCCTAAAGATAAACATAGTATCATCATTGATGAAAAAACAGCTTTTATAGTTAAAGAAGCTTTTGATTTATTGCTAAAAGGATATTCGTGTATTCAAGTGGCTAATATATTTAATGAAAAAGGTTATATTACACGCTCTGAACGAAAAGAAGAACTGAAACTTTCTGATTATACTGGAAATTTAATTACTGGAAGTGAGGTAAAGAAAAGAGTTTGGACAAACGCAGCTATCTCACAGATTACAAGGAACGAACTATATACAGGAGATTATGTATATAATAAATTCAAAGAAACAAAAATAGGTGGAAGAAAAAGAATTTTACTTCCTGAAGAGGAGTGGAAAATACTTCCAAATACCCATGAAGCGATTATTTCAAGAGAAGTATTTGATGAGGTAAAGAAAATAAAAGAAAAAAGAAGTTTTGGAGGATATACAGGAAATAAAAATCGTTCTATTTTTTCTGATAAGATTTTTTGTAAAGAATGTGGTAGACATATGAGTTTTCGCAGTGATATTAGACAAAAGAAAAATTCAGATAAAATACACAAGTATAAAAGTTATTATTGTAATTTATGTAAAGCTGAGAAAACACCAAACAATATCAAAGAGAGAGATATTATTGAACTTATAAAACCCAAATTAAAAGATTTTAAGATACAAAACACATTAAATGAAGAGAAAGTCATAGAACACAATAATGTAAAAGAAGAGATTCTAAAGGAAATATCCATATTAAACAGTAATTTACAAATCATCTATGAAAACTATAAAAAGAAAAATATTTCAAAAGAGGCGTATCTAAAGGAAAAATCTCTTATACAAGATAAAAAGATATTATTGGAGAGTAAGTTGGAAGAATTGAAGTCAGAGAAGATTGATTCAAGGAAAGAAACGGATATTACAGTCTTAGACGAAGAAAGTTTATTGAAGGCTTATTTAGACAATAAAATTGATAAAATAATTGTATCAAGAAGTGGAGAAATAGAAATTTTAGAAAAATAGATGAATAGCATTAAAAGTAACTCATAATCTCGCCAACTTTAATTTTAATACGCCAAAGTGAAAATAATGGCGAGGAAATTTGCGAAAATAAATAGTACTGTTTACTATGAGTTGATAGGGTAAATATTTAGGAACAAATAAAAAAATGATATAATTATAGTTAAAATGAGATATTGTGAGGTGATTTTTGTGTCTAAAATAAATGTAAAAGGATCAGAAATTAGCATTATTGCCATAGATAATAGAGATTATATTTCTTTAACCGACATGGTTAGAAATGTTGAAAATGGTGTGGCACTAATAGAAAAATGGCTAAGGAATAAAAATACAATTGAATTTTTAGGAATATGGGAAGAAATGTATAATGCGAATTTTAATTCCACCGAATTCGAGGGAATTAAAAATGAAGCAGGTTTTAATCGTTTTATTTTATCGGTTAAACAATGGGTCAATAAGACGAATTCTATCGGAATTGTTGCCAAAGCAGGAAGATATGGTGGAACATATGCACATAAAGACATAGCTTTTGAATTTGCGTCGTGGGTATCACCTTATTTTAAGCTCTATCTAATTAAAGAGTTTGAGCGCTTAAAGGAAGAAGAGCAAAAACAATTAGGTTGGGATATCAAGAGAAATTTAGCTAAGATAAATTACAAAATTCATACAGATGCAATTAAGAATAAACTTGTCCCTGAAAAATTATCAAAGGAGAGAATAAACTATATCTATGCAAGTGAAGCAGATATATTAAATGTAGCTTTGTTTGGAATGACAGCAAAAGAATGGCGTGAAAATAATCCGGAGTTAAAAGGAAATATGAGAGACTATGCTGATATATCACAATTAGTGTGTTTATCAAATCTTGAGAACTTAAATGCTGTTTTTATAAATGAGGGAATAGATGCAACTGAAAGGATAGAAAAATTAAATGCAATTGCTATTGAACAAATGAGGATTCTAACAGAAAGTGAACGTATAAAAAAGTTAAAATAAAAGTTTTGTATATAAATTAGGCGATAGAAATATCGTCTAATTTTATGTAACAATTGCTTGACATTGTAGGGAAAGTCCACCCTCTTAAAACTCATGCTGGGGGAACTCAAGGCCCAAAAGGGGGAAATTCACCTCCTGGGCAAGAAGATCCAAGACTACCGGTCCTTTAAAGAAATCGGCTATGTCCCCCAAATTAATATCGTCAATAAGATTGCCTTTCCCATTACCTGCCTAGAGCTGGTGGCCCTGAACCTCTATGAGGACTTTGGCCCCATTAAGATTCCAAGAAAGAGCCACTATGCCAAGGCAGAGCAACTCTTGGAAGAAATGGGCATGGCAGACTATAAAAAATACCCAGTAAATGAATTGTCCGGGGGCCTCCAACAAAGGGCCATGATTTGCCGGGCCATGATTAACCAACCCAAGCTCTTGATTTTAGATGAACCCACGGCTGGAGTGGACAAGGTCAACAAGGAAAAATTCTTCCGGACCATTGCCCACCTAAACCAGGACCTGGGAATTACTGTCATCATGGTAACCCATGAATTGAAAGAAGTGGAATCCTGTTTGGAAATTTCACACCGTTACAGCATTGAAGAAGGGAGGCTGGTCCAATGTTAGAATTTGCCTTTATGCGTAAGGCCCTTTTAGCGGGCCTGCTCTTGTCCATTATGATCCCCATGATTGGGGTGGTGATGGTCAACCGAAAGACCTCCATGATTGGAGACGCCCTGTCCCATACAGCCTTGGCCGGAGTTGGAATGGGTCTGATTTTAGGTTTCGACCCCTTGGTTGGCTCGGCCATTATCTGTGTCATTGCGGCCTTTTTAATCGAAGTCATCCGCAAGAGGTTTCCCCAATACGGCGACATGGCTACGGCCGTAATCATGTCTACGGGTCTTGGAATTGCAGCCATCTTGTCCGACTTTGCCCCGGGAGGGAATTCCTTTGAATCCTACCTTTTCGGGTCCATTTCCTCGGTGACTAATATGGATGTCATCAACATAAGCCTGGTCTTTGTGGCCATCCTCTGTGCATCCATTGCAGGTTATTCGGGACTTTTGGCCATTTCCATTGACCCCAACCTGGCCCGATTGTCCGGAGTCAAGGTCAAGGCCATGAACGCCGTCTTTACTTTTCTCTCGGCCATTACCATTGCCTTGGCCGTAAAAATTGTAGGGGCCCTTATGGTGACTTCCCTAATTGTTTTGCCGGTGGCCACCTCCTTAATTGTGGCTCGGTCCTACAAGTCGGCCTATCTTTTAACCATTGGCCTGGGTATTGTCTACATGATGGTGGGGATCATCCTCTCCTTCTACCTGGACATCAAACCCGGTGGGGCCATTGTAGTCAATGCCGTCTTGGGCATGTTGGTCTTTGTCCTCTACCGCAAGGTACGCAAGGCCTAGCCAGGACAAAAGGGAAAAATGGACTTGTGATAGATTCTATCAAAAAAGTGTTTTAAGCCTCCGGATTGGGGTAAATAAAAAAAGATTCTTTTGAATCGAAAATACTTTTGAAAGAGGTAGAAATCGTGTCTAAACCAGATATTAAACTCGATAAAGAATATAAACTCTTCATTGGAGGAGAATTTGTTGAAGCGGAAAATGGCGAAACCCTAGCCAGCTACTGCCCGGCAGATGGGGAACTTCTAGCCCACATTGCCCAAGCCAGTCAAAAAGATGTAGACAAGGCCGTAGAAGCAGCCTGGGAGGGTTTTAGAGAATATAAAAAAACCAGCCGCTATGAACGGGCCGCCATCCTGAATAAAATTGCCGATGTCATTGACGAAAACCGTGACCACCTGGCCATGGTGGAAAGCCTGGACAACGGCAAGCCCATTCGGGAAACCAGGGCTGTGGACATTCCCTTGGCATCGGAACACTTCCGTTATTTCGCCGGAGCCATCCTGGCCGAAGAAGGGTCCGCCAATGCCATTGACGAAAACACCCTGTCCATTGTCTTGAGAGAACCCCTGGGAGTTGTGGGACAAATCATCCCCTGGAACTTCCCCTTCCTCATGGCCGCCTGGAAACTTTCACCGGCCCTGGCTGCCGGAGATGCCGTGGTGATGAAACCATCCTCCACCACCTCCCTGTCCCTTTTGGAATTGATGAAACTCATTAAAGACATTGTCCCCAAGGGCGTCATCAACATCGTCACCGGGTCCGGATCCAAGTCGGGCCAATATCTCTTGGACCACAAAAACCTGTCCAAGTTGGCCTTTACCGGGTCCACAGAAGTGGGCTATAAGATTGCCGATGCAGCAGCCAAAAACCTAATTCCCGCAACCTTGGAATTGGGAGGAAAGTCCGCCAATATCTTCTTTGACGATTGCGACCTGGACCTGGCCATAGACGGCCTGGCTATGGGAATCCTATTTAACCAAGGACAAGTTTGCTGTGCAGGGTCCAGGGTCTTTGTCCAAGAAGGCATCTACGATGAATTCGTTAAAAGAGCCGTTGAAAAATTCAGCCAAATCAAGGTGGGCCTCCCCTGGGAAGAAGACACCCAAATCGGAGCCCAAGTCAACCGGTCCCAAACAGAAAAAGTCTTGGGCTATATTGACCTGGCCAAGAAAGAAGGAGCCCAAATTGCCATAGGAGGCGAAAAAGCCTGTGGAAACGGGACAGAAAAAGGCTACTTCACCATGCCCACCCTCATTACCCAGGTGAAAAACGACATGACCGTGGCCCGGGAAGAAATTTTCGGACCAGTGGCCGTTGTCATTCCCTTTAAAGAGGAAGCAGACGTTGTGGCTATGGCCAACGATTCAGAATATGGTCTGGGAGGGGCCGTCTGGACCCGGAATATTAACCGGGCCTTGCGAGTAGCCCGGGCCATTGAAACCGGAAGAATGTGGGTCAACACCTACAACCAACTCCCGGCAGGGGCCCCCTTTGGCGGCTACAAAAAATCTGGTATCGGTCGTGAAAACCACAAGATGATGCTGGATGCCTATTCACAAGTGAAAAACATCTTTATCAATACATCGGAAAAACCCTCCGGTCTCTATTAAGATGGAAGAGGAACAGTTTAAAACTGTTCCTTTTTTATTGGACCGGTAAAAGTGAGAATTTCTATTAAAAAATCTGTATTTTAAAGGCTCAAAAGCCCCAAGACTCATTTGACAAGATATGGTATAATAGATTCGAAAGTGTAGAAAAAATAGAAAGATGAACGGAGAGAGAAAATGAGCAAAAAGAAAGATTTAAGAAGACCCCTGGCCATGGCCATGGCGGCCTCCATGGTCTTGGGCTCTGCACCCTACCATGTCATGGCGGCGGCAACTCCCACCATGCGGGAGAAAATTGTTGCTGAAAAGGTGAGCCAGGCAAGATCCCTAGGCCTATACAGGGCGGCAAGTCCAGATACCATATCAAGTGCCACCTACTACACCAAGCCCAACTGGGAAGCCAGAATTAAAGACAAGTCTCGTTGGAAGGTGGAAGATTCTCAAAACTTAGTTCGAGTGACCACATCCGACCCGATTCTAATGAACGACATCGACTACGATGGCATGTACATCAACGCCAACGGACGATACGTCATTCGACTCATTTACAAAGAAAGAGGCAAAGCCGCATCCGGAGTTTGGACTAGGGCCTTAGTTGACTTTGGCGACCTAGACCAATACATCGACTTCGGCAACTCCTATGTATTTGGAAGGGACGGCAAGACCAGATTTACCTTTGATCCGGTCACCGGCATTAAAGGTAGAGGCTTTGATGTAGCTACGGCAGTCGGCGACAGAACCAACAGCCGAAAAAACTTGCCCATTAACCTAGTATTAAAAGACGGCGTTACCCTGGAAAGCCTGCCTAAGAAAAACTACATTATTCAAATGCGGCTTACAAATAGTGATTATACGAGAGTTTATGCCTATGCACCCGGGAAGTCGTCTATGGACTATTCCAGTTATACCAAGACCACATCCGTCTCTCTGGAAGACAATCTAAATAATCTATTTATCAAGGGCGGTTTGCAAGCCGACGGCAACAATGCCACCAACCAAGAATTCTTTATGTCGGAATTTATCGCCAACCCCGACCAATACAAGGACGTTTCTAATTTAGGGATCATCCGGACCCAATACATGGGTCAAAGAGCGGGAAGTGCGGCCACGCCAACGGTGGGCGATCAACGTATTGCCTTTACCCAAGTTTTTGATGCCAACCTTCTCAACTATTTAAAAGAAGATGATGACGGCTATGTGGCCTATATCAATCTTCTCACGATCGGCAGGGAAGAATCCCCATATGCCCACAAGATAGGGATAAAGAAATCGGAAATAAATACAATAAAGGTTGAAGGGGACAAGGAACTTGCATATGTTGTCTTGGCACCGGCAGGCTTTACAAATAAAAACGATGTAAAAGTCGTGGGCATTCCTCAACACGACCAATACACCATGCTTTCGGGCGTTTACATTACAGCCATTGACTACCTTGTAGACAAGGGTCAATTTGAAAACACCTTCAGCAGCAACTATACGAGAAAGCTTGACTACTCCACCATGTCCGGTTGGACCAACCCCAACGACGACGGCTGGCTCGTCTATGAAAGACCCTTTGACAATGACTACGTCGTCCAAGAAGGGGACTCCTTTATGGTGGATGCCGGAGCAAATGCCAAGGGCAAGCAAATCATGATCCAAGTGGGGGGCGAGCAAGCTATCCTGCGGCGGCCCCAAGGCTACTACAACGGCTATATCTTTAGCAAGTCTGCTCTGGATAATTTTGAAGAAATTGCCGACGGCATTTTCCAATTTACCATTGGCGAAGGGACAACAGTAAAAAGCGGCAAGAAATTAAAGATTTACATGCCCTACACCTCTTCCTTCGAAGGCGATGAAAAAATCAACTTCCTTCAAATCCACAACGGAACCAAGATTAACGAAGGTGCAGCGACCCTGACCCTGCAAAAGGACAGAAACATCAATATGCACCTTTACAAGCAAGGGAAGAAGGGGCATTTTGTATTAAAATACACACTTAAAAATGGAACCAAGGGCGAATTAAAATTCGAGCCTAAACTTACCTGGTCTTACAAAGACAAAGACGGTGTATTGACCGGCGTCTCTAACGGGTCGACCTTAGCATCCGGTGGGAACTTCTATATCAATACCAAGGCATTAAAAGAAGGCGAAGACATTATCGTCGAATCCTACGATGCCGATGGAAATAAAATCGAATCCGAAACATCCAGGTTCAAATACCTTCCCTTGGAAAAATCCAAAGAAACAGTGAATTTGTTAACCTGGACAGACCATTCGGACAAGCGATCGGTTTTATCCATTAACAAATCCCTTTACACCCCTTACCAAGTCCTCTTTACCAACGACTATGCGGAAGGAACCGACGACTTCTACAAGAACCCCAGAGTGCTTCCTGCTGATAATGACAAGTTCAATACAGACACCACAAAGATCGTGGGTTACACCAAGTATGATGGCGGTAAGGTAAGAACCCTTTACGAAGGACCTCAAAAGCTCTTTGGCAAGGTTGAAGCTGCCGGCAATGAGTATGATGACAAGGGCGAATTAGTTGGCCCAGATGTAAGAAAAGAATTAACCATTGCTAAGAAAGACATCTTCGATGCGCAATTTGCAGAAGCTGAAAAGACCTACAAGGCCTATGAATATACCTTTGATCTGACCAAGATGCTTCCCTACCACTCTGATAATAAGACCGAAACACCTTTAACCTTATTAAAGGATATGAAGTTTGTTTCCACTGCATCGGACGGGTCCTCCCTGCCCTCCGACTTAATCGAAACAAGAGTCAGAGCCAGGGTATTGTTTGATGCAAACACCGGTAAATTAACAGAAGACGGCAAACAAGTTGATAAGGTCGTTAAGATCGCTCCCGATAACGTCAAGTTCTATGGTGAAGCAGGCTATACTGCCAACGGCTTTGAAGGGGCCAATGCCGATACTAACACAGGGGACAAATTCCCCGAAGCACCGAAGCTTCAAGGTAAAAACTTCCTTGGCTGGGTAACCAAAGAAGGTAAAAAAGCACTAGGCGACAAGGCAGTTGTTACTGCAGATAAATTCAATGCTCTTCAAAAAGAACAAATCTTCACCAACGAAACACCAGTAACAAAACACTTGGTTGTTTACGCCATCTACTCCGATGATACCGTCGTCACCTTTGATGCCAATGGCGGTAAGTTTAAAGACGGCAAGGACACGACCACGGCGAAAGCTGAAGGCAGTAAGGTAACAAAGCCGGCTGATCCCACAAAAGAAGGCTACACTTTTAAAGGCTGGGCAGATAAAAAAGATGCTACAGAAGCAAATGTCACCGATTTCGATAATGTCGCTGCTTCCAAAACCGTCTACGCTGTTTGGGCAAAAGATGCGGACAAAGAATTAAAATTAAAAGAGCCTGAAAATCCCGTTCCCGTTTCGGATAAGACCGACTTGACGACAAAGGAAAAAGATGCCGTTAAAGATGCCGTTATCGCAGCCAACCCAGATGCTGGCTTAACAAAAGACGACATCACCGTAGGTAGCGATGGGAAGGTTACGGTGACCAAGGACGGCAAGACCGGCGAAATTCCGGCAGAGAAAACCGTTAAGCAAAAAGAAGTCTTAAACAACATTAACCCACCGGAAAAACCCGTGGAGGTTAAAAATCCTGATGCCTTAAATGATGATGAAAAAGACAAAGTTAAAGATGCCATTATCGCAGCTAACCCGGACTTGAACTTAACGAAAGAGGACATTACCGTTGATGAAAAGGGCAATGTCAGCATCGACAAGGGCGGCAAGACAGGCAAAGTGCCCTCCGAAAAAACCGTCGTGAAAGAAGACAATGTCATTAAGCTGGAAAAACCGGAAAAAGTTGAAGTTAAAGACGTCAACAACTTGACCGGGCCTGAAAGAGATAAGGTTGCGGAAGCCGTTAAGGAAGCTAATAAAACCAATCTAAGCGAAAATGCAGTAGTAACGGTTGACGCTAACGGCAATGTCACCGTCACCGACGGCGACAAGTCTGGGAAACTGGCAGGCTCCGACACCGTGAAGCCTTTCGACAGAACGGGTAAAACATTAAATGAAAACATTAAGAAAACGGAAGTTTCCGATAAAGAACACCTGACGGAAGCGGAAAAGAATGCCGTTCGTGAAGCCGTGAAGGAAGCCAATCCCGACCTGGCTTTTACAAATGATGAAATCCAAGTGGATGACAATGGGAAAGTCACCGTTCCCATGGGCAATGAAACTAAAACGATTGACCCGTCAAAGACGGTTACAGAGGACGATACGACCAAAACTATCAGTCTGAAGGCACCGGAAAAGACCGTTGTTAAAGATCCGAAGTCTTTGACTACGGAAGAAAAAGAAGCGGTAAAACAAGCGGTAAAAGATGCTAATCAAGATTTGCCAAGTGATGCGACGATTACCGTGGCAAATGACGGTTCCGTATCCGTCACCTCCGCTGATGGTAAAAAGCACGGTTCACTTGACCCGGCCGATACCGTGGTCAAGAAGCTTGAAAATCCGAGGATGACTGCCATCGAAGATGGCCGCGTCTTTGCACGTCCCATTGACGACAGAACAAAAGAGCTTCAACTAGACTACACCGACGCCGAAGGAAATAAGGCTCAGATTATTGCCAAAAAAGAAGACGGCAAATGGAAACTGGATCCGGCAGTTGAAGGTGTAACCGTCAACGAAGATAACGGCCTCATTACCATTCCGGCAAACAAGATTCAAAATAACTCGGAAGTAAAAGCCGTAGCCAAAGACGGCGACAACACCTCCGATGAAATCACGGCGACCTCGAAAGACAACAAAGCGCCTGACGCACCGGATATAGCAAAAGACGAACAAGACAATGTGACCGTCACCTTGCCGAAAGATAAGGATGCTAAGACCGTAACCATTAAGTACACGGATAAAGATGGCAATCCTAAAGAAGTTGTAGCAAAGCGGGATAACGACGGAAACTGGACCGTACCCGCAGAAAGCGGCCTTCAGGTGGAAGATGGTAAAATCAATATCCCGGCTGACAAAATTAAGCCGGCATCCACAGTAAGTGCATCGGCGGAAGATGCCAGTGGCAATAAGTCTTCTGAAAGAAGCGTCACCACCACAACCCTGGCCGACAAGACCACGCCCAAGGTACCGGACAAGACGATTGTCGCCAAACCTGAAGCATTAACAGATGATGAAAAAGCTGCTGTTAAAGAGGCAATCGAAAATGCCAATAAAGAAGGTGGAAATAGTACCTTGCCGGAAGGAACAGAAATCACCATTGCAGACGACGGAGATGCCACCATTAAATATAGTGACGGATCCGAAGATAAAATCACGGGCGTTCTACTTGTAGAAAAAGACAAGGAAGCACCGGCAGCACCAAAAGTAGAAGCAAAAGACAATGGAGATGTAACAGTAACACCACCAACAGATGCCGATACAAAAGAAGTTGAAGTAACATATACACCAACAGGTAAGACAGAACCAGTAAAAGTTACAGCAACAAAAGATCCGCAAACCGGAAAATGGTCAGTACCAGAAGGATCAGACGTAACCGTCGATCCAGACACAGGCGTAATTACAGTACCAGCAGATAAGGTAGCAGACGGTACAGAAGTAAGTGCAGTAGCAAAAGATAAAGCAGGTAATGCATCAACACCAACAGACACATCAAAAGCTAATGCAAAAACACCAGGAGAAACTGATACAACAGCACCGGCAGCACCGAAAGTAGAAGCAAAAGACAATGGAGATGTAACAGTAACACCACCAACAGATGCAGATACAAAGACAGTTGAAGTAACATACAAAGACAACGACGGAAACGAAAAGAAAGTTACAGCAACAAAAGATCCAGAAACAGGAAAATGGACAGTACCAGCTGATAGCGGATTAAAAGTTGAAGATGGAAAAATTGTAATCCCTGCAGACAAAGTTAAAGATGGTACAGAAGTAAGTGCAGTAGCAAAAGATGAGACAGGAAATGCATCAAAACCAACTGAAACATCAAAAGCTACAGCAAAAACTCCAGGTGAAGATAAAATCAATGCTCCAGCAAAACCAGTTGAAGTAAAAGACCCATCTAACTTAACCGATGAAGAAAAAGGTAAAGTAGAAGAAGCAGTTAAGAAAGCAAATCCAGACCTACCAGCAGATGCGAAAGTAACAGTAGGCAATGACGGATCAGTAACTGTAACAGATAAAGATGGAAAAGAAATTGGTAAATTAAAACCAGAAGAAACCGTCAAAGGAAAGACACAAGGACCCGAAAGGCCGGAAGCCGGTAGGGGAAGCTGGTTCTTCTTTGGCAATGGAGGATTTGGCGGGGCTTCTCAAGGCCTGGTTCAAAAGGAAACCAAGCAGGTTACTGAACGGGGTCGTCACCAAGCCTATATGTATGGTTATACGGATGGAACCTTCCGGCCGGATGCCAACATTACCCGGTCTGAAGCGGCAGCCATGATTGCAAGGTTAAAGGGCTACGACCTATCTGACAAGACAGCTCCCAAGTTCTCTGACACCAAGGTGGGCTGGTTCAAGGCAGCCATCAATGCGGTCTTTAAAAATGGCCTCATGAAGGGCTACCAAGATGGAAGTTTCCGACCCAATGAAAAGATCACCCGGGCGGAATTTGCACAAATGATTAAAAATATTGACCAGGCAAATGGGGCTGTGGCTTCCTTTAAGGATGTCAAGGGCCATTGGGCAGAAGCGGCTATCAACCAAGCCTATGGCAACGGCCGAATCAAGGGTTACCCAGACGGGACCTTTAAACCCGATGCACCTATTACACGGGCAGAAGCAGTCACCATTGCCAACAGTCTTATGGGCCGGTCTGTGGATGAACGGGGCCTGAAGGAAAAACTGGAAAATCCCACTAGACTTTCTAAGTTCTCAGACCTGACCACCAGCCACTGGGCCTTCTATGAAATCATGGAAGCAACCAACAGCCACGACTTCGAAAGAAGGGACAAGGGCGGAAAAGTTGAAGACTGGTTGGAAATTAATAAAAAATAATTTTTTAAGGCTCTTTGTCAAATGTTGGGGTGAGATCTATTCTCGCCCCTTTCTTATGCTCGAAAGACCATTAAAATGCGACTCTTAAAGTTCTCAAAATTCCGATACCCATAGGAAACCCGTTTAATCACTTTGATTTTGTTGTTAAAGCCTTCTGTTTGTCCATTGGTGATGCCTGTGGAAAAGGCGTTTAGGATTTCTTCTTTCCAGTTTTCATAGGCCCGAATACTGGCTTTAAATTCCTTTAATCCACTTTCTTTAGCAACCCACAGCCACTTGTCTAAGGCCTGTCTTGCTTCTTCTTTGCTGGAGGCATCTAAGACGTCATAAAAGCGTTCTTTTAAGAGATAAGCTTCTTTGATTTCCTTGTCTTGCCAAAGCATTAGTTCCAGCTTTTCTTTTTCTTCGGGGCTTAGCCGACTGCCTTTTTTCCGTAGGATGGACTTGGACCGTTTAAAGTAGAGGCGATACTTTGCATCCCTTGTCTTTTGTCGTGTCTTGCGGACATTCTCTAAGGCCCAAAAGACTTGTCTGGCAAAATGAAACTTATCCGCAATGAAGGTTGCCTGAGGGAAGAATTCCTTTAAGACGGCGTAGAAAAGATGACTCATATCCATAACCACATACTTCACCCTTCTTCGTTCTTCCTTGGGAAAAGAAGAAAAGTAGTCCATTAAAGCCTTCTTTCGTCGAGAGGGTAAAATATCCAGTACCTGGTGATGGATTGGATCCACTAAAATACATTGGTATTTATCCCCACCAGCATTTCCCTTAAACTCATCCATACTTAAGACCCGAGGAAGATTTGGCCGCCTCCTTGGAGCCAACTTTAGATAGCTTGTGAGACAAGAGGAAGATAAACCCAAGTCCTTGGCAATAGAAGATAAAGACCGGACCTGTTTTAATTGGTCTTGGATAAAGAAGTGGAGATCCTTAGTCCGTCTAGAATAAGGAGCTAAGAAATCCAAAGACTCATAAAAGCGCTTCTGACAATGAGGACAAACAAAGCGTTTCTTCCGAAGAAAAAGAAAGACCTTCCGTAAGCCAATAGGCGTGTGTTGGATCCTTTGCAGACGATAATCATGGATGCGAGAGGTCTTATGACCACAAACAGGACAAAGTCCCTCCTTGTATAAAGAATGGAGTTTTACATCAATGTGGTCATCAAAAGAGACCACCTCGTCAATAGAGACACCTTTTAAATTCAATAGATTTGTGTTAGTATAGTTTTGCACTTATCTCACCCTTTCATTTTGTTGTGGTAACTTTATTGTAAAGGAAAAAAGAGATAAGTGCATTTTTTATGGCAAAAAATAAATGTTGGAGTCTAGGGGGACCCCAACATTTATTATAGAACCTTTTTTAAAGCATGGAGAAATCCATGCTTTTTTTTGCCCTAAAGAAGGCCAGGGAATTTTCTTTTTAAGGGGCCTTATCTTTGCCAGATTTTATGGCAAAATCCAAGTCAAGGCCCGGTGACTTATGGTATAATTAATAAGATATAGACAGGAGGAAGTATGGATACAATTCGCAGCCAAATGATCATTGGGAAAGGGGCTCAAGAGGCCCTAAAAGACAAAAAAGTTTTAATTTTTGGTCTCGGGGGAGTGGGGGGAGCCTGCCTGGAAGCCCTGGCCCGGTTAAATGTGGGCCACTTTACCCTGGTGGATGGGGATGTCTTTGATTCCAGCAACCTCAACCGGCAACTTTTGGCTACGGAAAAGACTCTGGGTCGGCCCAAGGTCCAGGTGGCCAAGGAAAGGGTCCTGGATATTAACCCCCAGGCCCAGGTCCAAGTCCATGAGATCATGGTAAAGGAGGATTTTTCTCTTTTTACAGACTCCTATGATGGGGTGGTGGATTGTATTGACGATGTTGGGGCCAAGCTTTCCCTCTATGGTTTTGCCCAGGAAAGGGGATTTTTTCTCCTGTCCTCTATGGGGATGGGGAACAAGTGCCATCCTGAAAAGATTGAGATTGGAAGTCTCTATAAGACCCAGGTAGACCCCCTGGCCCGGGTCCTGCGCCGCAAGTGTAAGGAGGCGGGGATAAAAGATTTTCCTGTGGTTTTCTCCCAGGAAAGTCCCCAGAGGTCGGAGGATTTTCCCAAGACGTCCAAGCCGGGGAGCCTGTCTTTTGTGCCGCCGGTGGCTGGGTATTTTTTAGCCAGCATCCTCTTGAACCATTGGGTGGAAGAATTGAAGCAAACAGATGAAAGTGAAGGATAAGATGAGCCAAATTGATTCATTAAATAAAGAGCAAAAAGAAGCTGTTTTACAAACCCAGGGTCCTCTTTTGATCCTGGCGGGAGCTGGGTCTGGCAAGACCAAGACCGTAACCCAAAAAATCGCCTATTTAATCCAAGAAAAGGGGGTTAGCCCCTATGAAATTTTGGCCTTTACCTTTACCAACAAGGCAGCCAAGGAGATGAAGGACCGGGTGGAGGCCCTTTTGGATGCCTCTGTTCAAGGACTTTGGATTGGGACCTTCCACGCCATTTGTGTTCGAATCTTAAGACGCTACCACGACCGGCTGGGTTTTGACAGCCAGTTTTCCATCTATGACCGGTCGGACCAATTAAGGGCTGTTAAGGAAACGGTCAAGGAGATGAACCTGGCCAAGGACATGTTTAAGGAAAAGTCCATCCTGGCAGCTATTAACAACTACAAGAACCAAGGCATCATGGCCCGGGACCTGGACCCCCAGGCCAGTGGCAACTTTTACGAGGAAAAGGTCATTGAAATCTACCGGGCCTACCAAAAGAAGTTAAGAGAGAATAATGCCATGGACTTTGACGACATCCTCCTCTATACGGTCCAACTCTTAAAAGAGGACCAGGAGGTCCGGACCTACTACCAATTCCACTTTAACTATATTTTTGTAGACGAGTACCAGGACACCAACGCCACCCAATACCAATTGATCCAGCTGCTTTGCCAGCCGGACCCCAACCTGACGGTGGTGGGGGACAATGACCAGTCCATTTACGCCTGGCGGGGGGCGGATATTTCCAATATTTTAAATTTTGAAAAGGACTTTCCCCAGGCCAAGGTCATCCTCTTGGAACAAAACTACCGGTCCACGAAAAATATCCTGTCCATAGCCAACAAGGTGATTTCCAACAATCCCAAGCGGCGGGACAAGAAGCTTTGGACGGACCTGGAAGAGGGCCACTTGGTGGAATACAGGGAATACAGCCACTCCCAAGAAGAAAACAAGGACGTGGTCAACCAAATCATCCAAAGGCACAACAAGGGCCATTCTTTTTCAGACATGGCCATCCTCTACCGGACCAATGCCCAATCCCGGGGCTTTGAAGAATACTTAATCCAGGAGGGAATTCCCTACAAGGTAGTAGGGGGCCTAAAGTTCTATGACCGCAAGGAAGTCAAGGATGTTTTGGCCTACATGACCCTCTTGGCCAACCCCCAAGACGACCTGTCCCTGGCCCGGGTGGTGAATGTTCCCAAGCGGGGAATTGGCGAATCCACCCTGGACCAATTAAGGGTCCTGGCAGGGCAAGAAAACAAGTCCATCTTCCAGGTGATGGAAGACCTGGTTGAGGACGGCCAGACCAAGATCCGGGCCAAGAAAAATATTGAAAAATTTGTCCAGCTGGTCCACCTCCTCCAAGAAAAGGCCAAGGACTTGACCATTTCTGAAATCATGGAGGCAGTGATTTACGAAAGCCAGTACCTGGACAGTCTCAAGGAAGAAAATACCCTGGAGGCCAGAAACCGGATGGACAACATCCAGGAATTAGTTACAGCAGGGCAAAATTATGAAAAGGAAAATCCGGAAGATGGCCTGGAGGCATTTTTAACCTCCCTGTCCCTCTTGTCCGACGTGGACAAGACGGACGAATCCCAGGGCAGTGTTCAATTAATGACGGTCCATGCAGCCAAGGGTCTGGAATTTCCCCTGGTCTTTTTGGTGGGAATGGAAGAGCGGGTCTTCCCTTCGGCCATGAGCCTGGAAGAAGACGAGGCCAATGTGGAAGAAGAAAGACGACTTTGCTATGTGGCCATTACCCGGGCCAAGAAGGAACTCTACATTTCTTCAGCTAGGAACCGGACCATGTATGGGAAAACCGTTATGAATATGCCCAGCCGTTTTATTGATGAAATGGGCCAAGACCTCCACCGGGTCCAAGCCTATAATAGTTATGGTGCAAGTCAAGAAGTATCCACCGGCCGGTCTGACTACCTCCAAGTGTCTAAGTACAAGGGAGAGGGAGCTAGTTACCAAAAGGGGCCCAAGCAGGACCCAGCCTACCAATCCAAGACCAAGGAAGACATCCGGATTGGGTCCAAGGTCCGCCACAAGAAGTTTGGCCAGGGCATGGTGGTTTCCCTCCAAGCCAAGGGCCAGGATACGGAAGTTGTTATTTCTTTTGAAGGCAAGGGCCTGAAAAAGCTCCTGCTTTCCTTTGCCCCTATAGAGGTGGTGAAATCATGACCATGGAAGAAATGGTGGCGACCCTGAACAAGTGGTCCCACGCCTACTACACCCTGGACCAACCCCTGGTGAGCGATGGGGAATACGACCGTCTTTACGACCGCTTGGTCCAAGAGGAAAAAGAAACAGGAAGGGTCCTGGCAGACAGTCCCAGCCTCCGGGTAGGGGACAAAATCCTGGAGGACTTTCAAAAATACACCCACCGGGGTCAACTCTATTCCTTGGACAAGGCCCAGACTTTTGAGGCCCTGGAGGCCTGGGAGAGCCGAAACCGAAAATTATTAGAAGAAGCTGGCTACCAAAAAGACCCAGGCTATGTGGTGGAGTTAAAATTTGACGGTCTGACGATCAACGTCACCTACGAAGATGGAATTTTAACCCATGCTGCCACCCGGGGAGATGGCCAAGTAGGGGAAGAAATTTTAGAGCAAATCCGTCGGATTCCCTCCATCCCCCTGTCCATTGCGGACAAGGAGACCATGGAGATCCAAGGGGAGGGTTTGATGCCCCTAAAGGCCTTGGAAGACTACAACAAGACGGCCCAAGAGCCCTTGAAAAATGCAAGGAATGCCGCTGCCGGTGCCCTGAGAAACCTGGACCCCAATGTGGTGAAGGAAAGAAGCCTTACGGCCTATTTTTACAATATCGGCTACAAGACTGGGCCGGGATTTGCCACAGACCTGGAGATGAAGGAAAAAATTCGCAGCCTGGGTCTGAGGGTCCACCCCTTTATCCATTTGGAAAAATCCCTGGAGGGAGTTTTTAAACGAATTCGTCAAGTCGAGGGTTTTCGGAAGGACCTGGACGTGCTCATTGACGGAGTGGTGGTTAAGATCAACGACATGGGAGCCCGGGAGCTTTTAGGGTTTACCAACAAGTTTCCCCGCTGGGCCATTGCCTATAAATTTGCCGCCAAGGAGGCTACCAGCATCTTGCGGGAGGTCCATTGGAATGTGGGCCGGACGGGCAAGGTCACTCCCACGGCGGAATTCGACCCAGTGGACATTGAGGGAGTCACCATCCGCCGGGCCACCTTGAACAACTATGACGATATTTTAAGAAAAAAAGTGGAAATTGGAGCCCGGATTCTTTTGCGGCGGAGCAATGACGTGATTCCAGAAATCATGGGAGTCCTACCTTCAGATGGACCCAAGGAGAAAATTCAAAAACCGGACCACTGCCCCTACTGCCATGCAGAAATTGTCCAAGAGGGGGTCCACATCTTCTGTCCCAACTCCCTGTCCTGCCAGCCCCAACTCCTGGCCAAGATGAAGCACTTTTGCTCACGGGGAGCCATGAATATCGAAGGCCTGTCGGAAAAGACCCTGGCCAAGCTTATGACAGAAAAAAATATCCGGTCCATTGGGGACCTTTACGATTTAAACTTTCAAGACTTCCGGTCCATGGAGGGCTTTGGCGACAAGAGGTCCCAGCAATTGATTGAGGCCATTGAAGCCAGCAAGACCCCCGACCTGGCCAACTTTATCTTTGCCCTGGGCATTGGTCAAGTAGGAGCCAAGGGGGCCCAAGACCTGGCCCGGGCCTTTGGATCTTTTGAAGCCTTAAGAAGGGCCAGCCAGGAAGAAATTTTAGCTGTGCCTGACATGGGACCTGTAACAGCCCGAGAACTAGTGACCTTTTTCCATGACCCGGAAATCATCAAGGAGCTTGACCACCTCAAGGCGTCTGGCATCCAAGTCCAAGACTTTAAGGCCAGCGAAAAAGACCAGATTTTTGCCGGCAAGACCTTTGTCTTAACGGGGTCCTTGTCTAGAAAAAGAAGCCAGGTGGAAGAAGAAATTCAAAGCCTGGGGGGTAAGACCAGCTCATCGGTTAGCAAGAATACCGACTATGTCTTGGCTGGAGAAAAGGCCGGGTCTAAGGCCAAAGAGGCCCAAAAATTGGGCGTGGCCATTATCAGTGAAGAGGACTATAAAGAAATGCTCAATAAAGGAGTGGGAAAATGAAAAGAGAAGAAATAAAACACATTGCCAACATTGCCAAGTTGGACTTTAGCGAGGAAGAGCTGGCAAAATTTGCCGATTCTTTTTCCGAAACCATGGACTTTGTGGACCAAATTCGCCAAGTGGCCACGGAAGACACAAAAACCTTCCAAGTTAATGAAATGGGGTCCCACCTTAGGGAAGACCAGGTCAAGGAAAGTTTCAGTCAAGACCAGGCAATTCGGAATACTGAGTCTGAAAAATACGGATACTTTGACATTATCCGCTATGTAGACTAGGAGGACCTATGGAAAAGATCACATCTGTAAACCAACTTATTGAAAAATATAAAAGTGGCCAATTGACAGTAACCGACTATATTGGCCAACTCTTAAAAGAGGTCAAGGAAAAAGACAAGGACACCAATGCCTACATCACCATTACAGAAGACCTGGCCATGGAAACGGCCAAGCGCCTGGACCAAAAGTTGAAAAACAAGGAAGGCCTGGGGGCTCTTTTTGGGGTGCCGGTGTCCATCAAGGACAATATTGCTGTGAAAGACATCAAGATGACCTGCGCCTCCCGAATGTTGGAAGACTTTGTTCCCCCCTACCAAGCCAGTCTTGTGGACAAGATTTTGGCCCAAGACGCCGTCATTATTGGCAAGACCAACCTGGACGAATTTGCCATGGGGTCCTCTACGAAAAATTCTTATTTCGGCGTAACCAAAAACCCCTTGGACCCCACCAGGGTAGCTGGAGGGTCTAGTGGTGGAGCCGGGGCTTCTGTAGCCATGGACTCCTGCCTTTTGGCTGTGGGTACCGACACTGGAGGAAGTGTCCGGCAACCAGCAACTTTTTGTGGCCTGCCTGGTATGAAACCCTCCTACGGGTCCATCTCCCGGTCAGGAGTTGCCTCCATGGCCAACACCTTTGACCAACCTGGAGTCATTGGAAAAAATATAGATGACGTGGCCCTTTTATTGGACATCATGCAAGGGGCCGACGAAAAAGATGCAACAGCCTTGGGCAATGACGTCTTTAAAAAGTTGGAGGACATTGACCTGTCCAAGATGAAGATTGCTGTGGCTGATTGTCATATGGATATGGAAATGGATCCGGACATCAAAAAGGCCTTTGAAGAGGTCCTGGCCAAGCTCAAAGACAGAGGCGCCCAAGTGGACCGGGTGGAAACCAAGAACCTTCAATACGCCATTATCGTCTACCATATCCTGGTGAACGGGGAAATTGCTCCCAACATGAGTCGCTATGACGGCCTGCGTTTTGGCCACCGGGCCAAGGACTATTCCGACATCAACGAGCTCTTTACCAAGTCCAGAAGCGAGGGCTTTGGAGATGAAGTCAAGCGGCGGATTATGATTGGAACCCATATCCTGTCCTTGGACCTGGCCAAGGAATACTATGACAAGGCCCTGCAAGTCCGCCATGGAATTATGGACGACTACAAAAAGATTTTCGAAGATTATGATGTGGTCTTGTCGCCAACCTACCCAGTCAAGCCCTATCTCATTGACCAAGAAATGACCCCGGTGGAAATCTACAGTGCAGACCTGTGTACGGTTCCGGTAAATATTGCCGGTCTACCGGCTGTGTCTGTGCCCTATCCTCTGGGAGATGGACTCTATATGGGTCTACAATTGACAAGTGACCACTTTAAGGATAATGTATGTCTTTCCTACGGAAAGGCCTTGGAAGGGATGATAAAAAATGACCTATAGAACCATTGTCGGCCTGGAAATTCACGTGGAATTGTCCACCAAGACCAAGGCTTTTTGCGGATGTGAAAACAAGTACGGGGGAGAACCCAACACCCGGGTTTGTCCAGTTTGCCTGGGGATGCCAGGGGCCCTGCCGGTTTTAAACAAGGAAGTGGTGGAATATGCAGCCATGGCTGGCAAGGCCTTTAACTGCACCATCCATGGGAAAAGTATCTTTGAACGGAAGAACTACTTTTACCCCGACCTGGTTAAGGGCTACCAATTGACCCAAAACCAACACGCCCTTTGCAACGACGGCTATGTGGAAATTGACACAGAAGGGGGCAAGAAAAAAATCGGCATCCACCAAATCCAAATTGAAGAAGATACAGGTAAGGCCCTCCACTCAGACGACCGGGACAGTCTTATGGACTACAACCGCTGTGGGGTACCCTTAATTGAAATTGTTACAGAGCCAGACATGGCCTCCAGCGATGAAGCCAAGGCCTTCTTGGAAGCGGTCCGGTCCAGCCTCCGCTACCTGGAGATTTCGGACTGTAAGATGGAAGAAGGGTCCATGCGGTGTGATGTCAACATCAATGTGGAAAATTTAGAAACTGGCCAACGGTCAGCCATTGCGGAAATTAAAAACCTCAACTCCTTCCGGGCCGTCGGTCGGGCCATTGACTTTGAAACCAAAAGACAAATCGACCTGATGGAAGCTGGAGGAGAGGAAAAGAAAACCACCCGTCGTTGGGATGACGTCAAGACAGAAACTGTCATCATGCGGGTGAAGTACACAGAAAACGACTACCGTTTTGTTCCGGAAGGGGACCTGCCTCCCCTCTATGTGGGCCAGGACTGGTTGGACAAGATTATTGACCGGATGCCGGAGCTGCCCAAGGCAAAGATGGACCGCTTTATCCAAGACTACAAGTTGCCAGACTACGATGCCCAAGTCCTGACTTCTTCCAAGGAATTGGCCCAATACTATGAAGACCTGGCCAAGGACTTTGACGACTACAACATGTTGTCCAATTGGATCATGGGAGAAGTTTTGCGACGGGTGGACCTGGAAGAAGGCTTTGACCTACCCTTCCCAGGCCAAGACCTTCTGGACCTTTTAAGGATGGTCAAGGAAGGCAAGATCAACAACAATGCCGGGAAAAAGGTCCTAAGGGCCATGTTTGAAGAAGGGGGCAAGCCCCAAGACCTGGTGGAAAAAATGGGTCTTTTACAAATGCAAGACAGTTCTGCCATGGAATCCTTTGTGGATCAAGTCTTGGCTGAAAATCCAGAAAGTGTGGACCAAATCAAGGCCGGAAAGGACCGGGTCCTGGGATTTTTAGTGGGACAAGTCATGAAAAAATCCAAGGGCAAGGCCAACCCCCAAGTAGTCAACCAACTCTTGGCAGAAAAGATTAAGGCCCTTTAAAAATCCAAGCCGACTCGGGCAAGACCTGGGTCCGGCCGGGGACTTATGCTATAATAAAGACAGCGGAGGAAAGCATGAAAAAGGGAGATATGATTGTTCTCGCCTCGATTATCGTCCTTAGCCTGGTCTTGTTTTTCTTGACCAGCCAGACCCTGAGAGAGGCCCAAAATAAGTATGCCAGTGTCCAAATTGCCGGCAGGGAGGTCCAAAAGATTCCCTTGCAGGGAGGCAAGAAGACCCGGGAGTACAAATTTAAAACGAAATTGGGGACCAACAAGGTCTTGGTCAAGGATGGCAAGGTCTGGGTCCAAGAATCCAACTGCCCCGACCAGATTTGTGTCCATATGGCCCCCATTGAAAAGGTGGGAGAGACCATTATCTGCCTGCCCCATGAATTTTTAGTAGAAATCAAGGCCAACAAAAAGGGCCCGGATGACTTGGACTTATTGTTGAGGTAGCCTATGCATAAACAGATTAAAAAAATGGTTTTTTTATCCCTTTTGGTTTCCCTGGGGGTGGCCCTGGGCTTTATTGAATCCATGATCCCCCTGCCCCTGCCTCTACCGGGAGCCCGACTGGGCCTATCCAACCTGGTGGTTTTAACCAGTCTCTTGGTCTTTGGCAACAAGGAAGGCTTTCTTGTGGCTGTTTTAAAGTCCCTACTTTTAATGCTGGTTACGGGAAATGTCATGGCCTTTTTTTACAGCTCTACAGGGTCCATCCTGTCCTGCCTGGCCATGATGGGGGCCATCCGTTGGATCATGCCCCGGATTTCCTCCATCGGTGTTAGCTTGATTGGGGCCAGCTTCCACAACCTGGGCCAGGTCGGCGTGGCCTGTTTCATGGTGTGGAATTGGCGGATTTTTGCCTACCTGCCCATGCTCCTTTTGCTGGGGATTTTTACAGGATTTTTTGTGGGACTGGGGTCCAATTTTATTGTGGACCAGATGAAAAGAAATAATATTGTCTTTAAGGAGTAGAAATGATTTTAGCCAGTGCTTCCCAAAGAAGAATTGATCTTTTAAAGAAATTTTCATACGACTTTACCGTTGAGGCGGCAGATATTGAAGAGAAAAAAGAGGGGAAGGACCCCCAAAGCCTGGTCATGGCCCTGGCCTATGAAAAGGCCTTGAAGGTGGCAAAAAACCATCCTGCTGACTTGGTCCTAGGGGCAGACACCCTGGTTTATTGTCAAGACCGGGTCTATGGCAAGGCCCAAAACCGGGACCAAGCCCGGGAATTTTTACAAGACCTGTCTGGAAAGACCCACCAGGTCTATACGGGTTTTGCCCTGGTGAACCTGGACCAAAAGCTGAAAATCATTGACTATGACGTGACTTCTGTGACCTTTAAGGACCTGGCAGACCAAGAATTGGAAGGCTATTTGGATTCTGGGGAATGGGAGGGCAAGGCCGGAGCCTATGCCATCCAAGCCGGGGCAGGAAATTTTGTCCGGGACCTTGACGGAGACTTAAACAATGTCATTGGCCTACCCAGTAAGTTGTGTGATTATTTGGAGGACTTGGACCAATGACAGAATCCTATACCATCCTCAACCTGCCAGAGGAAGAAAGACCCCGGGAAAGACTCTTGACCTATGGGGCAGACCGTTTGAGCAATGTAGAACTCATTGCCATCCTCTTGGGGTCGGGAACCCAAAAGGAATCGGCCCTGCGTTTGGCGGAAAAAATTTTGACCAAGTGCCAGGACATGGAGGCTCTGGATTCAAAAGCCGTATCGGGCCTATCCCGTCTCAGCCGGATTAGCCTTAAGAACCTAAAGGAAATCAAGGGAGTAGGGGATGCCAAGGCCGCCAGTATTTTGGCAGCCATGGAGCTGGCCAAGCGGGTCAGCTTTAGCCAGGAACCCATGAAGTACAAGCTCAACAGCCCCTTAAAGGTGGCTGATTTTGTCTTGGGACAAATGAGCTGGGCCTCGGTGGAAGAATTTGTCCTCTTGTGCCTAAATACAAAAAAGGAATTGATTTCTGTCCACAGGATGACCAAGGGGACCATCAACTATACTGTGGTCCACCCCAGGGACGTCTTTAAGCACTGCCTGGATTGTGGGGCCCATAGTGTGATTTTAGTACATAACCATCCCTCAGGAGATGTGACGCCTTCCCAGGAAGACATCCATCTAACCCAACGCCTTAAGCAGGTGGGGGACCTGGTGGGGATACCTGTGGTTGACCACCTCATTGTAGGTGGTAAGCGGTATTATAGTTTTTTAGAAGAGGGGAAATTGGTGGACTAGGCCATGGATAAATTAAAAAAATATCGACAAAGAGCCATCTTGCTTGGAATATCCGCAGTGCTTATTTTTTTACTGGGCTTTACCAATACTGGTAGGCTTAGTTTGCATGTCCTGGACCGCTTTTTACTGGATGTGACCCAACCTGTTCAAACTGGCCTGGCCAGCCTGGGCCAAGGCCTGGGTCAAGGGGCTACCAGCCTGGTCCACCTGCCCAAGCTCTACAAGGAAAACAAGGCCCTGGAAAAAGAAGTGGCGGCCCTGGCAGATGAAAACCGCAAGCTCAATCAAATCATCGGCCAAACAGACTATTTAAGGGCGGCTTCTGAATTAAAGAAGTCCACAGACTATAAACTGGTGGAAGCCCGGGTTATTGGCAAGGACCCCAGCAATTATTTTTCCAATTTTGAAATCAACCGGGGCAAGAAGGACGGGGTCAAAAAAGATGCCACAGTCCTTTTAGGAGTAGACGACCCCCAAGGCATCATCGCCCAAGGCCTGGTGGGCCGGGTGGTAGATGTGGGAGACAACTGGGCCAAGGTTACGGCCATTATCAATGAAAACCAATCGGTGGCCTTTAAAAATATCCGCAACCAGGAGGGGGGAATCCTGGCCGGTAAGTCCGGTGACCTTCTTTGGGGCTACAGCTATGACGATGCGGCAGATATCGTGCCGGGAGACCGGCTCATTAGCTCCGGAGTGGGAGACCTTTACAAGGGGGATGTCTACCTGGGAACGGTGGACAAGGTCAAGAGGGATGAGGAAAAGATGATCCAAGAAATTAGCCTGAAGCCGGCAGTGAACTTTAAAAAAATCTACCAGGTTTTTGTGGTGGTGGACTAGGTCATGGTTTCTGCAATTCTTATTTCCAGCCTGGTTTTTTTCCTGGACATTTCCCTCTTCCAACAAGTCCCCCTCTTAAATGAAGTGAACTTCCTCCTCCTGGTCCTGGTGGCTATGGCCTACCAGCATTCCCGGATCAAGCCCATCTACCTGGGCCTCTATCTGGGCTTTCTCTATGACCTGTGTTTTCTGGACAGTTTTGGCTTTTACATGCTGTCTTTTTTTGCCACGGGCTTTTTTGTCCAAAGCCTGGTTTCCTATTTCAATAGCAATAGTTTCGTCTCTGCAATCTTGACAGGGATTTTTGCCTTTTTATTCTACCAATTGTTTACCGGGGTCTTCCACCAACTCCTGGGGACTGGCCTGGCAACGGAAATGGTCCTAAGGCAAAGTGTCAACCTCCGGCTCTTGGTCCAAGGGGGCCTGCAGGGGCTGATTTTTATTTTTTTAAACCGCTACAAGGGGGGAAAGTATGATTCGTTATTGGATTGAAAAACTCGATAAAATCAACCGCTTTCGCTTTTTCGGCGGCTTTGTGGCCCTCTTGGTCCTCCTCTTGATCTTCCGGCTCTTCCAACTGACCATTATCCAGGGCAGCCACTGGCGAGAGGTTTCGGAAAATAAACGGGCCAAGGACCTGGTTCTGACGGCTCCCCGAGGGGAAATCCGGGACCGGAACGGCCTTTTAATTGCCGGCAACAAACCGGTTTATACTGTAGAATTGAGAAAAGATGAATTGGACAAGCTGGACCGGGAAGAAAAAAACCGGGACTTTTATAAGCTGGTCCACTTTTTAGAAGAAGACGGGGCCAATGTCGTGGATGACTTTCCCCTGGTCCTCAATGACATCGACTTTAAGTCTGTCCAAGAGGAAGTGTCCATCAAGGAAGGCGCCATGGATATGTTCATTGCCAAGATTTTGGACAATGACCTCTTGCCAGACCTGGTGGACCAAACCATGCAGGTGGATTCCCTAGGCCAGGTCAAGACCTTTTTCATGGCCCGGGAATGTCTAAGGGCTCTGGGTCAAGGCCAGGCCCCCATCCGCTACAGTTTAAACGGCATGACCTTTAACAACGAAGAGGACCAGGCCGACTGGCTCAAGGCCAACCACCTGGACCCTAAATTTACAGCCAAGGAGGCCCTAGTGGTCCTCTTAAGAGAAAATCCTACGGCCCTGAAAAAAGTCCTATCCAATGCCCAGGCTCGAAAGCTGGCCTTTGACTTGGTGGCCTCCAAGGGCCTGGCCGAGCCCTTGACCCTGAGGGCCTATGCCAATAAATTTGACAAGGACTACAAAAAATCCAAGATGGCCTGGATGGATTCCTATCCGGAAATCACCCTCCAATCTTCAGCCAAGGAAGACTTCCTAACGATTTTTAAGGACAAGGGAGCCGGAGACCTGGCCTTTAAAAAGAGCCGGGAGGAAGAGGACATCCAGGCAAAAAAAGACCTGGTTAAGGTCTTGAACAAGCAGGGCAAGGAAAAAATCAAACTGGAGCCTGAAAACAAGGAAGGAATCTACCGGACCAAGGAAGGGAAAAATGCCCGAGACTATGTCTCTCAAAAACTCATGGACCTCAAGGTCCTGGAGGCCTGGCTGGAAGAAGATTCCGTTCGGAACCTGGCCCAAGAAGTCTTGATTGACCAGGGCATCTACACGGGCATTTCCATTGCCGATGGTGGCTACAAGTATGTCAGCCTCAAGAACAAGGAAGATTTTTACCAGGCCAATAAACTTGATCCCCAGGGCAAGGACCAAGAAGCCTTTCAGGGCTTAAGAGACAAGTACGACCTGTCGCCTAAGATTAGCCCCTACGATGCCCGGGGAATTTTAAACCTCTACTATGAATTAAACAAGCAGGGCAACCTAGCCTACCTGCCCATTATTGTGGCCTATAAGATCCAGGACCAAACTGTGGCCCGGATTAGCGAAAACTTTTCTGAAAATCCAGGGATTGCCGTTGCCTCTAAACCCATCCGGGCCTACCCCCTGGGTAAGACGGCGGCCCATGTCTTGGGTTACTTGGGAAAGATTTCTTCCGAAGAAGATATTAAAAAATACACGAAAAAGGGTTATGAACGGGATGCCATTATTGGTAAAACCGGTATCGAAGAAAGTTTTGAATCCTATCTCCATGGGAAAAATGGCCGGCAAAGGGTCCAAGTAGACGCCAAGGGAAATACCACGGCCGTCTTAGACGAAAGACCACCTGTTGCCGGGAAAAATGTCTACCTGTCCATAGACTTGAACCTGCAAAAAAAGGCCGAGGAAGTCCTGGCCCAATCCCTCCACCTCATCCAAGAGGGTGGGGTTTATGAAAGCCAATGGGGCAACTTCCCCTTCCTGGCTTCCAGGGAAAAGGGCAGACCCTATATCCATGCCACTTCAGGAGCCGTCATGGCCGTAGATGTAAAAACAGGCAAGGTCCTCTGTATGGCCAACTTCCCATCCTATGACCCCAACCTCTTTGCTACAGGGATTTCCAGTGTAGACTGGGAGTCTTTGATTCCCCTGGAAGAAAAAAATCCCCTGGCTGCCAGACCCCTCTACAACATCCCCTTCCAAACCGCTGTCCAACCCGGGTCCATTTTTAAAATGGTTACGGCCCTGGCGGCAATGGAAAAGGGCCTGGACCCCAACATGGCCATCCCAGACGGGGGCTATGTGGATGTAGGAGGATCTATTTTCGGCTGCTGGCTTTGGAACCAATCCAGGCAGACCCACGGGGATGAAACTTTGAAGGATGCCATTCGGGATTCCTGTAACTACTACTTTTTCTCCCTGGGCCTGGGAGAGGACCAAAGAAGGGGCGAAAAACTTCCCCTGCAAATCAACGAAACAGAAATCAAGGACATGGCTGAAAAATTCGGTCTGGGGAAAAAGACCGGGATGGAAATCACCATGCCTGCCGAAGCCAAGGGGACCCTGCCGGATCCCAAGCAGAAAAAAGCAACCATGAAGCAACTTCTTAGAAACCTCCTAGACCAGTCCTTAAAGGAAGCTAGTAACGAGGTTTTAACAGAAGAAAAGCAGGCCGAAGCCATTAAGGCCTTGACAGACCTTATGGATAAAAACCAGGCCCCCAGTCGCCAAGAAGTGGTGACCCTCTTAGAAGGCTTCAACATTGACCCCAACCACTATTTGAAAGAGAAAAAAAGACCCCTGGTGGACTGCATGGTGTCTGACTACTACAACCAGGCCAACTGGAACATGGCCGATACCATGAACATCACCATTGGCCAAGGAGCTAATTCCTACACCCTGGCCCAAATGACCCGTTATGCCATGGCCCTGGCCAATGGGGGGAAACTCTACCCCTTGAGTCTGGTCCAAGAGGTCAAGGACGAAAACAATGCCTCCTCCCTTTATAAGCCCAAGGCCAAGGGAGAACAAATTAAATTAAACCGGCCGGGAAGCATTGCCGAAGTAACCAAGGGGATGCAATTGGCCGCCCTGGCTAATGGGAATGACCGCTGTTATAAAAACTTCCCTGTGGAAGTGGCCATTAAGACCGGAACGGCTGAAAGGGCCGGGGTCAACCCCTATACGGGAGAAAGCTACGATTCTTTTTCCTGGCAAATAGGTTTTGCCCCCTACAAGGATCCGGAAATTGCCGTGGCGGCTGTCCTCTTCCAAGGAGGGTCTGGTATGAACTGTGGCCCCATTTTAAGAGGGGTCATGGCAGAATACTTCGGCCTGAACAAGCAGGTTGTTACAGAAACCCTCCCCATTGAAAACCAACTAACCCCTTAGAAAGGAAGCAAATGAAAACAATCATTTTAGGAGCAAAAGGAGGTGTGGGAACCACCTCTTTTGCTCTAGTGTTAGCAAAAACCACCCCAAAATCCATCTATGTCAGCTTGAATTTTGGCCGCAAGGATGCCTCAATTAGCCTGGACTTACCCTCTCCCATCTACGACCTCTATGACGCCTGTAACCGTGGTGCCCTCTTGGAGGATTGTATCCTTGAAGGAGAAGGAGTCCATATCCTGGAAGGCCCCCTTTTAAAAAAGAGGGAGGACCTGGACCTGGAGGGCTTGAAAAAAGTCCTGGACCAATTGGAAGAGACCTATGACCATATCTTCCTGGACCTGGGTTCCAGCTGGAAGGACTTAGAGAGCCTTATCCAAGTGGAGGAAGTCTACTTTGTCTCCTCTGGGGACCGGGCGGGACTTTATGCCATGGACCAGGCAAAATTAAACAACCGTCTTTGGGGCCAAGGGGCGACTTTTGTCTTTACTGGTGTGGAAGACCCCAAGAAGCTCCTAGAAGCAATAGACCAGGTGGGACTTTCCTTTGACCCAGTCAAAAGTCTTCCCAGGCTGGATGGCCCAGAAGAGGGCCAGGCTTTTTTCTACCCCCAAGATTTTGCGAGAATTTATACCGACCCGGCTTGTATGGACCTGGGAGTCCGGAAAAAAACTTTCTGGAATCGACTTTTAAGGGGGTAGTATGGACTTAAGAAAATTAGATGCAGCCTTGAAAAAGGTGGAAAAGCCCGCCCGCTACATTGGTGGGGAACTGGGGGCCGTGGTCAAGGACCCGGACCAGGTCAAGGTTCGTTTTGCCTTTGCCTTTCCCGACCTTTATGAAATCGGCATGAGCCACCTGGGCCTGCAAATCCTCTACGGAATTTTAAACGACCAGGAAGACATAGCCTGTGAACGGGTTTTTGCCCCCTGGTTTGACATGGAAGAACAGATGCGGACCTTGGGAATCCCCCTCTACAGTTTGGAGACCAAGACCCCCATCAAGGACTTTGACTTTTTGGGCTTTACCCTCCAATATGAATTGTCCTTTACTAATATTTTAAACATGCTGGACCTGGCGGGATTGGAAGTCTATGCCAAGGACCGCAAGGAAGGGCCCCTGGTCATAGCCGGAGGTCCTGTGGCCTATACACCAGAACCATTGGCGGACTTTATTGACCTCTTTATCCTGGGAGAGGGAGAAGAAGTCAACCTGGAACTCATCCGCCTCTACCAAAAAATCAAGGACCAGGGTGGGACCAAGGACGACTTTCTTTTAGCTGCCGGCAAGATGAAGGGGATTTACGTTCCAAAATTTTACCGGGAAGTCTACAAGGAAGACGGGACCATTTCCCACAGGGAAGTCCTGGCTGACCTTCCAGAAGTCATTGAAAAACGCAAGGTGGACCAGGTGGACCAAATGGCCCAAAACAGGAGGCAGATTGTTCCCTTTATTGAAACTGTCCACGACCGGGTGGTCCTGGAGATGTTTCGGGGCTGTACCCATGGCTGTCGTTTTTGCCAGGCCGGGATGATCTACCGGCCCATCCGGGAAAAGTCCAAGGAAAACCTCCTGGACCAAGCCCGGAGGCTTATTGACCAAACAGGCTACCGGGAAATTTCCCTGTCCTCTTTGAGCTCTTGTGATTACCGCAACCTCCTGCCTCTGATCCAGGACCTTATGGAAGAATTCAAGGACCAAAGGGTGGCCATGAGCCTGCCCTCCCTCCGACTGGACACCTTTTTTATCGATGTCTTAAAGGAAATTGAAAAGGTGAAAAAAACCGGCCTGACCTTTGCACCAGAGGCAGGGAGTCAAAGACTTAGGGATGTTATCAACAAGAATGTTAGCCAAGAAGACCTCTTAGCTGTCTGCCAAGACGTCTTTAAGGAGGGCTGGTCCAAGATTAAACTCTACTTTATGATTGGCCTACCCACAGAAGAAGAGGAGGACCTTTTGGGAATCCTCCAGCTGGCAGAAATGGTTAAGGATGCCTTTTTCAACCGGCCCAAGGAAGAAATCAAGGGGAACTTTACCGTGACGGCCTCGGCCTCATGCTTTGTCCCCAAGGCCTTTACCCCCTTCCAGTGGTTTGGCCAAAACACCAAGGAAGACTTTTTGCAAAAGGCCTACTTTATCAAGGAAAGGGTCAAGGACCCCAAAATTCGCTTCCGCTACCACGACCCGGCCACCTCTGTTTGTGAGGCTGTCTTGGCCCGGGGAGACCGTCGGACGGGGAAACTCCTCTATCGACTTTTTGAATTGGGGGCCAAGTTTGACGGCTGGACCGATGGTTTCAAGGAAGACCTTTGGATCCAGGCCATGGAAGATACGGGAATTTCTCCGGACTTTTATGCCTATAGGGAAAGACCTCTGGACGAGGTCCTGCCCTGGGACTTTATTGATATTGGGGTGTCCAAGGCCTATTTAAAGAAGGAATACCAAAGGGCCCTTGAGGGCCAAACCACCCTGGACTGCCGCAAGGGCTGCCATGGATGTGGAATTAAAAATTGTTCCATGTGGGAGGATTTTCATGCAGGTACGCGCTGAATATACAAAACTGGGAATGATTCGTTACATTAGCCACCTGGACCTGGTCCGGCTTTTTGAACGGGCCATTGAACGGGCCAAGATTCCCGTAATCTATTCCGAGGGCTTCAACCCCCATCCCAAGTTCACCCTGGGCAACCCCCTGTCCCTGGGGGTGGAAAGTCAAAGTGAATTTATGGATATCCAGGTTGAAGACGGCTATCCCTTGGAGGAAATGAAAAACCGGCTCAACCGAGAATTGCCTCAGGGGGTGGCTATTAAAGAAGTCTTTGCCGACTTTGATAAGACAGCCATCCAACAGAGGATCCAGGCCTGTCTCTATGCCTTTGACTTAGGAGATGACAAGCTGGACCTGGCCCAGGCCTTTAAGGACCTGGACAAGCTCATGATCCAAAGACGGCGGAAGAAGGGCCGGAAGAAAATTTTGGTGGAAGAAGATGCCTATGACCTGGTGGAAGAAATTTGGCAGGAGGGTCCCATCCTCTATGGAAGATTTTCCAGCAAGGAGGGGGCAACCCTAAGACCTGACCTTTTTCTAAAGGCCATGAAAGAAGCCTTGGACCTTCCCTGGGACATGGATGAAATTGGCGTAAAAAGGGTGACCAATTATGATGAAAACGGACAAGTCTTTCACGGAAGATAAGGACTTTATCTTTATTGACAAGTTCAAAGACCCGGTCTTGGTGGAATTTAAGGAAGGACAAATCCACCGGGTCCGACCCTATAAAGAATCCCTAGTGGGGAACATCTACCTGGGCCGGGTGGACCACCGGGTTCCCCAACTTAAGGCCTATTTTTTGGACCTGGGCCAGGGGCAAAGGGGTTTTTTACAAGAAGACCTGGACCTGGCCAAGGGGGACCTGGTCCTGGTTCAAGTGGCCAAGGATGCCTATAGTAAAAAATATCCCGGCCTGAAAACCGACCTCTCCATTCCAGGAGACCGGTTGGTCTACTTTCCCCAGGGCAAGAAACTCTACTATTCCCTAAAAAATAAAAAGACCCTGAAAAAAATTTGGCAAAAGGCAAAAAATGACCTGCCTCCGGGAGGCTGGCTCATCCGAACCGGGGCCCAGGACCCAAAAAGAGACCTGGAAGAAGCCAAGGACCTCTACCAGGTCTGGCAAAAATTTCTCCAGGAAGAAAAACTTTCCCCCAAGGCCAAGTGCCTCTACCACAAAAACCAGGTCCCGAAAGGACAAAGGGTCTATACCAACGACCCCGACCTGGCCCGGGAAAGGGGCTGGACCCATGTGGAAGACTCCCTCTACCACATGGAAGACTACCGAAAAGACCTAGAAGAACTCAACAAGGTCCAAGTCCCCTTGGAGGGAGGGAGCCTCATCCGGATTGAAAAAACCGCAGCCCTAACCAGCATCGATGTAGATAGCTCCCAGGGTCCAGACCAGGGTCTGACCCCGGAAGAAATCAACATCCTGGCAGCCAAAAAAGCCAGCCAGCAAATTCTTAGACGGGACCTTAGAGGGATGCTAGTCATTGACTTCATTACCTGTGACCAGGACAAGAAAAAAGACCTGGAAAAAATCCTGGAAGAGGCCTTTCAAGAAGACCCCCAGGCAATCCTCTACGGTTTTTCCCCCATGGGCCTCTATGAATTGGTTCGCAAGAGAAAAGAAAAGTGAGAAAGATATTGCAATTTAGCAAAGTTCATGCTAAAATACTTAGATGTAACCGCACGAAACAGGTCTTTAAAATTTATTACCTGGCTAGGCGAGTCTTAGAAAATAAGGGGGTGCTACAATGTACGCAGTAATTGAAACCGGCGGTAAGCAATACAAGGTGCAAGAAGGAGACAAACTTCGTGTCGAAAAACTTGATGCCCAAGTAGGCGATACCGTAACTTTTGACAAGGTTCTTTTCCTAGGTGGCGACGAAGTAAAAGTTGGTCGTCCATACGTGGAAGGAGCAAAAGTTGAAGCCAAGGTTCTTGAACAAAACAAGGCAAAAAAAGTCATTGTCTACAAGTTCAAGGCAAAGAAAAACTACCGGAATAAAAGAGGACATCGTCAACCATATACATTTATTGAAATTGGAACCATTGCGTAATGATCCAAATTGATGTTTATGATGTAGAGGGTATCCTGACAGGCTTTAAGGCCAAGGGCCATGCCGGCAACAACCAAGGCGAATACGACCTGGTTTGCGCCGCAGTCAGCATCTTGACCCAAACCTGTGTGGAAAGTTTACATCAAGTGGCGGGCCTAGCAGAAAAAGACATCCCCTACCAGATGGAAGATGGCTTTTTAAGCGTTGAGATAGACCCAGCTACTGCAGAGGATAAAACCATTCAAATCATTTTTCAAACAATGGTCTGTGGCTTAGAAATGATTGAAAAAACAGCCCAGCCCTATTTGAAAATTACAGGAGGTAAAAAATGTTAAGATTAAATCTACAATTGTTCTCCTCTAAAAAAGGAATGGGATCGTCAAAGAACGGTCGTGATTCTGAATCAAAACGTCTAGGACTTAAAAAAGGTGACGGACAATATGTTCTCGCTGGAAATATTCTAGTACGTCAAAGAGGAACAAAAATTCATCCCGGCGAAAATGTAGGCCGTGGTTCCGACGATACACTTTTTGCAACAGCAAACGGCATTGTTAAATTCGAAAGAAAAGGCCGTGGCATGAAAAAAGTTGTCAGTGTAGAAGCGGAAGAATTAGCATAAAGAAAAAGGGACCCTTTAAAGGGTCCCTTTTTAATGGGCAATTTTTCTTAAAATTTGATCGGCATGGAGCTATTAACCCTTGTGCCGATTTTTTAATGTCAATTTTTTGCTTAAAAAAGACAGAAATAAGACTGTCTTAAGAAATAGATAAAGATTAGGCTATAGGATATGATATACTATTATAGAAAAACTATACAAAGTGGAATAAACTCAAGAGGTGGGTTATGGGATTTTCCTATGATAGGTTATGGAAAAAATTAATCGATGAAAAGATGAATAAACTAGACCTACAAAAAACCATAAATACAAGTCCACGAACCATAGCTAAAATGGGGCGAGATGAGAATGTGAGTATGGAGATACTTGGTAGAATTTGTAAATATTTTAAGTGTGATATATCAGAAATATTGGAGTATAGAAATAAGTGACAGTTTATATAAGAATTCTGTATTATATTTGTAATTACGGACTTTAATTGATGGTGTCAGAAACTATGAAAAAGATATTAATAATTGAAGATGATAAAAATTTAAATAAAGGACTTTCCATAGCCTTAAATAAAGATTTTGAGGTTTTCTCTGTAAGCACTGTTAGCAAAGCCAAAAATTTTATTTTTAGTGTTGATTTAATTCTCCTTGATATGAATTTACCAGATGGAGATGGGCTTGAAATAATAAAGTATACCAGAGAAAGTTCATCAATTCCTATTATAGTTCTATCAGCCATAGATCTTGAAGCATATATCATTTCAGCCATAAATTTAGGGGCAGACGACTATCTAACAAAACCTTTTTCTTTGGGAATATTAGAAGCAAAGATAAAAAGAGCTTTTGAAAAAATAGTGTCTAGTGATTTAAATATTTACAAGAAAGATGGTCTAGACTTTAATTTCAATGAAAATACTTTCTATGTAGACAATAAAAACATAGATCTCACAAGGACAGAGACAAAAATTTTATACTACCTGATAAAAAACAAGTCTCAAGTCATTACTAAGGAATTACTTTTTGAGTTTGTTTGGGGAATAGATGATGAATTTATTGATCAAAATACACTGAGCGTCAACATTTCTAGGATAAGAAATAAATTAAAACCCTATGACCCAATAGAAACAGTCTTTGGAGTTGGATATAAATGGAATTTTTAATAGTTATTCTTGTTCTTATAATTGGAATTATTTTATATAAATATGTTGTCTTGAGAAGTGAAATGCGTGAACTCTCAGACTATATTGATAAGGCTTTGGATGGAAATTTAGAAATTACAGAATTTGATGAAAAGGAATTATCTAAAATAAAATCAAAGCTTATTAAGTTTTTGTATGCCAGCCAAGTAAAAGAAGCGAAAATAAATACAGAAGAAAGTAAAACAAAAGATTTAATAGCAGATATATCCCATCAAACCAAGACACCCATTACCAACCTTTCTTTATACATCAGTCTATTAGAAGATGATCCGAAAGATGAGTATCTTGAAATTATAAAGTATGAACTTAATAAGCTAGAATTTTTAATACAAAACCTAGTAAAATCTTCTAGGCTAGAATCCGATATTATTTCCTTACAAAAACATCAAGCAAATTTAAAAGACATAGTAGAAGATGTTTTGAAAGAATTTAAAGTTACATTAGATGAAAAAGAAATAAGCATAAATTTAAAAGATGAAGACTTATTTTTCGCTTTGGACGAAAGATGGCTTAAAGAAGCCATCCACAATCTAGTAGATAATGCTATAAAATACTCGCAAAAGGGTTCTGCTATTAATATTTCAGTTTATAAATCTTACCTAAACTATAATCTAGACATAGAAAATGAGTGCAAAGACTTATCAGAAGAAACTTTGCCAAAAATATTTGAAAGATTTTATAGAGGAAAAAATTCAGTTTCAAAGGACGGTTTGGGTTTAGGTCTTTTTATAGCCAGAGAAATTATAGAAAAACATGGCGGAAATATAAGAGCATCTTTGGATGAAAATAGAATAAAATTTTCAGTAGACTTCCCCTTGTGAGAAGTCTTTTTTCTTACAAAACTGTAAAAAGTCTTGTAAGTACTTTGTAAGATATGAATGTTATATTAAATGTAAAGAGGTGATAGATATGTTAAAAGTAGAAAATTTAAAAAGATATTATAAAACAAATGACGTGGAAGTAAGAGCTCTTGACGGAGTATCTTTCGATGTGGAAAAAGGAGAATTTATTTCTATAATTGGAGCAAGCGGATCTGGTAAATCAACTCTTTTACATTTACTAGGAGGACTTGATTATCCTACAAGCGGAAAAGTTTTAATTGATGATACCGACATTTATGCATTGAAAGATGATGAGAGAACCATTTTTAGGAGAAGAAATATCGGTTTTGTCTTTCAAGCATATAATCTTTTGCCCATGCTAAATGTATATGAGAATATAATTATTCCCTTTGGTCTTGATGGGGACAAAGTAGATAAGAAATATGTTGATTCCGTAATAGACATTCTAGAAATAAGTGATCAAAAATATAAAATGCCTAATGAATTATCAGGTGGACAGCAACAAAGAGTTGCCATAGCAAGAGCCTTGGTTACCAAACCATCTTTAATTCTAGCTGACGAACCTACAGGAAATTTAGATTCAAAATCATCTTCCCAGGTTGTTTACTTATTAAAAAAAATTAATAAAGAGCTTGGAAACACTATTCTTATGATTACTCACGATGATGCTGTAGCTCAAGCTGCAGAAAAAACTCTAAGGATAGAAGATGGAAAGCTGGTGGGAAATAATGAAAGTCAAAAATAAAGCTTATATAAGGAGGCTTGCAAAAAATATTTTAAATGCTAATAAAAGCAGGAGAAACATTCTCTTATTAGCAATTGCTTTGACTTCTATACTATTTACAAGTCTATTTTCCGTAGCCTTAGGTTTAGGAAAGAGCATGGAAACCCAAACGATGAAAACTGTGGGGTCGATCAGCCACGGATCATTTAAAGAACTTTCTGACAAAGACATAAGTATTTTATCCAAGGATAAAGACATAAAGGAATTTTCAATAAGAGAGAAAGTTGGTATTCTTGATGATGAAAAAATAAGTGCAGAACTATCCTATATGGATAACAATGGATTTGAATGGTCGCTAATAGAAAAAGTTAAAGGGAAATTTCCTGAAAAAGAAAACGACGTATTTATAGATTTAGCAACTGCAAAAAAGTTAGGTTATAAAGGAGAAATTGGAGAAGAGATAGAGATTCCTTTCACTATAGAAAAACCTTACACAGGAGAAATTATCAAAAAAAGAAGTGAGAAATTTATTATATCGGGGACTTTTCAAAATCCTATTGACTCCAACGTTGGTGTAGGACAAATTTATTTATCAAAAGCTTATGTAGATAAATTATCCCTTCCAGAAAATAATAAAGATTTGGAAGTAATGCTAAAGAATTCCTTTATGATAAGGGATAAACTTTTAAAAATTGCAGAGAGAAATGGTTATAAAGTGGTAGATGACCCTGGAAATCTATCCGACAAAGAAATAAGAATTGGTGTTAACTTTGCATATCTTTTATCTGGTGATTCTAGTTTTGATTTTAAAACATTTCTACCCTTCTTAGCTTTTTTGATTTTAGTAATTGTAGCGGGATACTTAATAATAAATAATATTTTTAAGATATCCGTAAATGAAGATATTAAACTTCTAGGACTTTTAAAAACAATTGGAATGACAAAGCCACAAATCAAAAGGCTTATTCATCTTGAGTCTTTAGCAGTCGCACTTCCTTCAATAATAATTGGAGATATAGTTGGAATTTCTATCGGAAAAATCATTTTAAACAAAATATTTGCAAGTAATGAGATGTTAACGGATGTAAAATTATCACTAACGGTAATGGTCTTAATTATCTTATTTTCGACAGCCTTCACTTTGCTTACAGTATTTCTATCAGTGATGAGACCAGCTAGGTTCGCAGCAAAAGTTTCTCCAATAGATGCCAGCAGATACAATGAAACCACGATAAAAAAGAAATATAAAAGCGTGAATATTTCTCTAGAAAAGCTGTCAAGAAGACAAGTATTTTCCAATAAATTTAGATTTATATCCATAGTTCTATCTATTAGCCTTTCTGCAGTTATTTTGAATAGTGTCTTAACTTATACAGGCAATATTGATCTAGAAAAGGGGATTTCTGATGTAATTGCAACGGATTATAATATAGCAAGCCCAAAATATTTTAGGTATATGTACTCAGGAAGTGAGGACGGTATCAAGGATAATTTCATTGATGAAATAGAAAATCAAAAGGGATTTAAAGCTGGAGGAGCTTTATATTCCTATGGTTATGAGTACTCCTTTGCAAGTATAAAAATAGAAGATCATAAAGTCGCACCAATTCTATTCGGTATGGATGAGTTTCTAATAAATAAACAAAAATTTATAGATGGAGAGTTTGATAAAGATAAATGGAATAACGGATCGTATGCCATTGTAGGTGAAGATAGTGATAAGAAATCTTCATTTAAAGCTGGAGATAAAATAAAGATCAAAGTAAATAATAGTATCAAAGAAGTCCAAATTATGGGAAAGATTAATTATAATTTTTCCGATGGATTGAGATATTATCCTATTATCCAGGAAAATCAATTTGATGAGTCTAGCCCTGAGTTAGATTTAGAATATTTTTATTTAAATCCTAATTTGTACAAAGAACTCACAGGCGATAATAGTATAATGTCCTATGGATTTGATGTAGAAGATAGCGAAAAGGAAAATTTTGATAAGTTATTAAAATCTTTTGAAAATGAACCAGGATTTTCCTACGATTCAAGAGATCTTCAAATAAAGTCTTTTAAAGATTTCAAAAATCTTATAGAATTTGTGGGGTATAGTTTATCTATAGTATTGTTTTTAATTTCTGTACTGAATTTTATAAATGTTATTGCTACTGAAATTTTGAGAAATATGGTTAACTTATCAATTCTTGAAGCAATTGGAATGACAAAGAAAAATATTAAAAAATATTTGGTGAAAAAGAATTTGATCTATTCTTTATGTGGCTTAGTATTTTCTTTCATCATTATGCTTCTTGTAGATAAATACATCTTGATAGGTTTTATGGAACAAACTAAGTGGACTTCCTATAAATTTGTAATCATGCCACTTATTCTTGTCAACTTTGTAAATATAATCATTGGGATAATATTTACAGGTAGGTTTTATGAAAAGCATAGCCAAAATAGTCTTGTAGATAGAATAAGAAGTTTAGAATAACATTTTTTATGTTAACCAGAAATAAAAAAGGCTGTGAGTATTAAAACTCATAGCCTTTTATCTTGCCACCTAAAGACTCTCTAAATCAGTTTTTCTAAAATCCCTAATTCAATGAGCCTTTTGAGGGCTGTTTTTTTCTTAGTTCTAAAATGATCTTATAATTATAAGATACGTATTGATTAATATATTCCCACATATAAGGCTTTTTAGAAATATGAAATTTTATTCATTCTGCCACTCAAGCCATGTGGAAGTAATCACTCATCTTAAAAAATAATATTTAAATAAGACTTTAAGAGCTTGACATGACTCCTAAAGTCTTATTTTTATTATTAATTATATTTTTGGATATCTTAGTTTAAGTCAGATCCATAATATTGCGTAAAATTTACTAGCACAATATTTTGGACTTGACTAATTGATAGTGATATAATGTTTTCATAAAATAGAGGAGGATATCTGAATGGATTGGGATTTTGTTTTTAGTCACGCAATAAGTGGCTATATACCTACTGTTTTAATATTAACATTATATTTTATAGTCTTAAAAATATATGGAAATAATCAACATAAAGAACGTATAATTTTGACTTTTGTATTTTCATTTTATCTTGTTGGAGTTTTAACTACAACTGGTATTTGCTTGAAACCTAATTATTCTCCAACATTTTCGTTCATACCATTTATAGATATGATTAGAGGCCCAAAAGATACAATTTTAAATATAATTTTGTTTCTTCCATTAGGATTTTTCCTACCTCTACTTTATAAGAAATATAATTGTTTGTCTAAAGTTTTACTCATTGGATTTTTATTTTCATTGTCCATAGAAGTTATTCAAATGTTTGGTTTTGGAACGACAGATGTAAATGATTTAATTACAAATACAGTTGGATTAGGTTTAGGATACGGTGTATACAAATTATTTAATAGATTTATTTCTAATTCACTAATTAAAAAATCCAAAGCAAAGTTTAAATATAGCTATTATGAACCCATAATTCTATGGGTAATTATTATACTAATTATGCTAACTATTCAGATTTACATCTATAACATCTTTTTCGCAATTAACATAAATGGTGAAATTCATAAATGGTGATATTTTATTTTTATGATAGGTTGTAAAATTAATTCACTATGAAAAATCAAAAAAATAGTAAAAAATATTGTAATAATCTGTCTTATGCTAATAGTCGGTATTGTTTGGTATTTTTCAGTATTTACATATAATGATAAATATAAGGAAAATCCGAGATTTACCTTTCTTCGCTTTAAAGACAAAGGACATAGTTTTTTTGTTGATGACAACAACACCTACCAAAAAGAGTTCAATACTGCATTTGATAAATGGACTTCATCCCTGGATTATGATTACAAAGCGAAGGAAAATAAAGACAGTTTTGTAAAGGATAAGGCAGACTTCATTGATGCTAATCTTGATAGGAAAAAATGGTCTAACAGACTGGATATAAAACTGGTCAAAAAGTTTGTTAATTTTTATGATGATTATTTAAACTTGAATTAAATTTCAGTTTTCAAGTAAATACTATATGGTTTTGCACCTAAGAATTGATTATATCATTAGATAAGGTTTTTTATAATTCAATTAATAAGGATCATATTTAAAGATTATACTATGATTAGAGAAAAATCGATAGCAATTTTGGATATATTATAAGTGAATGACTTGATTTTGTGGATTTATTCCCATATACAAGGCTTTTTAGAAATATGAAATTTTATTCATTCTGCCACTCAAGCCATGTAGAATCAGTTTCTCTTCTTGAGAAAATAAAATAAATATTTAAAAGCAAGCAGATCCGTAAAGGGTCTGTTTTTTAATATAAGTGATAATGGTATAATGTATTTAAAGCTTTATATAAGGGAGAGCATTTCATTGAAAAAGATACTAATGATTGAAGATGACAGCACAATTGCCTTTGCTGTTAAAACTTACTTAAACAAGCATAATATTGAAACCATTATTTATAACAATCTTTTTCAGACAGAAAATCTTAATTTTAATGACTTTGACTTAATTCTCCTTGATGCCAATCTCCCAGATGGATCAGGCTTTAATTTTTTAAAGTGGCTGAGGGAATTTTCTGACCTTCCTGTAATAATGCTTACTGTAAAAGACGAAGATGAGTATGTAATAAAAGGTCTTTCTCAAGGAGCAGATGACTATATTACAAAACCTTTTTCTCTCCCTGTTTTAAAGGCGAGAATAGACAATGTATTTAGCAGAAGAATAAAAAAGGTTGATGAACTGACTTTTGAAAATTTATCTTTAGATCTCATTTCAAAACAAGCTTCGATAGATGGAATAGATCTAGACCTTAACTTAAAAGAGTTTGCTATATTGGAAATGCTTTTAGAAAATCAAAATATAAATCTACTAAGAGAGCGAATTTTAGATTATGTTTGGGGTTATGATTTTTATGAAGTGAATGACAATACCCTAACTGTAACCATAAAGAGACTGAGATCTAAGCTTGGAGATTACGGTAACCATATAAAAACTCTTAGAGGAATAGGATATAGGTGGGACAATGAATAAAAAAACTTTACTTGTCTTAATTTTAAATCTATTAATGTCTTTGTTTCTAGTTTATCTTAATCCAAGATTTGATATTCTAACGCTTATAGGTTTTTTACTTATAAATATAATTCTGTTTGTAGTTATTTCAAAAATTGAAAAGAAAAAAGAAAAGGTTCTTGAGGATAAAATTAATAATGTATTTAAGCTCCTCCATTCACTTGATATAAACTCAGATAATTATGAAATAATAGACGATGAATTTGGAAAATTAAGAGATGAGATTATTAAAATTATTTTAGAAAACAAGAGGATTGCTGAGAATGCCGAGAAAAACAAGGAAATTTTAAGAGAATATACGGAAGATATTGCTCATCAAATTAAAACACCATTAACTGGATCTTTATTACTGCTAGATTTATTAGAAGACGAAGATGACAACTTTTCCAAAGAATATATAGAAAGACTTAGAGATAATTTACTTAGGCTCCATAATTTGTCTGATATTTTATTAAAACTTGCAGCCCTTGATTCTGGAACAATAGAAATGGCAAAAGACAGGATATCTGCCCAAGAATTAATTGAAGATATCATGCAAAAGCTAAAAGATTATTTTATCAATGATAATATTGAAATTCCTCTTTATGGAGATGATTTTAATCTTATATGCGATAAGAAATGGACTTATGAAGCATTATTTAATGTGATGAAAAATGGAATCGAAGCAACAGAAGATAGACATATTGAAATTCACTTAAAAGAAACGAACTTATATAAGAGCATTTTTGTCGAAGATTTTTCTAAAGGTTTAGATAGAGAAATGTTAGAAAAAGTTTTTAGGCGTTTTTATAAGATAGATCCAAATTCAAAAGGCTATGGTATTGGACTTCCAATGGCAAAATCAGTAATGGAAAGACAAAATGGAGAACTTTTATATCATAAGGGTAAGAAATCAAATGCCTTTGAACTAAGATTTTATAATTAAATTATAAGACTGTGTCTAAAAATAAGACATGGTCTTTTTTCTAGTCACTTTTCAGTCACTTAAGTCTAATAAACTATAGACAAGTTAAGGAGGATACAATATGAATATAGTAAAAACAGTTGATTTAACAAAAACATATAAGGGCGGAGTAGAAGTAAATGCCCTTTCAAATGTAAACTTTGAACTAGAAAAAGGAGACCTAGTTGCCATTATTGGAGACAGTGGCTCTGGCAAATCTACCTTACTTCATTTACTTGCAGGAGTAGATACACCAACAAGTGGTGATATATTTATTCAAGATAAAAATATTACTAAATTTAATAAAGACCAAATGACAGTATTTCGCAGAAGAAATATTGGCGTTGTCTACCAATTTTTTAACCTCATTCCAAATATTAATGTGAGAAAAAACATCCTACTTCCTCTTTTGTTAGACAATAAAAAGGCAGATGAAGAATATTTAAAGGAAATTTTATCGATACTAGGAATAGCAGGAAAGCTTGATAGGTATCCAAAACAGTTATCTGGTGGCGAGCAACAAAGAGTTGCCATTGCTAGAAGTTTGATTACAAGACCTGCCATTATCCTTGCAGATGAGCCTACAGGAAATCTTGATAGGAAAAACTCAGAAGAAATCACAGGACTTTTCAGACTTGTAAATAAGAGATTAAATTCTACAATTATGATCATTACTCATGATGAAAAAGTAGCAAATTCTTGTGACAAGGTCTATAGAATGGTAGATGGTAGGTTAAATTTCTTAGGAGATGGAACTTATGAAAATTATTAATGACCTAGCTGATGGAGCTGTAAAAAATAATAAAAAAGACAGTTTTGCCATTAAGATATCAATACTTTTAGCAGTTATGCTGCTAGGAACTGTAATTTTTATCTTCAACGCTATGAGAATCGAACAGTATAACTATGTTAAAAAAAATGTTGGAGACTACCATGTGTCAATTAGTGAAATTGACGAGAAACTTTATGATAAATTAATAAATGATGAGGGTATAGAAAAGATTTCTTTTAATAAAATCATAGAGACAGATTTAAATGCAACTATCTATGAATTTGGAGATCCTACTGGTCTTATAGGTTTTGATATTAAAGAGGGAAGAAAACCTAATAATTCAAACGAGATTTTAGTTCCAGAGAAATTTTTAATAAAAAGTAAAGAGTATGGTTTGGGTTCTGAAATAACTGTTCGTGATAAAACTTATAAAGTAGTTGGAATTTATGATGATTATTCTAAATCATTTGAAGATTCTATGCTTATAGGTTTGACTGAAAGTGATGATAAGAAAGGTTTATTTGAAAAAAATGATGAAATAGAAGCCCAAATTTGGTATAAAAATATAAGGGATACTTATACAAAAACTAGGGAAGTTTTGTCTGAAATGAATATTGACGAGAACCATGCCTTAGATATTGGGAGAGTTTTTTATAATAAAGATATCTTAGAATATAAGATGGTCTATCCAAAAGGAATCATCCCACCAAAGAGTGTTGTAAACTTAGCTATAGAAAAATATGGAGCAGGCTTCTTTCTTTGCCTACTTTTTGCTTTTATCATTTATGGTTCTTTTAATGTGTGGAACAATAGGGATTTAAAGGAAATTGCTCTTTTAAAAAGCACAGGTATGACAGATAAGCAGGTCAAAAAAATGATTCGAAAGAAAGCTTTTAAACTTTCAACCTTACCAATAGCCTTGGGAACAATTCTATCTTTGGCATTTGCAAATCTTCTCTTATACTTGATGTGGCTTAATAATTCAATATCCTATAAAAATATGTCTGAGATATTGGGAGAAACTTTAAAATCGCCAGGTTTTTATTTTGTCTATCCAAACCCTATTTCTATAATAATGATTATATTATTGTCGATCCTAACAGTTTATTTATCTGCGATAATTCCTGCTAGGAAAAGTGCAAAAATAAAAATAATAGAAGGCTTAAATGGGATTACAGAAAAAAGCATTAAATTGGGTAAGTCAAAAATAAATGGACCTATTGAAAAGACTTTAGCAAAAGATTATTACAGGTCTTATCGTTCAACCTATCGAATTATTGTAATTTCAATGGCTCTGTCTGCCTTTGCCTTGACAGCAGTTTTAGTTAGCCAGTCCTATAGAGCTTTGAATGAAAAATATAACTCTTATAAAAGTCCTTACAATTTTAATTCAAGTATTTACACTGATAAGAGTTTAGATGAAAACTTATTAGATGGCTTAGAAAAAGTCGAAGGTATAAAAGAGTTTCACCTATATCAAAGAAATGACACCAAATTTTACCTTGACGATAATAAAGATTTTATGTCTAAGGATTTAAAAAATTCTCTTGATAATGGAAAAATAGCAAAAGATAGACTATATGCAAGCATATACGCCTTAACAGATGAAGATTTTGAAAAGCTTTTAAAAGAAAATAACATCTCTCATGCATCTTATTTATTACTTAATAAGATAAGAAAAGATAATGAAACTCCGTATGCTTTTAGTGAGTATATAAAAATTTCTGATAAGGATACAGGAAATCTTACCTTAAAATATAATGCACAGGGACAACCCATAAATTTAAATATAGATAGAAGTATAGAAGAAATACCTTATGATTTAGAAGCCTATAATGACAACGAAATACCTATATTTACTAGCGCAAGTAATATGAGAAAATTTATTGACGAGTATGGAATAGATGAATCAAATCCTGTTTACTATTATTTTGTAAAAATAAAGGCTGATAAAAACAAGGAAAAAGTATTTGAAGATGCAGAAAAAGTGATTTCGACCTATGTTCCAAAATCAGATCATGGCACTTCTACAGAAATTATTAGAGCAGCCATGGATAAAGAACAAACAAGGAATGAAAGACTCCTAAATCTAGCTATCCAAATCATTCTTATAACAATTGCTCTTTCCAATGCCTACAATAGTTTCAAAGGAAACCTTAGGGCAAGATTCAATGACTTTAAACTTCTATCAACAGCAGGTATGACAGAAAAACAAATGGAAAAGATGGTCGTCGGAGAGGGGAAAATATTGTTTAAAAATATTTTCTTAGCCTATATCTTTATGTTCATTATTGGAATTGCATTGAGAGCCTATAGAAGTAACTATGAATTAGAATTTGCGATAAAAGGTCTGATAACAAATATGAATTATATCCCTCTAATAGTAGTATTTGTATTTATGACTGCAGGAGTTTTATTTGCAATAAAAAGTGGTTTTAAAACAATAAACGAAAACTCAGATAATACTTTCAAGAGTATATAAGAAAAAGGCTATGAGCATTAAAACTCATAGCCTTTTTTCTTGGGGTCCTTTTTAATGGGCATTTTCCTTAAAAAGACTTATAAAACTGACTCCACCAAGACTTTTTAAGTGGAGTCCCTTTATTGGTAGTCTCCTCTAAAATGAGTGGTTCCGACAAAATAGACGGTATTTTTGCCCGGTTTTCCCAGTTGGGCGTAGTTGCCCACCCGGACTTGGAGGTTCAGATAGCGGTACTTGGGTTCCATCATATTGGCCCGGTGGCCGGGGGAATTCCACCACATCTGATAAAGATTCTTGGCCAGGACTGCTTCATCTGTCATATAGAGGCGGCTTTTTTTGCCGATTCTTTCATTGGACATATGGATGATTTCGGCTAAATTTTCGCCGAAAATGGTAGTGGACAATTGGGGACGGATATAGTCAAAGGCTGTATCCCAGGGACGTCCGTCCAACCGAACGTGGTCTTGGCCATTGACATCGATGGACCCATTTTTTAAAAGTTCTTCAACCCGGACGATGGCACCTTGGCTCAAGTCGTCGTCCCATTGTAAGGGGACCAGGCCTTGTTTGGCACGGTCTGCATTGATTAAGGCTAAAAATTCTTGCTTGAATTTTTCGTGGTTAAAGCTTTTTCCACTGTTAAAGGCGGCAAATTCAAAGCCTCCACTTACGGCAGGCCTTACAGGAGTCGATGGTTTGTTTTCCTGGGGAGATGGCTTATTTTCTCCACGAGGTTTGACACTTTGGCCGGCATTGTAAATCATGACGAAAACATCGCCTCGGCTAGCTGGGGCCTGGGGATCCAAGTTACCGACGTCACTTCCTGGCCCGATGATGCCCAGGTCCTTGGCCCAATCAATCCAGGAGCTGGGCCAGGAGGCGGTCTTTACATCTGCTGGTGTGAGGTTTTTCTTGGCCGACACTGTCATCATCTTGATGATCTCGGCATTGCTGACGGGATTTTCCGGGCGAAAGCTACCATCGGGATAGCCTACAATGGTCCGAACGCCTTGGGGGTTTTTCAGGCGGTTGGCAGTTTGGACATAGCCGCTGGCCCAGTGGCTGGAGGGGACATCCTTAAAAATTTGCTTTCCAGGTCCCTTGACCCGGTTGCCGGTCATGTGGGTTAAAAGGACAGAGACTTCTGCACGACTGATGGGCTTATCCAGGCCCAGGCTGCCGTCGGGGTAGCCAGTGACCAGGCCCTCGCTTTTCAAGTCGGCAATTTTTTGGTCCCGGCCTGCGGCGTAGCTGGTGGCTGGCAGGAAAAAGACGCTTGCCAGAGCCAGGCTTGCGAGTACTTTGTAGCATTTTTTCATAGAATTCTCCTTTGTATTTTACATAATCTTCCCTTATAGTCTACTTTAGCCCATGAAAGAGAGGACTGTCAATAGATATTGGGACAATATAAAATCGAATCCATGGAATTAGCTTTTTTACCAAAAGGGGCCGGCCTAGCAAGTGGATTCATGGCGGATTTGGAAGATCGAAAGAGAAAAAATAAATAAGTAAGGACTTTTCCAGGTCCAGGCAGAAAAATTCCCAGCAGGATTGCCGGGAATTTTTTTAGGTTTTTATTAAAAAATTTTATCAAATTAGGAAAAGAAGGTAGTTGTTAAAGATAAACCGGCTGAGATGGGCCATGGCAATGCCTAAAAGGGAGCCAAGGACCACATCGGAGGGGTAGTGGACAAAGTGGTAGAGACGGGAAAAGGCAATGAGGCCTGCCAGGACCAGGCAAAGGGTCCCCAGGCCTTGGTTTTGAAAGAATATGGTGATGGCAGCTGCAAAGGAGGAGCTGGCGTGGCCGGAGGGGAAGGAAAAGTCTGTGGGGTTTTTAATTAAGAGGTCGATCTTGTCAATCCAAGAGGGCCGGCTCCGTTTCAAGAGGGGCTTCAGGGTGAGGTTACAGATGAGTCCATTGACCACCAGGGCCAGGAGGACTCGGTAGCTTAGGTTTTTTTGCCCCTGGATAAAAAAGACCAGGCTAAAGAGGAGCCAGACCATGCCTCCGGTTCCCAGGTGGGTGATAAAGATCATAATCCGGTTCATGGGTTTGCTCCTAAGGCCGGTAAGCCAGTGTAAAAATTTTCGGTCCATGGGATCCTCCAATCTGTTTTTTATTTCTTCTTACTTACTTAAATCATAGTAGAAGGAGGGGATTTTTTCAATAGGGAAGAGGGCTAGCCAATAAAAAAACAGGGAGAAGTAGGCTCTCCCTGTTTTAAGTTTATCGGGTGGGGACGTCAGGGATTTGACCGTTGCCCTTGTTTTGCCGGGTGTTGTAACGGATAAATTCCTTGTTAAAGCGTCGTCCAATGTTCCAGTTCATTTCTCTGGTGTCGCTGATCATGAGGCCGTCTTTCAAGGTGGCGTGGACATAGATGGGACGGTTATTGTTCATGCCCATGTAGATGCCTACGTGGTTGTAGCCCAGGTAGAAGTTGGGGCTGTAGTTAAAGATCAAGTCTCCGGGCCAGGCCTTGGAAAAGTCTGCCGGATAGCGGATGCCACCGAATTTTTCTGCGGCTTGGTATTGGACCCGGGTGAGTTCGTAGCCCTTGTGGAGGCGGAGGTTGGCATCCTTGGGTCCGGGGATGGTAATGCCAAAGGCCTTGTGGGCTGCATAGGCATTGCCTACGCAGTAGACGCCACCGTTTTGGGAAAGGTCAAAGCCGTACCATTTAAAGGGGATTCCCTCAAAGGCGGCGGCATAGTTGGCAATTTCTTGCCCCCGGAAGCGGAGGTCTTGGTCGGGACCTTGGAGCCAGTTGTTTTCCACTTCCTTATCTGTGGGACCAGCCCAGTAGATGACCCGTCCCTTGATACCACCGGGGCGGTTGCCGGTTTTTAATTTTCCGTCGGGGCCAAACCAGTAGACGCCTTCGCCGGTGGAGAACATGCCCTTGCGGTACATGCGGTAGTTGGCCGGGGAGAAGTAGTAGAGGCTACCGTTGATTTTTTTCCAGCCTCGGACCCGGCCTTTTTCCTTGTCTACATAGTAGGTTTTTCCGTCCTTGCTATAGAAGTCGGCCTTGAGGGACCCGTCGGGATTCAAAAGGTAGACTTGGTCGCCCTTTTCCACCAGTCCCTTTTGGCTTTGGGGCCAGGTGATTTTTTGGCCAGTAGAGGAGTCTTGGAGGTAGAAGGCTCCATTTTCTTGGACCACTTGGATTTCACCAAGACTTACCGGATTGGGGGAGGGAGTTTTGACGGGGGTTTTTTGACCCTGGATGGGTTCTTCCTTAAGGCCCCGAACCAGGAGGGTCATGGCTTGGGCCCGGCTTAGGGGGCCTTGGGGGTTGAAGCTATTATCTCCTTGGCCGGAGATAACCTTGGACCCAGTTAGGTTTTCAATGGAAAAAATAAAGCGGGGAGTAATTTTGTCCCGGTCCCTAAAACTAAGGATGGTGGGGTCTGTTTTACTTTTTCCTTGACTGGCCAGGATGGCCGTAAGTTCATTGAGACTTGCCTGGTCTAGTTTTTCTCCCTTGTCCATTAGGGCCTTGACGGCCAGGGCCTGGTGGAGGAGGCTGGCGGCTTCTTGCCTTTGGATGGCCTGGCCGGGATTTAAATTGGCTCCCGGAAAAGTAAAGGATAAAAGACCGGCGGCATAGGCTTGGTCAATGGCATCCTTGGCCCAGGCCTGGCTGTCCAGGTCTTGGTAGGAAGTAGTTTTTGCTAAGTTGAAGGAATCTAGGGACAGGATTCTTTGGACCAGGGCGATGAATTCTGCCCGGCTAATATCTTGGTCCGGCTTGAGAGTCCCATCTTCATAGCCCTTGATCCAACCTTTTTCCAGGCCCTTTAAAAGGTAGCCTTGGGCCCAGTGGCCCTGGATGTCGGCATAGTCGGCCCCTTGGACAAGGGGGGACAAGACCAGGATAAAAACAAGAGTCATGGCCAAAAGACCATAGAATTTCTTCAGCTGTTTTTTCATAACTGCATTCTCCTTTATTTTTTTAATAATGTTCAAATATATCATACCATAAGCCAGGAGAAAAAGGAGGAAGAAAAGGAGAAAAAGAAAATTCCGGCCTTGGGAAGAGGGAAGGGGCCCCGGATAAGTCGGAAAATTTTTTTAAAAAGAGAGAAAAATTTCTCTTGACAGGGGTCTAAAGCTGGGGTAGAATAATTTCAATATCACAGTTAAATTTTATAGTAAAAATTTGGAAAAAAAGACTAGCCTCATGGATATTTACAGAGAGTAAGCGGTTGGTGGAAGCTTATAGTGGAAGTTGGGTGAAAATCATTTTTCTTATTGCAGGTCTGAACCAGAGTAAGACTTGTCGCCTTGGTAGGCGTTATCAATACCCGGCATTGATGGATGCTTGAGAGTCTATCGTTTTATCGATAGGAATAAAGGTGGTAACGCGGAATATTTTTCGTCCTTGGTCTAATTTTAGACTGAGGACGTTTTTTTATGGGATAAAATTTAATTGTTTGAAAAAAATAGGAGGATTTATGAAAAAATTAAGCAGAAGTGAATTTAGCCAAGTCAGTATCATGTTGTTCGGATTGTTTTTCGGGGCAGGAAATTTAATTTTTCCACCCCTCTTGGGTAACCAGGCAGGGAACCAAACCTGGGTGGCCCTGGCCAGTTTTGCCGTAACGGCTGTTTTGTTCCCGGTATTAGGAGCCATTTTAGTAGGTAAGACCGATGGCTTGTCCAACCTGTCCAACCGGGTGGGGGCTCTTTTCTCCATTTTCTTTACCACGGCCATCTATTTATCCATAGGGCCTGGCCTTGGGATTCCCCGGGCCGGCAGTGTGCCTTTTGAATTGGCCATTGCCCCCTTGCTTCCTGAAACCACCAGTTTAAGCCTGGCCCGCCTGGTTTATACTTTTTGCTTTTTCGGCCTGGCTCTTTGGATCTGCCTCAAGCCCACCAAGCTGGTTAGGAGGGTTGGGAAGTATTTGACTCCGGCCCTCTTGGTCATGATCCTGCTCCTTTTTGTCCGCATTATTTTCCTAAACCCCCAAGTGGCTCCGGCCCTAGGGGACTATCAAACATCTCCCTTGACCAAGGGCTTCTTGTCAGGTTATGACACCATGGATGCCGTAGCTGCCTTGAACTTCGGTTATGTTGTCGCCTTGGCCATCAAGCGCTTTGGCGTTACAGACAAGGCAGAAAGAACTCGTTATACCGTCAAGGCCGGTCTAGTGGCTGGAGCCCTTCTCTTGCTAGTCTACGCCATGTTAAGTTATGTAGGTATGGCTACTTCTGGCCTCTTCCCAGGAGTGGAAAATGGGGCCCAAGTTTTAAGTCAAACTGTCCAAGTCCTTTTTGGAAAAACCGGCCTCTACCTCTTGGCAGCCATCTTTACCCTGGCTTGTTTAACCACCTGTGTTGGCCTTATTACCAGTGGGGGAGAATACTTCCATGTTCTCTTTAAGAGAAAACTTTCCTATCATGCCTGGGTTTGTATCTGGACCTTCTTCTCCTTTGTCATGGCCAACTTTGGTTTAAATACCCTCCTGGCCTTTTCTGTCCCCCTCTTGACCATGATCTATCCTGTGGCCTTGGTTTTAATCGTCATGGGGATGACCCAAGGATGGTTTGGCTACAGCAAGCTAGCTTACGGTTTTGGAGCCTTCTTCTCCCTGGCCCTTCCCCTAGTGGAAATGCTGGATAAGACATTTAAGCTGGCCCTGCCATTTTTAACCGACCTGGTAAAGTCTCTTCCCCTTTATGAGCAAGGACTTTCCTGGGTTCTTCCCAGCCTTCTTGCTGTGACCCTGGCAAGTCTTTTAGGAAGGGTTTATGAAAAATCCCAACAAAAGGACCAAGTGGGTCAAGAAATTTAAGACTTGAAAGGACTGGCCCTTGCCGGTCCTTTTCTTTTAGCATTAGAAGAAAAAGCTTGAAATTTTCAAGAAATTTCTATAAAATAAAATGAGCCTATAAGGGATTATTTACTTTGAGCCAGAGGGTGGACAGGAGAGTCTGCCTAGACCTGGCCTTTTTTCTTGCAAAATTCTTAGACAAAACTTAGACGCAAGATAAGCATTCTTTAAGGGACCTATGTTATAATTGAGGAAATAGAAAGAGAGGTGGAAATCTTGTTTATCGATGTTGCACATATTAAGGTGATTGCCGGCAAGGGCGGAGACGGAGCCGTGGCCTGGCGTAGAGAAAAATATGAACCGGCGGGAGGACCTGCTGGTGGCGACGGAGGAAACGGGGGAAGTGTAATTTTAGAAACCGACACGGGACTACACACCCTTATGGACTTTCGCTATCAAAAAGAATACCGGGCCAAGAATGGTGAAAATGGCCGGAGTAAAAAGCAGTTTGGAAAAGATGGGGAAGACATTATTTTAAAGGTTCCCGTGGGAACCTTGATTAAGGATGAAAAAACCGGTCATGTCATTGCCGACTTAAATGAGGCCGGCAAGGCCTACACCATTGCCCAAGGAGGCCGGGGAGGCAGGGGCAATGCCAAGTTTACCACATCTACCAGACAGGCGCCTTCCTTTGCCCAAGCTGGATCTATGGGGGAGGAAAGGGAAATTTGCCTGGAGCTGAAAGTCCTAGCCGATGTGGGCTTGATTGGTTTTCCCAATGTGGGCAAGTCCACCCTCCTATCTGTGGTTTCTGCAGCCCGACCCAAAATTGCCAACTACCACTTTACCACCCTCCAACCTAACCTGGGCGTGGTGGCCATGGGCCAAGGCCAGTCTTTTGTCGTGGCAGACATTCCCGGTTTAATTGAGGGAGCCAGCCAGGGCGTGGGCCTGGGCCATGACTTTTTACGTCATATTGAACGGACCCGGATCTTGGTCCATGTTTTAGACATGAGTGGCCAAGAGGGCCGAGACCCCCTGGACGACTATGTAAAAATCAATGAAGAGTTGGCCAACTACCATGAAAAATTGGCCCAAAGGCCCCAATTGGTTTTTGCCAACAAGATGGACCTGCCAGGGAGCCAGGAAAATTTAGACCGCTTTAAGGCCAAGTACCCGGACCTGAAAGTCTTTGCCGGGTCGGCAGCCACCACCAAGGATTTGACCCAGCTCCTTTATGGGATCCAAGAGGCCCTAAAGGACCTGCCCTATGAAAGCCTGACCTTTGACCAAGAATATGTGGAAGAAGAAAAGGAAAAGGCTCCGGGAATTGAAGTCAAGAAGGAAAATGGACGTTTTCTAGTTCAAGGGCCCTATATCGACAAGCTCTTAAGGTCCACCTACTTTGATGATCGGGAATCCTTGCGGTATTTCCAAGAAAACCTCCGGAAGAACGGAGTGGTAGACAAGCTGAGAGACCTGGGGATCCAAGAGGGAGAATCCGTCTTTATCAACGACTACGAATTTGAATTTTTTGAATAGGAGGACCCATGAAAGGAAAACAGAGATCGTATTTAAAGGGCCTGGCCAACGGTTTAAAAGCCAAGATGCAGGTGGGCAAGGGAGGCTTGAGTCCGGAATTTTACAGCCAATTAGAGGTCCTTTTGGAAAATGAAGAATTGGTAAAAATCAATGTCTTGAAAAATGCCCCGGTCCAAGCCCGGGAAATCCAAGAGGAAATTTTAGCCCAAACCGGGGCGGAATTTGTCAGCCAACTGGGCAACAAGTTGGTTATCTACCGGCCCTCTTCGGAAAAACCCACCATTGTCCTGCCATGACCAAACGCTATGGGATCATGGGCGGGTCCTTTAACCCCATCCACATGGGCCACCTCATGATGAGTGAGTATGTCCGGGTGGAATTGGACCTGGATGAAATTATCTTTATCCCTACGGGGAACCCGCCCCACAAGCAAAAGGGGCTTTTGGATGCCCGGGACCGGTTGGACATGGTCAAGATGGCCACCAGGGACAACCCCCACTTTTCTGTATCGGACATGGAAATTCGAAGAAGGGGCATCAGCTATTCTGTGGATACTGTCCAGGCCCTAAAGGAAGCCTACCCCCAGGATGAATTTTACTTCCTAATTGGTTTAGATATTTTACCCGACCTAAGGGGCTGGGAGCGTTTTGACGAATTGGCCAAGGAGCTAGAATTTGCCCTGGCCATTCGGCCGGGTTTTGACAGCATGAACAAGGAAAAAATGGTTTGGGAAATCAACACCTTGAAAGAGCAATTCCAGGCGGAAATTGTGGTGGTGGAAACGCCCCTTTACGAGATTTCTTCCACGGACATCCGCAGGAGGATCCAGGAGGGCAAGTCCATCCGCTACCTGGTCAAGGAAGAAATTAGACAGAGGATTCAAGAAAATGGATATTACAAGGGATAAAGAAGAAATTCAAAGCCGGATTGGCCAAAAACGCATGGACCATGTCCTTCGGGTGGCGGACTATGCCAAGGACCTGGCCGTCCACTATGGCCTGGATCCGGAAAAGGCCTACCTGGCTGGTTTTTACCACGACTGTATGAAGATCCGAGACCTGGACCTCTTAAAAAAAGCAGCCCGGGACCTGGGACTGGAATGGACAGAAGAATTTGACCAGGCCCCTCAAGTGGTCCATGGCCTCCTAGGGGCCCTGGCGGCGGAAAAAATGTACGGGGTCCGGGACCGAGATATTTTAAATGCTATAGCCTACCACACCACAGGAAGGGCCGGCATGACTGATTTGGAAAAGATTATCTACCTGGCCGACTATGCCGAACCCATGCGGGACTTTGACGGTGTAGACCAGGTTCGAAAAGAAATAAAGGAAGACTTAGACCAAGCTATGTACCAAGCATTAAACCGCACCATCCAATACTTAATTGAAAAAAACAGCTATATAACCATAAAGAGCCTAGAGGCGAGAAATGATTTTTTAAAGAAGGTGAACCATGGGAAAATTTATTAAGGCCTTTCTCCTGACCCTGGTGGTCCTGGTCCTGGCCTCCCTGGTGGGGGTCTTTTATGTCGGGGCCTCGGTCCACCACCAAGACCCCTTGGACCTGGTGGCAGACTTAACCAGCAACAAGAGAGATAGTTTGGACTTTTTACTCATTGGGGTTGATTCCAAGGACAAGAGCCAGGGCAAACCCCGGTCAGACGTCATGATGCTGGTCCACCTAAACAAGACCAACAAGTCCATCTCCCTGATCTCCATCCCCCGGGATACCCGGACCAAGATTGAGGGGAGAAAGCACAAGGAAAAAATCAACCATGCCTTTGCCTATGGGGGACCGGACCTGTCCCTTAAGACTGTCAACCAACTTTTAGGGACCCAAATTCCCTACTATATGCTGATTGACTATGAATTTGTCAAGGACATGGTGGATACCATGGGGGGAGTCCAAGTGGATATTCCCATGGAGATGAACTATGAAGACACCACAGTGGGAAATTCCTTGATTATCCACTTTAAACCCGGCCTCCAAACCCTAAACGGGGAGGACGCAGTGAAGTTTTTACGCTTCCGCAAGGGCTACAAGAATGCCGACCTGGGTCGGGTCCAAGCCCAACAACAATTTATCGGCGCCTTTTTAAGGGAATTGAAAAAACCAGAACAATGGGTCAAGGCCCCGGTTTTCTTGGCAAAATACCAAGACAATGCCGATTCCACCATTCCCTTATCGGCCCTGATTCAAATGAGCCCCATCCTGGCCCAAATGGGAGAAGATGGTCTCCAATCCGCTACCCTGCCCGGTAGTCCCAAGATGATTGACCACCTATCCTACTTTATCCTAGATGAAGACCAGGCCAGAAATCTTTTGGCCGCACAAGGAATCTTATAGGCACCCTGGAGGGTGTCTTTTCCTTTATAAAAAAGAAAAACTTTAGTATAATAAAAGCAGGAGGTAACTATGGCAAACTTACAAGAACAAATTCAAGCAATCACCCAGGCTTGCCAAGATAAAAAGGCAAGCGATATTGATGTTTTACCTGTTGGAAAGATGACATCTTTGACAGAATACTTTGTCTTGGCCAGTGGAAATTCCACAGCCCAAGTGGATGCCATTGCCGACGCCGTTATTGAGAAGATGGAGGACCTGGGCATTGAACCCAGCCACCGCCAAGGGCAAAGAGAAGCCCGGTGGATCGTCCTGGACTTTGGCGATGTCATTGTCCATATCTTTCACCGGGAAGAAAGAGACTATTATGGTCTGGAAAGACTCTGGAAAAAAGACCGGGAGGAAGACCATGAAGAAGATTGAGACAAAAAAAGCCCCAGGAGCCATTGGCCCCTATAGCCAAGGCATCCTTGGGGGAAATTTGATTTTTGTTTCCGGCCAACTCCCCCTGGACCCTGAGACGGGAGAACTGAAAAAAGACATCCGGGAGGCCACCAAGCAAAGCCTGGAAAACATCAAGGCCATCCTAGAAGAAGCTGGGTCCGGCCTGGACCGGGTGGTAAAAACCACCATCTTCATCAGCAATATGGAGGACTTTTCCCTGGTAAATGAAGCTTACGGGGCCTATTTTACAGACCACAAACCGGCCCGGTCCTGCGTGGAAGTCAAAAGCCTGCCCAAGGGGGCCTGTTTGGAAATTGAAGCCATTGCTCTGGACTAGTTATGTGGAACAAGCCCTTTAGCCCAAGAGAAAAGAAACTGGCGGTTTTTTTGGCCCTGGTTCTCTTTCTTTTGGCCTTTTATGCAAAAAATTCCCGCCAGGGCCCCAAGGACCAAGAGGACTTTGACCCGGCCCAGGCCCTGGAAATGGACACCAGCCAGGACCAGCCCATAGAAAAAACAGCTGGTGGGACCTATGTTCACATTACAGGAGCTGTGAAAAAACCAGGCCTCTATGAATTTTCAGAAGCCGTCCGGGTCATAGATGTAGTCAATACAGCTGGAGGCTTTACCGACCAGGCCGACCCCGACCAACTCAACCTGGCTGCCAAGGTCCAAGACGAGGCCAGGATCCATGTTCCCAGTAAGAATGAAAAGACCCAGCAGGTCCAGGGCCAATCCAGCGCCCAAAACCAGGACAAGATCAATATCAACACCGCCAGCCTGGAAGACCTGCAAAAAATTCCCGGTGTGGGAGAAAAAACCGCCCAGAGGATCCTGGACCAAAGACAGGAATCCCCCTATCAAAAAATTGAAGACCTGAAAAACTTACCGGGGATTGGGGACAAAAAGTTTGAAGAAATGAAGGACTATGTGTCCGTTTTCTAAGGACCAAGAAGGAAAGAAAAAAACCAGGATAGGCCAAAAACCATCCTGGTTTTTTGTCGGGATTTGCCCGACCTATGTAGACTCCACAATGCCGTTTCTTCATTTAATTCAGACCCGCCCTGTTGTTAAGGTGGGTATCTTACTAACCGGTTTAAACGTCCCCTCAAGGGGGCTTGCCCTTACCGGCTAAACACAGATTCCCGTGTCTGATTTGTCGGTTGAATTAAGATGAAGTCCATCGAACACCGTAGAGCTTCTTTACAAATATTATACAATGATTTACTGAAAATAGCAAGGAAGTAGGGGGAAGACGGAAAGAATTTAAGGGGAAGATAAGAAAAAATAACTTTTTTCAAAATAAAAATCTTATCTTGACTTTAGGGTGTGGATAGATTAAAATAGTTTAGAAAAAGTTGAGGAATAAAACAGGAGGACAAAATGATTCGTCAATCCAATTTTATTAGACCGTCGGACTGGTCTACAACTGAATACCAAGAAGCATTTCGACTAGCAGATCTTATTTTACAAAAGCCGGAGGGGTTTTCCCATTCCTGTGAAGGTAAGGTCTTGGCTAGTCTTTTTTTTGAGCCGTCTACCCGGACCCGCCTATCTTTTGAGGCTGCTTTTAACCGACTGGGAGGTCGGGTTATTGGTTTTTCAGACCAAGGGAATACATCAACAGCAAAGGGCGAAAGTCTTGCAGATACCTTGCGTATTATTGAAGGCTATGCGGATTTAATTGTTATGCGGCACTTTTTAGAAGGAGCCGCTTTTTTAGGAGCTCAAGTCCTGACAAAGACGCCCATTATCAATGCCGGTGACGGGTCCCACCAGCACCCCACCCAAACCCTGACTGACCTCTACACCCTCCACCGCTATGGGAAGTTAAATAGGAAGTTGACCATTGGCCTTTGCGGGGACTTGAAGTTTGGCCGGACCATCCACTCTCTCATTGAGGCCCTGGAAATTTTGGGGGGTTGTGACTATGTCTGCATCGCTCCTGAGGACCTGGCCCTGCCTTCCTATGTCAAGGAAAAAATCCAAAAGGGTCATGTGACCTATGTGGAAGACTTGTCCCAGGTCATGGGGGACCTGGATGTCCTCTACATGACCCGGGTCCAAAAGGAACGCTTTGTCTCTGAGCGAGAGTATGAACGCCTCAAGGACTTCTATATCCTGGACCAAGAAAAAATGGCCCTGGCCAAGGAGGACATGATTGTCATGCACCCCCTCCCCAGGGTGCTGGAAATTGAAAAGTCCCTGGATTCGGACCCGAGAATGGTATACTTTAACCAGGCCCACCTGGGCATGTATGTAAGAATGGCGCTGATGATGATCTTGCTGGGGGTTGCCAATGATTAATGTATCGAAGATTCGCAAGGGAGTTGTTATTGACCACATCAAGGCCGGGGAGGGGATCAAGCTCTACCACGGCCTGGAACTGGAAAATGTCCAGGGGGTTGTGGTTTTAATGACGGGGATTCCCAGTAGTAAAATGGGAAAAAAGGACCTGATTAAGATTGAAACAGACTTTGACTTAAACATGGACCTGGTGGGGCTTATGGCTCCTTCTGGTACGGTGAATGTCATTGAAAATGGCCAGGTGGTCAACAAGGAAAAAATCCGCCTGCCCAAACATGTCCGAGGGGTTTTAACCTGCAAGAACCCGGCCTGTGTTAGCAACCACCAAGACCTGGAAGAAATGTTTGACCTGGCAGGGGAGGACCCAGTAAGCTACCGCTGTTGTTATTGTGACCAAGTAATGGAGTTGCATCGTGGCTAAAATTATTCGACAAGACCAAATCAATCCCCATACCTATGTCCTTTGGTTGGAAGAGAAATCTGTTCCCAAGCCCGGCCAGTTTTACATGGTCTATCCCAAGGACGGGGCCAAGCTCCTGGGCCGACCCATTAGCGTTTTCGACTACCATGAGGGCCAGCTGGGCCTCCTCTATGAAGTCGTAGGTGGGGGAACGGAAGAATTTTCCAAGTTGGAGGCGGGAGAGGACCTGAGGATCCTAGGGCCCTATGGCCGGGGCTTTACTCCCTATCCGGACAAGAAGGTGGCCTGTATTGCAGGTGGGGTTGGCCTGGCTCCCTTTATCTACCTGAGTCGTTTTCTCAAGGGAACTACCAGGGTCTACTTCGGTACCAGGGATGCCCAGGGCTTTGGGGACTACTTAAAGGACTATCCCCTGGATTTGAAAATCCAAGAGGGGGGTTACATTACAGAGGCTGTGGACTTCCAGGCCTATGACCAATTTTACACTTGTGGCCCCCGGGTCATGATGAATGCAGTTTTGGACCGCTGCCGCCAGGAGGACAAGGACCTGGAATTGTCCCTGGAAGAGAGAATGGGTTGCGGTTTTGGAGCCTGTCTGGCCTGTAGCTGCCAGGGCAAGGAGGGTCGTAAGAAGGTCTGCCTGGATGGACCAGTATTTGCAAAAGAGGAGTTGGACCATGCTTGAGACGAGGATTGGCAAGCTAAAATTAAAAAATCCCCTGATTATGGCTTCAGGGACCTATGGCTACGGGGAAGAATACCGGAGGTTTTATGACCCCTCCATAGTGGGGGCCATTTCTTCCAAGGGGCTGACCTATGCCGGCAAGGCTGGCAATTCCGGCATCCGGATTTGGGAAACGCCTTCGGGGATTTTAAATTCCATTGGCCTGGAAAACCCAGGTATTGAACATTTTTGCCAGGAAGAATACCAAGAGATGCGGAGCCTGGATACGGGGATCATTGTCAACCTGGGTGGAAACAGTCGGGATGATTATTTAAGAGGGGCAGAAAGGTTAAACGACCTGGACATTGACCTCATTGAATTGAACATCTCCTGTCCCAATGTCAAGGAAGGGGGCCTGCTTTTTGGTCTCAAGTGTGACTCGGCAGCCTCCATTACCCGGGAGGTGGTGGACCTGTCCCGCCACCCGGTTATGGTGAAGTTATCTCCCAACGGGGACCCGGTGGCAGACCTGGCCCAGGGTGTCCAAGAGGCCGGGGCAGCTGCTGTAAGTCTCATTAACACGGTCCAGGGCATGGCAGTGGACATTGCCCATCGCAAGCCTGTTTTTGACAATGTTTATGCTGGCCTGTCGGGGCCCTGTATTTTTCCACTGGCCCTGAGGATGGTCCACCAGGTGGCCAAGGCGGTGGATATTCCCGTTGTGGGATTGGGAGGAATTGCCTCGGCGGAAGATGTTCTGGCCATGCTCATGGTGGGAGCATCTGCTGTTCAAATTGGGACCATGAACTTCCATGATCCCTTCCTGGTACCTAAAATTCTCCAGGACCTGGAAGATTATTGTCAAGAAAACCACTTAGAAAATATATCGGAAATAATAGCTTGTATAAAGTGAGGGGAAAGATGAAAACATATTTACAATTAGAAGATGGAAGTCTTTTTGAGGGAACAGCCTTTGGCTACAAGGGCAAGGATGTTGTAGGGGAACTCACCTACAATACCGCCATGGTGGGCCAGCAAGAGTTAATTACAGACCCGGCCTATTACGGCCAACTCCTGGTCTTTACCTACCCCTTAATTGGGACCTATGGTTTTAACCTAACGGACGAACAAAGCCCGGACATCCAACTCAAGGGGGTCATTTGCCGGGAAAAAATTGACCATCCCAACAACTTCCGCTATGAAATTAACATTGACAACTACTTAAACTACCACAAAATTCCGGGAATTTGCGGCATTGACACCCGGGCCCTTTCCCGCTACCTCTTAGACCACCATTCCTTCCGGGGGATTATTACCCGCAAGCCCAAGACGGAAAGTGAGTTAAAAACCCTCCTGGATGATATGGACTTAAGCCATGGGGTCTTTGATGTAACCTGCCAGGAAAAAATTTACTATCCCGGCAAGGGCAAGGACGTAGCTGTTTGGGACTTTGGCTTAAGAAAGAGCTTGATTGACTATCTCAAGGCCAGGGATTGTTCCATTACCCAGTATCCGGCCCAAACAAGTTTTGAAAAAATTCTAGATGCCAAGCACGACCTCTTAATCCTATCTTCTGGTCCAGGAAACCCCACCATGGTCCAAGATATTATTTCAGACATTGAGCAAATTCTTGGCAAGATTGACCTTATGGGCATTGGCCTGGGAGCACAAATGCTGGCAAGAGCATTGGGCTGCGGAATCAAGTTTCTTCCCGGCCACAAGGGGTCCCAACCCATCATGGATTTAAAGACCAAAAAAATCTACCACAGCCACCAAAACTACCAGTATGGTTTAATTGATGAAAAGCCTATTGAGCCTAGCTTTATCAACCTGCTGGACCAAACAACGGCAGCTTTTAAGGCCAAGGACTACCGGGCCTGGGGCTTCCTCTTCCAAGCCGAAGAAGACCCCTATCATGGCGAATGTAACTTTGTTTTAGATGAAAGAATTGGAGAGTGAAGACATGGGCAAATTTGAAGGCGTAAAAAAAGTATTGGTTTTGGGGTCAGGCCCCATTGTCATTGGGCAAGGAGCTGAATTTGACTATTCAGGAAACCAAGCCTGTCAAACCCTGAAAGATAACGGGATCGAAGTTGTCCTAATTAACTCCAACCCCGCCACCATTATGACCGACCGGGGCATGGCTGATAAGATCTACATTGAGCCCATGACCCTGGATGTGGTGGAAAAGATTATTGAAAAAGAAAGACCCGACCACCTGATTCCCGGTATGGGGGGACAAACTGGCCTGAACCTGGGTATGGACCTTTATGAAAAGGGAATCTTGGACAAGTACAATGTAAAAGTTTTGGGAACGCCCATTTCCGGCATCAAGAAGGGGGAAGACCGGGAACTCTTCCGAGAACTCATGGAAGAAATTGACGAACCCCTGATTCCATCCAAGACGGTAACAGGTCTGGATGAAGCCCTGGAATACGCCGACTACCTGGGCTACCCTGTAGTAGTCCGGCCGGCCTTTACCCTGGGAGGCACCGGGGGCGGAATTGCCAAGAACAAGGAAGAATTGACGGAAATCGCCACAGGTGGTCTCCACCGGTCCCGGGTCCACCAAGTCCTTATTGAAAAGTGTATTACCGGTTGGAAGGAAATTGAATTTGAAGTTATAAGGGACCACGCCGGCAACAAGATTGTGGTCTGCTCTATGGAAAATATCGACCCTGTTGGGGTCCATACTGGGGATTCTATTGTGGTAGCTCCTACCCAAACCCTGAGTCCTCTAGAATATGGCATCCTACAAAGGTCTGCCTTTAAGATTATCGATGCAGTAGGCATTGAAGGAGGCTGCAATGTACAATTTGCCCTCCACCCAACATCTACTAAGTATGCCGTTATTGAAATCAATCCCCGGGTTAGCCGGTCTTCGGCCCTGGCCTCCAAGGCCACAGGCTACCCCATTGCCCGGGTGGCTACCAACATTGCCCTGGGCTACCGCCTAGACGAAATTGAAAATCGGATTACCAAAAAGACTTCGGCAGCCTTTGAACCGGTTATTGACTATGTAGTTGTTAAGATTCCAAAATGGCCCTTTGACAAGTTCTACAATGCCAAACGGCAACTGGGAACCAAGATGATGGCCACAGGGGAAGTCATGGCCATTGGGTCTTCCTTCCAAAGTGCTCTTTTAAAGGGCCTCCGGTCCTTGGAAATTGGGAAATTCAGTCTGGAGCATCCTGGTCTAGCTGAAAAGTCCCTCCAAGAATTGAAAAAGGAAGTCCTATCTCCCTCTGATGAAAGACTCTTTGTCCTGGCTGAACTCTTAAGACGGGGCTACTCCATTAAACGACTAGGTCTGGAAACGGGAATTGACGAATTCTTCCTCTATGAAATTGCCGACATTGTTCAAAGGGAAAGCAAGCTCAAGGAAATGACCAAGGACGATTTGACGGAAAATGTCCTGAGAGACTTGAAAAAACGTGGATTTTCCGATGTGGCCATTGGGAACTTTATTGGGGAATCGCCCAAGTTTATCTATGAATTAAGAAAACTCTACAAGATCACCGCCTCTTTTAAGGGGGTGGACACCTGTGCCGGGTCCCTAAAGGTGGATTCACCCTATCTCTACTCCACCTATGACCTGGAATCGGAAGAAAAGGCCCTGGAAAAAACTGGCAAAAAGGTCCTGGTTATTGGGTCTGGTCCCATCCGGATTGGCCAAGGGATTGAATTTGACTACTGCTGTGTCCACTGTGTTCAAACCCTAAACAAGCTGGGCTATGAAACAATCTTGATGAACAACAATCCGGAAACTGTATCCACGGACTTTGACCTGGCAGACAAGCTCTACTTTGAGCCCCTGACCATTGAAGATACCCTAAATGTTATCGACCGGGAAAAGCCCGATGGAGTTATCCTGCAATTTGGTGGCCAAACAGCCATTAAACTGGCAGACTTCTTTAAGAATTCTGAAATCCCCATTTGGGGGACAGACCCCGACGCCATTGACCGGGCAGAAGACCGGGAGCGCTTTGATGAATTGCTGGAAGAATTGGGCATCCAACGTCCCAAGGGCCACGGGGTTTGGACCACAGAAGAAGCTGTGGGCATAGCCAAGAACCTGGGCTATCCTGTCCTGGTTCGACCCTCCTATGTCCTAGGGGGCCAAGGAATGGAAATTTGCTACGGGGAAACTCAACTTCGCTACTATTGCGACCGGGGTTTCCAAAAAGATCCCAAAAATCCCATCCTCATTGACCAATACATTGACGGTATGGAAATCGAAGTAGATGCTCTCTGTGACGGAGAGGACATTTTGGTTCCAGGAATTATGGAGCACTTGGAAAGGGCCGGAATCCACTCTGGAGACTCCATCTCCATCTATCCCACAGACCACATTCCCCAAGATAAAAAAGAAGAAATTGTCCAAGTAACCAAAAAAATTGCCTTGAGCCTAGGGGTCCTGGGCCTGGTCAACATCCAATACATCTTAAAAGACCACCAACTCTATATCATCGAAGTCAACCCAAGATCTTCTCGGACGGTTCCCTACCTGTCCAAGGTAACCACCATCCCCATGGTGGATGTAGCTACGGAATTGATCCTGGGCAAGAAGCTCAAGGATATGGGCTATGGAACAGGCCTCTATCCAGAAGGCGACTTGGTCTGTGCCAAGATCCCCGTCTTTTCAACAGACAAGTTACAACAAGTAGAAGCAGGTCTTGGGCCTGAAATGCGGTCCACCGGGGAAGACCTGGGAGTGGGCTTAAGCCGCAAGGAAGCCTTGGCCAAGGGCTTTATCGCATCGGGCATTGACCTGACCAGCCACCCCAGACGGGTTTTGGTAACCCTGGGAGACAAGGACAAGGAAGAGTTGAAGGACTCTATCCTCATTATGAAGGACCTGGGCTACAGCTTTGCCGCAACAGAAAACACCAAGAACTTCCTGGAAGACTTGGGTATCAAGGCAGAGCATGTTCGTAAGATTGGGGAAGACTACCCCACCATCTTGGACGAAGTCAAGGAAGGAAAATTTGACCTTGTCATCAACACCCCAACCAAGGGGGGCGATGCCAAAAGAGATGGCTTTATGATCCGAAGGGCAGCCATTGAATCTGATGTGGAACTCTTAAGCAATGTAGACAAGGCCAAGAGCCTGATTGAAATTTTGCAGGAAGAAACCCTAAAAGACGGCATCAAGCTCTACGAATTAAACCAATTTGACCAATATAGAAAGTAAGGAAGATATGGAAAAAATTCTCGAAAAATTACAATGGCTTTGCCAGACCCCCAGCCCTACAGGCATGACCCGGGAAATCCTCCAGGGGATCCAAGACCGCTACCCCCAAGTAGCCTGGTCCAGGACCCGGAAGGGGACCCTCCTGGGGCAACTGCCGGGGAAGGGAAAAAAGATTGCCCTGGCCTGTCACATTGACACCCTGGGTTTGATGGTGCAAAAAATCAAGGACAATGGCCGTTTGGAAGTTACCACTTTGGGAGGCTTTCCTCTCAACTATGTGGAGCAGGAAAATGTCCTGGTCCATACCCTGGAAGGCAAGACCTATGAGGGAACGGTCCGCTTAAAGGACCCCGCTGTTCATGCCAGTAAGGATGCTGAATCGGCAAAAAGGGATGCCCAATCCATGGAAGTGGTTTTGGACTATCTTGTTGAGGACAAGAAGGCTGTCCAAGACCTGGGGATTTGCAACGGGGACTATATTTCCCTGGACCCCAGGTTTCGCCTGGCCGGAGATGGCTACATTAAAAGTCGCCACCTGGACGACAAGGCCTCTGCCGCCATCCTATTGACCCTAATAGACCATTGGGAGGACTTTGATCATCCCCCTGTAACCATGGTTTTTTCCTGCTATGAGGAAGTGGGCCACGGGGCTTGCGGCTTGGACCTGGATGTGGAGGACTTTATCGCTGTAGACATGGGAGTCATTGGGGAAAAGTTGGAGGCCAAGGAAACCGACGTCAGTATTTGTCGCAAGGATTCCAGCGGGCCCTATGACTATGACTTGACCAAGGACCTCATTGACCTGGCCAAGAAAGAGGGCCTGGACTTTGCCACAGATGTCTTTCCCTTTTACGGGTCTGATGCATCGGCAGCCCGGTCTTCCGGTTTAGATGCCCGTTTTGCCCTTATTGGTCCCGGAGTTTCTGCCAGCCATGGCTATGAAAGAACCCACAAAAGGGGACTAGAAAATACCTACCGGCTCCTTGAAGCCTATTTAAGGGCCCAAGGAGGTTGCTAAAAAAGTGGGATCAAGGTCCCACTTTTTTCAATCCAACATGAAGATAAAAATTACCAGACAAGGATCTGGTAAAAGTTTTGGAGGTCGTCTTGTATTTCATTCTTTTGGCCCTGGTCCTGGCAGGGCTTCTCATCTATCGGGAGAACCAGTCCCTGGCCCTAAGCCGCTATCAAATAAAAAGTAAAAAAATTAGCCGGTCTCTTAAGATTTGCCAGATATCGGACTTCCACAACCATGACCACAGGGGCTTTCAAGAAAAAGTCTACCGGGCCATCTGCCAGGAAGATCCAGACTATATTTTTTTGACAGGAGACCTGGTGGACAGCCGGAAGACCAAGCCAGAAGTTACTCTGAATTTCTTAAAAAGACTGGTGGTCCACTACCCCTGCTATTATGTAACTGGTAACCATGAACACCGGATCAAAGACCTGGAAAAAATCCACCAGGCCTACCGAGACTTGGGCATCCACATCCTGGACAATGAGTCCCTGGTCCTGGAAGAAGGGTTAGAGCTTCACGGTTTCCAAGATCCCCGGAGCCAGGGAAGGGGCCTGTCCAAAAAGGATATGGAAGACTACTACAGGAAGCTTTTGGACCAGGCCTCTTTTGACCCCCAGGCCTACCAGGTCCTTCTGGTCCACAGGCCAGACTTTTTGAGTCTCTTTGCCTCCTACCCTCTGGACCTGGTCCTTGCGGGCCACCTCCATGGAGGGCAAATCCGTCTGCCCATCCTGGGACCTCTTTTAAGCCCCTATGGAGAATTTTTTCCCCAGGGGGCCCAGGGGATGCAAAAATTAAAAGAAACCAGACAAATCACCAGCCGGGGCTTGGGAAATTCATCCTTTCCCATCCGGATCAACAACCCTCCGGACCTGGTGGTGGTTAGTCTGGAAAAAGAAAAATGACAGTCGTGAGACTGTCATTTTTTTTGCATCCATTTTTTTATTTTTCCAAAAAGTCCCAGGACCAGGAAGGCCGCCAGGGCTATTAAGACGACACTTCCTCCAGGTTTAATCCCGTAAAAATAGGAGGACAAGAGCCCCACCAACATATAGAGGGAGCCTAAAAGGACCGAGGTCAGGTAGACCTGCTTGTAGGACTTGGCAAATAAAAGAGCCGTAGCTGTGGGCAGGACAATGAGAGAAGAAATCATCAAGGCCCCCACTACCTTACAGGAAATGGCAATGGTGGCTGCCGACAGGATGGTAAAGAGGGTGTCAATTTGTCCTTCCTTGACTCCGTTAATCCGGGCCAGGATAGGGTCAATGGCCAGGGATAAAAGGGCCTGGTAGTAGTAGATACAAGAAAAAACCACCAGGACAAAACAGATGCTGATTAAGAGGGTGTCCAGGGAAGAAACCACAGTAATGGACCCAAAGAGGTAGGCGTCAAAGGAAGACCCACCCTTAGCAAAGTCTGAAAGGACAGAAGCCAGGGCCAGGCCTGTGGACATGACAATGGCTGTGGCCATGTCGCCAAATTGGGGGAATCTTTTCCGGATGGCGTTCATGGACAGGCCAGCAAAGACACAAAGGCAAAGGGCCCCAATGACCGGATCAATATTTAAAATCAAACCCAGGGCCACACCGGCCAGGGAGGAATGGGACAGGGCGTCGCCAATCATGGAAGTCTTCCGGTGGACCATAATCACCCCCAGAGAGGGGATCATAATGGACAGGAGGATGCCCACATAAAGGGCCTGGCGCATATAGGAAAATTGTAGCATTTCAACCATGGCTTAAGACCCCCCTACTTAGCATGTAAACTTGAGCATCCGGCAGGTTTTTAAAGTCCGGGTCATGGGTGACCATTAGGATGGTCAGGTCCCGGTCCCCTAGCAGCTGGGCCAAAAGTTCCTTAAAGGAAGCCAAGTGGTGGGAATCAATCCCCACTGTAGGCTCGTCTAAAATTAAAAGTCGGGGATTTTTCACCAGGGCCTGGGCAATAAAGACCCTCTGCCTCTGGCCGCCGGATAGGGTTTGGACTGGTTGGCTAGCCAGGGAGGCCAGGCCCAGATCCTCTAAAAGGTCCATGGCCCGGGCCTTGTTGGTCCTGCTGGGTTGCTTAAAAAAATTAAAGGATTGGTAGAGGCCCAAGAGGACATACTCCAAAACATTGATGGGGAAGGAGAGGTTGATTTGATCTCCCTGTTGGGGAACATAGGAAATGGAGGAAAGGTCCATATTTTTTGTGACTTCCCGGTCAAAAATTTTTATTTGCCCCTGGTAGGGCAAGAGGCCCAGGATGCACTTTAAGAGGGTGGACTTCCCGGACCCGTTTTCTCCCAGGAGCAGAGCCAGGTCTCCCTTTTGAACCTCCATAGATAGGTCTTTTAAAAGGTCCTGGTCCCCATAGGAAAAAGTTAAGTTTTTTATGCTGAGGGCTGTCATTGGCCTAGGCTTTCAGCAATGTTTTTCAGGTTCATTTCCATTAAGTCCTTGTAGTGGAGGTCTTGGCCGTCTTTTCCTGGCACCTTCATTTCCATGGTAGCCAGGGGGGCAGCTTCAATCTTGGCTTCTTTGGCAATGGCTTCTGCTCCCTTGGAGGGGCCGCCAAATTCGTAGAAGACTGTTTTGATGCCAAGTGTCTTACAGGTTGCAATGGCTTCTTGGATGGTTTTCAAGTCTGGTTCGGAAACAGAGGTAAGGCCTTGAAGGGGGTATTGTTCCAGACCAAAGTCCCGGGCCAGGTAGCCAAAGGCTTGGTGGGGAACGATAAAGGTCTTGTTTTTCTTTTGGGCAAAGACTTCCTTGTATTGGTCAAGAAGGTCCTTGAAGTCCTTGGAAAGGGCTTGGGCCCGGTCATTAACAGCAGCCTTCTTGTCGGGGTTCAATTCTCCCAGGGCCTGGTTAATCTTGTCCACATATTGGATGGCGTTGCTTAAAGATAAAAAGCTGTGGGGGTCGTTGGGACCATGATGGTGATGGTGGTGGCCTTCGTGGTCTTCTTCATGGTCGTGGTCTTCTTCTGCTTCGTCGTGGTGGTGGGCTTCTTCAGCCTCGTCGTGGTCATGGTCATGGGCTTCTTCAGCATCGTCATGGTCATGATCATGGTCTTCGTCAGCGTCGTCATGGTGGTGACTTGCCTTAATTAAATCCAAACCTTGGCTCAGGTCAAGAACCTTCAAGTCTGGCAGGGCTTCTTGAACCTTGGGTAGCCAAGCTTCCATTCCTGCCCCGTTGACAACTAAAAGGTCGGCTTGGGACAATTCCTTAATGTCCTTGGCAGAGGGTTCCCAGTCGTGGGCTTCCGCTTCCAGGGGCATAAAGGACCGAACGTCAAAGTCCGGGCCGGCCAGGCTTTGGGTTAAATCGTAAATGGGGAAAAAGGATGTATAGACAACTTGTTTAACTTCCTTGCTGGTGGTATCCATTTCTCCTGGATTATTGGCCGGAGCCTTTTGGCAGGCAGCCAGGGCAAAGACCGTTAAGACTAGAAGAAAACGGATGGATTTTTTTAACATAAAAAAACATCTCCTTTAATAGTATATTAATAGTATATATATTTGGTCAACGAACCTATTGTACCATTGAAGAAAGAAAAGTCAAGAGAATATATAGGAATGAATTGCAATAATTAAAAATATAAGAAAAAAATCTTTAAGATAAATTCTAAATAATATGATAATATCAACATATAAACAAATACTCATATTATTTACAGGAGAAAAATAAACAGGAATGAGTTTTAACTACATGATTATTTTCAGACCCCAAGGTCTGTGATATAATGAATCCATGGAGGATTTATGAAGCAATTAACCATTTTACAAGCCATCCAATCCAAGGAGACTTTTTCTCCGGATGTATGCAATAAAGAAAATATAGGTTTGGAAATTCAAGACTTTACAGAAGTCAACCTCTTCCAAGAAAACTTTGCCGACAGTCTCAATTATTATTTACAGGTGAGGGAAAAAATTAGGGGGCCCTTTGCCATCCACGGGGCCTTTATTGACTTAAAACCCTATTCCTATGACCGGGCCATCCAGGAGGCGTCCATGTTTAAGTATCGGATGAGCCTAAATATGGCGGTCTTGCTGGGGGCGGACTACTTGGTTTTTCATTCCCAAATCAACCCCTTTGTCCAAAGTTCTCTTTTGATGGACCTGGACCGGAAGGAAAACAAGAGGGTCTTTCATACCCTGATGGAGGAATTTTCATCCTTTAAGGGCTACCTGCTTTTAGAAAATGTCTACGAAGACGATCCCAGACGGCTCCGGGACCTGGTGGATGCCATTGACCATCCCAGGGTCCAGGTCAACCTGGACCTGGGCCACGCCCGACTGTCTAAAAAATTTTCCCTGGACCAGTGGTTTGACATCCTAGGAGACCGGATCCGCTACAGTCATGTCCATTGGAACAATGGGGAGATAGACCAGCACATGCCACCCGGTCCTGAGGAGAGGATTGAAATTTTGTCCCTCTTCCAAAGGCACGGGCTCAATGTACCCTTGAGCCTGGAGTATTTTCCTCGGGATATCTTAAAAGAAGTGGCCCTCTTCCAAGAGGCCATTGACCAGGGAGGACTGGACTATGTTTTATGAAGGAAATGTCTTAGAAGCCTCCTTTATCCACCGGGACAACCGCTTTATTGCCCGCTGCCTTTTAGGAGGCCAGGAGGTGGTGGTCCATGTACCCAACACTGGTCGCTGCCAGGAATTGTTGCTTAAGGGGGAGACTTGTTACCTCTTGGAAAGTCAAAACTCTAAGCGGAAAACCAAGTACAGCCTTATTGCCATTAACAAGGCTGGTCGCCTCATTAACCTGGATTCGGGAGCCCCCAACAAGCTGGTTAAGGAGGCAGGCCTGGCCGGGAAAATTCCCTTTATGGACCCGGCCAGCCTAAAAAGTGAGGTGACTTTCGGCCATAGTCGTTTAGACTTTGCTGACAAGGACAGTTACTTTGAAGTCAAGGGGGTGACCCTGGAGCGAAAAAACCGGGCGGCCTTTCCCGATGCCGTAACAGAAAGAGGGGCTCGCCACATCCAAGAATTGGTCCGGGCCCTAGACCTGGGCAAGAAGGCCCACTTGATTTTTGTCATCCAAATGGAAGGAGTTGACCTCTTTAGTCCCAACCAGGCCATGGATCCCTTTTTCGCCAAGACCCTGGAAGAGGCCATGGATAAGGGCCTGGGGGTCCACGCCTATGACTGCAAGGTCGGTCCTGGGGAAATCCATTTAAATAGGGAAGTGCCCATCCAGCTAGGAGTTGATTTTTATGCGTAAGGGAAAGATCCAAGACTTGGAAGCTGTAGAAAAAATTTACCAAGAGGCCAAGGCCCGGATGGCGGCAGAAGGCCTGGACCAGTGGCAGGGGGCCTATCCTTCTGGTCTTGATTTTTTGAAGGACCTGGAAGAGGACCAAGCCTATGTCTGGGAGGATGGGGGCCAAGTTATTGCCGTGGTGGCCTGTGTCCTGGGCCAAGAAAAAAATTATGAAAAAATTCAAGGGGCCTGGACTTTTAAAGGGTCCTATGTCACCATCCACCGGCTGGCCATTGGAGATGCCGGCCAGGGCCGGGGACTTTCCAATGGCATCTTCCAGGATATTGAATCCTATTTTGCCCAAAAGTTGTCCCTGGTTCGGATTGATACCCATAGGGAAAACAAGGCCATGCAGAGGATATTGAAGAAAAGAAACTACCGCTATGCCGGCGTCATCCAAGTAGCTGATGGAACGGACCGGGACGGATTTGAAAAAGAATTGAGGTAAAGATGAGTCGATTTATGTTGGCGGCCATGAATTCAAACAGTGGAAAAACCACCATGACCATGGCCCTTTTGGCAGCCTATAAAAAAATGCAGGTGGATATTCGAAGCTTTAAAACCGGTCCGGACTACATTGACCCCATGTTCCATGAAAAGATCTTGGGCTTGACTTCCAGCAACCTGGACCCCTATATGATGGAAGACGATCTTTTGATCCACCTCTTGACCAAAAATGCCGGAGACCTGTCCATTATTGAAGGGGTCATGGGCTATTATGATGGAATTTCAACCGGGTTTTCCTCTTCATCCTACGACCTGGCCCGGAGGACCAAGACTCCTGTGGTTTTGGTGGTCAAGCCCAAGGGCCTGGCAGCCACCCTGGCAGCCCTGGTCCAAGGGGTGCAAAATTTTCGCAAGGATGCCAACATCCAGGGGGTTTTACTCAATGGAGTGTCTCCCATGATGGCGGCCTATTATAAGAAGATTGTAGAAGACAATACAGGCATCCGGGTTTACGGCTACCTGCCCCTTTTTGAAGAGGGCTTGGAAAGTCGCCACCTGGGCCTCATTACAGCTGATGAAATTGAAAACCTCCAAGACCTGGTGGGAACTTACGGGGACCAGGCCTTGGAAAGTATAGACCTGGAAGGTCTTATGGCCCTGGGTCAAGGGGCTGGAGACTTAACAGACACCTATCCGGAAGTAAAAAAAATAGGCCAAGTTCGCTTGGCCCTGGCTCGAGACCGGGCCTTTTCCTTCTATTATAATGACGCCCTAGACTACTTGAGAGACCTGGGGGCGGATATTGTAGAATTTTCTCCCCTGGCCAACCAAGCCGTCCCCCAAGATGTCCAGGGAATCTACCTAGGGGGAGGTTATCCGGAACTCTATATGGAGGACTTGGAAAAAAACCAAGTCTTTTTAGAAAGTCTTCGAGACTGCCACAAGAAGGGGATGCCGATTTTTGCAGAGTGTGGTGGTTACATGACCCTCTTGGAGGGTTTTCAAGAGGGAGACCGGACCTACCAACTGGCCGGCCTAATTCCGGGCACCAGTCAAATGACGGGCAAGCTACAAAATTTTGGTTATATTGACCTGGTGGCCCAGGAAGACAACCTCCTGGCCCAAAAGGGAGACCACATCCGGGCCCATGAATTTCACTATTCCAAATCCACCAATCCTGGGGAAGTCTTCCAGGGCAAAAAGCCCCAAAGTCAAAGGGGCTGGTCCGCCATGGTCCAAGATGGCAACCTCTGCGCAGGCTACCCCCATATCCACTTGATGGCCAACCCCAAGGCGGCCCACCGCTTTGTGGAAGCCATGGAAAAATATAAGGAGATGAAGCAATGACCAAGGCACTGATGATTTTAGGAACCACATCCAATGCAGGAAAGAGTATTGTAACCGCCGGCCTGGCTAGGGTTTTTAAGAGAAGGGGCTACAGGGTGGCCCCCTTTAAGGCCCAAAACATGGCCCTAAATTCTTTTATAACCAAGGACGGATTTGAAATGGGCCGGGCCCAGGTGGTCCAGGCTGAAGCTGCAGGCATTGAGCCGGATGTCCGGATGAACCCCGTCCTCTTAAAACCCTCCAGCGACCGTAAGAGCCAGGTCATTGTCATGGGCAAGGTCTACAAGACCCTGGCGGCTCGAGACTACTATAAGGAAAAGGACAAGCTCTTTCCAAAAATTATAGAGGCCTTTGAATCCTTAAAAGAAGACTACGACCTCATCCTTTGCGAGGGGGCCGGGAGTCCGTCGGAAATCAACTTAAAAGACCAAGACATGGTCAACACGGGTTTTGCCAAAAAGACCCAAACCCCCTTTGTCATTGTAGGGGACATTGACCGAGGGGGAGTCTTTGCCTCCCTGGCAGGGACCATGCTCTTATTTGACCAGGAGGAAAGAGACCTGACCCGGGGCTTTATCATCAATAAGTTTCGGGGAGATCCATCGATTTTAGAACCGGGCCTGAGACAGTTGGAGGATATTACCAAGGTGCCGGTTTTGGGAGTCCTGCCCTATTTAGACATTGATATTGAAGATGAAGATTCTCTTTCAGACCACATGAACCGCTTTAGAAAAAGGGGCCGGGTCCAAATTGCCGTGGTTCGGATTCCAAGAATATCCAATGCTACAGACTTTCACGCCCTGTCTCTCCACCCAGATGTGGACCTGACCTATGTAACCAGCCCCCAAGAATTGGAAGAGGCAGACATGATTATCATTCCGGGATCCAAGTCCACCATGGATGACTTCAAGTGGATGAAGGAAAGGGGATTGGATAGCAAGATCCTCCAAAGAAAGACAGCAGGGGTGCCGATTTTTGGCATCTGTGGAGGCTATCAAATGCTGGGAGATTGGATGGAAGACCCCTATGGGGTGGAATCTGGAGGTCAATTAAGAGGCCTGGGCCTCTTGCCCATGACCACTGTTTTTTCCAAGGAAAAAACCACCGTCCAATGCCATGGAAGGATCAAGGACCTGGAAGGTTTTTACTCCTGCTGGTCGGGACTGGACTTTAAGGGCTATGAAATCCACATGGGCCAATCGGATTTAAGGGAGGGCCAAAGCCTCCATACAAATTCTTCAGAAAGTCAGGGGGCCTGCCAAGGGGCCGTTGCAGGAACCTATGTCCATGGATTTTTAGACCAAGGAGAAATTATTCAAAACTTGGTGGAAGCCCTTTTAAAGGAAAAAAATTTAGATCCCGGCAAAGAAAGTTTCGATTTTGCCGCCTATAAGGAGGAACAATTCGACAAATTAGCGGATGGTTTAGAGGAAGCCCTAGACATTGATGCCCTGGAAAAGATGATTTTTCAAGGATGACAACGCTTTATCAGAATAACAGAAAAAAGTATCCCAGAAATCCTTGAAAAGTCTTTACTTAATTTTAGAATTTAGGTATAATAGTAAAAACACCTACTAGAAGATAGATCTTTTAGTATGTTAAAGAAAAAAGGGGGAAAACTATGAAGAAACGCAATTTGAGAATTGTCACCATGTTATTGGCACTAGTAATGCTTGTAACAGCTTGCGGAGGCGGCGGTAAAGCCAACAACGCAGGTGGAGAAGCTGCAGGCGATAAGGCTGCAGAAGGAAAAATTTTACGTACAAACAACTCTTCTGAACCGGGAACCCTAGACCCGGCTTTAGCAACAGGTACTCACGACTCCTTCCCAATGCAACATATGTATGAAGGTCTTATGAAGTACAACGAAAAAGGTGAAATTGTTCAAGGCGTTGCCAAAGAAATGAAGGTTTCTGACGACGGTTTAACTTACACCTTTACCCTTCGGGACGATGCAAAATGGTCCGATGGAGACCCTGTAACTGCCCAAGACTTTGAATTTGCTTGGAAGAGGGTTTTAAATCCAGAAACAGCTAGTGAATATTCCTACCAACTTTATTATTTAAAGAATGGGGAAGCCTACAACAATGGAAAAGCTACTGTTGACCAAGTTGGGGTTAAGGCTCTTGACGACAAGACCCTGGAAGTAACTCTTGAATCACCAACTGAATACTTCCCAAGCCTAACTGCTTTCTACACCTACTATCCAGTACAAAAGAAAACAGTTGAAGCAAATCCGGATTGGGCAAAAGATCCCAAGAACGGTTTATTGGTATCCAATGGTGCCTTCAAGTGTGTTGATTGGAAACATAACGAAGCCATTGAACTTGTTAAAAACGACCAATACTACGATGCAGACAAGGTTAAGTTAGCTGGAATCCACTTTGATGTCATTGAAGACCAAAACACAGCTTGGCAAAGATATGAAGGTGGCGAATATGACTTCCTATACAATCCGCCAACTACCATTGTTCATAAGTTAAAACAAGAAAAGAATCCTGAATTAACAATTGCAGACCAATTGGCAACCTACTACTATGAAATCAATACAGAGAAAAAACCCTTGAACAATGCAAAGGTTCGTGAAGCTCTATCTCTAGCTATTGACCGTAAGTCCATTGTTGAAAACATCACCCAATCTGGCCAAGTTCCTGCTGAAGGAATGGTACCCTATGGTTTAAAAGATGATGCTGACAAGGACTTCCGTGAAGCCAACGGCAACCTAATTAAGATGGATGACAAAGAAGCAGTAAAACTTCTTGAAGAAGGTCTGGCAGAAGAAAATATGACCAAGGACGACTTGAATGGTCTGGTTATTGTTTACAACACCGATGAAAACCACAAGAAAATCGCCCAAGCAATTCAAGAAATGTGGAACTCCAAACTTGGTATTTCTATGAAACTTGAAAACATGGAATTCCAAACTCTAATTGACCGTCGTCGTCAAGGAGACTTCACAATTGCTCGTGCAGGTTGGGTTGGAGACTATGCAGACCCAATGACTATGCTTGACTTATTCACTACAGGAAACCCACAAAACAACTCCAGATGGGGAGATCCTGAATTTGACAAGTTAATCAAGACTGCAAAGACAGCTCTTGATTCTAAGGAACGTATGGATTCCATGAAGGAAGCTGAAAAAATCTTAATGAGAGACAAACCGGTTATTCCAGTATACTTCTATACTGCACCATATGTAACAAAACCAAATGTTAAGGGAATCTACACGACCATGATGAATCAACCATTCTTAACTTATGCAGAAATAACGGACGCAAAATAAAATCCGAATTTCATTGTAAAGATAAAGTAGAGAATCGCTTACCGATTCTCTACTTTACATTTAAAGTTGACACACAAGCCCTTAGAGAAAGGATAGATAATGAAGAAATTTGTGTTGAAGAGGTTTTTAATCTCTCTTGTAACACTGTGGGTGATTATCACCATTACTTTTTTACTGATGCACACCATTCCAGGCGACCCCTTTGCCAAGGACGGTCGGATGCCTGTAACGGTTTATAACAACTTGCGTGCACGGTACGGACTTGATCGCCCCCTAAGTGAACAGTATGTAATTTACTTAAAGAATGTCTGTAAATTAGACTTTGGGGAATCCATGAAGTCCAAGGCAGAAAATGTAAATCAAATGATTGCCAGAGGGGCTCCGGTATCGGGACAATTGGGCCTTCAGGCCTTTGTCATTTCCATTATTATTGGACCGGCCCTGGGTTCTATTGCGGCCCTCTACCAAAATAAGTTTCCAGACTATTTGATGATGATTTTGGCTATTATCGGGATTAGTGTACCCTCTTTTGTTTTAGGGACCCTCTTTATCCAGTTTGTGGCGTCTAAGGTTTCTTTCTTGCCCATTGCAGGCTGGGGGACCTGGGCCCATACCATCCTACCCAGTATAGCCCTGTCCTTTATGCCCATGGCTTCTTCCGCCCGGATGATGCGGTCATCCATGTTGGAGGTTCTGGGTCAAGACTATATTAAAACGGCCAAGTCAAAAGGTCTGCACAACTTCCGTGTCATTATGGGACACGCTGTTCGTAATGCCATTTTACCCATTGTCTCTCAAATGGGGACCACTATTTCCGGCCTCTTGACAGGATCTTTTGTTATTGAAAAGATTTTTGGGATTCCCGGCCTTGGTAACTTCTTTGTTACCTCTATTATCAACCGGGACTACACCCTGATTATGGGGACCACAATCTTCTATTCAGCTATTTTAATCTTAATGCTGTTAATTGTGGATGTTCTATATGTTGTGGTAGACCCGAGAATTAAGCTAGGAGGGAAAAGTTCATGATGACGAATAAACCAATACCTGCAGAACTTTTTGCTCCGGCAGATCGCAAAGATGACGCCGACAAGATTACCCGTCCAACCATTGGTTTTTGGAAGGATGTCTTGCGCCGCCTTTTACAAAACAAGCTGGCCATGTTTGGCTTCTTCTTAATTGTTGTGATGTTGATTATGGCCTTTTTAGGGCCACAAATTTCCGGCTACAGCTACTTCCAACAAGAGCTGACCCACATGAATATTGAGCCTAACGGCCAATATTGGTTTGGGACAGATACCCTGGGTCGGGACCTCTTTACCCGGATTTGCTTCGGGATTCGCTACTCCCTCTTAATTGGGATCCTGGCAGCTGCCATGGACTTTGTCATTGGGGTTAGCTACGGTGGGATTGCCGGTATGGCTTCTTCAAAAGTCGATACGCTTATGATGCGGATTGCTGAAATTGCCTATGCCATCCCCTATATGTTGATTGTTATTTTGATTTCTGTAACCATGGGGAAAGACCAAGGGGCTAGTTTGTACACCCTGGTTTTAGCCATGTCCATTACAGGTTGGGTTCCCATGGCCATTATGGTCCGGGGTCAGGTTCTCCAATTAAGGGAAAATGAATACTGCCTGGCCAGCCAGTCCTTGGGGGGAAGTAAAAAGCATATTTTAACCAAGCACATCATCCCCAATACCCTGGGCCCCATCCTGGTTAACATCACCCTAAGTGTTCCCCGGGCTATCTTTGCCGAAGCAACCCTGTCCTTTATGGGTCTGGGTCTGCAACCACCCCAACCATCCCTAGGGGTTTTGGCTACAGATGGTTTGGAAGTAATGGGGATTGGCCTCTTCTATCAAATGTTGTTGCCAGCCCTGTTTATTTCACTGATTATGTTTAGTTTTAACGTCTTCGGTGACGGTCTACAAGATGCTTTAGACCCAAGATTGAGAAAGTAGGATTGCCATGGTAGAAAACAAGGAAAATTTCGAAAATATTTTAGAAGTTAAAAACTTGGCTGTCTCTTTCCAAACTTTTTTCGGAGAAGTTGAGGCTGTTCGAGATATTTCTTTTAACTTGAAAAAAGGCTCTAAGCTGGCCATTGTAGGGGAGTCTGGCTGCGGGAAAAGTGTTACGGCCAACTCCATTGTCCAACTTTTACCCAAGCCTCCGGTCCTATACAAGGCTGGGGAAATCCTCTTTAAGGGGGAAGACCTTTTAAAGTATAGCAACAAGCAAATGATGGATATTCGTGGAAATAAGATTTCCATGGTCTTCCAAGACCCCATGACTTCTTTAAACCCAACCATGAAGGTGGGTAAGCAAATCGTGGAAGGGGTCCGTCGCCACAAGAAAATTTCTGCCAAGGAGGCAGAAAAGTTGGCCATTGAAATGTTGGAACTTGTTGCCGTTCCCCAACCGGAACGGAGGATCCAACAATATCCCCATGAATTCTCTGGTGGGATGCGGCAAAGGGTTATGATTGCCCTGGCCATGGCATCCAAACCGGAACTTTTAATTGCCGATGAACCGACAACGGCCTTGGACGTAACGGTCCAAGCCCAAATTTTGGACCTGATGAAAAAATTAAACGATGAACTCGGGACTTCCATCATCCTCATTACCCACGACCTGGGGGTTGTGGCAGACATGGCGGATGAGGTCATCGTTATGTATGCAGGCCAAATTTTGGAAAAGGGAACTGTGGAAGAAATCTTTAAAGACCCCAAGCACCCCTATACAAGAAAATTGTTGGCGGCTGTTCCTAAGATTAACATGGAAAAATCGGAAGTTCTTCATTCCATTGAAGGGACTCCTCCGGATCTTTATAAACCACCCAAGGGCTGTTCTTTTTACGACCGCTGTGACCAAGCTATGGTCATTTGTCGGGACCAACTGCCTGAACTTGAAAACCACTATGGACAACACTGCAGTCGCTGTTGGTTAAACCACCCGGACTGTCCACAAGGAGGTGCTAAAGTTGAAGGATAACAAGATTGTTGAAATTTCAAACTTAAAAAAATACTTCCATGTTGGCGGGGGAAACCTCAAGGCAGTGGATGGAATTAACTTCTTTATCTATGAAGGGGAAACCTTCGGCTTGGTAGGGGAGTCTGGTTGTGGGAAATCCACAGCAGGCCGGACCATCCTCCGTCTCTATGAACCTACAGAGGGAGAGGTTAAGTTTAACGGGGTCAACATCTACGAGCTTAAGGGAAGGAACCTCCATGAAGTCCGTAAGGACATGCAGATGATTTTCCAAGACCCCTATGCCTCTTTGGATCCTCGGATGACTGTAGAGGACATTATTGGGGAACCCCTGGATATCTATGGGACCCTTAAGGGCAAGGACCGTTATCAAAGAATTGTTGACCTCTTGGAACTGGTTGGGCTTTCTGAAGAACACGCCCAAAGGTTTCCTCATGAGTTTTCCGGTGGGCAAAGGCAAAGAATCGGGATTGCCCGGGCTCTTGCCTTGAGACCCAAGTTCATCATCTGTGATGAACCTATTTCCGCCCTGGACGTAAGTATCCAGGCTCAAATTGTCAACCTCTTAAAGGACCTGCAAAAGGAATTGGGCCTGACTCTTTTATTCATTGCCCATGACCTGTCCATGGTTCGCTATATTTCCGACCGGGTAGGGGTAATGTACCTGGGACAAATGATGGAGTTGGCCAGCAGTGAAGACCTCTATGAAGGTCCCCTCCACCCCTATACCAAGGCCTTACTTTCTGCCATTCCTGTGGCAGACCCCGAACTTCAACGGTCTAGGGAAAGAATTAAGCTGGATGGGGATGTTCCCAGTCCCATTGATCCCAAGCCGGGCTGCCGGTTTGTAGACAGGTGTCCCTACAGTGACGACCAATGTCGGGGCAAGGACCCTGTTATGGAAGAGGTTAAAGAAAACCACTATGTAGCCTGTTTCAAGGTGAAGGAAATTAACAAATTATAATTCATTTTTTCTAAGGGCACAGAAAAGATAAATATATTGCAAAGACCATGGTGGTATGATATACTACTATGGTACTTGCCGGAGTGATGGAATTGGCAGACGTACTGGACTCAAAATCCAGCGGTGGCAACACCGTGCGGGTTCAAATCCCGCCTCCGGCACCAAAGATAAGCTCTAAATGCAGGCCATGTGTTTAGAGCTTTTTTACCATAGTCCTTGATTAGGACTTGGAGGAGATTAGACAAGAGCTAGGAGGGAAGTCATGAAGCAATGCATGGATTCGGACAATTTACACCGGCGGTTGAATAAGATTGTAGGCCAAGTGCAAGCCATCAACCGGATGGTGGATGAAGATGTGCCTTGTGAGGATATTTTGGCACAAATTAATGCGGCTAAATCCGCCCTTCATGGGGCCGGGAAGCTCATCCTGGAAGGCCATATTAAACACTGCGTCAAGGATGGTTTGACCCATGGAGATGTGGATTTAACGGTGGAAAAATTCACCAAGGCCGTGGAACGTTTTGCAAATATGAAATAGGACTTGCCTTAGGGGCAAGTCTTTTCTTGCAGGGAGGTTAGAATGCACCAGTACAAGGGAAGGTTAATCGTCCATACGGGATCTATGTTTTCCGGAAAGACATCAAGTTTAGAAAAAGACTTAAAGCGGTTTTCCATAGCGGGTTACAAGGTCTGTGCTTTTAAACCCAGGATGGACAGTCGTTGTGGGGAAAATGAGATTATGAGCCACGACCAAGAGGCCACCCATGCTTACCCCCTGGATACCATTGACGATCTAGAGGCCATGGTCCAAGAAAAGGGTCTGGATGTCGTGGGAATTGACGAAATCCAATTTATAGACCCGGACCCCCAAAGGGTGGTGGAGGTCTTATTCAAGATCCTGGACCGGGGAATTACCATTATTGTAGCGGGCTTGGATATGGACTACCAAAAAGTCCCCTTTGAAATTATCAAGGAACTCATGCCCCGGGCCGACTACGTCTACAAGCACCATGCCGTTTGTACCTGTTGCGGGTCCGATGCCTGGGTCAGCCACCGGAAAAGCAGCAAGACCAGCCGGGTAGTCCTGGGGGCCATTGACGAATACGAACCCCTTTGCAGGGCCTGCTATGAAAAAATGAAGACCAAGGAATAAAACCCCGGACCGGGGTTTTTTTATGGAAAAGACCGGAAGGGAAAGTTTTTTAGCAAGAGCCTGGAGATTTTGCTATAATAGGACTTAGGTTTAAAGTGACTTGTGAAAAGGAGAAGACATGAAAAAAGAAAAAATAGCCGGAGCCTTGCTCTTGTGCCTATGGTTGGCTTTTGTTTTACCCATCCTGGGCCAGAGGATGGCTGTGGAAAAAAACTATAGGGCCTATGAAACCCTGGTGAACTACGAGGATTTTAAGTCCCAGGCCTTTGCCCAGGGCCAGTCTGTTCAAGACTATTTCAAGGAGTTGGCCCAGGCCGGAGCAACAACAGTAACGGTAGGGGAAGCCACCATTAACTCCCTTAAGGTGGACCCCGAATCCACCATAGAAACGTCTATGAATGGAATCAATCTCCGGGTCAAGGGGTCCAATGAAGAATTGGCCTTTATCAAGGAGGGCCTCAAGTGCCTGAAAGAGGAAAGGGAAATTAAGGACCTGGGTCCAGGAGAAATTGAAATCCAAGGCAAGGCCAAGGACCTGGTCCTAGTCCGGAAAGAAGCCACAAACCTGATCAAGGACAAGATGTCGGACCGGGGAGAAAAGACTTCCATCCTAGAATATGTAGGTCTTGGTTACCAAAAGGACCTGGTGGAAAGCCTCAAGGCCATTCCAAATTTAAATGTCAACTTGACCCCAACCTTTATTGCCGGAGTCCAAGATGATGAAAAATCCATGGACCGCTTTATGGCCAGCCTGGAAGATTTAAGCCGTGGCCAACACTTTGTCCTCTTTCCCGGCAACACCCTCTATGGGGCCGGCCTGGACAAACCCCAAGACCTCCAAGACCGCTTTGCCCAATTTTTGGCTGAAAAAAACCTGGCCCTAGTCTTGATGGAAGACATTACCCAAAGAGGAAACATGCCCCTGAAGGGGGGAGAGGATTTTATCAAGCGTAGCGATGTAAAAAAGGCCCGCTGCCTCATTACCTGGGACTTTTTACAAAAGCACTATGACTATGAAATCCCCTTCCACCACCATGGGGAAGAGCTGACCAATGTCTACTACCGGGCCATTTCTGAAAGAAATATGGCCATGGTCATGACCAAGCCCTTTATGAAAAATAACCTGACCCTTCCTGACAGCCAAGTTTATGCCCATGTCTTGGGGTCTCTCAACCAACGCCTGGAAAATATGCACTACCAAAAGGGCCAAGTCCAAGGCATGGATAATTTCAAGGTGGCAGAGGTCTATAAGATTTTACCCTCTATCTTAACTGTTCTTGGGGGGATCCTCCTCCTAGACCAAATTTTTGGCTTGAAAAAATTCTTGAAAATAGGAATTTTCATCCTGGGATCCGGCCTGGCCTTTGGAATTTTTGGCCTCAACAAGGCCACTTCTTTTGGAGACTTGATTTTTAACCTGGCCAACATCATCGTCTTCCCCTCCCTGGCCCTGGCCTTTTTAGCCGGGACCTATGATCGGATTAAGGAGGCAAGACCTCAAGATGGATTGGCAAAAATTTACGGCCAAGGGGCCTGGACCCTGGCCCTGGCTGTAGGTATTTCCATGATTGGGGCCCTAAATGAAGTGGTCTTTTTAGCCTCAACAGACTATATGATGGAAATCAACATCTTCCGGGGGGTAAAAATTTCCCAAGTCCTACCCCTGGCCCTGGCCCTATTGATTTTTGCTAGAAAAATCTACCTGGAAAAGGGTCAAAAAATGGGCTACCCCCTGTGCAGGGACCTGCTCTTGTCGGATGTAAAAATTTGGCAGGCCTGCCTGGCAGGGATGGGAGTTATTGTCCTGGGCATCTTTCTCTTAAGAGGGGGCAATACCTCTTCCAAGGTGCCCGGTGTGGAATTGCTTGTGAGAAACCTCTTTGAAAATCTCTTTTATGCCCGGCCTAGAACCAAGGCAGTCTTTATTGGCTTCCCGGCCATTGTCCTCTTGGTTTATGGGGCCCACAAGAACCTGGGCAAGGTCTACGCCTTTATCTGCTTTATGCTGGCAGCCATTGGCATGGTAGACATTACCAACACTTTCTCCCATATCCGGACCCCTCTTATGATGTCCTTTGCCCGGGTGGGCATTGAATATCTTGGTGCCCTTTTAGTGGGAGGGATCCTATTTTGCCTGGCCCACCTTCTCTACCGGCGCTACCACAACTACGACCAAGTTCATAAGCAATAAAGTTTAAATCCCCAATAAGATAGAGTGACCCCATAAAGTTGGACCTAATCGAGTAAGCATTTCGCTTGCTCGATTTTGTTTTTACATAATATTCGTTCTATGCGGATTGCATGCGTTCACGGTATTGTTTTGGACTTAGACCTCCTAACTTTTCTTTGATTCGATCTTCGTTGTAATAACGGATATATTGCTCAATTGCCTGCACCAGTTCTTTACGACTACGGTAATTGTGGCCATAGTAGATTTCTCTTTTCAATAAGCTAAAGAAGTTTTCCATAGGTGCATTGTCATAGCAGTTGCCTTTTCTTGACATACTTTGGAAAATATGATGTTTTTCTAACATGGCTTGGTATGTGGTCATTTGGTATCCCCAACCACGATCGGAGTGAAAGGTCCGTCGATAAGGACAGGCCTTTGTTCGCTCAATGGCTACTTCTAAACCTTGCAGCATGGTGACTCCATTGGGCTGATCGGATAGGACGTAACTGATGATTTCCAGGTTGTACATGTCCATGTAGGGATCGAGATAGAGTTTCTTTGTTTGAAGTTTCCCGGTCTTATCTTCTTCATAGTATTTGAATTCCGTGGTGTCGGTGGTGATTTTTTGCAAGGGGATGCAGGTATTGAACCGGCGGTTGATTCGGTTCTTCTTGATTTTGCCCACGACTCCTTTGTAGGAGTTGTATTTTTTGTATTTCCTGCCATAGGAGTGGACTTGAAGGCCCATGATTTGAACTAGTCGTTGTACTTTCTTTTTGTTCACCACCCGACCCTGGTTCTTTAATTCCAGATGAATGCGGCGATAACCATAGTCTTTGTGTTGGCTCCGAATGGCAAGGATTTCGTCTTTTAAGGATTGATTCTTGTCTTCTTCGGACCATTTTTTCTGCCAATACATAAAGGTGGACTTTGGGAAATGGATGGCGGCAAGAATCTCTGTTAGTTGGAATTGTTCTCGGAGTTTGGAGACAATCTTCGCCTTTTGTTCATTGCTTCTTCTTTCTCCAAACTCCTGAGCTGTTCCCAGAACATCTTTTGAATGGTAAGTTTCCGATTTTCTGCCTCTAATTCTTTGATGCGATTTTCCAATGCCTCGCGTGTGGAGGCGTCGATGGATTCGCTTTTCTTTACAGTTTTTGGTGGTTGGTTGTGGTCATTTTTCTTTGTCACAGGTCTCCCTCGCTTGTGCGGGAGCAGCCCCTCGATGCCCTTCTCTCGGTACTGTCTTCGCCAATTGACAATCATGGACGGATTCGTCAAACCGAGTTCGAGGGCAAGTTGTCGGTAGCTGCATTCGCTCGTTTCATAGCGTGTAATGGCTTCTAACTTAAACTCTACACTATACGCACGATTATTTCTAGAGCGCATTAAGCCTTCATCGCCATAATTTTTGTAATTGCTAATCCATAGCCTGAGAACGGACTTCTCGATTTGGTATTTCATTGCTAAGGCTTGATAACTTGTTTTACCACACAAGTACTCCTCGACGATTTTCTTCTTCAATTCGTAACTGTATTTTGCCATTAAAAGACCCCCAAAGGTTGGATTTCTTGGTCCAACTTTTGGGGGTCAGTGCAAGAAGTTGGGGATTTTTCTTGACTTAGTTTAAACAAAAGATTATAATATAAACATAAGTTATAAGGAGGCGACAAATGACACCAAGAGAAGAAGAAGTCATGGAATTAATTAAAAAAAATCCCAGAATGAGTCAAAAAGAAATTGCCCAGCGATTAAATATTGAACGTTCATCCGTCGCTGCCCATATCAACAATTTAATGAAAAAAGGCTATATCCTGGGACGGGGTTACTTGTTCCGCCAAGATCCCTACATTGTAGTTATTGGAGGAGCCAACATAGACCTAAGGGGGATTCCCCAGTCGGTTTTAAAGATGAAGGATTCCAACCTGGGCTTCATCCAGTCTTCTCCCGGAGGAGTCGGACGCAACATTGCTGAAAACCTGGCCCGACTATCCAACCAGGTCTACATGATTTGCATGTTGGGAGACGACCATTGGGGCCGGGTCATCATGGACCAAGGCCACTTGGGAGGCCAGCTGTCCTATGAAAAATCCTATATCATGCCGGGACGGAAGAGTCCCGTCTACTTGGAAATCTTGGATGAAAACAAGGACATGCTGACAGCCATTAACGACATGGCCCTGGTAGAGGAACTCACTGTTCGAAAATTGACCCAGCATAGGAAGTTTATCGAAAATGCCAGCTATGTGGTCTTGGACACCAACTTGCCCCAGGCAAGCTTGGCCTATTTGCTAAAAAAGGTCCCCCAAAAATATATTATTGACGGGGTTAGCGGCATCAAGGTTATGAAGATCCAGGATTATTTGGACAAGGTCTACCTCTTAAAGGTCAACCAATACGAGGCAGCAGCCTTGGCCGGTTTGGAAGTCCAATCGGCTAAAGACTATCCAAAACTGGCTCGGACCCTTTTGGACCGGGGCCTGGACTACCTGGTCATTACTGCCGGCAAGGAAGGAGCCTGGGCCTTCCACAAGGACCAAGTCATCCACTTAAAGGGCAAGGACCTGGAGGTAAAAAATGCTACAGGGGCAGGAGATGCCTTTACAGCAGGCCTGGCCCATGGCCTGGGTCAAGACAAGTCTCTTAAGGAAAGTCTTTACTTTGCCATGGGAGCCAGTCGTCTGGCCTTAAAGTCAGAAAAAACCAATACAGAAGAAATGTCAACGGAAAAAATCAAAAGAGAAATCGAGGAGGTATTTGAATGTTAAATAAAGAATTTTTACAAGTCCATATGGACATCAGCCCAGAAGTGAAAGAAGCCTTGGAAAAAGGCCAAGCTGTTGTGGCCTTGGAATCCACCATTATCAGCCACGGCATGCCCTATCCCCAAAATTTAGAAACAGCCAAGCGCTGTGAAGAAATTGTCCGGGAAAATGGAGCCGTTCCAGCCACTACAGCCATTATCAATGGTCGGATCAAGGTGGGCCTGACAGAAGAAGAATTGGAATTCATGGCCACAGACAAGACTATCATCAAGTGTTCTACTCGGGACTACCCCATGATGGTGGCCAAGGGCTTAAACGGAGCCACAACTGTAGCAACCTCCATCCTGACAGCCAAGCTGGCAGGGATTAAACTTTTAGTAACTGGAGGAATCGGCGGGGTCCATAGGGGAGCCCAAGAAACATTTGATATTTCCAGAGACCTTCAAGAATTAGCCACAACAGATATCGTGGTTGTCTGTGCAGGTTGCAAGTCCATCCTGGATATTGGATTGACCCTGGAATACCTGGAAACTTTCGGAGTTCCAGTTTTGGGCTACCAAACAAAAGACATGCCAGCCTTCTTTACCGAACGCTCAGGCTTCAAGGTAGACTATGCCATGGAAAGCCCCCAAGAAGTGGCTTCCCTGGTCCATGCAAAATGGAACCTGGGCCTGGATGGCGGGGTCCTTTTAACCAACCCCATTCCGGCAAAAGATGCCATGGATGAAAAAGTCATCAACAAGGCCATTGAAGAAGCCCTAGTTGAAGCCAAGGAAAAAGGCATCCACGGAAAAGAAGCAACCCCCTTCCTCTTGTCCAAGGTTGTGGAAGTAACTGGTGGCAACAGCCTCAAGGCCAACATTGCCCTGGTAGAAAACAATGCAAAAATTGGTGCCCAAGTGGCCTGCCAAATGGCAAAATTAAATAAATAAGACCAATAAAAAATCCTTGGTCCCCAGACGGTAAAGTCTTGGGCCAAGGATTTTTTTCTTTAAAGGATTTTAATGGGCCTCCCTCTTGTGGTAGTGGACACTAAGGACCAGGCCTAGGGCAATGAGGTTGACCAGCTGGAAGGTCCCCCCATAGGAGAGGAAGGGCAGGGGGATTCCCGTAATGGGCATAAGCCCCATGTTCATGCCTACATTTTCCCAAATATGGATGAAAAACATGGCCGTATAGCCAATGGTTAAATAGCGACCGCAGAGGTCCCGGCTGGTTCGGGCAATGTCCATGAGCCGGTAGAGCATGATGGCGTAGAGGATTAAAAGGCCGGCACCGCCAATAAAACCCAATTCTTCTACTAAAACCGGGAAGATGGAGTCGGTTTGCTTGGTGGGGATAAAATTATACTGGGTTTGGGACCCTTGGTAGAGGCCCTTGCCCATAAATTTTCCCGACCCAATGGCGATTTGGGCCTCGTTGGCCTGGTAGCCCGACCCCTGGGTGTTGGCAGAAGGATTTAAAAAATTCAAGATCCGGTCCTTTTGAAAGTCATCTAAAAAGGGATAGGAAATGGGGAGGATTAAGATCCCAGCCAAGAGGGCTCCCAGGATGTACTTCCAGGATACATTGGCAAAAAAAAGCATAGAGGCGATGATAAAGATAAAGACCATGGCCGTTCCAAAGTCCGGTTGGAGTAAAATCAAGCCAATGGGGACCATGGCAAAGGCCAGGACGCTGATGAGTTGCAAGGGCTGGTTGATGTCGTCTTTTTTTTCTAAAAAGACACTGAGGGAGTAAACCAGGCCAAGCTTGATAAATTCCGCAGGCTGAAAGTTAATGGGACCAAGCTTCAACCAAGACCGGCTCCCCCAGGATGTATCCCCGTGGCCAAAGACCAGGGTGGCTAAGAGGAGGATATTTCCCAAGATATAGATCAGCAGGTAGTATTTTTTAAAGATGCGAAAGTCAATCCGCATGAGGATAAAGAGGCAGACAAAACCCAAAACACTGGCCAGGGCCTGCTTTCTCACATAGGACACAGGGTCAATATTTAGGGTGGCAGAGGATAAGACCACCAGGCCAAAAATGCAGAGGCCCAGGATGGTTGCCAGCAAAAGATAATCTATTTTATGGCCGGGAAAGAGTAAAAACCGGCCCTTCTTATTTTTCATAGGGGTCCTTTCTAAAATCATTCAAAACTTTTCTATCCTAAAATACAATTATACCAGTTTTTCTGGCAAAAAGACCATGAAAATTCAGAGGAATTCCCCTGCTAAGACCTTGGGTAAAGTAGAAAACTATGGTATACTACAAAAGGTAACGAGAAAAAGGGGGACCAGAAGTGAGAAAGTTTTTTAAGATATTTTTTATCGTCCTGCTGGTAATTTTTGCAGGCCTTTATTTTGCAGGGGTTTGGGTCTTTAACCAATACACCCTGGCCAATACCTATATCAACAATAAAGATTTTTCCTTTGTCAAAAAAGACCAAATAAAAGACCAATACGAAGAAAAGATGAAAAAGCTCCAAGTCACCGTCCAAGGCCGGCATGACCTAAAAGATGTCTTTAAGGCCCAAGATATTGGCTACTATGAAGAATTAAGGGGCAAGGTGGACCTGGGACAAAACCCCTGGGCCTGGCCAATTCTCTTCTTTTCCCACAAGGACTACAAGCTAGAGTCCAAGCTCATTTACAATGCCCAGGTCCTAGACCAAAGAATTGCTTCATCACCCTTTATGACAGACCCCACAGCCACAGACCCCAAGGATGCCTATGTCACCTACAAGCAGGGCAAGGGCTTTGTCATTGAACCCGAAGTCCAAGGTACTAAGGTGGCTCCGGAAAAATTAAAACATGAGGTCTTAAGGGCCCTGAAAAATGAAAAGACCAAGTTGGACTTAAACAAGGAAAATGTCTACCACGACCCCAAGGTCACCAAGGACTCTCCCTATTTAAAAAACCAATTGGCCTCCCTGGCCAAGATTTCTTCCATCAATGTGGTCTATGACTTTGAGGACCGGAAGGAAGAATTAAATGGAGAAAAGCTCCTGGCCCTCTATACAGATGATGGCCAAGGAAACTTAAATCCAGACCCAGAAAAAGTCAAGGCCTATGTAGCTGACTTGGCCAAAAAATACGACACCTACCGGGGGACCCGGACCTTCTACGCAACAGGAGGTCAAACGGTTACCGTCCAAGGGGGTATCTACGGTTGGCGGACAAACCAGGCCAAGACAGGGGAAGAACTGCTGAAGCTTTTAAATGAAGGCCAATCCAAGACCCTAAAACCCGTCTATAGCCAAGAGGCCATGAGCCGGACCCAAAACGACATTGGGTCCAACTATGTGGAAATTGACCTGACCCGGCAACACATGTGGGTCTATAAAAACGCCCAACTCATGGTGGATACCCCCATTGTTACGGGGAATCCCAGCAAGGGAAATGCCACTCCAACCGGGGTTGGTCGGGTTTGGTCCAAGGAAAGAGACCGCTATTTAACAGGGGACAATTACAAGAGCTATGTCCACTATTGGATCCCCTACACCTGGGTAGGTGTGGGCATCCACGACAGCTCCTGGCGGTCCAATTATGGGGGTAAAATTTACCAAGTCGGGGGAAGTCATGGCTGTGTCAATACGCCCCCCAAGAATATGCCAAAAGTGTATGAAAACATCGACTATGGAACCCCAGTGGTGGTTTACAAGTCCTAAAGAAAAGATCCCTGATTGTGGCGACCCCATAAAGTTGGATCAAATACCAGAGAGAATTTATATTTTCTCTGGTATTTTTTTCTGGCCTTTTCAAGAAAAGATTGATTGTTGATTTTAATATGGAAGGGGTTATAATAAAACTAGAAAGATGTCATTTGCATCAAAAGCTAGAGAAGGTTTCATAAAGTTAAAATCCTTCTTAATAGGAGTTTTGCTTTTCTCTTTTTAATATTTCAATAGCTAGAAAAGGAGAGGTGGTTGATTTTATTGAATATCTTTTGATATTGAATGAGAAAATTACTAGCCAAAAAGAGAATAAGAGCAAAAAATTCATTAGCTAGGAGTAAGGCTTTTTACAGAAGTAATAGCATATCTTTAGGAGATCTTGTTGTAAAAATCATTTATATTCTAAAGATGAAATGGAGTGGAAGTTGAAAGGAAAGATTGATATGAAAAAATATTCATGGATTCTCTGTTTTCTTTTAATGCTTGGTCTTGTTTCCTGTAAGGGAGGAGATAAAAAATCAGAGGAAGCGGGGCCCTATGTTTCTGCGGGAGTAAACCAAGACTATATTAAACAGTCGATTCCTGATTTTACACCACAAGATGCTGCCCTAATTTCGAGTCGGTTGACAGAAGAAGCCTCTAAAGTAAAAGACCTAGAAAGCAAAGAGGGCAAAGAGTTAACCAAGATAAGAGAAGAACTCTTTAAGGAAAAGCAAGAGGAAATTTTTAAGGGCTATAACTTTAGTCAAGAAGAGATGGATGCTATTGCCAAGGAATCTTACTTGGGCTATGTGATGGATAATGTTTCCTATACCGAAAAGGGCCACCATAAACTGGAAGTCAGTAAAGAAGATTTACAAAGAGCCCAAGAACAAAAGGCAGACCAAGACCAAAAAGAAGAAGAGGGCTTTCATGTCTATGCAGACTTCCCCTTTGAAAAAATTCAAAGTAAAATCCCAGAATTTACCATAGAAGAATCAGAGGTTCTTTCTTGGCGACTAACAGATGAATTAGAAAAGATGGATGACTTACAAGGAAAACAAGGAAAAGAACTGACAGAGCTAAGAGAAAAAATTTTAAAGGACAAAGAAAAAGAACTCTTTAAGGGACTTAGCTACTATAGCCAAGAGGAAAAAGACTTTATCTGTAGCCAATCCTCCATTGGCTACAAAGTGGATGGGACAGAATATAGAGAATAAGAAAAAGAGGACTTCGAATTGTGGTGACCCCATAAAGTTGGATCAAATACCAGAGAGAATTTATATTTTCTCTGGTATTTTTATTGGGACCCTTTATAAAAAAATTCCAAGAGGTCTTTTNAAGAAGAAAAGTAGTCCATTAAAGCCTTTTTTCGTCGAGAGGGTAAAATATCCAGTACCTGGTGATGGATTGGATCCACTAAAATACATTGGTATTTATCCCCACCAGCATTTCCCTTAAACTCATCCATACTTAAGACCCGAGGAAGATTTGGCCGCCTCCTTGGAGCCAACTTTAGATAGCTTGTGAGACAAGAGGAAGATAAACCCAAGTCCTTGGCAATAGAAGATAAAGACCGGACCTGTTTTAATTGGTCTTGGATAAAGAAGTGGAGATCCTTAGTCCGTCTAGAATAAGGAGCTAAGAAATCCAAAGACTCATAAAAACGCTTCTGACAATGAGGACAAACAAAGCGCTTCTTCCGAAGAAAAAGAAAGACCTTCCGCAAGCCAATGGGCGTATGTTGGATCCTTTGCAGACGATAATCATGGATGCGAGAGGTCTTATGCCCACAAACAGGACAAAGTCCCTCCTTGTATAAAGAATGGAGTTTTACATCAATGTGATCATCAAAAGAGACCACCTCGTCAATAGAGACACCTTTTAAATTCAATAGATTTGTGTTAGTATAGTTTTGCACTTATCTCACCCTTTCATTTTGTTGTGGTAACTTTATTGTAAAGGAAAAAAGAGATAAGTGCATTTTTTATGGCAAAAAATAAATGTTGGAGTCTAGGGGGACCCCAACATTTATTATAGAACCTCTTTTTATTGACGGGAAAAGACTTTTTCACTACAATGAAAGAAAGAAAGGTTGTGAAAATATGGAAATGGACAAAGCAACACAAGACTTATTAAAAGATTTAGATGAAATTGTATCTATAAATAGTGTATCCATAGAATCGGATGACCCCCAAGCCCCCTTTGGCAAGGGAGCCGCTGAGGCCCTGGAAAAAACCCTGGCCCTTTGCGAAAAGTATGGGATGAAGGCAAAAAATTGCAACCACATGGTGGGCTATGCCGACTATGGGGACAAGGGGGACCTCATTGGTATCCTCTGCCACCTGGATGTGGTACCGGCAGGAGATGGCTGGTCTTCAGACCCTTTTAAGGTCACCATCAAGGGGGACAAGATCTACGGCCGTGGGGTTACCGACGACAAGGGGCCGGCCATGGCGGCTATCCATGCCATGAAAGAGCTTATTGAAGAAAAAGTTCCCTTTAACCACCGGGTTCGTTTGATTTTCGGCCAAGCTGAAGAAACTGGAGACTGGAAGGACATGGACTACTACCTGGCCCATGAAGACCATGTGGACTATGGTTTTACACCAGATGCAGAATTTCCTGCCATCTATTGTGAAAAGGGCATTGCCAATTTAAAGATTTCCTTTCCCAAGGACCAAACGGCCTTTGATAGCATCCAAGGGGGCAATGCCACCAACATGGTGGCGGACTCCTGTAAGGCCCAGCTGAAAAACGGAAAGACCCTTAAAGCCCAAGGAAAGTCTGCCCACGGGTCTACCCCCTGGGATGGGGACAATGCCATTGTCAAGCTCTTTAAGGAAGTGGAGGAAGAAGATTGCCTCTTAACTCGTTTCTTCCAAGACTGTGTCAAGGGAGAAAACAATGGAAAGAGCCTGGGAGGCTACTGGTCCGATGAGGAAAGTGGGGAAATTTCCTACAATTATGGAATTATTGAAAGTGACCAGGACCAAATCAGACTCTATGTGGACATCCGCTATCCCATTACAGGAAAAATCCAAGACATTATCCAAAATATAGAGAAGGCCTTGGAAGAAAAGGGCCTAGGGGCTGTAAAAATTGACCTAATCCGGGACGAAGCCTTTGTCCACTTGGACCAAGAAGGACCTGTTATGACCAAGCTCTTGGAAGCCTACCGGGAAAAAACAGGGGACCAATCTCCCGCCAAGGTCATTGGGGGAGGAACCTATGCCCGGGCCATGGACGGAATTGTGGCCTTTGGTCCCATGCTGCCGGGTCGGGAAGCCACAGAACACATGCCCGATGAAAACATCCTTATTGAGGACCTAGTCCTGGCCAAGGAAATTTACAAGTCAGCCATTCAAAAACTCGTAGACTAATAACATGAAGGGAAGAGACAAGACGGGGGCGCCTTGTCTCCTTTCTTTATAAGGAGGGGACCCATGAACCCAATCCAAAACTACCTGGTGGAGAATTTTATTTTTCTAATTATCGTCTTTAGCACCTATTTTGTCGTTTCCGTCAAGTCCTCGGTGGACCGGGACATCAAGGTCAGGATGACGATCAATATGACCCTACTGCTCCTTATTTCCATCAACGCCTTTTATCTGGGCTACTTAAATGACCGGGGGATTTCTTCTGTAGCCTGGGTCCTGGCCAGCTTTTTCTTCTATGCCCTAAGGCCCCTGCCCATGGTGGCCATGATTAGGATGGTGGACAAGAAAAAGGCGGCCAACTACATTCCTGCCGGGCTCAATGCCCTGGTCTACTTGACCTGTTTTTCCCAAAGGCTTCAAGGAGCCCTAGGCATGAGCCAAAACCTGGCGGACTTTTTGGCCCAATACACCTGTACCATTACAGAGTGGGTCTATTGGATTATCTTCCTCTTTGTCTTAAATATGAAATTATACAAGGTATCCAACAAAAACCCCCTAGGGGCCTTTTGCTTTATTTCTGTTTTAATGACAGCTAATATTTTGGACTCTGCAGGGATTCGCCCGGGAATTTTAGTCAAGACCTATGCCATTAGCTTTTTGCTCTACTATCTTATGATCCACGTCTACATTTCCCAACAAGTCAACAGGGAAAAGGACATCAAGCTTAGGGAACAAAGGTTGTCCATGATGCTGTCTCAAATCCAGCCCCACTTTTTATACAACACCCTCAATACCATTACAGCCCTTTGTCGGACTAATCCCAAATTGGCAGAGGAAACCACTGTGAAGTTTTCCAAGTACCTCAGGGAGAACATGTACGGGGTAGACTCCAGGGAGGTCCACCCCTTTAGCCAGGAGTTGGACCATATCAAGATCTACCTAGATATTGAAAAACTCAGGTTTGGCTCCCGATTAAACATTGTCTACGACATCCAGTCCACGGACTTTGACGTGCCTGTTTTGACCCTGCAGCCCATTGTGGAAAATGCAGTCAAGCATGGGATTTGCAAAAGGTTGGAAGGGGGAACGGTGGAAATCAAGAGTCAAAAGATTGGCCGGGACCACATCATCACCATTATAGATGACGGAGAGGGCTTTGACCCGGAAAGGGTCCACCTGGATGGGAAAAAACACATAGGGATTGCCAATGCCTATGAAAGGTTAAAAAATACCGCCAAGGCCCAAATGGACATTGAATCCATGCCGGGTTTTGGCACCAAGGTTCGCATTCTGATTCCCGGAGAAAGGGAAAAAATACAGAGACTGGAGGGAGAACGTCGTGAAATACATAGTATTGGACGATGAGCCTTTGGCTGCCAACTACCTGGCAGACCTGGTTAGGGAAAATGACCCCAAGGCAGAGGTGACGGTGGAAACCAACCCCTTGAAGGGGCTGGACCTGGCCAAGAGGGAAGAGTTTCATGTCTACTTTATTGACATCCAAATGCCTGGCCTCAATGGGGTGGACTTTGCCAAGGAGCTGAAAAAAATCTATCCCAGAAGCAATTTTATCTTTGTTACAGGCTACGACGACTATATGAGAAATGCCTTTGACCTGGATGCCAGCGACTATATTATGAAGCCGGCCAGCTCGGACCAGGTGGGCCATGCTATTCAAAACCTGAGATACCAGCCGGAAGACATAAAAGAAGATTCGGAAAAACGAGTCAAGATTACCTGTTTTGGAAATTTTGACATCCTCATTGACGGAAGGCCGGTGAAGTTTAAATTTGACAAGACCAAGGAGCTCCTGGCCTTTTTGGTCCACCGGCGGGGAGCCCGGACTAGCAACCGGGAAATTATGGCCCACCTCTGGGAGGATGAGGGCCACGATTCCTATTTTCGCATGCTGAAAAAAGACCTGAGAGACTGCCTCCAGGACCTGGCCTGCCAGGACCTAATCTACACGGAAAGGGGCTATATGAGCCTGGCTCATCCAGACTGGATCCAGTGCGACTACTTTAGCTGGCTGGAAGATAAAGAAGCCGGGGCAGACCTCTACCATGGAGAGTACATGGCCCAATACTCCTGGGCCGAAGAAGTGAACTCACTTCTGGAGCAGGAAAAATATTATTTTTAAAATTTCTACCGGTATTGACACTTCATTGACAAGGACCCTGCTAGACTATCCTTAAAGTAGTAAAATAATTTAAGGAGGAAATAGCATGAACGAAAATGCAAAAGTAGCTAGGCTGCCAAATAAACTTGAAGCCTTAATACCCATTATCTTTTTATTGGCCGTTATGATCTCCAACTACGTCTTTGGCTGGGGTCAAGACCCCCACATTCCGGTAACCCTGTCTTGCGGTGTTGCCATGATCATCGGCTACCGCTGTGGCTATACATACAAGGACATGTTGGCTGCAGGCTTGGAAGCAGTCAACCAATCCCTGGAGGCCATTATCATCATTTTATTGGTGGGTTGCCTTATTGGGTCCTTTACCGCTTGTGGAACCATTCCCGCCGTTGTCTACTATGGCTTGAAACTCTTATCTCCGGGAATTTTCCTACCCTTTATCACCTTGATGTGTGCCGTTGTAGGGATTGCCCTGGGATCTGCCTGGACAGTATCGGCGACTTTGGGAATTGCCTTTATGGCCATTGGTAAGACCATGGGCTTAAACCCAGCCCTGATTGCCGGAGCCATCTTGTCCGGAGCCTGCTGTGGAGATAAATTTTCTCCCCTATCCGACTCCACCAACCTGGCAGCTGGAGCCTCCCAAACAGGTCTTTTCGACCACGTTGGGGCCATGGTAACCACAACCTTCCCAAGTTTGGTGATGGCCATTATCCTCTATGCCTTTTTCTCATTCTCCAGTGTCAATAGCTATGACCCAAGTCTAGCCAATCAACTTTCTGCAGAAATTGTAAACCACTATGACTATATGAGCCCCTTGCTCTTGATCCCCATCTTGATGATTATCATCGTTGCCGTTATTAAGATGCCGGCCATTCCATCCATTGTTCTCTTGTCCTTGGTAGGGTGCGGTTTTGCAGCTGTCCTCCAAGGGGCCGGAATTGCCGATTGTATCCGGATGCTCCACTATGGTTATTCTGCCGAATCTCAAAACGAATTGTTCTCCAACCTGGTCAACCGCGGGGGAATGGACAGTATGCTTTGGACCAACAACCTGGTTATTGTGGCTGTGGCCTTTGGTGGAATCCTACAAAAAATTGGAGCCATTGAATCCATCCTGGGTCACTTGATCCACAAGGTCAAGACCCCCTTCCAATTGGTTTTTGTCACTCTTGCAACTTCCATCTTCTGTATTACCACCATGTGTGACCAATATCTAGGTTTAATTATCCCATCCTCTATGTACAAGGATAATTATGACCAAATGGGCCTGGGCCGGAACATGTTGTCCAGAACCCTGGAAGACGGTGGAACCCTCTGGTCACCCCTAGTACCCTGGTCTTCTTGCGGATCCTACCATACATCCGTTCTAGGAGTCCCCACCCTGTCCTACCTACCCTATTGCTTTATGAACCTAATCAACCCAATCTTTGCCCTAGTTACGGCAAGTTGGGGAGGAAACATCCTCTTTGCAGATGGGTCCAGAACCACCTTCTATGGAAAACTGAAAAAGGGCCGCGGCCCTGCAGGAGCGCCGGAAGAAGCGCATGAAATTGCCATGAAGGCCCTGGTTGAAAGAAGAAAAGCAGGAATCTATAAGAGTCTTTAAGAAAAAGTGAGTGAAAGCGATGAAATACTATGGAATTCTACCGGAGCGGAAGCTTTGGGTCAAAATAGCCGCCCTGATTTTAGGGGTCTTATCCAGCTACCAGGCCCTTGTCCACCAAAATTGGTTTTTCATGCCCTTTGGCCTGGTGGTAATCCTGGCCAGCTTTTCAGAAAGAAAGCAAGTGGTATCAGACCAAGGTGTGGACATTGAGTACAGGGTCTTGGGTCATTGCTTTCAAAACCTTTGGACCTATGAAGAAATTCAGGCCATCCACAAGGACAGCTTGAAGTCGGCCCCTAGAGTGGAAGTCCACTTTAACAAGGGGGCCATCAACCGACGATTTATCTTTAGTCCGGAAGATGCTCGGGGCATTGAGGACCTGGTCCGGGAAAAATTGCCCAAGATGAAGATTTTAGAGGTAAACCATCGGAAATAAATTACTTTCCCTCATAGGAGGTCGGTAGCCTGGGATTTTCCCAAGCCATCCGGCCTCTTATTTTATGCCTGGCCTTGATTGTAATTCTCAAAAGGCCTTGACAGGGCCGGGGGATTTTGCTATCCTGAAAAGGAAGAGAATCTTCAGGGCGAGGTGTAATTCCTCACCGGTGGTGATAGTCCACGAGTCGCAAGACTGAATCGGTGTAATTCCGATACCGACGGTATAGTCCGGATGAAAGAAGGATCTTATAGCCCCGAAGTTGTGGGCATTTTTTTATGCCTAAATATAAGGAGGTTACAATGAATCAAGTAAACATCAAGTCAGTAAGACCGAGAATAGCCACCAGGACCATGACCAAGATCAGTGTCCTATCGGTGATTGCCTTTATTTTAATGTATGTAGATTTTCCCATTACCTTTTTGGCGCCGGGTTTTATTAAGATGGACATTTCAGATGTCCCGGCCCTTATTGGCGGCTTTGCCATGGGACCTTTTGCCGGAATGATTATCGAGGGCATCAAGGTTATCTTGGAAATGATTTTTAAGGGAACCACCACCGGCGGGGTCGGGGAGTTATCCAACTTCCTAGTTGGTTGTGCCTTTGTCATCCCATCCAGCCTCATCTACCACCACCACAAGTCCTACCGGAGTGCCCTTATAGGCCTTCTAGTCAGTATCCTGGTGATGACTGCCTTTTCCACCATCAGCAATTATTTCTTTATCTTTCCCTTATATTCTAAGTTCATGCCCATGGACGCCATTATTGCAGCAGGAAGTGCTGTTAGCCACAAGGTGACAGACCTTTGGTCACTTATGGTCTACTGTATGATTCCCTTTAACCTATTTAAGGGAGTGGTGGCCGGCCTGGTAACCCTTCTTTTATACAAGAGGGTGTCTCCCATTCTCCACAAGTAAAGTTTACAAGAAGCCATCCTGGAAGAGGGTGGTTTTTTTATTGGAGAAAATTTTCAAAAAATATAGGGTAATTCAAGATATTGAGAGCCTATGCCAAAATGGTATAATGGAAATGATTTAAGCTGGGACCCAGGTTTGAACCGGGTCCAAGTATATTTAATCCAAGGAGGAGAGTAGAAGTGAAAAAAGATGCTCAAGTGCCCAAGTATGGGATGCGGAAATTATCCATTGGTTTTGTTTCTTGTCTTTTAGGGTTGACCCTGGTGGCAGGTCTTGTTCCAGGCCAGGCCTATGCAAGTTCCAAGACGGATTTAGCAAAGATGACAGAGGTCAAGGAAGACAAGAAGTCTTTTGACGTTCGGGTCAAGGAGGCCAAGGAGGCCTTGAAAAAATACATGGACACCCTGGACCCTGCCGTTTTGGACAACCCGGCCATCCACTATGAAAATGACCAGGTCAAGGGCCAAGTCAAGGCAGCGATTCAAAGGGCCAAGGACCTCTTGGCTGATGATAAGATAGACCAGGCCAAGTTGGAAGAAATGGAAAAAATTCCCTTTAAGAATGTCGACGGGAAAAAGTCCGGTCTCTTCAGGGACTTTACCCACAAGGCCCTGGTGGACTTTGAAGTTTTAGGAGACAGGGACCAAGAAAACCCCCATAATAAAAAGAAGTATACCACCTTAAAGGACAATAAGATCCGGATCAAAACCAACTTGAAAGAGGCCAAGAAGATGGGAGAAAGCGACAAGGTCTTCTTGAAGCTCAACTATGTAAAGGACCAAGACTACAAGGACCAAAAGATAGACGCCCTATCTTCCTCTACACCCAAGTACAAGAAGCAAGAGCTTCCTATTGGGGACTATAGTGTCAAGGCTGTGGACCAAGGCTATGAAATTACCATCCACAAGCTTCCAGAAGCCTGCAAGTTTATCAAGCCCATTGTCATGGTAAAATTGGCCGACAAGACCTATTTTGAAAATGGGGACCTGGTCTTTGCCGGTCTGGAAAAATCTGACCAAAAGGCGGAAAAGGCCAAGTATGAAAAATATATCTATGGCTATGAGGACCAAAGTTTCCGTCCGGAAGGAAAAATTAGCCGGGCTGAGGCGGCATCCATGATTGCCCACCTGGCAGGCTTGGACCTGACAGACCAATCCAAGGCCAACTTTAAGGACACCCCTAGCGCCTGGTACAATGCAGCCATCCATGCCATGGTGAAAAAAGACCTCATGCTGGCAGACAAGGATGGCAATTTCCGCCCCAATGACCCCATTACCCGGGGAGAATTTGCCCGGGCCCTGGCAGGAATTGACAAGAAGTCAGACAAAAAGGCCCCCTTTGCCGACATCAAGGGTCATGAATTTGAAGAAGCCATCAACCAAGCCTATGGCAATGGCCACATTGTAGGCTATCCCGATGGCAGCTTTAAACCCAATGGTCAAATCCAAAGGGCAGAAGCTGTAACCATCCTCAACCACTATGATGGTCGGATTAAGGACCAAAAAGACCTCCTAAAAGAGGCCAAGGACCTGAAGACCTTTAAGGATGTCAAGGAAGGCTACTGGGCCTATGTCCAAGTCGTCTTGGCAGCCAACAGCTTCAAATAAATAAAAATAAATTCATAAAAGAAAGCCCGGACCTTCCGGGCTTTTCTCATAAAAAAGGCAAGACTTGCGTCTTGCCTTTTGTCTTTTAATTGTTGTTGTCGTCTTTTTTAGACTTAGATTTTTTTGAAGACTTTCTGGAATCCTTGTTGTTGTCATTGCTATTGTTGTCGGACCGTCTTTTTCTTTCTTTCCTGTCCTTCTTGTCGTCGTTGTTGTTGTTGTCCTTCTTATTGCCGTCCTCGTCTTCTGTTTTCGGTTTTGGCCGGTAGAGTTTGTTGGTGTTTTTGGGTGAGGTTCCCTCAACAAAGATTTCTGTATAGCCGGCACCGGAAAGGTACTTGCGATAGAGGCCATCGGGTTTTTCAAATTCCTTGTCCTCCAGACCTTGGTGGACATCAGTCATAATAGCCCTCCATAGCCGGGCAGCCATTCTGGAATAGTCCCGTAGGGGGGTGTTGTCATCATTTCCAATCCAAACGCTACAGGTGTAGTAGGGGGTGTAACCCACGAACCAGGAGTCCCGTTTCCGGTTGGTGGTCCCGGTTTTTCCAGCTTCATGGAAGCCCGGAAGGTTGGCGTAGGTTCCTGTACCCTGCCGGACTACATCTTGCAAGATGCTGGTTAGGATATAGGCATTTTGCTTGCTCATAACCTCCTTGGGAGTCCGGTCAGCCTCGTAGAGTTTTTCACCAATACTAGAAGTAATGGAGTCTACAAAGGTGGGTTTGATGTATTGGCCCTGGTTGGCAATGGCGGAAAAGCCACCAGCCATTTCCAGGGGACTAATCCCGTATTTCATCCCACCCAGACAAAGGGCCGAGGGGTTAAAGTCGTTGTATTTCGGATCCTTGTCCGGAAGGACCAGGCTGCTAATACCAATGTTTTCTAAATTGTCCACGATCTTTTGCCAAGAGTCATCGTCATTGCGACCGATGCTGCGGCCTACCAGGTAGGAGCCTACGTTGGAAGAGTTGATAACCAATTTTCGAACGGTGGTCCAACCTTGGTAACCAGTGGAGTTTTTAGGAGCATAGGGAGTCTTGCGACTCTTGGAAATGGGGGAGTCATTGTAGGCATCCCCGGCAGTAATTCCATGGTTTAAAGCCGTCATATAGACGGAAATGGGCTTGATGGAAGATCCCGGTTGTCGGGGGTTCTTGGCCCGGTTTAGGATGTTGCTTCCGGCAATGCCCCGGCCGCCAATAAGGGCCCGGACTTGACCAGTGGATTGGTCCAAGATAACCGAACCAACCTGGGGTTGGGGAAGGCCGTGCTTGTCGGTGTGGTTACCGGCAAAGTAGCGGTCCTTACTAACTACGTCTTGGAGTTTATTTTGCATGTCCAAATCCAGGGAGGTGGCAATGTGGAGGCCTCCGTTATAGAGGAGGTTGTTGGCCTCTTCGCTGGTGTGGCCTTGGGCCTTTAGGATTTCTAAAACTTCATCCTTGACAGCGTCCACATAATAGGAAGAAAGTCCCTTGGTCTTTCGAGTTCCTAGGGCAATTTGAATGGGTTGGGCCATGGCTTGGTCATATTCTTGGGGGCTGATAAAGCCCAGTTGCTTCATCTTGTAGAGGACCACTTCCTGCCGGTCCTTGGACTTGGGATTAAAGACCGCCTTGCCCATGGTGTATTCTCCCGAGAGAATTTGCGAATAGTCGTAGATGTCAATCTTTCCATTTTCGTAGAAATACTTGGCCCATCTTGCTTCTTCGTCTGTGACATCGTGGGGTTCCTTTTGGGGGGTCAAGTTCAATTCAACAGTGGACAGGTCATCTTCTGGACCAATGGCTTCCACAGTAAAGGGAGTGTATTTTGTAGGGTATTGGGTAATACCGGCAATTAGGGCCGATTCCGCCAGGGTCAATTCAGATACGTCCTTGTTGAAAAAGGTCTTGGCGGCCGCTTGAACACCTACAGTCCCCTTGGAATAGGAGGCTGAATTTAAGTAGCCCTCTAAAATTTCTGGTTTAGAAAGTTCATTTTCCAAGCGGTAGGCATTGTAAATATCCTTTAACTTCCGGCCAAAGGTCTTGTCGTGGCTGGTATAGAGGTTCTTTGCCAGCTGCATGGTAATGGTTGAAGCCCCTTGGTCCAGGGACCGGGTCTTTAAATCGTAGATCATGGCTGAAACCACCCGGCGGAAGTCCACACCGGAGTGCTTATAAAACCGCTCGTCCTCAATGGCCACAGCAGCCTTTTGCATGGACTCAGGAATTTGGGACAAGGGGACGAATTCTAAGTATTCGTTTTGGACAAGTCTTTCCACAAGCTGGTCGTCTTTATCGTAAACTCCACTGGTTTCAGAGAGGACTTTTCGATAGTTCTTGGGGTCGATGTCCGGAGAATCTTTGAGGGTTGAAATGGTATAGGTTGCCAGGATCCCACCTAGGCTAACCAGGAGGATGCAACCCAATAAAAATAATACCTTTAAAGCGCCTAGGAATCCAAATCCCTTGTGGGATTTTGACCTTGAGCGTGGTCGTTGACTCATAGAAACCTTCCTTTCATGGTGTATTTATCTAGAATACCATTTCTATTATAGCATGGATTCCTTGATTTGGTGAGATTTTATAAAAATTAGGAAAGTCTTAAAAAAATTCTTTTCTTCCTTATAAGAAGGGGACTGGGAGCCAGGGGCAAAATAAGGGCCATATTTTGTTAAAATTTAGATTTAAAGCTTGTAATGGAAAAGAAGTGTGCTATAATAGCAAAAGATAGAAAAAGGAGTCAAAGACATGTTTAAAGGATCAATCACAGATGTTCCAGGCATCAAGGTAGGCCACAGCGAAATCAAAGAAGGCCTTACAGGGGTTACAGTTATCCTTCCTCCAGAAGGGACAGTAGCCGGTGTTGATGTGCGTGGAGCTGCCCCGGGGACCCGGGAAACAGACCTTTTAAAACCGGAAAATACGGTCCAGGGAGTCAATGCCATCTTCCTATCTGGGGGATCAGCCTATGGTCTTGCCGTGGGGGACGGAATTATGAAGGCCCTGGAAGAAAGAGGGATTGGTCTGGATGTTGTCGTAGCCCAAGTGCCCATTGTGGCTGGCGCTGTTATTTTTGACTTGACCACTGGTGACCCAAAAATTCGACCGGGCGCCAAGGAAGGCTACCAAGCCGTAGTCAATGCCAAGGAAGAAACAGCCCAAGGCCTGGTTGGTGCCGGCCTAGGGGCCAGCGTGGGAAAATATAAGGGCCTGGACTATGCCATGAAAAGCGGTCTGGGAACAGCTTCCATGAAGGTAGGCGACCTAGTTGTGGGAGCTCTTGTTATTACCAATGCCTTTGGAGACATCTACGATGCCAGAAACAATGAAAAAATTGCCGGAGCCTATGACCGGGAAAAGAAGTCTTTTATCAACACCCGCCAGGCCCTCTTTAACCAAGAGGGGCGAAATTTCATCGGGGGCAATACAACCATTGCCTGCCTGGCCACCAACGGCAAGTTTAACAAGGCCCAATGCCAAAAAATCGCCGGCATGGCCCACAATGGCTATGCAAGAAGTATCTTTCCCGTCCATACCGCCAATGATGGGGACACCATTTTCTGTCTGGCTACAGGTCAAGTGGAGGCAGACGTCTCCCTGGTGGGAGCCATGGCAACAGAGGTCATCTCCCAAGCCATTTACAACAGTGTAGCTGTCCATAATTGCGGCGGACTACCCGGAAGGGAGTCCCTAGAATGACCGGCATCTAGAAATAGAGCTGGATCGGAGGTAAAAATGAATCAAACAAACAAATCAGCAGTCAGTCAAAAAAGTGCTACAAGACGCCTTGTCATTGTAGCCATGTTAGGGGCCATCACCTTTGTTTTGGGCCTAACCCCCCTGGGATTTGTCCCCATTGGACCCCTAAATGCAACCACCATGCACATCCCGGTTATTATTGGGGCCGTGCTGGAAGGACCCCTGGTAGGGGGCTTGGTTGGCCTTATTTTTGGCCTATCTAGTTTATTTAACGCCATTACCCGGCCAACAGCCATCAGCTTTTGCTTTTACAACCCCTTAATTTCCATTGTGCCCAGGATCCTCCTTGGTCTCATTGCTGGTTATTTATTTAAATTTTTAAAAAACAAGGACTCCCACACCACCAAAAAAGTGGTTCAAGTGGGCTGGATTGCTATTATTGCCTTCTTACTCTATGGCCTCTACCGGTCTTTAGTACCAGAAGTAAAAATCTATGCAGCCATCCTCAATGGAGTCCTATCCATTGTGAGCCTTGTTTTGTTCTTCTATCTAAAGAAATACGATGAAAAGAACTTTGCCGTAATGGTCAGCGCCTTTGTCGCCACCATTATGCACACCATTATGGTTATGGGAGGAATCTACATCTTCTTTGCAGAAAGATTCCTGGCAGCCATCAAGCCGGACGCATCCCTGGAAATGGCCCGAAAGGTTATTTTTTCCTTTATCTTTACCAGTGGGGTGCCGGAAGCAATTATCGCAGTCATTATTACAGCGGCCGTGGCCAATGCTGTAAGAGAAAGGATTACAAACTAAATGTTATTAGTGATTGATGTAGGAAATACCAATATCGTCTTTGGTGTCTACAAGGAAAAGGAACTGATCCACGACTGGCGGATTGCCAGCGACAAAAACAAAAGCAGTGACGAATACGGCCTGCTTTTCCAACAAATTCTAGCCAACAGGGAAATTACACCGGAAATGATTGACGACGTCATTATTTCTTCCGTTGTCCCCAACCTTATGCATACCCTGCCCAATATGATTGTAAAGTACTTCCACAAGGACCCCATTGTTGTGGAGGCGGGAATTAAAACCGGTTTGAACATTTGCTACGACAACCCCAAGGAAGTGGGGGCAGACCGGATTGTCAATGCCGTAGGAGCCCTGGAAAAATACGGTGGCCCCTTGATTGTCATTGACATTGGAACGGCCATTACTTTTTGTGTCATCAGCGAAAAACGACAATACCTGGGAGGCTTGATCCTGCCGGGAATCGGCATCAGTGCCGATGCCCTCTTTATGCGGACCTCTAAGCTGCCCAAGATTGAAATTGTAGAAGCCCCCAAGGTCATTGCCAAGACCACTGTAACCAGTATGCAGTCAGGCCTCTACTTCGGATTTTCCAGCATGATTGACGGGATTATCGAGTCCATCTTAAAGGAATCCAAAAAGAAGGCCCAAGACGTAAATATTGTTGCAACAGGAGGCTTTGCCACCATGTTGGTCAGTCGGAGTAAGTACGACATCCTCATTGATCGCTATTTAACCCTAGACGGTTTGCGGATTGTCTATGAAATGAACCATTAACAAGAACCTCCCGCTTAGCGGGGGGTTTTTTAGAAAGGATACCATGAACCTATACCTAGCACCCCTGGCGGGCTATACAGACCCCTGCTACCGGGCCATTGTGGATGACTTTCATCCCGCCGGCATGGTAACGGAAATGGTCAGTATGCGGGCCCTCTACTACAAGGATAAAAAAACCCTAAAGATGCTGACCCCACCCCAGGAGAAAAATACAAGTCTACAAATTTTTGGCGACGACCCCCAGATTATGGAAACCTGTGTCCGGGAATACTTAAACCACCTGCCGGGCTTTGTGGCCTTTGAAATCAACATGGGTTGTCCGGCGCCTAAGATTGTCAAGTCCCGGTCTGGATCTGGCCTCTTGCTGGACCAAGACAGGGCCTTTGAAATCATCCAAAGGGTCAAGGAGGCGGCTAACCGTCCTGTGGGAGTCAAGACCCGTAAGGGCTTTCATGAGGATGAGCTGGGTATGGACCTGGCCCTAAGGGCCCAGGAGGCCGGGGCGGACTACCTGGTTATCCACGGTCGGACCCGGGACATGTACTATGAGGGGAAAAGTGATTGGGACTTTATCCACCGCCTGGCCCGGGAAGTAAAAATTCCCGTCTACGGCAATGGGGATATTTTTACCATCCAAGAAGCCCAGGACCGCTTGGCCGCCAAGGACTTGGCTGGGGTTTACATTGGCCGGGGGGCCATTGGCAACCCCTGGATCTTCCAGGGCATCCAGCCCAGCCTGGAGGAAAGAATCCGGGTCATGATGGACCACTTGGACAAGGCCCTGGCCTATTATGGAGAAAAACAGGGAATTTTAGAAATGCGCAAGCACCTTTTAGCCTACATGAAGGGACTAAAGTCTTGCAAGGAAGTCAAAGTAGCCTTAATGAGGGCCAAGGACAGGGAAGAAATCAGGCAAATCCTGGTAAATTACCAGGAAGACCAGATCCATCCTTGACAATTTCCCCTTTATTGGCTATAATAATTCACATTATTAAAGCAAGAGATGAGTCTTGTTTAGGTTAGGAGAGAAGAATGGATAAGGATATATTTTTCACCCCGGAAGGGTTGGATAAGATTGAAAAAGAAATTGAGTATTTAAAAACAGTTCGCCGTAAGGAAGTGGCTGAAAGAATTCGCGTGGCCTTGGGTTACGGGGACTTGTCTGAAAATTCAGAATACGATGAGGCTAAAAATGAACAAGCCCATGTAGAAGAAAGAATTGCCAAGCTGGAAAACATGGTTAGAAATGCCAAGGTGGTTGAAGAAAACGAAATTGACAAGGACACTGTTGGCGTAGGAACCCATGTCAAGGTCAAGGATAAAAAATCCGGCCAAGAAGATGTTTTCGATATTGTAGGTTCAGCTGAAGCAGACCCCTTGGAGGGAAAAATTTCCAATGAAAGCCCGGTGGGAGCAGCCTTGATTGGTTGCAAAATCGGCGATGTAGCAGAAGTTGAAGTGCCGGATGGAGTGATTCACTACGAAGTTGTTGAAATTTCACTCTAGGGCCAGGAGGTAGAAAAGTGGAAAATTTAAATGAAATGCGACTCATGCGGCGTCAAAAGTTACAAGAACTCCAAGATGCCGGGAAAAATCCCTTTGTCCATGAGAAATACGATGTAAAAGAGTATTCCACAGACATTAAAGACCATTATTCAGACTACGAAGGCAAGGAAGTTTCTGTGGCCGGACGGATTATGAGTAAACGGGGCCATGGAAAGATTATGTTCCTGGACCTTCAAGACATGAAGGGCCGGATTCAACTTTTCGCCCGAAAAGACGTCCTGGAAGAGGGCTATGCAGATGTGAAGGCCTGGGATATTGGAGACATTGTCGGCATCAAGGGAGAGGTCTTTACCACCCAGGCTGGAGAAGTTTCCATCCGGGTGACCCAAGCCGTCCTCTTAAGTAAGAGCCTGCAAATTTTACCCGAAAAATTCCACGGCCTCAAGGACACAGACCTTCGCTACCGTCAACGCTATGTAGACCTCATTGTCAATCCTGAAAACAAGGAAATTTTCATTAAACGGTCCAAGATCATCAAGGCTATCCGCCGCTTTTTAGATGACCTGGGCTATTTGGAAGTGGACACCCCCATCCTGGGAACCGTGGCTGGTGGAGCCAATGCCCGTCCCTTCTTAACCCACCACAATGCCTTGGATATTGACATGCAAATGCGGATTGCCAACGAACTTTTCCTAAAGCGCCTTATTGTCGGGGGCTTTGACAAGGTCTATGAAATGGGCAAGATGTTCCGAAATGAAGGCATCGACACCCGGCACAATCCCGAATTTACCAATATCGAATTATACCAAGCCTATACCGACTATGAAGAAATGATGCGGATTACAGAAAACATGTTTGCCTATGTAGCCCAAGAAGTATTGGGAACAGCCAAGATCAACTACCAAGGTGTGGACATTGACCTGACCCCTCCTTGGAGACGGATCACCATGCATGATGCCGTAAAAGAATACGCCGGTATTGACTTTGACCAAGTAAAGACCGACCAAGAAGCCTTGGACTTGGCCAAAAAACACGGCCTTAAACCTGAAGCCTTCTGGACCAAGGGCCACGTTTTAAGTGAACTCTTTGAAGAATACTGCGAAGAAAAGCTGGTTCAACCCACCTTCGTCATTGGCCACCCGGTGGAAATTTCTCCCCTTTCCAAGAGAAATCCCGACCATCCGGAAATTACCCAACGCTTTGAAGCCTTTATCAACACTTGGGAATTTGCCAATGCCTTTTCAGAATTAAACGACCCCATTGACCAAAAGGGCCGCTTTGAAAAACAATTGGAAGACAAGAAAGAGGGAGACGACGAAGCCCATCCCATGGACTACGACTTCATCAATGCCCTGGAAGTAGGACTTCCTCCCACAGGAGGCCTGGGAATTGGTGTAGACCGAATGATTATGCTCTTAACAGACCAAGCCAGCATCCGGGATATAATCCTCTTTCCTACCATGAAGCCCCTGGAAGGAGAAACAGAAGGCAAGGCAGCAAGCCCCAAGGCAGAAGCCACTCCTGTGAAAGACCTGGACCTTTCTAAGATCCAAATCGAACCCCTCTTCCAAGAAGAAGTGGACTTTGATACCTTCTCAAAATCAGACTTTAGGGTTGTCAAGGTTAAAGAATGTGTAGAAGTACCCAAGTCCAAGAAACTCTTGAAGTTCACCCTGGACGATGGCAGCGGCCAAGACAGGACCATCCTGTCCGGCATTAAAAACTTCTATACAGCCGAAGAATTGGTAGGCAAAAAGCTCTTAGCCATTACCAACCTGCCGGCCCGGAAGATGATGGGAGAAGAATCCTGTGGTATGCTCCTATCAGCCATTTGCGACTACGATGGAGAGGAAATGTTAAACCTAATTATCCTAGACCCCTCCATTCCAGCAGGATCAAAAATTTATTAAAAGAACACGCTAATTATGAAACTGGGGTTTGTTATGAATCCCAGTTTAATTTTATAATTGGATTAATAGAATTATTAAGCTATACAATAGAATCAATTTAAAGAAAAATAAACATTGGATAATCTCAGACGATAGAAATTAAAAACTCTATCGTCTTTTTTACTCAAAATAAGGACGGAATAACACAACAAATTCTCTAAAACAAAACAATAAATCAATGTAAGATTGAATGAAATCAATATTTATCCTATAATTAAATAAATCTAATAAAGAGAAAAATATGGATATTATGGCACTTAACTATAAACCATTATGGATACAGTTAGCAAAAAAAGGATTAAAGAAAACAGACGTAATAGCCATGGCAGGAATTACAACAAATGTTATGGCACAAATGGGCAAGGATAAACCAATTACATTTAAGAATTTAGAAAGAATATGTAAGGCTTTAACTTGCACTCCTAATGATATTATTAGTTTTGAAGATGAGTTTGAAAGAGAGATTTAAAATTAAACGGGGATATATTAAAATACAAAAAAATATTATTTAAATGGTCAAAACACTTGACTATTTTTTAAATCCATGGCATACTCAATGTGAAAATAATTAAAGATACAAAAATGCAAAAGCAAATGAAAATGTAATTTATATAGGAGGAAATATAGTTGGAATTTTCAGATGGAGAATTACTAGTAATGGAAGAATTATGGAAGGGCGATGTCTTAGACGAAAATGGAGAAATCCAAGCTCTTGCCTTATCAAAAATATTGATGGAAAAGTACGATATAAGTAAAACATCTTGCTACACCTTTTTTGGAAGATTAGTAGAAAAAGGGGCGATAGCTAGGAGATATCCTAAATATACAATTAGAGTACTTGTATCAAGGGAAGATGCTCTTTTGAATAAGCAAAAAGAAGCCTTTCACAAACTTTTTAAGGGATCACTTTTAAATATTTGCAAAACGTTTTTACAAAACGAAGAAGTCACAAAAGAAGAAATAGAAGAAATGAAAAAATTAATAGATAGCTTTGACGAAGAGGACCAAGAGGAAGATAAGGATGGCAATAAGTCTAGTTAGGGTAATTACTCTAGAAAAATCTATAAAAAGTCTTTACTTACTAGTTCTAATTTTCTTAGTTAGACCAACCTTAAATAAAAAATCCTTCAGGTCAGCAAGCCTTGTTTTGTGGATAGTCTTATTAGTCTACTTAATAAGTCCCTATGAACTTGAAATCGGAATAGAAAGTGTAAAGGGAAATTTTATCTTACTTGCTATAACAAATTTTTTTGATTCTTCTCTAGGATTGTTAGTAAATAAAATAGGCTCTATATTTTTTAAACTAAACCGACTAATAGGTTCGATTTTGATTTTTACTTATTTGGGAATAAAAATTTATAAATTCAATAAAGTAATGAAAGGCTCTACCCTTACCCAAAATACTTTATGTAAGAAAAAAATAAGGAAATTTGGACTAAAAAGAAAAGTAGAGATTTATATCAATAACAATTTAAAAACTCCCCTTACCTTTGGAATTTTAAAACCAAAGATAATCCTACAAGATCATATACTAGCTGATGAAAAATTACTAGACCATGTTTTAATCCATGAATTAATGCACATAAAGAAATTTCATATTTTACTAACCCACCTGATAAATATTGTAGTCTGCATATATTGGTACAATCCACTCTTATGGCTGAGCTTAAAATATCTAGACCGGGACATTGAAATCAACTGTGATAAGCTAGTGGTTGAAAACTTAGGAGACACAATAAAAAACAGAAAAGAATATTGCGTGTCAATGCTAAAGTTATTAGAAATAGGAAGTAATACAAATAATTTAGTTTTAAAATTAAACCCAAATAAAGAAAGGATACTTATTATGAAACAATGGAAGAAGACACTTACAGGATTGGTAGTATTTATATTGACATTTACATTTTGTTTACCAGTATTTGCCAATGTGGCTGATCTAAATCAAAATAGGATTGATACAAAAGGTGAAATAGTCACTAATATTAATTCTGAATTTGGAGATAGGGTTCAAATAATAAGTGACGAAGAGTATCAAAAGTTAGAATTAGGAGAAGTATCGAGAACAGGTCTCAGAGCAGCAAATGTTGATGAGAATATAAGATTAAAAAGATTTGATAAGATAGACTATGAATTTAACATGGATACCTGGACAGGTCCAGTTCATGATGGTTTTACAGTCAGATTAAAAGATAGGTCTTGCTCTGGAGGAGTTGATTATTCAGTAATTATTGAAGAAAATGGAAAAATCATCTATGATAAAAGATTTGCTTCAGATTCAATATTAAAGGTTAAGGCTAATAGAAGAAGCAATTATATAGTTACAATTGTTAATAGGTCAAATAAAACATTATCAGGAAAGGTGAAGATAAATTCATATGTCAGGTAGATGGGAGGTGAATTGATAATAAACTTAAATCCTATTAGGTATAGAAATGGCGATTAGTTTAGATACTATATTCTATAATATAGCTAGAAACAAGAGTTGGAAAAATAGATAATATTTGATTTTAATGTCAAATATATTGAGGTTAAGCAAAATTATATGAGGAGGTTAGAAATGAAGAGAAGATTTACTCTATTAATAGCCATGGTGATGCTGTTAACAGCAATGGCAACAAATGTAATTGATTCATCAGCAAATAATAACTCAAAAGTCAGCCCTAAAGAATGGCAAGAATGGTTTAATGGTCTAAGTAAAGAGGAACAATTAAGTGTAAACTATGAGCCAAGTCAAGTTTTAACAGCACTTAGTGCTAATGAAGTTTCAAAAGTTAATATTGACGACAAATATGAAACCAAAACCTTTTTGACAGAACTGCAGAACCTATATCCGACCATGGAAAAAAAGTCTATAAATCAATATATATCATCTTATATTGAGATTTTCAATATGTACAGGGGTATGTATCCAAATCTTTCAAATAAGGCTATCGCAGAAAAAGCAAAAGCGAATATGTTAAATAAGATAGAGTATATGATTGATGATTCAGAGTATGAAGCTAAGGATATTATAATCCGCTCAGCTAAAGAACCTGATGGGTATGAAGCCATTGTCGACTATATAAATAAAAATCTCAAGCCTAATTACTACGCTACTTTGGACACGACAGAAGAAAATATAAATATTCTAAAAAGACATATTAATAGTTTACCAAACGAAGTCAAAGAATCAGCATTGTTATATATTGAAGATATGGAATCAGGAGATAATTTCGACGAAACAATTGCTAAAAAATGTTTTTCAAGCAAAAATTTTTTAGTTGAATCTAGGGATGCGAAAGGATCTACGCATTTTCAAATCCGCTTGTTAAAAGGAAGTGTAGCTACTTTTGCTAGAGAAAAATGGAAAAAAGGTGATACCGTAGTCATTAAGTTAAAGTCTTTAAAAGGAAATGATTTAGAAGTAGGTATTTTGCCTGCCGAAGACATTAAAGCTGGCTGGGGCTATAATGATTATGGTGCTCCTATAAAAAAGAGTGTAGAAAACCCAGAAGATGAGGTAAAATTTACTATTCCAAATGATGGAGAATATGGAATTTACGTTAAAGATATGAAATCAAATGCTTTTTCTTTTCTAGAATTATTTAGGGGAAAAGAAATAGTATCTACAAAGTCGGAAGGGAAAAAATCAGAAAAAGATCATGGTCATGAATTAAATAAACATAATTGTATTGAATTTGAGTTAGAAGTAAATAAAAAATTTATAAATCCTTTAACTGAAACAGAAGGATTGGAATAAAATTATTAAGGAGGAAAAGATTAAGAAATCAATTAGTTTAACTATGGCTTTAATGCTGTTGTTGGCAATGGTAATGCCAACTTCTAGTTTTGCGATGGATAAAAAAACACCGCAAGTAGAATACAAGATTTAGAAACTCCGATAGTTGAGGATTTTGATGGTTTTATGATTGTACCTTTCGCCAATCATTTGACAATAGATAGCGAGAGTATTGGTAATAGTGGAATATCGTGGGATCAACCAAAGAACTATAACGCATATCGTGAAACCTTTAGGTTTATCGCAACATAGACATGGAAAAAAGTAGGTATATCAAGGACAAGTATAAACAAAATAGAAACTGGGAAAACAATTCCGAGTTTTAAAACTGCTAACGATATAGCAAATGCTTTAGGGGTTTGTAAATATCAGATTTTTGATTTGGACGGAGAAGAAACATATATATGTCATAGTCGTAATTGTTGTTAGGAATTATATGACTATATTTAGTTAGTAAAATGGAGGTGGTGTTAATGAACTTAAAAGTTGTAGCAAAAGTTTTCGGCTCTTTAATTCCTGCTATGATCGGGACATATTTGTTAGTTAAAGATTATATAGCAGCAGCAAATCATCCTGAATGGAGTGTTTCGCCAATGGTAATGTGGGTGAAATTTGGCGTAGGTTTGATTGTTAGCATCATCTTGCTCTTTGTTGTTTTTAGACAAAAGAATTAAACAGTTTTTGTGTTTTAAAATAATACAAATAGAAAAAATAAAGTTAAAAGCTATATTATAGCGTAGCGACTAAGATTGCATTCTTAGTCGCTTTTTATTTGATATATAAATGAAAGGAAACAAGAAAATGAAAAATTTAGAAAAAATAAGAAAAGAGTACAGAGAAATAAAAGATAAAATAGACGATACAGAAGAAAGATTAAGGCAACTAAAAAATCAAGAAAAAAAGATATTAAAACAAGACATAGTGAAAAAAAGAAAAGAAAGAACTCATAGGCTAATAACAAGAGGAGCAATCTTAGAAAGCCTTATAGAAAATGCAGAAGAACTAACAGATGAAGAAATAAAAATCCTAGTAGAAGAAGCAACAAAGACAAAAGAATTCAAAGAAACACTAAAAATAATGAGAGAAAATTAGAAAAAATAAAATAATCAAATCTCCCTTAGATTTTCTAAGGGCGCAATTATACACCCTAAAGGGTGCTTGCGTGCCTTTAGAGCCAAACCCTTGCAGCGACCAACAACCATTCGCTTTGGGTCTGCCCCAGCCAATTATCTCCAACGAAAATTTATTTGAGTTGTAGAGATAATCAGGCGAGGGTATTAAAAGTCAAGGGTAAATAAACTCGCTAAGGCTCGCCCTTGACTTTTAAAATTTGAAATGAACAAAACAATTAAGCCGACTAACTGCCTGTACCCGTAAGGGTGAAACAACAAAATTAATTCAGTAGTCGACTTTTTTAATTCTATCAGGGTCTGCCCCTGCCAATCATTCACCACGAGCTTGCGAGTGGATTGAATGATTAGGCAAAGGGTATTTCAAAACGCTCATTCACAAAGTGGATATAGAAATCTATTAAGCCTCCACCTAAAACAACAAAAAAGAAAGGAAGTGATAAAAATGGCAGACAGTTTTCATTTTTCAGTAAACATAATATCAAGAGGAAAAGGAAAAAGTGCAGTAGCAAGTGCAGCATATATAAGTGGAGAAAAAATAAAAAATAAATGGGACGGAGTAGCCCATGACTACACCAAAAAACAAGGAGTAATTAGCAAAGAAATATTTTTGCCAGATCACGCACCAGAAGAATATAAAGACCGAAAAACATTGTGGAACTCGGTAGAACTATTTGAGAAAAATTCTAATGCCCAACTTGCAAGAAACTTTATCATATCCCTACCAAAAGAGTTAAACATAGAAGAAAATAAAAAGATGATAGAAGAATATGTTCAAAACAATTTTGTAAAGGAGGGAATGATAGTAGACCTAGCAATTCATGATGAAAGTAGAGAGGGAAATCAAAACATTCATGCTCATATAATGACCATAGTAAGACCAATAAATGAAGATGGAACATGGGGTCAAAAAAATAAAAAAGAATATATCCTAGATGGAAAAGGAGAAAAAGTATTAAACAAAAATGGAAAACCTAAAACAAGAAAAGTAGAACTAACAACCTGGAACGATAAAGGCAATGTAGAAAAATGGAGAGAAAATTTTTCAGACCTTTGTAATGAATATCTAGAAAAAAATAATATAGAAAAAAGAGTAGACCATAGGAGTTTTAAAAGACAAGGCATAAAACAAATACCAACAATACATCTAGGAGCAAGTGCTAGTGCAATGGAAAGAAAAGGAATAAGAACGGAAAAAGGAGATATAAATCGTGAAATAAAAAAACAGAATGAACTATTAAAAAAGGTTCTATAATAAATGTTGGGGTCCCCCTAGACTCCAACATTTATTTTTTGCCATAAAAAATGCACTTATCTCTTTTTTCCTTTACAATAAAGTTACCACACTAAACAGAAAGGGTGAGATAAGTGCAAAACTATACTAACACAAATCTATTGAATTTAAAAGGTGTCTCTATTGACGAGGTGGTCTCTTTTGATGATCACATTGATGTAAAACTCCATTCTTTATACAAGGAGGGACTTTGTCCTGTTTGTGGTCATAAGACCTCTCGCATCCATGATTATCGTCTGCAAAGGATCCAACACACGCCTATTGGCTTACGGAAGGTCTTTCTTTTTCTTCGGAAGAAGCGCTTTGTTTGTCCTCATTGTCAGAAGCGCTTTTATGAGTCTTTGGATTTCTTAGCTCCCTATTCTAGACGGACTAAGGATCTCCACTTCTTTATCCAAGACCAATTAAAACAGGTCCGGTCTTTATCCTCCATTGCCAAGGACTTGGGTTTATCTTCCTCTTGTCTCACAAACTATCTAAAGTTGGCTCCAAGGAGGCGGCCAAATCTTCCTCGGGTCTTAAGTATGGATGAGTTTAAGGGAAATGCTGGTGGGGATAAATACCAATGTATTCTAGTGGATCCAATCCATCACCAGGTACTGGATATTTTACCCTCTCGACGAAAAAAGGCTTTGATGGACTACTTTTCTTCTTTTCCCAAGGAAGAACGAAGAAGGGTGAAGTATGTGGTTATGGATATGAGTCATCTTTTCTACGCCGTCTTAAAGGAATTCTTCCCTCAAGCCACCTTCATTGCGGATAAGTTTCATTTTGCAAGACAAGTCTTTTGGGCCTTAGAGAATGTCCGCAAGACACGACAAAAGACAAGGGATGCAAAGTATCGCCTCTACTTTAAACGGTCCAAGTCCATCCTACGGAAAAAAGGCAGTCGGCTAAGCCCCGAAGAAAAAGAAAAATTGGAGCTAATGCTTTGGCAAGACAAGGAAATCAAAGAAGCTTATCTTTTAAAAGAACGCTTTTATGACGTCTTAGATGCCTCCAGCAAAGAAGAAGCAAGACAGGCCTTAGACAAGTGGCTGTGGGTTGCTAAAGAAAGTGGATTAAAGGAATTTAAAGCCAGTATTCGGGCCTATGAAAACTGGAAAGAAGAAATCCTAAACGCCTTTTCCACAGGCATCACCAATGGACAAACAGAAGGCTTTAACAACAAAATCAAAGTGATTAAACGGGTTTCCTATGGGTATCGGAATTTTGAGAACTTTAAGAGTCGTATTTTAATGGTCTTTCGAGCATAAGAAAGGGGCGAGAATAGATCTCGCCCCAACATTTGACAAAGAGCCTTAAAAAACATAGGAAATGAAATAAAGAAAATAACATCATGGTTAGCAGGCTTCAAAGATAAGCTAAAAGAATCATACAGGGAATATAAAGACCAAAGTAAAAAGCAAATCGAAAATGAATCAGGACTCTTTAACCTATATAAATATTTAAGTTTTTATCAAGAAATGCAAGAAAATAATAGAGCTGAATTATCATTTTATGGCAAAAGAAATAAGGCAATCTATGATCTAAAAAGATATGCAAGTGGAATAAATTATCTAAGAGAAAACAAAATAAAAACCATATCAGACTTACAAGGGCATATAAATACCCTAAGAAGTAAAAACTCTGAAATATATAAGACCATAAAAGAAAATAGTCAAAAGATAGAAGACCTTAACAAATGCTTAGCCTATGCAAAGACTGTAAGAAAAACAAAAGAAACCTACCAAAACTATGAGAACAAGAAAATATTCAAAGAAAGCTTCTACAAGAATAATCAAAAGGAAATAGACCAACATATAAGGGCAAGGAACTTAATTGAAAAAATAAGTGGAAAGAAAAATTTAAGAGAAAAAGAATGGTTAGGAGAAATTAAAAACTTAGAAGACGAAATCAGTAAATTAAACACAGAGTCAGAAAAGATAAGGGAAAGATACAAGGAAATAAACCATATTAAATATGCAGTAGAAGTAGTCAATGAAGAATATGGTATCGACCTATCAATAGAAATTGACAAGGCAATTAAGAGAGGAGAAAAAGAAAGTATCATAGAAAAGATAAAAGAGTATAAGCAAGATAGTGATAGTTTTAATAAAAAAAAGACAAATGACTAAAGACTATTACAAAAATCAAGAAAGATAAGACCTGGTAAAAATATCTTATCCAAGCTATAATATGACCAAGAAAATAAAGGCAGATCTAGGAGGTAATAGAGATGAATAAAAAGCAAGAGCTAATAGACGAACTTATAAAAGCAGACCAAGATGGAACATACAAAACATATAAAAGCACAGAAGAAATAAAAGCGATGAACAATGAGGAAATACAGATTATTTATTCCGATATGAAAAACTATCTATCAGATAAAAGAACGCACATAAACTACTAAAGGTGGAAAAGCAAAATAAGAGTAGAAAAACAACAAAAGGTACAAAGACCTAAGTAAGCTATAAAAACATAAAAATAAAGCATTCCACCATCACCAACAACCAAATAAAAACAATCAAAGGGAAGTATAGAAAAATTAAAGCCTATACTTCCCTTTTTTTAATTCAAACAAAGGAGATAAAACATGATAAACGAAGAAATAAATAAGGTTTTTGCTCATTCTTGAAATCTTTTGGTGAGGATATTAGAAAATTTATAAAAAATGCTTGACTTTATAATCTAGTTACGGGAAACTATAGATATAGTATTAAATACTAGGTGGAGGTAATATGATAAATAAAAATTTGAGTGGTATTAGTGAATTTAAGATTCCAAGATACAAGGACTTGCCTGACTTTGGTATATATTTAGAGCAGTTAGTTGAGATTGTTAATAAAACTTTGGAAGTGATGTTTGATGAGGACAATAAATTAACAAAGTCTATGGTCAATAATTATGTCAAGCATAAACTTATACCGGGCCCAATCAAAAAGCGCTATTATCGTGATCACATCGCTTATTGTATAGTGATTACTGTTTTGAAAAACATTTTAACTATGGCTGAGATTGATGATGGCATTTTATTCGAGCTTAAGAAGAGCTCTATAGAAGAGTCGTACAACTACTTTTGTAACAAAGTGGAAGAAGTGTTGAGATTAGTCATAAACATCTTGGAGAAGCAAGATAGCCCTGAGATTAAAGGCACAGCATCTATCAATATAGATCTTGACAATAGAAATGGCTTGACCCTTGCCATTGTCAGCGTTTGCACTAAAGTTATTACACAAAAATTATTAGAATACGAGCTTTTAAAAGCTAAGGAGGACAAATGAGTAAATTAGGATTAATTATAGATACGGCTTGTGATGTGCCAAAAGAAGCATATCAAAAATTAAATATGGCTATGCTGCCTTTATGGGTTCACTTTTCGGACAAATCATACAGAGATTTAATTGATATAGAAAAGGATGAGTTTTATGATTTACTTGATAAGGAACTTCCTAGGACAAGTATACCATCACCAACAGAAGTGAAAGAAGCAATTGATAAAGAATTTGCATCGGGTGCCGATGAAGTTTTAATCATCACAGTTTCATCAGGTTTAAGCGGTGTGAATAATCTTTCAAATCTTGCAGCTAACGACTATGGCGGCAAGGTGAAAGTTTTCGACACAAAAAATGTTGCTATTGGTGCAGGATTTTACGGCTATAGAGCAGCAAGCCTTAGAGATGAGGGTCACAGTGCTGATGAAATTATTAAAATAATGACAGATGATAGGGATAATATGAGGTCTAAGACGTATTTTGCAATACCAGAATTAGATCACTTAATCAAAGGCGGTAGGATTGGCAAAGTTCAAGGCGCCATAGGTCAAATTTTAAATATAAAGCCAATAATCACATGCAATATGGACGGTATTTACTACGCCATCGACAAGGTCAGGGGGTTTGCCAAGGCGCAAAAAAAACTTATTGAAAGGGTTAAGAAAGAACTTAGTGGCACCAAAGATTATTACCTATCTATTTGCCATGGCTCAAATCCTGAGGCATTGATGCTAGCTAAGGAAGCATTAAAAGGTGAAGTTGATAGAGCAAAAATTTACGTTGAAGAACAGATAGCACCAACACTAGCAACACACACAGGTAGAGGTCTTTTGGGTATTGCATATTATAAATTATAAGATGAAAAGCTTAGGAGATGACTCTTAAGCCTTTTTTGGGATTATTGCAGGAAAAATATATACAAGCCAACTTTGTAGAAGAAGGAATGATAGTAGACCTAATAATTCATGATGAAAGTAGATAGGGAAATCAAAATATTCATGTTTATATAATGATCATAGTAAAACTAATAAATGAAGACGGAACATACAAAACATATAAAAGCGCAGAAGAAATAAAATCAATGAACAATGAAGAAATACAGATTATATATTCCAACAATGAAGCCAATAGGCTTAGAAAAGGCAGAAAATGGGGATTTGTCAAAAGAAACTTACGAAACTTACGACAAACTTACGACAGAAAAAATCGACTTTTCAAAAGTAAAAGTAGAGCCATTATTTGAAGATATGGTTGATTTTGATACATTCTCAAAATCTGATTTTAGAGTTGTAAAAGTCAAGAACTGCGAAGAGGTTCCAAAATGAAAAAAACTATTGAAATTTACATTAGATGATGGTTCTGAAAAAGAAAAAGTTATTTTATCTGGTATTAAGGAATATTACAGCGCAGAGTCTTTAATTGGAAAGACACTGCTTGCGATTTGTAATCTTCCTCTACGTAAGATGATGGGAATCGACTCAGAAGGTATGATTATATCTGCAATTTGCGAGTACGACGGAGAAGAAAAACTTAACTTAATAATGTTGGATGATAATATTCCAGCAGGATCAAAATTATATTAAAGAACACGCTAATTATGAAACTGGGGTTTGTTATGAATCCCAGTTTAATTTTTAGGGGTATGTATGAGATGGATAATTAGAATAATTTTATTACCGATAAGATTAGTGCTGAGTTTGCTCATAGCCTTTTTAACCTTCATATTAAGTTTGAGTACTGCGTTGTTAAGCGTAGTTTCTACTTTAATTTTTATAATTGGATTAGCTAGCATATTTCAAGGAGATAATCAAATTGTAATTGAAGCACTAATCTTAGCATTTTTATTTAGCCCATTTGGATTACCTAAATTAGGTATATATGTTATTGGATTATTAGAATTATTAAACTATACAATAAAATCTATTTAAAGAAAAATAAATATTAGACAACCGTAGACGATAGAAATCAATAATTCTGTCGTCTTTTTTATTTCAAAGAAAGGAGGTAGGGATGAATTTTGATTATTTTTATAATAGGCAATCTGAAATGTATAACTTCATTAGGTTGCCTATGGTATTGCTGGAAGATGGGATTTTTGAGAGCATTTCTATTAAATAAATTATTTTGAGAATAAGGTTTACTTATAAAATTACTAAAAATTACTATCTAACAAAAAATAAACGAGCCTTTTTTATTAAAGTTCTTCTATTATATAGGCCAATAAAAAAAGAAAATTATAATAAAAAAGAAAATTATAATATACAAGGCAACATAAGAAAGATAAATTAAAAATATTCTCAATCTTAAAAATATGCCCTTTTTTAAAAAACTGGAAAATTGATTTAAATTTTCAATTTCCTATGTTATAATAATTACGAAAGCGATAATCAAATTCAAGTATTAATTTATTTTGATAAAATTAAAACTAGAAACGAGTGGTTAGATGCTTAGCTTAGTAATGGCACCCTTAAATGTTAATTATAAGATTTTAAGGATTAGGTCTTTAGGAGATAGTAATGTAACTGAGTCCCACCTGGCGAATCTTGATTTTGTCAAAGATGCAGTTATAAAAGTTGTTAATGAGAACGATGGTAATTTAATTGTATATGTTAAAGATTCCAGAGTTGCAATCGGAAAAGATATAGCGAAAAAAATATTAGTAGAGGAGATGTAAGACTTGCAAACTTTAAGAGATGCAGTTGTAGGAAAATACTACATCGTTAAAAAAATCAATGGTTCTGGTCCTCTGATCAGAAATTTACATAAGGAAGGTGGCGCCACTTGGCGACCCTGTGCAAATTAATATTAGACATTATGAACTTAGCATTAGAAAAGCAGATGCTGAATTAATTGCAATTGAAGAAATAGAAAAGAAGGAGGACTAAGATGGCTATTACTATTGCACTTGCCGGCAACCCAATAGTGGGAAGTCAACACTTTTTAACGGCCTCACTGGTTCCAACCAATATGTTGGTAACTGGCCAGGGGTAACTGTTGAAAAAAAGACTGGTAAGTATAAAAAAATAAACACGTTTTTATATTACAATGTTATTAATAAAGATAAGTAGAAAGGATGATTCAAATGAGTAGAAAGAAGATTTTAGGATATATTTCTGCTATTATAGGTTTTTTGTTAGTGCTTGCACCAAAATTTATAACACCCGTTTGTCCTCCTATGGAAGATGGAATGTTTATGAAATGCCATTGGATGGGGAATATGACTATGGGTATTGGTGCAGTCATTTTAGTGTTAGCAATCATTTTTATTATAGTTAAAGATTCAAAAATATCTTTAGGATTAGCTATTTCAAATATAGCAATTGGTGTTTTAGAGATACTAAACACTCATGTGCTTATTGGTGGATGCATGAAAGCCGATATGGCATGCAGAGCAAAAACCATTCCATTTTGCACATTGTTGGCAGGTATATTGGTTTTAGTTAATATTTATTATTGTATGAAAGAAAGACATTCATAATGGAATCAATAATTGAAACTGAAAATTTAAGCAAGAGTTTCAAAAGAGGTTCTAATACGCTTTTTGCTGTTAAAAATGTAAATTTTACCTTGAAGGAGGGAGATTTTGTCAATATAATTGGCAGAAGTGGTTCTGGAAAGTCAACTTTTTTAAATCTTTTGTCTGGTTTATTAAAACCGACTGAAGGTAAAATTTTTGCTAAGGGCAAAAATATAAGTGATTTTTCTGATAGAGAAATTAGCAAATATAGGAATGAAATCATAGGTTTTGTGCCACAAAGTCTAGGAACACTTCCAAATTTAAATGTTTTAGAGAATGTGTCTCTTCCTTATTATCTATTTAAAAGAGATGAATCTGCTTATGAAAAAGCAGCTATGCTCCTTGATTTGATGGGAATTTTGCATCTGAAGGATGATTTTGCTAAAAATTTATCTGGAGGAGAGCTAAAAAGAGTGCTGATAGCCAGATCTATGATTAATTCGCCGGAGCTTTTGATTTTAGATGAGCCTACAAGTGATTTGGATAAAAATACTACTATGGAGATAATGGATTTATTAAAAAAAATAAATTCTAAAGGTACTGCGCTTATTATAGTTACTCATGAGCTTGATATTTTAAAATACGGCAATACACTTTACCAAATGGAAGATGGAAGTTTAATAAAGAAGGGGGGATAGAGATGAATTTATTAAAGAAAATGACTAGCATTTTTGCAATTATGGTAATCATGATTAGCCTAACTTTAACGCCTGTTTTTGCAGCAGAAACAAATTATGGCAACTGGGTTGAAGTCGCTGATGCTATGTCAGAACATTTAGAAAAAGCTGTGGAAGTTTACAAGCCTGGAGATAAGGATGCTAAAAAAGCAGCCACAGATGCAATTAACGTAGCTTACTTTAAATTCTATGAAAAAATTGGATTTGAAAAAACAACTATGTCTGCAATTTCAGGCCAAAGGGGTTCAATGGTTGAACATCAATTTTACAGAGCAAAAAATTCTATCAAAGAAGATGCAGACCCAAAAGAAGTTAAAGATGAAATTGATGCACTTATAACTTATCTTCATGAAGATGCTCATACTCTTGATGGAACCTCTGGAGATTCTAAGTCCAGTGGTCAAAGTCAAGAAGATGCAAATAGCCTTTCAACAGGTCAATTGTTGGGAGAGCTGCTAAAAAGATTTGGTACATTTTTTGCAGTTCTTGGACTTACACTTCGTGAAGGGCTTGAAGCCATTTTAGTTGTAGCTGCCATTGCTGCATATTTATCAAAGACTAATAATAGAATTTATTTAAAAGGTGTATATATTGGAGCCTTGCTAGGCATTGTTTTTTCAGCAGTCCTAGCTGGAGTATTTAATATCATCGCCAATACAGTGGGAGAAGTTGAGTCTGGAATGGGACAAGAAATATTCGAAGGAATTGCGATGTTTCTTGCTGTTATCGTACTATTTTATGTATCCAATTGGATGCTTTCTAAATCTGAAGTTGAAGTTTGGAATAGATACATTAAAAACAAAGTTGAACAATCTGTTTCCAAGGGTAATTATTTTGCCTTATCTTTCACTTCATTCTTAGCAGTAGCAAGAGAGGGTGCAGAACTTATTTTGTTTTTCCAAGGTATGAGAACAGGCATTTCTGATAATCCAATGCATATGTGGATTGGACTTTTAGTTGCCGCCATAATACTTGCAATTGTATATTATTTAATTGCTAAAGTTTCTGTAAGGCTACCATTAAAACCATTCTTTACATTTACTTCTTGGCTAATGTTTATACTTTGCTTGTCTTTCTTAGGAAAGGGCATAGGAGAATTACAAGAAGCAGATGTAATTGGCAGAACTATAGTTCCTTGGATGAATGGATGGTCTGCTGAAGCTATAGGAATATACGATAGGTATGAAAATCTTATCCCACAAATTATTCTATTAGTAGTAACCATTGCTTCTGTTATTTATCAAAATAATAGAAACAAAAAAATTAGAGCTGAGCTTGAAACCAGCCAAGAAAAAAAATAGGAGGGTATTATGTTAAAAAAGAAAAGTTTACTTCTTGTTGTTATGACGCTTGTGTGTGCATTAATGTTTACAGCTTGTGGTAAAAAAGAAGATACAAAAGCTAATAATACAGCTAAAACTTCTACAGAAGAAAAAGCACCAGCTGAAGGAAACAAGAAAGAAGCAGGAGATGCAAAAGCTGCAGCTCCAGGAGAAGATGCAGGATTTGAAGAATTTCCAATTGGCGATGACCAAACTAAAGGACCTTTAGTAATCTCCGGTGTATATTTCCAACCAGTTGATATGGAACCAGCAGGGAACTCAATTCCTAAAGAAGAAGCTGACTGCCATATTGAAGCTGACATTACAGCATCACAAGAAGGTTCAACATTAGGTTATGGTGTTGGTGATTTTGTTCCATGGTTAAAAGTAAAAGCTTATTTACAAAAGAAAGGTTCAGATCATGTTCAAGAAGTTTCTTTCATGCCAATGAACGCATCTGATGGTCCACACTATGGTGCAAATGTTAAATTTGACGAAGGTGTTGGCGTTTATGATGTAAAATTTGAAGTTACTGCACCAGGCAATGACTACTTACTACACGTAGATAAAGAAACTGGTGTAACAGGTAGATTCTGGACAGAACCACTTGTTGCAGAATGGACTGACTTCGAATGGAACGGACCACAATGGTAAAGTTTTAAAAATTTATAATATTTATAAATTGTATATTATTTAATTGCTAAAGTTTCTGTAAGGCTACCATTAAAACCATTCTTTACATTTACTTCTTGGCTAATGTTTATACTTTGCTTGTCTCTCTTAGGAAAGGGCATAGGAGAATTACAAGAAGCAGATGTAATTGGCAGAACTATAGTTCCTTGGATGAATGGATGGTCTGCTGAAGCTATAGGAATATACGATAGGTATGAAAATCTTATCCCACAAATTATTCTATTAGTAGTAACCATTGTTTCTGTTATCTATCAAAATAATAGAAACAAAAAAATTAGAGCTGAGCTTGAAACCAGCCAAGAAAAAAAATAGGAGGGTATTATGTTAAAAAAGAAAAGTTTACTTCTTGTTGTTATGACGCTTGTGTGTGCATTAATGTTTACAGCTTGTGGTAAAAAAGAAGATACAAAAGCTAATAATACAGCTAAAACTTCTACAGAAGAAAAAGCACCAGCTGAAGGAAACAAGAAAGAAGCAGGAGATGCAAAAGCTGCAGCTCCAGGAGAAGATGCAGGATTTGAAGAATTTCCAATTGGCGATGACCAAACTAAAGGACCTTTAGTAATCTCCGGTGTATATTTCCAACCAGTTGATATGGAACCAGCAGGGAACTCAATTCCTAAAGAAGAAGCTGACTGCCATATTGAAGCTGACATTACAGCATCACAAGAAGGTTCAACATTAGGTTATGGTGTTGGTGATTTTGTTCCATGGTTAAAAGTAAAAGCTTATTTACAAAAGAAAGGTTCAGATCATGTTCAAGAAGTTTCTTTCATGCCAATGAACGCATCTGATGGTCCACACTATGGTGCAAATGTTAAATTTGACGAAGGTGTTGGCGTTTATGATGTAAAATTTGAAGTTACTGCACCAGGCAATGACTACTTACTACACGTAGATAAAGAAACTGGTGTAACAGGTAGATTCTGGACAGAACCACTTGTTGCAGAATGGACTGACTTCGAATGGAACGGACCACAATGGTAAAGTTTTAAAAATTTATAATATTTATAAGGGGAATTCATGTTCCCCTTATATGCATTTATGGGGGGGTGAAATTATTTTAAAAATTTTTATTAAAGTTATGGAGGCGGGAATAGCCTTTTCTCTAATGATTTCTTTAATACTTGCCTATTATACAACTAAAGAGAGCAAATATAAAAAGTATGTTATTATAATTTCTTTAGTTTTAGGGGTAATTGCAGCAATTGTTTCAATAATTATAAGAAATATACCTAATTTTATTAATAGAACAGAATTGAATTTCTGGTCTATGGTACCCATAGTTATCTCAGTATTTTTAATATTAATTTTTATGATATTTGAAGATAAGATAAATGCTAAAATTTATGATAACTTCATTTCATCATCGGTTGTTGTATATCTTGTAGGAATTTGTTTTTATTATTTACCGTATGTATTTAACCAATCAAACAAATTTGTATATTATGGCGAAAGTGCTGTTTCAACTATTGTACTTTTTAGGATTTTAGGCTTTGTTTTTGGGATAATCATGATGATTTTATCAGGGCTTGCCATATACAAGTCCTCAGTTAAACTTGAAGGTAAAAACTTAAAGATTATTGTTTTTTTGAGCTTGATATGCTCGGGTATCAGCCAATTTAATATCATAATTCAAAGGTTTTATTCTAAAGGGATTATTCCTAGAAATGTTAACTTTTTTAGAGTTATTGCATTTATAGCTAATCACGAAAATGTGTTTTTATTTGCAACAATGTTAATTATGATAGCTATTCCAGTAATTTTATACAAGCAAAATATTAAAGTTAATGAAGACTATAGCAATAGGGCTCAGTTAAGAAAAATAAAGTATAGAATGAAGAATAAAAGACATTGGGCAATTTTTTTCCTTGCCGTTCTATTTATTAATACTTTTTCATTAACGGTTGGAAAGGCATATTCTAATAAGGAACAGGCCCTTTCACCACCTGAAGATTATCAAACTGAAAATGGAATGATTGTTATTCCTTTAAGTAGCTTAGAGGATATGCATTTGCACAGATATTTGTATAAGGCAAAGGATGGTGCACAAATGAGATTTTTCTGCATTAAAAAATCAGAAGGTTCCTATGGAGTTGTACTTGATGCCTGCGAGATATGTGGTCCATCTGGATATTTTGAAAGAGGCGATGATGTTATTTGTAAGTTGTGCGACGTTGTAATGAATAGGGGTACAATAGGTTTTAAGGGTGGATGTAACCCGATACCTTTCCCATACATTGTCCATGATAAAAAGATAAAGATTGCGCCAAAAGATCTTGACGCATTGTCTTATGTATTTAAGTAGGAGGGCTTATGTTTTGGAGAATAGTTAAAGGAGCGCTTTTTAGACAAAAGGGAAAGATGGCTCTTATTGCATTTACAGTTGCCCTTGGAGCTTCTCTTGCCACTTCAATGTTAAATACCATGCTCGGTGTTGGAGATAAAGTTAATCAAGAATTAAAGACCTATGGAGCAAATATTAATGTATTGCCAAAGGAAGCTTCCCTTCTTGATGATTTGTATGGCATGCAAGAAAAAGAGGGGCAGGTTCAAAAATATTTAAAGGAATCAGAACTTCCTAACATTAAAACTATTTTTTGGGCTTACAATATTGTAGACTATACGCCATATCTTAACACTTGGGTTTCTTGTAATAATGATTCTAAACATACTAAGATGGTAGGAACATGGTTTAATAATCATATGAATTTGCCTACTGGAGAATCAGTTGATACTGGTATGATTAGACTTAAAAACTGGTGGGAAGTTCAAGGCGAGTGGTTATCAGAAAATGATAGCGATTCAGTTATGCTTGGAAAGATTTTTGCAGATAGAAATGGATTTAAAGTTGGTGATGAAATCCAACTAAAAAGCAATAATTTAGACAAAAAATTAAAAGTTAAGGGTATTTTCTCATCAGGTTCTGATGAAGATGCATTTATATATTCTACTTTAAAAACAGCACAAGAATTTGCTGGAGCTACTGGAGTTGTAAATAAAGTTGAAGTATCAGCTCTTACTACACCAGACAATGACTTAGCAAGAAAGGCTGCCAAAAACCCACTATCTTTAACTATTAAGGAAAGGGAAGTATGGTATTGTACAGCTTATGTTTCTGCTATTTGTTATCAAATAACAGAAGTAATGACTGATTCTGTAGCTAAGCCAATTCGCCAAGTTGCAGAAAGTGAAGGAGATATTTTAAATAAGACTACTCTTCTTATGGTTTTAATTACAGTATTAACTTTGATTGGTTCAGGACTTGGTATTTCTAATCTTATTACAGCATCTGTAATGGAAAGATCTAATGAAATTGGACTTCAAAAAGCTATAGGAGCGTCAAATGGAAGGATAATTGGTATAATTCTTGTGGAAATAATTTTGACAGCGATATTTGGAACAGTTATAGGTTACGGAGTTGGTCTGCTACTTACTCAGATTATTGGTCTAACAGTTTTCGGCTCAGCAATAGCTCCAACAGCTATGGTAGTTCCCATTGTAGCAATCCTTATTATTCTTGTTACAATATTGGGTTCAATACCAGCTATAAGATACCTCTTGAATTTAAATCCAACGGAGGTACTACATGGAAGGTAAACAAAGTAAAAATAAATTTTATTTAAAAATGATAATGACTTCCTTGGCAAGAAGACGTGCAAGAATGTTAACAGCACTACTTGCTATAGCTATGGGAGCAACAATTCTTTCAGGGCTTGTTACTATTTACTATGATATTCCTAGACAAATGGGTAAGGAATTCAGGTCTTATGGTGCAAACATGTTGGTAATTCCCACTAACCCTGATAAAAAAATTACCAATGAACAGTTAGATGAAATTAAATCGTTAATTCCATCAGGAAAGCTTGTCGGTCAGGCACCCTATATTTATACAAATGCAAAAATTAATGAACAACCTTATATGCTTGCAGGTACAGATTTAAAGGGAGCGAAAGAAAATTCTCCATACTGGCTTATTGACGGTTCATGGCCTGAAAAATCGAGAGAAGTTTTAATAGGTAATGAAGTTTCAAAGGCTTTGGAATTAAAAGAGGGAGATAAAATTATTATAAATACTCCCAAAGTTTATGGAGAAGGTTCTATAGATACTAATTTTGTTGTTTCAGGAGTTGTAACAACAGGTGGTAAAGAAGAAGAACTTATTTTTATGAGTATTGATGATATTTCAAAGCTTGTTAAAGACAAAAATTTTGATGTCGTAGAATATTCAATAGAAGCTGAACAAAATGAACTTTCAAAAATAGTATCAAATATTTCACAAAAGGATGGATCTCTAACTCCACAAATGGTAAAAAGAGTTACCGCCTCACAAGATATAGTTTTGAACAAATTACAAGCTCTTGTCTTCATTGTAACGATAATAGTATTATTCATAATGATGATATGTGTATCCACAACAATGATGGCTGTTGTAACTGAAAGGCGTAAAGAAATAGGTCTTAAGAAAGCTTTGGGCGCCACAAATTCGTCAGTAATCGTTGACTTTTTAGGTGAAGGAGCATTTTTGGGGGTTTTTGGTGGACTTTTAGGTGTTGCATTAGGATATATATTTGCCAATAGAGTAAGTATTTCGGTATTTGCTAGAAAGGTAAGTTTCTTGCCTCTTTTAGTACCTATGACAATTATTGTCTGTATAGTAATAACTATAGTTGCATCTTTAATACCAGTATCTAAAACTGTTGATATTGATCCAGCTTTAGTGCTTCGTGGAGAATAGAAGGGAATTTTATGGATATATTAAAACTCGTAGACGTTTCAAAAATTTATGGTGAACTTAAAGCCCTTGACAAAATCAATTTAAGTGTAGAAAAGGGCGAATGGATTTCTATAATGGGTCCATCAGGTTCTGGTAAAACAACAATGATGAATATTATTGGTGCCATGGATAAACCTTCACTTGGAGAAGTTATTTTGGATGGTGAAGATATAGCAAAAAAATCACCTAAGGAACTAACAGTTATTAGAAGGGATAAGATAGGACTTATTTTCCAACAATTTCATTTAGTTAATTATTTAAGTGCTTTGGAAAATGTAATGATGTCACAATATTATCATTCTATGCCAGATGCACAAGAAGCAATGGAAGCTTTGGCTGCAGTAGGTCTTGCTGAAAGAGCCAAGCACTTACCCAACCAATTATCAGGTGGGGAACAACAAAGAGTATGCATTGCTAGAGCTCTTATTAATCATCCTACAATACTTTTAGCCGATGAACCTACAGGAAATTTGGATGAAAAGAATGAATATATAGTTCTTGACATATTTGAAAAACTTCACAATGCAGGATCAACAATTATTGTTGTAACTCACGACCCTGAAGTCGGTGAAGAATCTGAAAGAATGATAACTCTTGAACATGGTAAAATTTCAAAAGAAGAAAAAATGAAAAGAAAAAGACCAGTTCTTGATTCTGTAAAAAAAGATGAAAAACTTAAGGAGTTTATATGAGAAAAATTTTAAATGTATTAATAATTTTTTCTTTGGGGCTTGGCCTAGTTGCTTGTGGAGGAGATAAAAAAGAAGAAGCTCCAAGTGTAAGCTATAAGGACGGCACATATCATGGAGAATCTGCCAAAGATGAAAGAGGCGGACTTGTAAAGGTGGATATAAGTGTTAAAGACAATAAGATTGAATCTTGCACAATGCAAAACATTGATGGAGATGGAAAAGAAAAGGACGAATCTTATGGTCAAAGCCAAAATGAAGGACTATATAAGATAGCCCAACAAGCTATAAATCTTGCAAAGTCATACCCAGATAGATTAGTGGAAAAAGGAAATCCTGAAGGAGTGGACGTTATTTCGGGGGCAACACAAACTTACAAGCAATTTATAGAAGCTTGCAATAATGCTCTTGATGGTGCAAAATAATGAAAGATTTATACACAATTAATTTAGCAAAAAAGAATATAGAAAATAAAAAGGCAAGGTCAATTACCTTGATTTTACTTGTAGGAATTTTAACTTTTATTTTATTCATGTCATCATTTATAATTTTTTCTCTTAAAAACGGCATGAAATCTCTATCAGATAGGATGGGAGCAGACATTATAGTAGTCCCAGAAGGTTATGATTCCAAAATTACAGGTGCAATATTAAGGGGAGAACCTAATACATTTTTTTTTGACAAGGATATATTAAATAGAGTAAAAAAAATACCAGGAGTTGAAAAAGCCTGTGGTCAAGTTTATCTAGCTACACTTTCTGCTGGATGCTGTTCTTTTCCCATTCAAGTTATAGGAATTGACTTTTCTGATGACTTTAGCGTTAAACCTTGGCTTGAAAAACAGATTAAAACTCCAATTAAAGCTGGGCAAGTTGTTGTAGGTGCTAACATTGTGGGGACTATTAATCATAAGGTTAAATTTTTTAATCAAGAATTTGAGATAAGAGGTAGGCTTGCAAAAACTGGCATGGGTTTTGATAATTCAGTTTTTATGACAATAGAAGAAACTCATAGATTAGCCAAGGAATATGAAAAGATAATTAATCATCCGGTGGCAAAAAAAGATGATATATCTTCTATTTTAGTAAAAGTTGAAAAAAACAAAGATCCAAAAACAATTCAAAAACTTATTAAAGAAGAATTTAAAAAAGAAAAAGTGTATCCTTTATTGCCAAGAAAAATAATGACAGAAGTTTCAGATTCAGCAAAAAACATGCTTGTATATGTGTATATATTGATAGCTTTGATTTGGATACTAGCTTTCTTTATTTTAAGTCTTGTAAATACCTTATCAGTTAAGGAAAGGAAAAGAGAATTTGCAACCATAAGGATATTAGGAGCAACAAAGAAAAAACTCAGTGAAGTAGTTCTTATTGAATCTATGCTAATTAATGGTACAGGTGCAGTCATAGGTTCTGTGCTTTCCTTTGTTTTAAGTATAACTTTCAATAATATATTTTCATCACTTTTGAATATGCCTTTTTTAAGACCGAATATATTCCTTATGATTTTAATGTTAATAATAGTAATAATTTTGGGAACCTTGTTAGGACCAATATCTTCAATTATTGCTATTAATAAAATAAATAAAGTAGAATTATTATTGATGCAAAGAGATAATGATTAAAATAGGCTATTTGTCAAATTTTGGGGCGAGAACGAATCTCACCCCAAAATTTGACAAAGAGCCAATTATTAAGCTGTACAATAAAATCAATTTAAAGAAAAATAAATATTAGATAATCACTGGCGATAGAAATTAAAAACTCTATCGTCTTTTTTATTTGGAAGAACAACAAATGGTAGAAATGTCAATGAATTTACTGACATGCAGATAATAGCAGCTCATTCATGTGTGAGAGTTTTAGCTGAAACCTTAGTAGGACTTCCCGTTTATTTATATAAAACAGGTTTATCATTTGAAGTAGATAGGATACCAAAAGATAGAAATTTTCAAGGGTAAAAGTCTAGGAAAAAGAACCTAATTCAATATGTAGATTTGTTTATTATACAGCTAAAAATATCATTTGAGTTTAAAATGAGATCCGTATTCTCTTAGGACTGATTTTTTGTAATTTTTGTTTATATTTAGTCTTAATGCTTTTATATTAATCCCTCTTTTATCATAAGAGATAACTCTCTTGAAAGGGCAGGCCTATTACAAGCTAAAAATTTCGCCAAATCCTCTCGGGATAATTTATTAGAAAATAAGGAGTCCTTACCATATTTATCTATATATTTATTAATTTTCTCTCTAATTTTAGGTTTAGAATATATATCTAATTTGTAGGTTAAGTATGAAATTTGATCATTATACAATTTTATAATATTTTCCATAAAAATCGGTCTGCTTGAACAAGACCTTTTATTTTTTTCAAAGATTTTGCCAACATCAAGTGCCAAAACTTTAGAATCTTCTTTTGCAACCATGAATCTATCAGTTAGGGAAGAAAAATTTAAAGAAAAAGAATCTGAAGTCTCATAAATCCTATCTATAATTTCCTTATCATCATCTATTGTAGATAGATCAATCCTTCCGTTCAAAACTATACCTGCCTTAAAGCCCTTAGAAAAATTATATAGATATTGGCCTTTATTAAAAATTAAGGTTTTATGATCAATACAAGAAAGTATATGGCCTATAGTACTTTCGTCTAAACCATAAAATAATTTACTTTTCAAAATAATTTTTTCCATAAAATCCTTTCTTGTTGCTTTAGCAACTACAATAAAAATTACCTATGCTATAATTATATACATAATGATAATTACTATCAAGGAGGGATAGAAAATGGAAACAAATAAAACTGTTTTTGGACATGATTTTTTAAAGATGCTTGGAAGAACAAGACTCAGACCAGGCGGCGGTCTTATGACTGATTGGTTACTTGATCAGGTACAGATTGATAAAGATATGCAAGTTTTGGAAGTTGCTTGCAATAGAGGAGATAACCTAATAAGAGTTTATACTAAATATAAATGCAAAATAATAGGCATAGATAATGACCAACTTGCCATAGACCAAGCCTTAGAGAATATAAAGCTTTTGGGCTTAGACAAGGAAATTGAAGTTATAAATATGGATGCCTTAAAGTTAGATTTTGAGGATGAAACATTTGATTTAATAATTAATGAGGCAATGCTTACCATGCTTCCAAATGAAGAAAAAGCAAAAGCTCTTAAAAATTATAACAGGGTTTTAAAAAAAGGCGGCTATTTATTAACTCATGATGTGGCAGTGGAAAATGAAAGTGAAGATATAAGAAGGCAACTTTCAAAATTTACAAACATGAATGTGTATCCTCTAACCGTAGAAAATTGGAATAAACTGTTTATAGAAAATTCTTTTAAACCTTTTTCACAAAGGACTGGCAAGATGATTCTCTTAGACAGGGATACAATCATAAAAGATGAGGGACCAGTAGGGGCTGCAAATTTTTATAAAAAAGCTTATGCAGAAGAAAATAGGGATAGATTTGTAAAAATGTTAGAAAGGTCTAAAAATTCAAGCATTTCATATATAGTTTTAGCAAGTAAAAAGGAGGATTAGGTGAAAGCTATTAAAAAAATATCATTAATTTTATGCTTGACAGTGCTTGCTTTAACAGGTATGACTGCTTGCGGCAATACAAAAACCGAACAAAAATCAGAAAATAAGGAAGTAGCTCAAACTGAGAAAAAGGAAGAAACTAAGGATGAAAATAAAAAGACCAGGACAATTACAGATCATGCAGGTAATGAGGTAGAAGTTCCAGAGAAAATTGAAAGAATAGTAATAGACCAGATTCCTATTTTATCTACCTATATGGCCTATCATCATGGAAAGGCTCCGTATATCGTAGGATATGCTGGATCACTTAAGCAAGTAATTTCAAATACAGTTTTAAAGGACATTGCTCCAGAGCTTCTAGATAGCCAAAATACAGTTCAAGCTCAATCTGACATTAATATTGAGGAAATAATGAAGCTTAAACCAGATGTTATTTTTTACAATGCTTCGAATAAAGAACACTATGAAACTCTTAAAAAGACAGGGATTCCTTGTGTAGGATTTGCTACGGTTGGTACAAATGGACCGGCTGACCCAATAGATAGGTACACACAATGGTTAAAGCTCTTAGAAGATGTATTTGGCGAAAGCGGAAAGACAGATGATTTTATAAAAGCAGGTCAAGATATTGTAAAAGATGTTGAAGAAAGAATTTCAAAAATAGATGATAGTAAAAAACCAACTGGTGTGATTTTATGGAAGTATGTTGAAGGAGTACCAATGGTTGCTGGTAAAGGTGTTTTTGGAGATTTCTGGCTAAATAGAATTGGTGTTAAAAATTTAGCTGATGAAACAAAAGGCTTCGCCAAAGTTTCTATTGAACAATTTTATCAATGGGATCCAGATATACTTTATCTTGATGGACCTGGTCTTCTTGATATTACAACAAAAGATGTATTTGAAAATTCAGTAGAAGGTATCAATTTTTCAAACATGAAAGCTGTTAAGAATAAAAAAGTATATAATACTAAGCTTGGTATGTGGAATTGGTTTACACCAAATCCAGACGGACCACTTGTACTAGCTTGGCTTGCAAAATCAACCTACCCAGAAGAATTTAAGGACTATGACCTTAAGTCTATGATTAAAGATTACTATAAAACATGGTATAATTATGAATTAACAAATGAACAAATTGAGGATATGTTTGATATATGATTAAAGAAATCTTTATCAAAGATAAAAAGATAACAGCAAGCTCATATGTGATACTAATTAGTCTACCTATATTGATCAGCGTTTTGGCACTTGCCATAGGTAGAATGCCTCTAAGCATCAGACAGATTGTAGATTTTTTCAATGCTTATTTAAGCGGGAGAGATTATGACCCTATGCTTGAATCAGTAATAATAAATGTGAGATTACCAAGAATTATTACTGGTCTAATAGTGGGAGCTGGTCTTTCCACAGCAGGTCTTGCCTTTCAAGGGGTTTTTTCAAACCCCTTGGCGACTCCTGATATATTGGGCGTAAGTTCAGCTGCAAGTCTTGGAGCTGTAATTGGTATACTTTTATCGCTTTCAACCTTATCTATTCAAGTCTTTGCTTTAGCTTTTGGATTAATTGGAGTAGTTTTAACCCTTTATATTGGCAAGAGTAGAACTAGGTCATCAACGATAATGCTTATACTCGCAGGTCTTGTAGTTTCATCATTATCAAATGCTCTAGCGTCTCTTCTAAAATATACAGCAGACCCGACAGATAAGTTGCCAGCCATCAGTTATTGGCTTATGGGTTCTTTTGCAAGATCATCTTATAAAAACTTGATACTTTCTGCACCCCTAATAATTTTGGGAATCATCATAATAAGACTCTTGATATTTAGGCTAAATATTATGAGCTTATCAGAAGATGAAGCAAAAAGTCTTGGAGTTAATGTAAAAAAAACTAGGCTTATTTTTATTTTTGCTTCAACACTTATTACAGCTTCATCTATATCAATGTGTGGGAAAGTCGGATGGATTGGTTTGATAATTCCTCACATGGCAAGGATGATGGTGGGAGCTAATAATACTCACACCCTACCTTTTAGTATATCTTTAGGCGCAAGTCTTATGGTACTAATAGAAGCCTTATCAAGAACGGTTTCTGTAATAGAACTACCTATTTCAGTTCTCACAGCAATAATTGGAGCTCCAATTTTTATAAGCCTAATTAGAAAAACTGGGGGTGGGTTCAATTAAATTAGAAGTAAAGGATGCAGGATTTTATTATGATAAAAATCATGTATTATTTAAGAATTTATCTTTTTGTCTAGATCAAGGTCAGGTTTTATCTATCTTAGGGCCCAATGGTGTTGGTAAGACTAGCCTTATAAGATGTATATGTGATTTTGAAAAATGGAAATTGGGTAAAAGTTATTTGGATGGTAAAGATATTTCAAGTTTTAGTAGAAGAGACTTATGGTCTAAGATATCATATGTTCCTCAAAAAAGATCATTTTCTTTTGAATATTCTGGAATTGATATGGTAGTGTTAGGGCTTTCTAGTAAACTTGGACCATTTGCAAAACCAGGTGCAAGAGAATATAAGAAGGCAAATGATATTATGAAAAGCTTAGCTATAGAAAAGCTTAAAGACAAGTCATGTTCTGTGATGAGTGGAGGAGAACTTCAGATGGTTCTAATAGCCAGAGCCTTAATATCAGATCCAAGCTTGATCATATTAGATGAGCCAGAAAGTGGTCTTGATTTTAAAAATCAACTTAAAATAATTTCATTAATCAAAAAACTATCCAAGGTAGACAATATTAGTGTTATTATAAATACTCATTACCCAGCCCACGCTCTTGAAATAGCGGATAAATGCTTGATGTTAATGGAAAATGCTAGACATAAAATAGGCAAAACAGCTGATATTATCTGTAAAGAAAATATGAGAGAAGCATTTGGCGTAGATGTCATACTTGAAAAAATAAAAAAAGATAAGAAAGAATATAATACGATAATACCCATTAGCATAGGAGGTGATAAAAATGAAAAATATCAGTAAGGGAAAAATATTGATACCAGAAGAGGCCATACCTATAAAAGACAATCAAACTATAAGCAAGAAACTTGTAGATTTATATGATCTTCACATCTTACTTATGAGTCTTGATCAAAACACCAGTATTTCCCCTGAATTTTATGCTGAAGAAAGAATATATTTTGCTTTAAAAGGCGAGCTTAAATTTAATAATGAAAGACTTATAAATAACGAACTAATACTTTTTGAAAAAAATAAACTTTTTGACATAGAGGCAAGGGAAAAAAGTATATTTTTAGAAATCGCAATTAACTTAGAGGAGGAAGAAATGAAAAATATTGACAAAGGAAAGAAAATTAAACTAGCTGACTATTTAGATTATGTAGATGGAGGAATCGCAAACATTGACCTTGTATCAAAAGAAGGGTTTAGGCTTGTTTTGATGGCCTTTGATACAGGAGAAGGTCTAAAACCACACAAGGCTCCTGGGGACGCTCTTGTCCTAGCACTTGAGGGCAAGGCAAAGCTTCTTGTTGGAGATAAGGAAATCGAGATTGAATCCGGAGAACAAATAGTATTTCCGGCAAATGTAATCCATAATGTAACTGCAATTACAAGATTTAAAATGTTATTAATATTATCTGTAGATAAATAAAAAAAGATTGAATGATTTTTTAATCATAAATCTGAACACTAAAAACTGGAACTAATACCAGAGTTAGCATTAAAGCTTGCTCTGGTATTTATTTGTTATAAAGATGACCTTTCTTGTACATTAAATTCTTAAAATTATTTGAAAATGCAACTTGTAAGTACAGCTTTTGATATTAATAAAGAAAACAATATTTATTGCTAAGATGGATAGAGTCCGTATAATTGTGTAAAAAGAAAAGGTCATTTGAAACCTAAACTAGTACAATGTTTTTAGCAACAAAAACCAAACTAGGAGTAACAAATGACCCAATTACATTTTACATTAAACATAGAAGATATTCAAAATTTAATTAATGCTGAAGTTAAAAATGATATGGCAAAAACTATCTTAACCAAATTATTCAACGAACTTATGGAGAAAGAAAGAGATGAATATTTAGAAAACGAAGCCTATCAAAGGGATCCTAACAGAAGTACTTATCGCAATGGCTACTATGAACGTGACTACACAACAAAAATAGGAACATTAACTTTAAGAGTACCTAGAACGAGAGATGGCAAATTTTCAACAGAAGTTTTTGAGAGATATCAAAGAAATGAAAAAGCACTGCTCGCAACCATGCTAGAAATGTATGTCCAAGGAGTATCAACAAGAAAAGTATCCAAGGTAATAGAAAATATGTGTGGTAAAACATATTCTAAATCCTTTGTATCATCCCTAACTAAAGAATTAGATGAAGAAGTAAAACTATGGAGAAATAGCGACCTAAGTGGGACAAAGTATCCCTACCTAATAGTAGATGTAGTATAAATAAAAGCAAGGGAAAACAATAAAGTAGTATCAAAAGCTTGTCATATTGCAATAGGAATAACTGAAAAAGGAAATAGAGAAATCATAGGCCTAGATCTAAGTGCTAGTGAAAGTGAATACTCATGGTCGAATTTCTTTGAATATTTAAAATCTAGGGGATTATCTGGGCTAAAAATGGTAATATCAGATGCCCACAAAGGTCTAGTAAAAGCAATTAAGGAAACATTCATAAGTGTAATATGGCAAAGATGCCAGGTTCATTTTCTAAGAAATATCCTATCAAAAGCGCCAAGGAAAAACACAGAAGAATTTAGAACTGATATCAAATCACTATTTAAAATCCAAGATATCAACTTGGCAAGAAAAATGAAATATGAGATATTTTTAAAATACGAGAACGAAAAGAAATTCCAAAATTGCTTAAGTACTTTAGATGATGGATTTGAAGATGCCTTTGCCTATTTAGCTAACGATGTAATACATAGCAGACTTAGATCAACAAATTGCTTGGAAAGACTAAATGAAGAACTTAGAAGACGTGAAAAAGTAGTTAGGATATTTCCTAATGAAGATTCAGCTATGCGTTTAATATTTAGCCCGTCGGCTTTTTGAGACCAATCCTCATTGATATCAACGAAGGTTGGTCTCTAAAAGCTGACAGGATGGATATTAGAGAAAATGCAGGAGAACTAACAGATGAAGAAATAAAAATCCTAATAGAAGAAGTAACAAAGGCAAAAGAATTCAAAGAAACATTAAGGATAATAAGAAATAACATAAAAAATATTAGTTTTCAAATGAAACTATGGTAAATTATAATTAACTAAATATAAAGAATTACTCAACCTAAATTTTTTGCTATTTACTATCTTATTTTTATTGTTGGGAATCGTCACCCGACAAAAAAGTTTATTCATAACTGTATGAGTTTGTAGTTTTTAGGAGAAACATTAAATATTTTTGATCTTATAGCTATTGGTCTATTATGGTGGAGAAATATGAAAGGGATAAGGCTATCATAGATATCGCAAAAGATACTCTACCAAAATCCCCAAAAATAAATTGAAGCTTTCTTAAGAGGCCTCGTTCTGTATTTTTTATTGCAATGCTTGACGGGTATCTCTTGACTCTATTTTGATAAATGACCATAGGAGAGTGTTTTTGGAGCACAGAAAGAAATTGTATCGAGTGTTTATCGAATAGAACTATACTAAAAAAATTTACACGGATTTAGTTGACACAACTAAGAAAAATTGCTCTCATTTACGAAATGGTTTATACTTCAAGAGAGGAGGTGAATTAAATTGATGAAAACACTTGGTATGTTAACAATCATCTGCTTAACAGCATCAATTATGATGGTGAATTTTATACTTATTATACCGAAATTTGGCTCGAAGCATTTCGGTGCACCCGATGATATCAAAGCTATGATGAGTAAGTTGCCAGATAAACCGATTTTGGTCAATATATTAGGCGGACTTATCATGATACTTGGATTGCTAACCATTGCAGCCGTCCTAGTCTGGGCAATTGTTGATACAGTAAAATTTAGTTTAACTTTTCAGCAAGCCTTTGTTAGATTTTTAATACTATTTGAAGGATATAAGCTTTTTGATATTATCTTTTTTGATTATCTCATGCTTACCAAGTTAAAATTGCCGACTAAAGTTTACCCAGAGACGGTTGGTGCTAAGGGGTATGATAATTTTGGATTTAATGTGAAAAGTCAGGTTGCAAAAATTATAATCTTCTTTTTCTTGAGCCTAATTTTGGCATATTTACTGACCGTTTTGGTTTAACTAAAAATTCATAATTTGTAATGTTCAATTCAATTTCCTGGCTATTTGTTTAAAGGGGCTGTAGCTTAAAAAGAACCAATTATCAGAAATAGATATAAGCCATGAACAGTTATATGAAGATAGGTTAGAGGGAAATATAAGTGAAAGAAACTTAAATTTAATGAATGTGAGCATATCTAGAACCATTCCTATAGGAATGGCTAAATACTGACACAAAAAAATGTATCAACCTTTGCCCTTTTATCAGGATTTAGGTTGATACACAAAATTTTTTACAGACCCTCTAGAATATCAAACTCCATTTGATTTATTTATGCACGAACTTAGTTTGGTTTAGGTGTCGCAATATTATTTGCAATTCATCATTTATAAAAAAGTTTGGTACACAAGAAATAATCCGTGCACCAAACTTTTTTGTAGAACTATTAATAAATATGGGAATTAAACTTCTAATAATTTTCCTGCTATTGGACCTGAATCAAGGGTATAAATTTTTTCAATATCTATGATTACAGCAGCAGCTTTTGGCATTACCCCAGCCTTTTCCTTGGCTAGGTTCATATGCTCTTCGTCTGTATAAGATTTGGCTGTACCAACAATCCTAAATCCCTTGTTGTCCTCTCTTTTGACAAAAGCAATAGCAACCTTGCCGTTATTTTTAATATTGGCGTGGTGCTTGCCATCTGTATTTTCGCAATAGATGAGATGTTCATCATCAAGAACCCTCATAGTTCTCTTTGGTCCTATATTAGGATTACCATCCTCATCAACAGTAGCCATATAAGCAAGCTGTTCACCAATTAAGTCTTTTATTTCTTGAGTTAGTTTCATACATACACCTCATTATATATTATTTACATTTATAGGATAGCACATCTGGGGGAAATAGTCAATAATGATTATCACTATTGACTGCAAAATAATAAACATAATTGAAATAATAAAAATTCAAGCAGGACTAAAGTAAAAAAGTCTTACGAATTGAAGGATATAAGCTTTTTGATATTATATTTTTTGATTATCTCATGCTTACCAAGTTAAAATTGCCGATTAAAGTTTACCCAGAGACGGTTGGAGCCAAGGTATATGATAATTTTGGGTTTAATGCGAAAAGTCAGGTTGCAAGAATTATAATCTTCTTTTTCGTGAGCCTAATTTTGGCATATTTACTGACCGTTTTGGTTTAACTAGAAATTCATAACTTGAAATGTTCAATTCGACTTCTTGGCTATTTGTTTTAAGGGGCTGTAGCTTAAAAAAACCAATTATCAGAAATAGATAGAAGCCATGAACAGTTATATGAAGATAGGTTAGAAAGAAATATAAGCGAAAGAAACTTCAATTTAATGAATGTGAGCATATCTAAAAAACAAGACAAGAACCATTCCTATAGGAATGGGTAAATACTGACACAAAAAAATGTATCAACCTTTGCCCTTTTATCAGGATTTAGGTTGATACACAAAATTATTTACAGACCCTAATTATAGGATGACAGTAATTAAAAGTTCTGCAATAGTTAATTTTTTTCTATTTACGGCTTGATTCCACAAACCAAATTTGTTTGTTGTAGTCCTCTATATGATCCTCCATAGCATTAGCTACAGGGAAATTATCAGCCTCATCCGCTTCTTTTCGAATCTCTAGGGCTAGTTCTTTTTGAAGTTTTATGTCAGATAGGACTATTTCTAATGCTTCTTTAATAGATACTTCTTTAGAAGTTTCAATCTCTTGGATTGTAGAAATTTCTAAATATTCTTTTAGATTAGCAACTGGAAATTCTCCAGACATTCTGATAAGCTCAGCAACTTCATCAAGTCTTTCACCAGCTTTATCATATTCAGATTCAAGATACTCATGTACAGATACAAATTGAGAGCCTACGATATTCCAATGTAGATTATGGATTTTAATGTTTAGTACTGCAAGATTTGCAAGATATGTGTTTAATTTTGTCATTTTATTTCTCACTTTCAAATAATTTTAATCACTATTATCAGTATATATAATAATAAAAAACAAGTCAAGTCCATAATATTGAGTAAAATTTACTAGCAAATATTTATTATTTCATCCTAATATCGTAAAAATGAACAGAAGAAAATTATTTCAGAGATACAAAATCACATCATGCAACAAAAAGGAATAGATAGAAAGATAGAATCTATACAAAAGGAAATATTAGATATTATTGAAAAGAGTATTTTATAAATTTTTGCAACATAGTCAAGTATATGGACACAATTTTTAAATATATTTTTATGGAAAGACAGAATTATTGCTGCCTTTCCATGTAAAACTGTTCTATTTCATCAGGAGTGTAATCTTCCAGTGAAGAGTGAGGTCGTTTCGAGTTGTAACGATTGATGTATTCAAAGCAGCATAGGCGTAGTTCATTCTGATTGCAGAAAGATTTACAGGTAATACATTCTCGTTTCATATGGCGAAAGAAATTTTCGCAGCATGCATTGTCATATGGATAGCCTTTCTGTGAGAAGGACTGAACAACATTACGCTTTTCTAATGCTTGTCTAAAAGTATATGCAGTGTATTCAGAACCACGATCTGAATGAAAGAGCACATATTCAGGTTCACCCCTATCGGAATAAGCCTTTTCAAAAGCTTTCATAGTTAAATCTACATTATGGAGATTAGAAATACTCCAGCCGATGATTTTCCTTGAAAATAAATCCATCACAACACAAAGGTAATGGAAAGAGCCATTTACCTTGATATAAGTAAAATCACTTGCTCAAACAGAGTTTGGAGAAGAAGGATTGAACTGTTGCTTCAGATGATTGAAGCAGTTGCCGTTTTCCTTATGAGAATACTTCCATTTGGGTTTCTCTGTGGACCGCTTTGGAAGATTCATTGTATTCATCAATCGATACACTCTACCGAGGCTGATGTTAATGCCATAATCACGTTCTAAAACACGACGTATTTTGTAAGCACCTAGAGAATTAGCATAGTCAGAATAAATTTGTAATATGTGCTTACGAATGACCTGGTTTTCACAGGTGCGAGGAGCGGGTTTCGAGTAAAAATGCTTGTAATAAGTGCTGCGATTAACCCTTAGAACTCGACAAAGGGTTTTAATAGTGTATTGATGTTGCAACTTGTAAACAGCATCTAATCGTTGTTTGAGTGTGGCGTGAATATGGCAATCGCTTTTTTTAATATTTGATTTTCCTCCTCAAGTTGAGCCATACGCTTTTGAAGTTCTTTGACTTGTTTGGCAGTAAGAACTTCTCCGCTGTCTGTTTCCACGGTTGAATATTGTTTAATCCATTTTGTGAGTGCTGATTGTGATACCCCATATTCTTTGATAAGTGAAGCTTGTGTTTTACCGTTGTGGTAAAACTCCACGAGGGTTCGTTTGAAATCCTCATCATAGTGATTTCTTGTGGACATAAAGATACCTCCTTGTGGTGTCTAAGTTAAGAGTATATCTATTTTTTAAATGTGTCCACTTTTATAAGTATAATGCAGATGATGCTGAATTTGAAGGTAATATAATTTACCTTTTGAAAGCAAGTTTGGACTTTGTAAAAAGGAACACCAAAAAGATGTGGAAGAAGGGTCCAGTCTATAGAATAGAATATCCAGAATATCCTGAAAGAGCAGTCCAAGAAGCTCTAGTCAATGCATTAATTCATAGAGATTATTCTGTGATAGGAAGTGAAGTCCATGTAGATATCTATGACGACAGGTTAGAAATATATTCACCTGGAGGTATGTATGATGGAACTTTTGTACAAGATCTCAATCCATTAAATGTGTATTCCATCAGAAGAAACCCAATCATAGCAGATGTATTTGCTAGAATGGATTTAATGGAAAGGCGTGGTTCAGGACTTAGAAAAATCATAGAAGCTTATGAAGCGGAAGAAAATTATAAAGAAGAATTAAAGCCAGAGTTTAAGTCAACAGAATCTTCATTTACTACAATTTTAAAGAATTTAAATTATGACACCCAAAATGTCACTCAAAATGAGGGTGAAAGTGAGGGGCAAAATGAGGGTAAAAATGAAGATCAAAATGATGGTAAAAAGTTAAAACCAAAAGATAGACGAAATAAGATAGTGAAACTTATGAAAGAAAATTCAAATATAACAACAACTGAATTATCTCATATATTATTGGTATCTGTAAGCACGATTGAAAGGGATTTAAAAGTTCTCACAGATGAAAAAACAATCGAGTATATAGGCAGTGCTAAAGACGGATATTGGAAAGTAAACAAATAAAGTGAATAAGAAAATCGAATTCTCCCGAAAATAATATAATATTCGGGAGAAATACTTTGAGCGAGAGAGAAATCTTTCGCTCTTTTTTATTTTACAGGGCCATGAATGAAATTAGTAATAGTAGAAAAACCAAGTGTAGCAGTTACAATTGTAAGAAAAAATGGATATTATGAGGGGATGAATACATTGTTTTCTGGTGTCTAGGTCATTTAATTCAAATGGCAAGTCCAGATAGGATAGATGAAAATAGAATAGGGGGCAATGGAACAAGTTTTGAATATTGACTTTTTGTCCCAGAAATATTTTAATATAAATAAAAGAATTAACTATATGGGGATATCGAAAATGGAAAAGACTAATATTAGATAGTATGGAAATAAAATTTGACTTTGAAAGAGAGTGGTACACAGATGAATTTAGCAGATCCTCAAGATATTATTGTTAAAATAGTTGTTTTATTGATTCCAATTATTTTATGCTTATTTTCTTTATATATGATAGATAAGACCAATGGAAATATTATAGCGGGATTTAATACTATGGAAGAAGAAAAAAAGAAAGAGCTCATAAGGAAAGGATACCTGTTCAAAGTCAAAAAAATGCTTTTAATAATGATTCTACCCCTACTTATTGCTTTTTTGTCTAGTTTTTTTGTTAAGGACATTGAGCTTTATAATGATATTCTCATGGGAGCGTGGGGGTTATTTGGAATCATTACGATTTTAGGAATTGTAGTTGTTAATTATTCTATGCGAAAATAAAGTGGATAAGAAATCAATTGTCACGAATAGAATACAATATTCGTGACAAAGTTTTGAGCGAGGGAGAACTCTTTCGCTCTTTTTCTTTTACAGGGCAGGGTAAAATAATAAAAAAATATGCTAAGAAAGAGAATGTTAAGCCCCTTTTAATGGGCTATAATAAGGGGAGTTAGAGGAATCGAAGGAAGATTTGGAGAAAATTTTATGGAATCCACAAGAGGAGTTAACCTGGGTTAACTTTCCCCAAAGGCCGTCCCTGGCAAGCTTCTAGGGGAAAAGGCTGGGAAAAAGAAAAATAAATCCGGCCAAAAATCCTTTACAGGGGAAGGGGCCTTTGGTAGTATAAACTAAGATATTAAGAACAATTATCAGAGTATAAAAGGGATTAAATATGAGTTTTGGGAAATTTCCAGGGATTCCCTAGGGCTTATGGAAATCCCCACTAAAGGAGTATGGGGTCTTAAAATGACAGAAATGATTTTAACCAAGGTGCAAGTGGATTATTTGTTATTTGTGAAAAATAATCCCGGCCAAGAAAATATAACAGAGGCCTCTAAGTATTTTGCCTGTTCCAAGGTCAATGCAAAAAAAATCATGGACAGGATGGTGGTCCAAGGGATTCTTTTCAAGGACCTAAACCAATACCGGCTAACCGAAATCGGGGAAAAATTAGCCAGGGAATGCAACCGTCGCCTGGAGGATGCCAAGCTGATGTTAAGGAGGATTTTTCCAACAGAAGAAGACCGCTTGGTCAAACTGGCGGAAGAAATTATCCATATTAAGAATTTTGAAGAGGGAATCCACCAGTATGCCCAAAGAGTTCGGGAGATTGGCCGGTTAAAACAAAGGGTAAAAAATGACGACCTGATGAACCTGTATTCTAAAAGTTCATCCAAGGGCTACCTAACCCTCTACAAGGTTACGGAAAACAACCAGGAGTCCTTTGTGGAAAATTCCATGGCCATGATGGGTTTTGACAGTAGGGTAGAAATCCAGGGAGAGGACCAGCCCCATCTCTGCATCCGGACCAAGATGATTGAAAAAATTCAAAACGGCTACAATAAAAAAGCCCTGGCCCTGGCCCTGTGCTATGAAGACAAGGATGGGGAAAAAGAGGTCAACTTGGAGGATGGTTGCTTTAAGATTCCCTTGAAAAGTATCAAGTATTGGAACAATTTGGGAAACGGCCTGGTCCAAGCCTCCATTAACTTTACCATCAAAGCCCAAATCGGTTTTGTCCGTCATGTAAACCGGGCGAATTTTGTCATTACCCTAAACCTCTAAGGCCTGGCTTTAAGGGTGGGGACATTTAAATAGGCTATTTGTCAAATCTTGTTGGGGTGAGATCCATTCTCGCCCCTTCTTTATGTCCGAAAGGTCTAATTTATAAATTAGAAAATAGACTGCAAAAAAATGGAAAGTAAACTTGACATAAATTCAGGCTGATCTTATAATAAATGTAAAGTTAGCTTAACATTTGCTGGGAGATGAGATAATGTGAAAAATAAGCTTGAAGAAATAAGAAAAAAACATGGAATAACCCAAGAAGAATTAGCTTCAATCCTTGAAGTATCTAGGCAGACCATTGGTTCTTTAGAAAACGGAAGATATAATCCTTCCATTCTCTTAGCCTTCAAAATTGCTAGATATTTTAATTTGACTATTGAAGATATTTTTATCTACCAGGAGGGGGAAGATGATGACAAGAAATAGAAATATGTTGAGGAATTGGCTCTTTGTACTTTTAGGAATAGGCCTAATGATAGCTGGAATCTTAATGGATAAATATAGTGGGACCAGCAACCAGGTCCTTGCTACGATTCCCTATATTTTGATTGGTCTAGGTTGTGGAATCTTCGGTCACTTTATGGGGTATATCATGAAATATTTCTCCACAAGAAATAATGAAGAATTAGAGCGGCAAATAGAGATTGAGAAAAAGGATGAAAGAAACATTTTAATTGCAGAAAAGTCAAAGGCCAAAGCCTATGATCTGATGGTTTACTTATTTGCTGGAATGCTTATTATGTTTTCCTTGATGAGGGTAGATAAATTGCAAATCCTCATTATCGTAGCCATCTACCTATCCTTACAGGTATATGCCCTATATTGGAAATATAAACTTGAAGGTCAAATGTAAAAAGGAGAAGACAAAATGAACAAAAAAATGATATTGGGGATAATCATAGTTTTATCACTTGGACTAGGAATATATGGCTATATTGTATTGCCAGAAACAGTTACAGTTCAAGTAGACTTATCGGGAAATCCCTCCAATGCTTATCCCAAAACTTTAGACCTGGCCTTTCAGTTCTTATTGTCAGTTGGTGGGGGCCTGGGATATTATTTTTCTGAGAAAAATGAAAAGAAGTATTTAGTTCTTGCCCTTGTTGGCTTAATCGTATCTGTAATAACCTTAATCTATAACACCTAATGAAATAAAAGTTTATAAAGTTACAGAATCTCCGGCTAGACCGGGGATTTTTTTAATGCACCTCAAGAAAAAAATAAATAAAAAAGTTGACAGGCCTGGAGAAAAAATGTACTATAAATGTAACAAGAAATGTACTATAAATGTAACCATAGAAAAAAGGGAGATGCAATGGATGTAGAAATTGACAACAGGATTGCGGAATTTCGCAAGGAGCTTGGCCTGTCTCAACACCGGCTGGCCCAGGCGGTGGGGCTTAAGAGGCGGTCCATTATGGCCTATGAAAACAAGACCATAAGCCCAACCCTGGAAACGGCCTATAAGATTTCCAAGGTTTTGGGCAAGGACTTGACAGAAGTGTTTATTTTTAAATAGGAGGAAGACATGGGACTTTTATTCAACAGTAATCAAGAAATCAACGAAAAAATTAAAAGTGAATTTGGGGACTTGGACAACCATGTCCTGGCCTTTAAGCATAATGATGTAAAAACAGACTTGTTTAAGTGGCTAGTCCCAGGGGGTCTGTACTATACGATGGATTCTAGCAGGACCTTTATCTTATATTTTTCCAACAAGGGCATCCATGAGGAGGAAATAAGCAATTCTGTAAAAAGGGATTTTTTACTTATGCCCTGGCATGAAATCAGCTCTTTTGAGCTGAAGGTTAAAAAGAATAAGGCTATCCTGGAATTGGTCCATATAGGGAAAAAGCTAGGCTATGAAATTCCCTTTACAGGGGCAATTTTTAAGGGCAACCAGGAGAATTTGCAAAAGCTAGAAAGCAAAGACTGGAATCGGATCTAGCCTTCCCACGTTCGGGGCAATTCTTGTAATCCCAGGGAGAATTTCCTATAATAGAAGAGATTGAGATTTTGCAAAACTTGGATGTAAAGGATGGACCTATGAATAAAAGGACAAAGAAGTGGGGGAGCCTCCTCCTGGTGGCCCTGGTGGTTTTAGCCAGCCTGGCCCTAGGAGATGAGTCTCTTTTAAATGGATTGACGGCCCTGGGAATGACCAGGCAAAGTGTCCGGAGTCTCCAGGCCTTGCTTGGCTCCAGCCAGGCGAGCTATGAGCCGGCCAAAAAAAGCGACTACTATATCTTGGATGACAAGGGACCTCTTTTTTCCCAGGAGGACCTAAAGCCTGGTCAGGACTGGCAGACCTTTAGCCCCCTGGATTCTCTGAACCGGGTGGGACCGGCCAATGCCCTTATTGGTCCGGCCTCCAAACCCCGGGAAAAGAGGGGGGATATTTCCAAGGTCTACCCCACAGGCTGGCAGCAAAAAAAATATGACTTTGTAGATGGCGGGGCTCTCTACAACCGCTGCCACCTCATTGCCCACCAGCTCACGGGGGAAAATGACAACTGGCTCAACCTCATGACTGGGACCCGGTCCTTTAACAAGTACGGTATGTTACCCTTGGAAAATATTGTGGCGGCCTATATTCGAGATACCGGGGGCCAGGTCCGCTACCGGGTGACGCCAGTCTTTAAAGACCAGGAACTCCTGGCCCGGGGAGTTATTATGGAGGCTGCTAGTGTGGATGATGGAGGCAAGGTGGTGTCCTTTCGAGCCTTTGTCCCCAACCAGGAGCCGGGAGTGGCCCTGGACTACAGGACTGGCCGCAACCATCGGGCCCAGTAAAATAAAAAACCAGCCCACATACTGGGATGTGGGCCGGCCGTCAACTTGGACCAATACCGGAGACAGAAAACTGTCTTCGGTATTTTTTATGCAGATTTTAAAATTCCTAAAGATGATAGGATGATCAAAACCATAGCCAGGGGTGTAATATACTTTAAGGCCAGGTAGTAGGCCTTAAAGGCTTTTTGTTCAAGGGTATGGTGGTTGCTTAACTCGTCAAAAATGGCTTCCTTGTCATAGAACCAGCCCAAGAAAATAATTTCGATAAAGGCGGCAGAGGTCAGCATGTAGTTGGAAGTCAACTTGTCCAAAAAGTCAAAAAAAGTAAGACCAGCAATTTGCAGGGAAGAATTTGCTCCATTGGACAAACTGCTTAAGATGGACAAGAGGAAGATTCCAGCAGCCGCAAGAACCGAAGCCTTTTTCCGAGACAGCTTCAAGGAATCCACACCAAAGGCTACAGAGGATTCCAAGAGGGAGATGGTAGAGGTCAGAGCAGCCAGGGCCAATAGGACAAAGAAGGCCACGCCAAACAAGTAACCTCCCGGCATTCTAGGAAAGACATTGGGCAGGGTGACAAAGGCCAGACCAGCCCCTTGGGTGGGGTCCAGGTTAAAGGTAAAGACCGAGGTAAAAATAGCAATCCCGGCCAAGATGGCAATGAGGGTGTCAAAAAATGCAATGGAAAAAGCAGACTTGACAATGTTGTTGTCATCACTGACATAGGACCCGTAGGTGGTCATAATGGCCATGCCCAGAGACAGGGTAAAGAAAGAATGCCCCAGGGCCGCCAAGAAGCCCGCCATGGTAAATTTAGAAAAGTCCGGATAGAATAAAAAGTGGAGCCCTTCCCGGCCTCCCTCCAGGGTAAGACCCCGGATGCCCAGGCAGATGACAATTAAAAGCAAGATGGGGATGGCGATCTTCGAGACCTTTTCAATCCCCTTGTCAATCCCCGACCGAACAATCAACATGGTCATGAGCATAAAGACAAAGGTCCAGGCAATGGGTCGAATGGGAGAAGAGATAAAGCCGGTAAAGAGGTTGGAAATTTCTTCCGGGCTCTTGCCAGCAAATGCATTGGTTAGGCTCCTATAGATATACTCCAAGGACCAGCCTGCTACGACAGAATAAAAACTTAAAATTAAAAATGAGGCAATGACGGCGATGATTCCTGAGATATACCATTTTTTGCCCGGGGCCAACTTTTTAAATGAATCCACACAGTCGCTTTTTGCCCGACGGCCAATCAAAATTTCACTCATGAGGATTGGAACGCCGATGACAAGACAAATAAGTACATAGACAAGAAGGAAGGCGCCTCCTCCGTTTGTCCCTACAATATATGGAAATCTCCATATATTTCCCAGACCGACAGCTGAACCAACAGCGGCCATGATCATTCCGAAATTACTGTTAAAACCTTTTCGTTCCATAAGTCCTCCTTTCAAAGAATAAAATAAAATAGCCTCTCAATAGACGCTATTAAAATAAATTTTTAAAATTATAACACAGATAAAATTAAAAGTAAAGAAAAAATTTAGGGGGCCATAAAAAGAGAATATAAGGCCAGAAAGTCGGCTTAAAATCAGGGATTTATAGGGTTGACTTGGAAAAAATAAAGATCCTGGCGGAAGAAAAATTTGCAAAAAATCTTCCAAAGCTTGCCAAGCCTATAGAAGAGTGTTATACTATACATAAGTAAATAAGAAACCTTATTAAGAGTGGCGGAGTGACTAGGCACTGTGAAGCCCGGCAACCTGAATTGGTGCTAAATCCTACAGAGTAATCTGAAAGATGAGGTATAAGTTGACCTGTTCTTTTAGAATAGGTTTTTTTTAATTGCAAAGGAGGAAAAAGTGAAACGCTGGTTATTTACATCAGAATCCGTTACAGAAGGCCATCCAGACAAGGTCTGTGACCAAATTAGTGATGCGATTTTAGATGAGATTTTAAGACAAGATAAAGATGCTCGTGTGGCCTGTGAAACTGTGGCCAACACCGGACTCATTTTAATTACAGGAGAAATTACCACAGAAGGCTATGTGGAATTCGACAAGGTTGTCCGCCAAACCCTAAAGGAAATTGGCTACGACCACCAAAGTGGTGGAGGATTTTCCTATGAAAATTGCGCCGTGCTCTCAGCTATTGAAGAGCAATCCCACGATATTGCCCAAGGAGTAGACCGGTTCAAGGAAAGCAACATCGATGCCATGGACGCCTTTGGTGCTGGAGACCAAGGGATGATGTTTGGCTATGCCTGCAATGAAACCGAAGAATACATGCCCATGCCCATTTCCCTGGCCCATAAGTTGTCCAAGAGATTGGCTGATGTGCGCAAGGACAAGACCCTGGACTACCTAAGACCTGATGGCAAGACCCAGGTAACCTTGGTATATGAAGATGGCAAGCCCGTAGCCGTGAAAAATATTGTCGTAGCAGCCCAACATGCTCCAGAAGTGGACTTGGAAGAAATTCGCCGAGACATTAAAAAACACGTCATCGAACCCATTATCCCTGCAGACTTTATTACAGAAGATACCCAATACTATATCAATGCCACAGGCCGTTTTGTCCTGGGAGGCCCCCTGGCCGATGCCGGTTTAACAGGCCGGAAGATCATCGTAGACACCTATGGTGGCTATGCTCGCCATGGTGGTGGAGCTTTCTCCGGAAAAGACCCGACCAAGGTGGACCGGTCTGCAGCCTATGCCGCCCGTTATGTGGCTAAAAACATTGTAGCTGCCGGTCTGGCAGACAAGTGCGAAGTGGGGCTATCCTATGTAATCGGAGTGGCAAGACCCTTGAGCATCTATGTAGAAACCTTTGGCACAGGAAAAATTTCTGATGCAGAAATTGAAGACCTGGTTCATAAGAATTTTGACCTAAGACCTGCTGCCATTATCAAGGAACTAGACCTTCTAAGACCCATCTACCGCCAAGTAGCCAGCTATGGTCACTTTGGTCGCAATGACCTGGACCTGCCCTGGGAAAGACTGGACAAGGTGGACTTGTTGAGAAAATAAGGACAGACAAGCTGGAAAAGAGATCCCCGGGTCTCTTTTTTCTTTGGCCCGGATTTGGTACAATGGATGAAAGGAGGAGCTATGGAAATTCAAGGAAGAATCGAATCAATTGTCTACCATAATGAGAAGAACGGCTATAGCGTTTTAAGTGTGGAAGCTGAAGACGACCTCATTACCTGCGTGGGCTACGGCTATCAATTTGAAAAAAATTTAGACTATACATTTCAGGGAGACTGGATCTTCCACCCCAAGTACCATGAGCAGTTTTCCTTTCAAGAGGCCAAGGTCCGTAAGCCCACCAGCAGTGAATCCATAGTCCGCTACCTGTCCTCAGGCTGCCTGCCCTGTATCGGCCCCAAGACCGCCCAGGCCATTGTGGACCTTTTTGGCAAGGACAGCCTCCGGGTCATGAGAGAAGAGCCGGGAGCCTTAAGGCAAATTCCCGGCCTCGGCAAGAAAAAAATTGCCAAGATCAGCCAGGCCCTGAAAGAGCAAGAGGGGATGGACACTATGCTGGATTGGTGCCTGGACCGGGGCCTGTCTGTCCAAGAAGCCATGAAGCTCTACCGGGTCTATGGAGCAAACACCCAAACCACCCTGGAAAAGAAACCCTATTGGATTCTCCAGGACCTCAAGGGCTTTTCCTTTAAGAGCATTGACAAGCTGGCCCTACAATTGGGTTTTGCCAAGGATGATCCCATGCGGATCGAGGCCTATTTTGTGGAAATTTTAAAAGAGGCCCTCTTCCAAGGCAACTGCTATGTCTACTACAGCCAATTAAAAAGTCAATTTAGCAAGGACCTGGGCCTGGACCAAGAAAAGGCCCCGGACCCCTTGCAGATGGCCATGAACCCCGGCCTCTACCTGGAAAAGGACCAAGAACTTGGCCGGGAGGGAGACTACCGGGTCTACTTAAGCTACGTCTACCGCTGTGAAAAAAATATTGCCCAAAACCTCCTGGCCCGGTTGGGACAAAAAAACCTCCAGGTCAAAACCGCTGGAGAGGCCATCCTCCAAGACCATAAAAAAGACTGGGTTAACCGGCTAAGTCCTGAACAAGTCCAGGCTGTGGAAAAATCCCTAGATTCTTCTGTCATGGTCCTAACTGGGGGACCGGGAACGGGAAAAACCACCACCCTCAAGGCCCTAATTGAACTCTACGAGTCCATGGACCTCAAGGTCTGCCTGGCAGCCCCCACAGGTCGGGCGGCAAAAAAAATGAGCGAGGCCACAGCCAGACCCGCTTCCACCATCCACCGACTCTTAGACCTGACCCCCCATGAAGACTGGGTGGACTTCCAAGATACAGAAAATGAAATTGATGCCGATGTCTTGATCCTGGACGAGGTGTCCATGGTGGACATCTTTTTAATGGTTCAAATCCTCATGGCCCTGGATGAAAGAACCAAGTTGATCCTAGTGGGAGACCACAACCAACTTCCCAGTGTGGGGCCGGGGAATGTCCTGGGAGACATCATTGCCTCCGGCCGGGTGCCCACCGTGGAATTAACCAAGATTTTCCGCCAGGCAGAGCAGTCCAATATCGTTCAAAATGCCCACAATATTTTAAAGGACCGCCCCCTGGTCATGAACCAAAAAAACGGCGACTTTTTCTTTATCCAGGCCCAGGGAGAGGCCATAGCCCAAACCATTGTGGATCTGATTTCCAAAAGATTGCCGGACTACTACGACCTAGACCCCATGGAGGACATCCAGGTCCTAAGTCCCATGCACAAGGGACCTGTTGGGGTGACCATCCTCAACCAAAGGCTCCAAGAAGCCCTGAACCCTCCCCAAGAAGATAAAAAAGAAATCACCTATAAAAATATGATCTTCCGGACAGGGGACCGGGTCATGCACATTAAAAACAACTACCAGCTAAAGTGGTCCATCCAGTCCGAGGTCTATGCCAAGGAGGGAGAGGGAGTCTTTAACGGCGACCTGGGTCGGATCCTTTCTGTAGATCCCGAGACCAAGAGCCTCAAGGTGGTCTATGATGAAATGAAACATGTGGACTACCAGGAATACGACCTGGACGAATTGACCCTGGCCTATGCCTCCACCATCCACAAGGCCCAGGGAAGCGAATACCCCATTACCATTATGACCTGTTCCTGGGCCCCGGCCATCCTCCAAAGCAAGAACATCCTCTATACAGCCATTACCCGGGGGAAAAGAGGTGTCATCCTGGTAGGGAGTCTGGACTCTCTCCAAGAAATGCTGAAAAATAAGGACCAGCTGGAGAGAAGAACCGGCCTGGTCCGTCGCCTGGAAACCGAGGTGGTCCTATGAATTTTTTAGAAATTTTCCAAGACCACACCTGCTATCTCTGCCGGGAAAAAGAAGGGGCCATCCCCTACCTCTGTCCCCAGTGCTGTGACCGGTTGGACTTCCAACCTGGCCATAGGCAAAAAAATGGCCGGGCCATCTACACTGGCTTTTCCTACACCGGTAGCCTGCGAAAAATCCTGACCGACTACAAGTTTGAATCCAAGACCTACCTGGCCAAGACCCTGGCCCACCTCTTTATCCAAGTCCTGGGAAGCATGGACCTTTCCCAAGACCTGGATGGTTTTGTGGTGGTGCCTTCAGCCAGACAGACCCTAAAAAAAAGAGGCTTTGACCCCATGGACCTCATTGGCATGGAAATCCACCACCTATCCGGCCTAAGCTATTATAGGGGCAAGCTGGAGAAAATAAAAAATACCCCCCTGCAACTTGGCCTGTCTGCCAAGGAAAGGGAGGTAAACCTAGTCCAAGCCTTCCGGGCCAAGGACCTGGAAGGCAAAAATATTCTATTGTTGGATGACATCCTAACGACGGGGTCCACCCTCTACCAGGCCAGCCTGGCCCTGGAAGAAGCCGGAGTCAACCAAGTCTACCCCGTCAGTCTGTCGGCTTAGTTTCTCCAGGCAAGAGGTCCTTTAAAACAGAATCCTCCCGGGGCCAAGTCAAGCCCCCCTGTCTTTTTAAATAGACCAGGGCATTGATTTGGCAGCCCACTTGCAGGACGATATTCACCAGGTAGATCCATAAGAGCAAAAGAATCATGCCGGCAAAGTAACCATAGGTCATGGCATACTTGCCAAAATTCGACACATAATAGGTAAAGAGGACCGTTCCCAATAAAATCCCCACCAGGGCAAAAAGACTTCCAGGCAGGAGGCTCTTTAGGCCCAATTTTTTCATGGGAAGGTTGGGGCTGATGCCATAGAGGCAAACCAGGAAAATCAAGGCATAAATAGGCCCGATGATATTCAAGGACCGGTACAAAAAACCAATGAGGTCTTGGTTTAGGGGAAAGTAGTTGTTGAGCTGCTGGATGAGCTCGGACCCGATAATCCGGGAGAAGAGCAAGAGCAAGATCATGACAATTAGTCCCAGGGTAAAGGCCAGACCCAAAAAGGCCATTTCAAAAAAATTACGATTTTCTTGGAGCTGGTAGGCCCCGTTGATGATTTTAATCAACTGGCGCACACCGCTGGAGGCCGACCAAAGACCCATAATCAAAGAAATACTCAACAAAGAAGCCGAAGAGTTCAGGGCAATTTGGTCTGCAAAGGTCAAGATAACAGAGGCCGTAGACTTGGGTAGGTAGGACACCAGGTTCCGGATAAAGGAAGGGTCCACCAGGGAGGTATAGTTCAAGATATTTAAAAGGGCAATGATAAAGGGAAACAAGGACAGGGTGGTAAAATAAGACAACTGTCCGGCCCTGGGAAAAACTTCAAATTCAAGTATCCGCTTGACCAGGGCATCGAGAAAACTCAAAACGGGGTTGTTCCGGTGCCGGTAAAGCCAGGTTTTTAACTTTTCTAACATAAAAGCTCCTTTCCTAATAAATATAGATACCCAAGATATCGTATTTTTCACTAAGATTTTCTTGCGAAAGGGAAAAGAGAGGCAAGAAGGCCAAAAGATGTTGTATAATAAAGACAAAGAGGTGGAAAAATGCAATACAATATTTTAGTCTGCGACGATGAAAAAGACATCGTTTCAGCCATAGAAATTTACTTAAAGGCTCAGGGCTACAAGGTCTTTCCAGCCTACAACGGCAAAGAAGCCCTGGACATCATGGAAAGAGAAACCATCCATCTAATCTTGATGGACCTGATGATGCCCGAAATGGACGGCATGACAGCCATCCTAAAAATTCGAGAAAGCAAGAACATCCCCATTATCATCCTGTCGGCCAAGTCGGAAATCACCGACAAGATCCTGGGCTTAAATGTCGGGGCCGATGACTACATCACCAAGCCCTTTAACGCCATTGAACTCATTGCCCGGGTCAATTCCTCCCTGAGACGCTACATGAACCTGGGGTCGGCAGACATTGACCAGGACCAAATCCAAATTGGCCGGCTGGTCCTAAACGACGCCAGCAAAACCGTCACCGTGGACGGGGAAGTGGCCAGCCTGACTCCCTATGAATACAAGATCCTCTTCCTCTTGATGAAAAACCAAGGAAGAGTCTTTTCCAGCGACGAAATCTATGAACAAGTCTGGGAAGAAGAAGCCCATGATGTGAAAAAAGTCATCAGCGTCCACATTTCCCACCTAAGAGACAAGGTGGAAATCAACCCCAGAAAGCCCGACCTCATTAAGTCCGTCTATGGCATGGGCTACAAGATAGAAGGCTAGTATGGTAAAAAAACTTAGGCGATTGTTTTCTAAAATCTATGACTATATCTTTTACCGGGCCTATATCGAAGAAGTCTTTATAGAATTCTTTCTCTTGATTTACGCCCTGGCCCGGATTTTTTATTGGGATGACTGGGTATATATCAACCTGGTCCTGGTGGACCTGGGCCTTTGCCTGGTAAAACTCCTACCCATTCCCGGGGTCCGACGCTTTTTCACCGTGGCCCTCATGCGGGAAAGTTCCAAGTCCAATTCCTTTATCTACTATGCCGCGGCTAATATCCTCCTGCTCTTTATCCTCCTCCTGGGCCTCTTCGTCCTGGGAGAGACCTTCACCCTGGTCCTGTCCCTGGTCTTTCGGGCCCTCCTGTTTTTCGAAAAAGAAAGAGTCCAATTTGTCCTGGTCATTGAGGGGATTGAAGAAACTGCCAGCCTGGGGATGCCCCAAATGGAAACCCACCTGGCCGAAAAGGCAAGCATCAAGGCCCTGGTCCAACTGGGCAACATCCGGGACGGCCTATCCGATGCCGTAGAAGAAAGGATGAAGTCGGAAAAAATGAAGACCGACCTCATTACCAACATCTCCCACGACCTGAAAACCCCCCTGACCTCCATCATCAACTACACCGACATCCTAAGTAGCAAGGAGACCATGGACGAAGAAGCCAAAAACTACATCCGGATCCTGGGTCGCAACTCCGAACGCCTAAAGAGCCTGGTTATCAACCTCATTGATGCCTCAAAAACTGGGTCCGGCAATGTCCAGGTGGAAAAAGTCGTCATTGACTTCAACGAACTTTTAAGCCAGATCTTTGGAGACTTTGAATCCGACCTTACAGCCAAGGGCCTGGAATTTATCTACAATTCCGACAGCGACTATGCCCAAATCTACACCGACCCCGAAGTCCTGGGCCGGATCCTGTCCAACACCCTGTCCAATGCCTGTAAGTATGCCCTGGAAAATACAAGAATCTACGCCAAACTCATCCAGGACCAATCCAAGTACTATTTTTCCATGAAAAATGTCAGCAAGAACCGCCTGGGAATTTCTGCCGATGAACTCATGCAACAATTCGTCCGGGGAGAAAAGTCCCGGACCACAGAAGGGTCCGGCCTGGGTCTCCATATAGCCAAAAACCTGGTAGAAGCCCTGGGTGGCGAATTCCGCATCGTCATTGACGGCGACTACTTCCAAGTCTTTATAGAATTAAATAAGGAATAGAAATAGAAAAAGGGTGGCCCCAGGGCCACTCTTTCCTTTGCAGGTAAAAGACCTTAAAGAGAATTTTCCTCCACAAAATTTTTCAAGCGGAAGACATCCTTTAAAATCACCTCAATATGGTAGTTGTAGACAATAGCCTCCTCCCTTTTCAGGTCCCCCTGGTAGAGGATGGTGTAGGAAAAGAGACTTTCAATGGTTTCGATATTCTTCCCGAAAATCGTCGGTGTAAAGGGCTTTAACTCCTCCAAAAGCTGAAAACGCAGGTAGATTTCATTAATCACCTCAATAATGGCGTGGGGGATCTTAAAGTCCTTGCCCGAATAAAAGGGCGAGTGGATTTCTTCGTCCAACATGTGGTAGTAGTTGTTGACCTTGTTAATGGCCGCCTCCAGATGGGACAAGTCCGAGGGATAGGGCAGGAGGAGACAGTTCCGGGTCAGGTCAAAAATTTCCCGGTAGGCCTCTTGAACACTTTGGAAAAAGTCCTCGTGGACCTTGGGAGCCCGGATCAAGACATTGATCAAGACACTAATGGCCACCCCCAAAAAGGTACCAATCAAGCGGTTGATTCCGTAAGTCATGTGGTTGGTCCGGGTGGCAAAAGAAGCCACAAAGACGATACAGGCCAGGGTCGTCATATTCTTTTGTCCCGTCAGCTGGTGGAGGACAATGGTAAAAATCACGCCAATCCCGGCCAGGATAGGAGTGAAGAGAGGATTATGGGTTATCTGGGCCAAGAGATAGCCGAAAATGACACCAAAAACACAGGTAAAAAGCCGACGCTTGACCTGCTCTGAAGTATCCGTAAAAGAAGGCTGCATGGTTGTAATAGAGGCAATGGCCGTAAAAATAGGAGCCTGTAAATTTAAGAGGTGGGAGAAGTAGAGACCAATCACCACCGAAAGGGCCGTTTTAAATGTCCGCATACCAATACGGACCCGCCAAATTTTCATAAAATAAATCACCAAGATAAGTATAGCAAACCTTAAGAGGTCTGACAATTCTTCTCAAAACAAAGTAAAAAATCAGTTAAAAAAAATAAGTTTGGGTATATATAAAGCACAGAGAGGAGTGCTTTATATGAAACTTGAATTTTTAGGTAAGAATTTAGAATTAACCGACGCTTTGAAGGAACAGGCTGAAAAAAAACTATCTAAATTAGACCGGTACTTCCAAGAAGAAATTCGGGCCAAGGTTACCTTTTCCACCAAAAAAGGCCACCACAAGGTAGAAATTACCGTCTTTTTACCTGGCCACATTCTCCGGGCAGAAGAAAGCACTGATGATATGTACGCATCCATAGATATTGCCGTCCAAGCCTTGGAAAGACAAGTTCGTAAGTATAAGACAAAATTAAAGAAAAGATACCAAAACAACAACAGCATTCGGTTTGAAAACTTCGACCAAGAAAAAGCCCCAGTGGATGAAGAAAGCCCCGACGGCCAATTGATTCGGAACAAGGACTTCGACCTAAGACCCATGGCTATAGACGAAGCCATCCTACAAATGGACCTCTTAAACCACAACTTTTTCGTCTACCTGGATACAGACCAAGACGAAGTTTGCGTAGTTTATCGGAGAAAAGACGGCAACTACGGCCGGATTATCAGCCATAGACCCCAATAAGAGCAAATAGACAAAGAACCCCAAACGGGGTTCTTTTTGCTTAAAGATAAAAGATACAAAAACCGGCAGGAGGGAAGAGGACCTTCTGCCGGTTTTTCTAAAGACAGGCCACCAGGCCAAGTCAAATTAAGACAGGGGGAGAGAAAAATTTTCCAAGTCCACCGTATCCCGGTGGATCCCCTGCATAGTTTCTTCAATTTCCGCCAACTTTCGGGCACAGGTCTTGAGCTCCTTGTGGTGGATTTCCTTGTCCTTCTTGGTGTTCTTGTATTGGAGGTCGTGTTCCAGACTGGCCCAATAGTCCATGGGAATCGTCCTGAGCTGGATTTCCACCGGGACAGACTCCTTGCGTTTAGACAAGAAAACTGGCACCTTAACCAGGAGGTGGAGACTGCGGTAGCCCGACTCCTTGGGCTCTTGGATATAGTCCCTCCGCCGGATAAAGGTCACATCGTCTTGGGCCAAGAGCATTTTTTCGATAATGTAGACATCATGTAGATAGCGACAAATCACCCGAATCCCCGAAATATCCGTAATATGTTCCCGCATGGAAGGGATGGTCTTTTGAATATGGAGCCGGTTCATCTTTTCAATAATACTGTGCATGGACTTCAAGCGACATTCCATGTGGTGGATTGGATTATAGGTATAGTTCATTTGAAATTCTTCGTCCAGAATTTCCAACTTGGTGCTGATTTCCTTCAAGGCACCATTGTAGAGTTGTTGGGTTTCAAACCAGCCCGTCACATTGCTTAAAAGCTCCTTGGTATCCAAGGATTGACTGGAGTCCGGGTCAAAAAGAGCCTGGTTTTCCAAACGGTCCTTTAATTCGTCAATGGACAAGTTGGTGTTGCGGTATAAGATCAATTCTATCCTCTCCTTTGCCTAGTATTGATACCCAAAGGATGGGGGATTTAGTCAGGAAATAAAATTTAGGACTTGCCTTTAATTAAGGTAAAAATTAATGCTATAATGATTATTAAGAAAGTGAAGCTAGACAAGCAAGGCCCAGCCGGTTTAAGTGGGCCTAGAAAATGGACTTGGTAAATACTAGAAGGACAAGAAAAGAGAGAAAGCCCATATTATAACTTGTAACAAGTGAAACAAGGGAGGAATCTTATGAAAAGAATAGCTATCTTTACCTTATTCGGTCTGGCCCTGACCCTGGTGGCCTGTGGCCCCAAAAAAACCCAAGACCCAGCCCAAGCCCTGGCCCAAGACTTTGCCCAGGTCTACCTGGCCCAGCTGGACTTTAAGGAAGAGGACTGGCAGCAGTTGGAAAAAGACCTTAGCCAGGCAGGCCAGGTCCTTAGCCTGGATGGAGACCTAAGCCAAGAAGCCGACCAAGACCTGCCCGCCCTCTATGACCCCTTTAAGGAAGTCATGACCCAAGAGGCCCTGGATAGGATGGTGGCCAATGGGGACTACCCCTACTTCCCCCTAAGAGAGAAGAGCCTGGACCAGGTGGACCTGGTTTCTGTTAAAAGAGTGGACCCAGATGATGACAGCTACGACCTGGTCTTTGTTACTAAGAAGGGGGACCAGGAAACCCAGCATGTCCTCAGGGCCACCATTGGCCAAAAGATTTCCTATATTGAAAATCCCAGCCAGGTCTTTGACCTCTAAGGACAAGTAAAAGGCTGCTAGCAAATGGCATGATCATTCTGCTAGCAGCCTTTTTTTGGTCCTATAAGAATTAAGAGCTCTTGTGATGACCAGTGAATACTCAAGTTCACCCCAGCAAATAACCCTTTTAAGACTTTAGAAATTAAATAAAGAGCAAGAACCTAGAAACGTTTATTTAAGGCCAAATCAATGCTATAATAAGATTTAATAGAGTGAAAATTTTAAAGTTTTGAATAAAAAGGAGGAAGTTACATGAGTCAAGGCCTTTTCCGAACTAGACCTGTCCGAAGACCACTTTGACCCCATCAAGATGGGCTACATCTTTGAAAACCTCATTGACCGCTTCTACTAAAACGTAGATGCCGGGTAGTTTTACAGACCACTAAGAAGAGGTCTTTTTATTGCTAGTTTTTTTAGAATCGCATCTCATGTACACAGAATATAAAGTTTAAATGGAGACCTTTTAATGATTTTTATATTGGAGTATTTAATGATATACGAGGGTATATATAGAGCACAATAAAGTAATTTAACTCAGTGCAAAACATTTGGAGGAGAACAATGGCTTATCAAACACCACTCACTATAGCAAAGGTAATTAAGGATATTTCATCCAATCGATATGTATTGCCATCTATACAGCGTGAATATGTATGGGATGCCGAACAAATTGAAACACTATTTGACTCTTTGATGAGAGAGTATCCAATTGGGACATTTTTATTTTGGCAAATAAATAAAGAGCATGTAACAGACTATGATTTTTATGCCTTTATGAAAAATTACCATGAGGTTAAAAATAAGCACAATGAAAAGGTGGATTTAAAAGGCTCAGATGGAGTAATTGCCGTTTTAGATGGTCAACAAAGATTAACTTCGATTTACTTAGGTCTTAAAGGAACTTATGCTTATAAACGTAAATATGCATCAAGAACGAATCCGAATGCATATCCAACTAGAAAATTATATTTAAATTTGCTAGGAAAGCCAAAAAACAGTAATAATAAATATAATTTTAAATTTTTACCTGAAAACGAAGTTGAAAATGATCAAGACAACTATTGGTTTGAAGTTGGTAAAATATTAGATATGACTGAAGATGGCGATGTTTCTCTTTATGTTAATGATAATATAAGTTTTTCTGAAGATTTTTCATATACAAAGGAGCAATCAAGGTTTGCAATCAATGCTCTGTCTAAACTTTATAATATAATAAACAAGGCTGGAACGATAAGCTACTACAAAGAAGATTCTACAGAATTGGATAAAGTTTTAAATATCTTTATAAGGGTTAATAGTGGTGGGACAAAACTAAGTTACTCAGACCTACTTTTGTCCATTGCATCTGCTCAGTGGGACAATCATGATGCTAGGGAAGAAATCATAGACTTTGTTAATGAAGTAAATGAAATGGGCGATGGATTTAGAATTAATAAAGACTTTGTTCTAAAATCTGCCTTAGTATTAAGCGATTTATCAGATATAGCATTTAAAGTTGATAATTTTAATAAAAAGAATATGGAAGATATAGAAAGTAAATGGAAGATTATAAAGAAATCTATTAGACAGGCGGTCTTACTGGTATCTTCCTTTGGATATTCGGGAGAGACATTATCTTCTAATAATGCATTAATCCCAATAGCCTATTACCTTATGATAATTGGGAATCCAGATAATTTTATTGATTCAGGAAATAATAGAAGTGACAAAGAGAAAATTAAGAAGTGGCTTATTTCATCACTTCTTAAAAAAGTATTTAGTGGTCAACCAGACAATGTATTAAGACCAATTAGAGAAATTATAAAAGAAAACTCTAACAATGAATTTCCTATTGAAAAAATACAAGAAAGATTTAAGGGAACAAATAAATCCATTCTATTCACTGAAGATGATATAAATGAGTTTTTATTGAATTTGAGATATGGAAAAAGTGATACCTTATCTACCCTAATGTTGCTATATCCTTCATTAGATTTTAACAATAAGTTCCATATTGATCATATCTATCCAAAGAGCAAATTTAAAAGAAGCTATCTAAAAAAACAAGGTGTATCAGAAAATAAACTTGATGAATACATTAATTCTGTTAATGATATTACAAATCTTCAGTTATTAGCTGCTCAACTAAATGAAGAAAAACTTGATACAGATTTTGATAAATGGTTCAATTCTCATCAACCAACAGAAGATGGTAAATTTAATTATAGGAACATTAACTATCTACCTAATATGGAATATACTTATGAAAACTACCCTAAATTTATTGAAGAGAGAAGAGAACTTTTAAAAAACAAACTATGTCAAATATTACTTTAAGTAAATAACTAATTAAAAAATAACTCCTGGTGGAATTTTATTTTCATAAGGGGTTATTTTTATAAATCTTTAGTATATTTAAATTCAAAACTTTCATCCTCATTTACGCTCATCTTACTTAGCATTAAATTCTAAAGGCTAGGGTCAAATTTATCCAGAGGAGCAAGAGAATCTAATTTTCCAATAATACTGTGCATGGACTTCAAGCGACATTCCATGTGGTGGATTGGATTATAGGTATAGTTCAATAGAATCTAGTTTACTGATTAAACGGAGAATACGGAAATAAATTTTATTCACATGAGTACTTAGAATAGACAATTAAAGAGTTTATAAAGTATTATAATGAATAAAGAAAATTAAGAAATTTATACTAGTAAAATGCAGAAAGAGAAATGTAGGGTAAAGCTTTTACGCACCTAGAGGGGAGGAAGTGACAAAAAACATCAGAGTAAGCTTTAATGAAATAGGTACAACTTTATGGGGACAGCGTAATTTCTAAGTTAAAAGTCAATCAGGCTTTTTTATTTAAAAAATACAAATAAAAATATTTTAAAAGGGTATAATATATTTAACCATTTAATGTATGGAGTACTTATGATGAAAAGCAGTAAAAATTTCAATCTTTTTTAATGGATGGAGAAGTTACAGGAAGAATAAAGTGTACCTTATCAAATTGGACGGGCATAGTCTATAAAGTTCCAAGACCATATCTTGAAAAATGCAAAGACAGGCAAGATTTAAAGCAAAGTGGAGTATATTTTTTATTTGGCAAGAATGATGATGGAGATGATGAAGTATATATAGGTCAAGCAGGAATTAGAAAAAATGGTGAGGGAGTTTTATATAGGGTCGCTGAACACCTGAAAAATGAATTTTATTTTTCTGAAGCAGTAATGTTAACCACACAAAATAACTCATTTGGACCTACAGAAATTTCTTACTTAGAGAACAAATTCACTAACATGGCTATAGATGTAGATAGATATAAAGTCAGAAATGGAAATGATCCAAACCCTGGCAATGTAACGGAAGAAAAAGAATCTGAGTTAGAAGACTTTATAGAATATTCTAAAATGGTTCTTGGAGTACTAGGGTATAAACTATTTGTTCCTATAGTTGATAGAACACCAAAAGAATCAAGTGAAAATAATAATGGTGATAAAGAACTATTACTATATCTTTCCAGAAAAAGTGGCAAGTCAAATAGATTGATAGAGGCAAAATGTAAAAGAACAGATGAAGGTTTTGTAGTATTAAAAGGCAGCATGATAGAAACTATAGATTCTACAGCCATTCCAAAATCAATAAAAGAACTGAGGAAGGAATGCATAAATAAAAATGAGATTATTGATGGAAGAATAAGCAAAAATTATTTATTCAATAGTCCATCCTACGCTGCGGCCTTTGTTTTGGGAACTAACGCAAATGGGAAAATACAATGGAAAACTGAAAAGGGTATAAGTTTAAAAGACTTAGAAGAAAATGAAATGAAGTAGTAATAACAGGTACTAGACGATATGCGATTGCAATATCGTCTTTTTTATACCTTTTAAATGATTGTAATAAGAGGTTCATTCTATAATAAATGTTGGGGCCTTGTATGCCAACGTTTATTTTTCCTTATAAAATATACGTATCCTTTTCTTTACCATAGAGTTTTGAGCTAAAATAAAAGAAAAAGACAAGTATAAAAGCATAATAAGTCAGTAAAATCTATAGAAATCAAGAAAAAGGATATAAAGTTTTTGTAACGTTTTGTATATACAATCGTCTAATAGGTAGAAAAAGATGGAAGGGAGTGATTTTGTTGGAAGATACTTATGAAATGATCTATAAAGAATATTTTTCTAAGGTTTATTTATATGTTTTAACCATGAGTCGTGACGAGCATATAGCGGAAGAAATCACTCAAGAAACCTTTTTCAAGGCCCTAAAGAAAATGGAGACATTTAAGGGGGATTGCAAAATATATACTTGGCTATGTCAAATTGCAAAAAATACCCTATATGATTTTTACAAAAAGGAAGAGAAAAATCTCCCTATTGATGGCAACTGTGAGTATTTGACATGGGAGATAGATTTTACAGATGAGCTTGAGAAAAGAGAAGGGATTCTAGAGATACATGGTCTTTTACACAAGTTAGAAGAACCATATAAAGAGGTATTTACCCTGAGAGCTTTTGCGGACTTATCTTTTAAAGAAATTGGTGATTTATTTGGTAAATCGGATGGTTGGGCAAGGGTTGTGTTTTATAGGGCTAAAAATAAGTTGACGGAGGGATATAATGGACATTTCATGTAAGATTATTGAAGACCTACTTCCCCTATATATAGATGGGGTATGCAGTGAAGAAAGTAAAGAAGTGGTAGAGGAACACTTGTCTGAATGCAGTAGATGTGAAGATATGTTCAGGCAGATGAAATCGACATGTCTTCCTAAACAAGATGTAGATGTAAACTTAAATGAAGCAGAAGCTCTTAGGGATTTATCAAAAAAATGGAACAGAAAGCTACTAGGAGCTATGATCAAGGGGGTTATTTCTACATTGCTCCTTGTTGGGGGGATGCTTTTAATCATCTATATTTTTATTGGCTTTAAAGGGGCTTAAGAGAATTGGGTTTCTAAATTTAAAATTTTAATAAAGAAAATCCAGGTGAATAGAAAAATAAAAATTGAATATTTATGATATAATCACTGTAATAAAGAAGGCAAAGAGGTGGTTATATGGATACGATTGATAGGGTTCATAATGATGTTTTTCAGAGTATAAAAACATTGATGGATAAGGCAAGGAATGAAGTTGCAAGACAAGTCAATAGTATATTGGTGCAAACTTACTGGGAGATTGGACGCATCATCGTAGAAGATGAGCAAGGTCACTCAGAAAGAGCAGAGTATGGTAAAGAGCTTATAAACGACTTGTCAAGACAACTTACAAGAGAATATGGTAGAGGATTTTCAAGATCTAACTTACAGAATATGAGAAACCTATATTTATGCTATCCAATTTGCCAGACACTGTCTGGCAAATTGACCTGGTCCCATTATTGTGAACTCTTATCCATCAGCGATGAGAAAAAGCGAAGCTTCTATGAAAAAGAAAGTATCAATGCAAATTGGTCAGTAAGAGAACTTAAAAGACAAATAAAAACTTCACTTTTCGAAAGATTGCTCCTATCATCTGGAGAAGAAAACAAAGAAAAAGTCCTAGACCTAGCCTTAAAGGGCAATGAAATAAGTAAGGCAGCCGACCTTGTAAAAGATCCTTATGTGTTTGAATTTTTAGGCTTGCCAGAAGAAAAGCCAATGATGGAAAGTGATTTAGAAAAAGCACTCATAGATCATATTGAAAAATTCTTGCTTGAACTTGGTAAGGGTTTTATGTATGTAGGTAGCCAGCAAAGAGTAACTTTAGGCAACACTCACTATTACGTGGACATGGTATTTTACAATAAAATATTAAGGTCCTATGTCTTAATCGAATTAAAAACAAGTAAGCTAATGCCGGAAGCAGTTGGGCAAATCAATATGTATCTCAATTATTATAAGGCAGAAGTCAATGATGAGATGGACAATGAACCAATAGGAATAATCTTGTGTACAGATAAGGACGGAGTACAGGCAGAATACGCTCTAGGAAATTTATCAAATAAAATATTCGCATCAAAATACACCTTGTATATCCCAAACAGGGAAGAGCTTGAAGAACAAGTAGAAAAAGTCATTGAAAAATACCAGGAAAAATAAAATAGAAAGAAGCAAGGGAAGTAGAGGAAAATCTACTTCTCTTTTTATGCCCAAAGCCATGAAAAACTGTCTCTTACGATTTTTCCAAGACCTAATTTCCCTGACCTTTAAATTTTTTAAAGGGGCTTGGCAAGAGGGGGAAAATGAGTTAAAATAAAACAGCTAGTTTTAAAAACTAGATAAAATAATTTATAGGACTGGGTGATTATGGAAAATTTTAAGGCTTTAAGGGAATTTAAAAAAACGAACTGGGAGGATATTCCGGACTATGGGCTTTATTCCATGCAGGTTTTAACCTATCTGGAGGAGCATTTGCTGTCTTATTTTCCGGATATGGTGACTTTGACTTCCAGCATGATTAACAATTATGTCAAAAATGGCATTATTCCCAAGCCTGTGAATAAAAAATACTACCGGGACCACATAGGGGTTTTGATGGTGGTGGCGGTTTTGAAGGAGTTGCTTCCTCTTGAGAGTATCAAGGAGGGGATTGACCTCCAGCTGGGCATCATGGGGATTGAAAGGGCCTACAATGAATTTATGGATATTTTAGAGGGGTCTTTAAGGGATCTTTTGGCTGCCTTGCAAGTGGGCAAGGGGATGTCTTACGGGGGCTTTGAGGCTGACTGGGATAGCGTCTCTTTGACCATAGCCATTAAGGCTTTTGCCTTCCAGACCCTAACCCGGGAGATTTTAAAAGCAAGGGGAATATACCACCAGGAGGGACAAGATGACTAGGATTGCAATATTATCGGATTCGGCAAGTAATGTAAGGGAAAACCGGGAGGTGGGTATTTTTATCGTCCCCCTCTATGTGAATTTTCAGGATGGGTCCAAGAAGGACTTGGAGGAAATCAGTCCTCAGGAGCTCTATGACCGGATAGAGACGGAGGAGCCTAAGACTTCGGCTCCGGGGGTGGAGGATTTTCTGACCAAGATTCAGCAGATTCAAGAGGCGGGCTATGGTAAAATTTTGGCCATAGCGGTATCGCAAAGTCTTTCAGGGACCTATAATTCTATGCGCTTGGCCCTGGACAGTCAGGATATGGACTATCGCTTAATTGACAGTAAGACCATCACCATGGGCCAGGGGCTCTTGCTGACTTATGGCCACCAGCTCATTCAAGAGGGCTTGATCTTGGATGAGATTGCTGAGAAACTGGAGGAAAAGAAAAGGAATGTGAAAATTTTTGCTGGGGTAGGGGACTTGAAATACCTGGTGCGGGGTGGCCGGCTGAGTCGAGTCAAGGGTCTCATTGGTGGCAGTCTCAGGCTGAATCCCATTTTAACCCTGGCTGAAGATGGAAGTATAGAAAATTACAAGTCAGTCATGGGGAAGAAGCGGACTCTGAATTTTATTGTGGACAAGGTCCGGATGGACCTGGCCGGCGGGGAGCCTTATTATCTTGCCCTGGCCTATGCCGGGGACCGGGACAAGCTAGGAGAGGTCAAGGACAAGTTGGGGGACCTGGTTGACGGGGCGGACCAATATTTGGAGGGGCCTGTAACGGCTGTCTTGGGAACTCACTCGGGGCCGGATGCCTATGTGGTGGCCTATTTAAGGCTATAAAAGCGGCGGAAGAGATGAAAAAAGGAGCATTCCCTAAGGGGTGCTCCATTTTCATCTCTTTAAACTTACAACTAAAATGATAGGTCATAAGGGCCTATGAACTTATTCCTTTAACTTTTTGCTATCTTCTTCAAGTTCCAAGAATTTATCAAAATCGCTTTTGTAGAGCTGGTCTTGTATAATTCTATATTTTTCAAACTCACTTTCTGCGTGTTTTTTAGCAAGAGCTGCCGAGACTTTTCCTGCATCGTTTAAGATTTCTTTATCCCATAATTGTAAAAATCCATTTAATCTTTTTTCCCAATCTTCCATTGTCATCGGGATATGTCTTTCGGCTTGTAATTCTGCCATATCCAAATAAGATGAAACAATTCTTTGCATTTGATTTAATTCTTCTTCGTTTAGATAATTTTTTGCAACGATTACATCATATTTATGAATTTTTGAATCTGGGGAGCCTTCCCAAGTTGTAAGTCCCATATTTTTATTTTTGTGATTGGCTCTATCTACAATTAATTCAGCTGCAGTTTTTCCATGAATTGCATAGTGCAATTTATTTTGAATAGCTGCAAAAAACCTTTTTGTTGCCTTTGCAGATGGATCATAGTCTAAAGATGTGGCATAGATATCTGTGATTTTTTGATAGAATCTTCTTTCAGATAATCGAATCTCACGAATTTTTACAAGTAATTTTTCGAAATAATCCTTGGTAAGCCTTGTGCCAGAATTCTTGAGTCTTTCATCATCCATGGCCCAACCTTTAATTGTAAAATCTTTTACAATTTGGTTTGCCCATTTTCTAAATTGGACGGCACGTTCATTATTTACTTTAAAGCCTACTGCAATAATTGCTTGTAGGTTATAGTGTTTTGTATTATATGATTTTCCGTCGTTTGCAGTTATTAAGTATTTCTTAATAACTGAATTTTCGTCTAGTTCGTTATCGTTAAATATTTTTTTTAGATGCTGATTTATTGCCGATACACTAACATCATAAAGAGCTGCCATCATCTTTTGACTTAGCCAAATATTTTCATCTTCATATCTAATTTCGATAGCTTCCTGGTCATTGCCACTAGCAGCAATAAAGGTTAAATATTCAGCTGCAGATGATTTTATTTGCTTGTGTTTTTCTGTAGGCATAGTTTCCTCCAAGTATTCATTCCATTTTACACAATAGGCTCTAGCTGGTTGCTTATGCTTGTATTGACTTATGTAAATTCCTAGATTTCTACTGGACTTATAAGCCTATTATAGTATAAAGATTTCTGGACGTAAATAAATTGCATGGGGGGAGAAGCTATTAAGAGGAATCCTATCTTAACCTGGTTGGAGATGGGGAAGGGGAAGAGAAAAGTTGTTGGGACAATTTAGCCAGAGATTATTTAGGCTACTTTCTTTTGAAGTGTGTATTTTACTTGAAAAGTGTGTTCATTTGCTGGGGAATGTATTATACTTATATATAATGGAAGATTGTGTATTTTTTTATATAGATGGTAAGAATTTGAAGGAGGAAACGTGACGAAACAAGTAGAAAGTTGGTTGGAACCGGTGAAAAAGGACCCGGAGGCTTTTGCCTGGTTCCGCAAACAAGTAGAGGATAAGAAAGAGGTCTTGGAGGCTCTTTTAGAAGATTTGGCCTACACCAAGGCCATCCACCGTTACTATGCCAAGAGAAAGTCCAAGGAGCGGTTTGTGTCCAATGCAAAAACCCGCAAGTATGCCCTGGATGAAATCTTGCTCCGGGACCAAATCAAGGACTTTAAGGGAATTGACCCCATCCACTTTTTGGCCTATGGGGAGGTTTTTTTCCAAAAGAACCAAGAGGCTAGGCACTCCAACCTGGTCTTGACTGCCTATGTCCGGGAGGCCATTGGCCGGATTACTGATGTCTTGCACCGGGGAGATGCGGTCTTTTTACGGGGGCACTTGGGAACGGGAAAGACGGAATTGGCCTATGAGGCCATGGAGGTTTTTTCTTTTGAGGTCCACTTAGACCAAGTCCTTTGGCCACTTTTGGACAAGGCCCAGGAAGAGGACTACCGGGAAATTTACCAAAGGGCCTATGACCAAGTTCAAGGGGAAAGTTTGCCTTCTCCCTACTTTATTTCCGGCAACAAGGACATCCGGGCTTCGGACTTATTTATTGAAAAGTCTCTGAAGTTGAAGGGGGCCTTGGAGGGCAAGAGCATCCAAAAGGCCTACGGAGAATTGGAGGCCTTAAGGGAAGAGTTGGGCAAGTCCCAAGGGGAAAAGGAAGTGGTCAACCAACTTTATAGCATGAAGTATGGGAACTTTGGTACGGAAGTTATTGACCTGCCCAAGGAGGTCTACCTGGCTATTAAGGAAGGCCGACCCTTAATCATTGACGAGCTCAATGCCATTCCCATGGAGCACCTTATTGCCCTCAACGACCTCCTACAAAAGAAACCGGGAGAATCGGTTTACATTACGGGCATTGGCCAAGTCCTTATTAAACGGGGCTTTGGTTTGATTGCAACGGGGAATATTTCTACAGAGTCTATTTTTTACGAGGGGACAGAGGACTTGAACCCGGCTTTTTCCAGCCGCTTTATTTCCTTGGAATATGACTACCTGCCCCAAAGTATTGACGACCGCTTTGCCAAGATGGAGGACCCGGGGAAAAACCAACTCTACCAGGTTTTGATTTCTCTTTTAACGGGGCAAGATGGCAGGCTCTACCTGCCGGGAGGCTTGAAGTCCATGGAAGAGCTCTACCGGTTGGCCCAATTGGCCAAGACCACCCAGCTGATTTTCTCCAACCGTTGGTATGACAATGGGGATATGGATGTGGAATTACGGGAAGGGGTTATGAGTTTGCGCCACCTGGTCCGGATTTTAGAAGAATGGGCCTTTGGGGAAAAGATTGACCTGTCCATGGCCCTCTACCAAGGCTTTATTTCTTCCAACCACAATGATGATGACGTCAACCTCTTGTTGGAATTGGCAGCCAATTACGGATTTTTCAAGTCTTCGGACGGCTGGACTGTCAAGCGACGGGGGGTAGGGGAACCGGCTCCCTTGAAGGAGGAATTGCGGTCTCGCCCCTACCACTACCTGCCCTTGGACTTGGAAGAAGTGGCCCGGGAGGACTTTTTGGCCCTCTTGTTTGGACCCCTGCCCCAGTGGGAGGAGGTCCCGGAAGAATTGGCTTCTGTCTACCAAGGTCAAGGAGTGGACCCAGTGGAATTTTTGGACTTTAAAAACCGCCTCCAGGACCTGGAGGAAAATACTTCTCTAGTAGAACGGCTGGGAGACCGGGACCAGGATGAAGTTTAATAGTTTTGTCAACCGGCAAAAGGAGGGGCTCTTAAAGCTCCGACTTATGGAAACGGATATCCATGCCAGCGGCCAGGTGTCCCAAGATTTTTTGGACACCCTGGATGATTTGGAAAGGCGGCAAAAGGGGGAAGAGGAAGAGATTATTGACTTCTTAAGCCGCCACCGGGCCATGGATATGGACTACCGGTTGACCTATGAAAAAATCCCCATGCCCTTTAAGGATGACCTGGTCTATATGGACACCTGGTCTGGGGCTGACTTTTTTGTCGGGGCCCATGGCAGGATTTTGGTCCGGCCCAGGGATGAAGAGGAAGAAGACCAAGAATTGGAAGGCTTTGACGGCCATGTTCTGGCTGTGGAAAAGATGGGGCCCAAATCCTATCTTTTGGCTGGCGGGGAGGGAATCCTAAAGAGGGTTTTTGAAAAAAATGGAGACTACCACTTGGAAACTGTGGACCAGGACCTGGGGCAAGACCTCCATTATATAAAGAGGGTCCAGGAGGGACTTTTGGTCTTAGGGTCCGGAGGCCTTCGGGGCCTGGCCCGGATGGAAACTTGGCAAAAATTGGTCTTGGTAAAGGATTGGACCTGGTCTGAGGAAACTTGGATTTTCGGCCAAGAAACGGACCGGGGGATTTTCTCTGTCAGCAGTGGGGGCGTCCTGGCCTTGGGAAATAGGCAAGTGGGAGACTTCGGTCAAAAGGCCCACGGGGTCCTATCCTGGCAAGGAGATTTTTTAGTCTATGGGGACCAGGGAAAGATTGCCCGTTTTTCCTTGGACCAAGAGGACTTTGTCCAAGACTATGAGGGAATTCAAGGTCCCATCTACCAGGCTCTGGCCTTGGATCTGGATACGGTTTTACTTTACCAATCCAATGGCAGGGCCTACCTCCTCCACCCGGACCAGGGGCTAGTGAACCAGGACCTGGATGGATTTAGTTCCTACATTTCCTCGGCCCGGCAAATGGAAGACGGGAGCCTGCTTTTGGGAGGCTGGAACGGCTTTGCCATGAAGGCCCGGGCTTCTAAACCGGAAAGTTTCCAGGACTATATGGAAAGATACAAGGAGTCGATTGGATGGGCTTAGAAACACTTTATGAATTTATAGCAGCGGAAAAAAGGGGGATGGTCCTCTATTCTAGAGACCCTCACTTTCTTGTGCTGGGGTCTACGGAAAATCCCAAGTTCCGGATTGACATCAAAGAAAAGCAACTCTTTGTTCCGGTCCAATGGTTTGACGAAGGGGGCTTGGCCACCAAAGAAATGGAGTGGAAAATCTACCATGAGCTGACGTCCTATCTCTTTTTAAAAGAGGACTACAAGTACCTGGCCCACCGCAAGGACCGGATTATGGAAAAGGCCCAGGACTTTAATTCTTGGATGGCCCGGGATCTCTTTCCCGGCAAGGACTTAAACCCCACCAGTGTTTTTGACTACATCCTGACAGAAGTCCGGCGCTTTTACCACCACCTGGACCGGATTGCCCAGGGGGTCCATCTGGCCCAAAGGCTGCCTGTCTACCGGGAAGCGGAATCGGCGGAAGCCATCTACCAGGTCTTGGTCCATGAGGGGGTTACGGACAAGTTAGACAAGCGGTCTCCCCACATCCAATACCTCTACAATATGGAGATTGAAGCCTTGACGGGCTATCCTCCCCAGGACTATGGAAATTATGAATTGATCCACAGGAAGATCCTGGGCAAGGACACCATTGACTTTTTAAAGGATGTCTGCCTCTACCCCCAAGGGGTCCGGGACGACCTCTTTGACGGCTACTTTTATCCCGTCTACCTGGAGCTTTGGATTGAAGAATTGGAGTCCCGCTACAAGGAGGCGGAAAAGAAATTCCAGGATGTCAAGGAAGAGCATAGGCTCATGAAGGTTATGGAGGACATGGACGAAGAGGAAGAAACCATTGACGCCATTGACCTCCAAGACCAGGACCAACTGGCCAATGAAGAATTGGACTCTCCTGACAATGACGACCAGACGGCCCAGGAGAGAAAGGACAACCGGATTGAGCACGAGATTCAAGAAATGGACAAGCACTGGTCCATAGAGGGGCGGACCCGGGCTGAATATGAGCAAATCAAAAAGGAAATCAACCCCCTGCGAAACCAAATGCAGACCTTTTGGAAGGAAATGTTGAGAAACAGCCTGCAATTTAAAAAGGTCTTTAAGCAGCCCTTGAAAAAGGGGAGCCTGATTATTGATGAATTTGTCCGGGGCTATCCGGACTACCAAGAGTCTATGCGGAAGGGGTCTTTGAATGACCTGGAAATTTACGGCCAATACCAAACCCGGGTCAAAAGCATGATCGGGGTAGACGGCATTGAAGTGACTCTGATGATTGACAATTCCGGGTCCATGGATGACATCAAACGCCACTATGCCAAAAGGGCCATGTCGGCCATGCTGTTTTCCCTCCAAGACCTAAATGCCTACCTGGTCCGTTATCGGAAGCTTTTGGGCAAGAGGACGGACATCAAGACCCAGGTCTACTATTTCGGGTCGGACTTTGAAGAGGTCCGGCCCCTGAGTCGGCCCCAGTCCTTTCAAAAGGAAGAAAAGCAGTGGTTGGACCTTATTGCCTACCTCAACGGGCTTTCGGGCCACACCCATGATGAAAAACCCCTCAGGGATGTCTATGAAAATCTCAACAAGGAACAAAAAGACCTCCTGGAAAAAAACAAACTCTTAAAAATTATCTTTGTCATTACCGATGGAGCCAGCAACGACAAGGAAAAGGTCAAGGAAGCCTTGGCCAAGTTGAGAAAAGAAAAAATTGTGGTTTTGGGCGTGCAAATCGGCCAATTGACAGAGGAAGAATTGAAGCAATTCAAGTATATCTGGCAAGAACCGGGCACCTCCCAAGGAATCATCCTGGGCCAAAACCTTTCCAAGCTTCCCCAGCTCCTTTTGGGTCAACTTGGAGACCTGCTAAACCTGATTAAATAATGTTTGGCAAGCTTTAGGAATTGTGTTAAACTATTTTCCGTATTAAAAGGAGTGGTGAAATGAAAATAACATCTGTTGTTGGCGTAAACTTTGGCGATGAAGGCAAGGGCCGGATGGTGGACTACTTTGCCGGCCAATATGACTATGTTGTCCGCTACCAAGGCGGAGACAATGCCGGTCATACGGTAAAAAATGAATTTGGGGAGTTTGCCCTTCACTTAATTCCATCGGGAATCTTCCACGAAAAGACGGTAAACATCCTAGGCCCCGGCATGGTGGTGAACCTGGAAAGCCTGAAAAGGGAAATTGACCAGTTGAAAGAGGGGGGCATCCATGTGGGCCCAGACAATTTGAAGATTTCCCACAGGGCCAGCCTACTTTTGCCCTACCATGTCCAACAGGACCAAGAAGAGGAAAAACGCCTCAAGGACAAGAAGTATGGGTCCACCAAGAAGGGGATTGCCCCGGCCTATGGGGACAAGTACATGAAAAAAACCATCCAGTTGGGGGAACTCTACAACATGGACCTGTGCAAGGATCACTTTGACCAGCTGGTGGAATATAAGAAGGAAGTTTTTAACTACCAATACGACTTTACAGGAATCTGGGACCGGCTGGTGGAATTAAGAGAGGAACTTTTGCCCTATATTGTAGATGTCTATGACATCTTGGACCAAGCGGTTAAGGACAAGTCCATCCTGCTGGAAGCCCAACTGGGGGCCATGCGGGATGTGGACTATGGAATCTATCCCTATACATCTTCCAGCAGTCCCTTGGCCTGCTATGCCCCCTTGGGCTGCGGCTATCCCAAGCTCAAGATTGATTCTGTAGTGGGGATTGTCAAGGCCTATGGCACCTGCGTAGGTGAAGGCCCCTTTATAGGGGAATTAACGGGAGACCAGGGAGACAAGTTAAGGGAGTTGGGCCATGAATATGGGGCTGCCACCGGTAGACCCCGTCGGATCAGCTACTTTGACTGTGTGTCCAGCCGCTATGGCGTCAACCTCCAAGGGGCGACGGAATTGGCCCTGACCAAGTTGGACGTCCTTAGTAGTTATGACGAAATCCCCATGATTGTGGCCTATAAAAAGGGAGACATCACCACCAAGGAATTTCCCTTTACGCCTATGTTGGAGGGATTTGAACCGGTTTATAAGACCTTTAAGGGTTGGAAGCAAGACCTTACAGGGATTCGATCCTACCAAGACCTGCCCCAAGAGGCCAGGGATTATATTGAGGCCATTGAAGGGGAATTGGGGACAAAAATTAAATACATCTCTATTGGACCGGCCCGGGATGAATTGATTGTAAGATAGGTGGAAAGAGGGAGAGAATGAAGCGGCGTCTATTGATTGCATGGATTTTTTTACAATTGTATATGTCCACCCTGTCCAAGATGGACGCCATGACCTTAAGGGGGATCCACCTTCTTTTTGTCCTTTCCCTAAGCGGTTTATTTTTTATCGACCATAAAAAGCTGTCCTATGTCTTTGCGGGCTTAAGTGCCTCGGCCCTGGGAGCCTTTATCTATCTCTACCCCCAACTTTCCCTAACTGGGGGCCGGTTGGGGCCTGTCCATATCTATTTGGGCCTGGCCATTATCCTCTTACTTTTAGTCATGGCCCTGAGGGTCAGCCGAGAATTGGCCTATATTTGCCTTTTCTTCCTGTCCTACCTTTACTGGGGCCGGTGGGTTCCAGGAATTTTAGGCCACGGGGGATTTTCTCTTTACCGGCTTTGTGACCATATGGTTTGGGGGAGCCAGGGGATCTTTGGCCTGGGGGCCGGGGTTTCCATGAGTTATATTTTCTTATTTGTCATCTATGGGGCCCTTTTAAAGGAGTCGGGTTTTATCCAGATGATCTATCAATTTTCCCATCGCTTTTTAGACCGGAGCCAGGGGGCCTGTGCCAAGATGGCCATCTTGGCCTCGGGGCTTTTGGGAATGATGAACGGGTCGGCTGTGGCCAATGTAGCCACCACAGGAACCCTGACCATCCCCTTGATGAAGAAAAGTGGTTATTCCAGTGAATATGCAGCGGCTGTAGAGTCTGCTGCCTCAACGGGAGGGCAGTTTTGTCCTCCCATTATGGGGGCTGTGGGCTTTGTTATGGCAGAGTACTTAAGTATTCCCTATAGCCGGGTTATGGTGGCCGGAGTTTTACCAGCGGCCCTTTACTATGTCAGCCTCTTTGTCCAGGTCCACTATGAGGCAAAAAAGGCCGGGATCCGAGGGGACCTGGTCCGGGAAGATTTTGATTTTTGGGACCTCCTACCCCTCTTGTCCATCCTCTGTCTTATTGTCTTAATGCTTATGGGCTATACTCCTATTTATAGTGTCCTCTGGGCCATCTTGGTCCTGGTGGTTACTATGCAGGCCCACCCTAGGAGGAAGTTTCGGGGGAAGGAATTTTTTGACGGCCTGGAAGAGGGGGGCAGGATGGCCTTGAAAATCAGCCTGGCCTGTATCTTAATCGGCCTCTTGATTGGGTCTGTGACCCTGTCGGGTTTTGGCATCAACTTCGGCCACCTGGTCCTGTCTAAGCTGGCAGGTAACTCCCTAATCCTAGGGGGAATTTTTGTCATGGTCTTAAGTGTGATTTTGGGCATGGGGGTGCCGGGAGTGGCGGCCTATATTATTGTGGCCTCTGTGGCGGTGCCTGTTCTTTTGGAACTGGGAGCTCCGGCCCTGGCGGCTCACATGTTTTGCCTCTACTATGCCGTCTTGTCCAACATCACTCCGCCAGTGGCCATCTCTTGTTACATGGCCAGCTCCTTGGCTGGGTCTAACCCTTGGAAGACGGGGCTTTTGGCCATTAAAATAGGACTCGTCGGATTTATTTTACCTTTTTTATTTTTATTGAATCCTATTTTACTGGGCCTGGGGTCTTGGACAGATATTTTTCTTCCGGCCCTTTCGGGGGTCTTGGGGACCCTTGCCTTGTCTGTGGCCCTAAGTGGTTACTTCAAGACCAAGCTGTCTAAGTTGGAGGGGGTCCTTCTCTTTATAGCCGGCTTAGCCCTTATGGTTCCCGGCCAAGAATCGGACTTCTTGGGCCTGGGGCTTGGGGCCTTGGCCTATGGACTCCATACCAGGAGGTGGAAAGTTGAAAAAGTTTAAGATTTTTTGCCTGGTTCTTTTGGCCTTCTTAACCACATCTTGCAGTCAAAAAGAAGAGGTCATCAACATTCCTACAGCAGCCACATCCGGCAACCTCTACCCCCTGGGAGCGGCCCTGGCCAACCTCTATAATGATAAAATTCCCGGTATCAAGGCCTGCAACCAAGCCTCCAATGGGGGCCTGGACAACCTCCACTTAATGGAAAGGAAGGAAGCCCAGCTGACTTTTGGTGTCAGCAATATTGTCTATGATGCCTATATGGGCCAGGGACTTTTTCAAGGCCATGCCAACAAGGACCTCCGGGTCATTGCCGGCCTCTACTACAATCCCAACCAAATCGTCGTTCGGTCCGACCGGGGGATTGAAGGTTTGGAAGACTTAAAGGGGCATTCATTTGCCCCGGGGTCTCACGGGTCCACAACGGAGACAGAATGCCGCAACCACCTGGGAATTTTGGGGCTGGACCCAGACCGGGACCTTAAGGCCCAATACCTGGGTTTTACAGAAGCTGGGGAAGAAATCCGCAACGGATCTTTGGATGGAACCTGGATCATGGCCGGGACACCAACGGCGGCGGTAACAGAGCTTATGACCACCAGCCCTGTCAAAATTTTGTCCCTGGATCCTGCCTACCTGGCCCGGATTCAAAAGGACTACCCCTGGTATGCAGCCTATACCATTCCCAAGGGGACCTATCCCAAGCAAGATCAAGATATTCATACAACAGCCATAAAAATGTTAATGTACACAGATAAAGACTTAGATGACCAAGTGGTTTACCAAATGTGCCGGGTTTTTTGGGAAAACATCCAGGACCTTCAAAAGACCATTCCCTCCTTAAAAGGAATAGGGGTTGAGGAGGCCTTGGAAGATATTTCCGACCTGCCAGTCCATCCCGGAGCCATGAAATACTACCGGGAAGTCAGTCCACAAGCCACTCATTGGGAGGAATAGAATGATAAAAATCAAGGAAGTAGCAAGTCAAAAAGACTATGAAGCCTTTGCAGACCTGGCCAGGGACCTCTACAAGGACAACCCCTACTGGGTCCAGCCCATTCGGTCGGATTACTTAAAGTACCTCCAGGGGCAAAACAATGATTTGGGCCTAACCCCCCACAAGCTTTTCTTGGCCTATGAGGATGGGAAAGTCCTGGGACGGGTCCTAGCCTATATTGACCAAGAATTAAACGACTACAAGGGGGTCAAGGTGGGTTACTTTAGTGAGTATGAAGCTGTAGACCGGCAAGAGGTGGCCCAGGCCCTCTTGGATGCCTGTGTGGATTTTTTCGCCCAACACGACATTGAAGTCATGCGGGGCCCCAACACCCTACCTGGAGGAGACGACCACCGGGGCTTTATTATTGATAATTTCCAAGAAGTTCCCTCTATTATGAATACCTACAACCTGCCCTATTATCCCGGGCAAATGGAGGCCTATGGCATGGAAAAGCACCATGACGTCTTTGCCTATACGGCTGAAAAAAGTGACCTCCAGGCCAAGGTGGACAGGCTGGAAAAAACCCTGCCCCTGGTGGAAAAGCGCTATAATTTCCATGTAGACACCGTGGATATTAAGGGCCAGCTCCAAAGGGAAAAAGACGACATCTACCAAATTTTACAAGAAGGCCTGCCTGAAGAATGGGAAGATTTTAAGCCCATTACCAAGGAAGAAATCGACAATATCTTTAACCAGCTGAAATTTTTTGCTGTGGAAGACCTCATTGCCATTGCTCGGACAGATGAGGGCCGACCCATTGGCTTTGCCCTGTCCCTGCCGGACTACAATGAACTTTTAATTGACTTTAAGGGCAAGTTGGGACCAGTCCAACTCTTAAAATTCTTCTTCAAGCGGAATAAGATCAAAAGGGTCCGGATGTTTGTGCTCTTTGTGGTTCCCGACTACCACCAAAAGGGGGTTTCGGCAGCCATCTACTACAAGGTCTTTAAAAATGCGGTAAAATTGGGCTATGAAAAGTTGGAAGGATCCACAATTTGGGACTACAACCAACCCATGATGAACGACATAGAAAAATTTGGAGCAAGAAAAAATATTGTCTACCGGGTCTTTAAAAAGAAGATTAAATAGGAATCATGGAACTTTCTGTTCCGGGAAATAAAACTTGGGGTGAGATTTGATCTCGCTCCTTTTTTATGGTCAAAAGCCCATGGAGGGGAAGGGGAGAAAGTGTTAAGAGGTTATTGAAATTCAATATCAATAGTCGTAATATAAAAATATAGCTAGGACAAGGAAAAGGAATTGGAAAACCGATACAGTATAAAAGAGGACGCTATGGAAAAGGGATATAAAAACAAGTTTACAGACCCCCAAACCCTGAAAAAAATTGCAGAAATTGAAGGGTCTAGGGACTTTCAAGAAGGATTAAATACCATAAAAAAAGAATTGGAGAAGAGGTCCAGTGGCCTCAGCCAGAGATGGATTATCATGGCCGGCCTAGCCCTTATCATGTTAAGGACCGGTTCCTATATTTTTTTAATCATCCTCATTGGCTATTATGTCTACAGCAAGAATACCGCAGAAGAAAGTAGGGTGGACATAAATGGGCCCTATGCAGACAAGGTCTTGCTGCCTATCTTGCAGGCAATCTTTCCGGGAACAAGTCTAGGCTATTTTGAAGGGATTGATGGGGACCTATTTCAAAAGCTCCTTCCTAAGTCTGAAGAATACGACTCCAATTGCCATATCATTTTTGCAGACCAATTTAAAACGGAGTTTTGCAACATGCAGGCCTACCACTATACAATCAACAGCAAGGGAGACCAGATAGCCAACAGGGATTTTGCCGGCCAGGTTATGATGGTTAAATGGCAAAGCAAGCTAAAGGGGCACATCCGCGTTGTCCCCCTCATAAAGAAGGGGGAAAACTACCAGCCTTATGGATCCAGGGAGGCGGAGGAAGGGGAAATTAAAACCGAGTCCATTGACTTTAATGGATCCTATGCCATCTTTTCTACAGATGATTTTTATACAAAATTAATCTTGGACCCAAGCCTGATTGAAATTTTCAATGACTGGAGCAAGAAGATGAAGCTGGCCCTGTATATGGATGAAAATTTTATTGCCCTGGCCTATGATTCCAACAGTAACTTGTTTTTGCCGCCGTCTAGCAAAAGGGAGGCGGAAGTCCTGTCTCTTGTGGGGGAATACGGAAAAGTCCGAGATAAGTTGGCTGATTTTTATGACTTGATTCATACGATTAGGGAAAAATTATAGGAGGTTTAAGATGAATAGGTCCTGGATTTATTCCCTTGTTTTATTCATTTGGATAGGAGGAATTTTTGCTGTAATGGAGGGAATTGCTTTGGATAAATATATTAGTTTGAATTTTTTGCCGGTGGTCTTGGTTATTCTTGTAGGGGTATTTTTTATCAAGAAGGTCAATAAATTGAAAAGATACCGCATCATCATTACTGAGTCTAAGAAAAATGTAGACATAGCCCTAGCAAAAAGGTACGATACCATTTCACAAATGTTAAAACTTGCGAAATCATTTGCCAATTATGAAAAGGCCACATTTTCCGACTTGGTCAAGCTGAGACAGGGGTCCAGCATTGGGGAATTCAACCAAGCCATCCAGGATCAAGACCAGGCTATAGGAAAGATTTACGCCCTGGCCGAGGCCTATCCCGACCTGAGGTCTTCCGAGGAGTTTTTACATTTACAAAAGGAAATAGACGATGAAAATGAGCAGTTGGCTGCGGCCAAAAGGATTGTCAATAGTAATATAAGTATTTTTAACCAAGAAGTGGTTAGCTTTCCAACCTCCATCATTGCAGGAATAAGCGGATTAAGGGAAATAGACTTTCTCAAGGAGGACAAGATTGACCAAAAGAAAAGTCTTGAGGACTTTGATTATGAAGTGAAGGCCTAGGGGCCTTCCTGGTGGGCAGGCAAGTTATTTTGAGGCAACCCTTAAGGGGAAGAATAAGAATGTGTGCTCACGGAGAAGAATATGCTCAATTCAGGAAAAAGAGGGAAGCTAGGAAGCAAGATCAATCATATGATTTAGGACCGGCAGGGATAAAACCGTGCCGGTTTTTTTATTGGAGCAGTATTTGGAAAAATTCTTGGCAAATAGGCGGGGAACTTATGATTTTTTTGTTTGTTTTTAGGGAATAGGGGTACATAAATGATAACGGGTTCATTATAAAAATTCCCGAAATATTGTAAGTTGAAAGATTTGAATCAGGACAACCGGGAGAGGTTTTACAGACTGAAAGTCATCAAAGGGGGACTGGAATTTTATCATAAATTCCAAGAAGTATTCTGTAAGAAAACCTTTGACTTAAAAATACTATTGTGATAGTATAGTCTCACAGTATAGTATAAATTTATTTAGGGTATGATTCAAGAAAAGGAGGCAAACATGTTATTTAAAACCACTGAAAAGCACGAAGAGTTTAGAAAAAAAGTGCGTGAATTCGCAGAAGCTGAAGTAAAACCTATTGCTTTTCAACTCGATCAAAATAACGAATTCCCAGAAGAAATTGTCAAGAAAATGGCATCGGAACTACACATCATGGGGATTCCCTATCCCAAGGAATATGGTGGACTAGGAGAAGATGTAATTTCTTACGCCATTGCCGTAGAAGAACTGTCAAGAGTTGACGGTGGTGTAGGAGTTATCTTATCTGCCCACGTTTCTTTAGGTTCCTATCCAATTGAAGCCTTTGGTACAGAAGAACAAAAGAAAAAATATCTAGTACCTCTAGCTAAAGGGGAAAAAATCGGTGCTTTCGGTTTAACAGAACCTGAAGCTGGTAGTGACGCCGGTGGAACTCAAACCACAGCCGTCTTGGAAGGCGACCACTATATCTTAAATGGTGGTAAGATCTTTATTACCAATGCTCCCTATGCAGACACCTATGTTGTCTTTGCTGTAACTCACCCAGGTATTGGAACTCATGGTATTTCCGCCTTTATCGTTGAAAAGGGCTGGGAAGGATTCACCTTCGGAGACCACTATGACAAGTTGGGTATCCGGTCATCCTCTACAGCTGAATTGATTTTCAACAATGTTAAGGTTCCAAAGGAAAACCTACTTGGTAAAGAAGGCCAAGGTTTCCGGATTGCTATGCAAACTCTTGATGGTGGTCGGATTGGGATTGCCTCTCAAGCCCTGGGTATTGCCCAAGGTGCTTATGAAGCTGCCTTAAAATATGCCAAAGAAAGAATCCAATTTGGCAAGCCCATTGCTGCCCAACAAATCAACTCCTTTAAACTTGCTGAAATGGCTACAAAATTACGGGCTGCTCGTTTCTTAATTTACAGTGCCGCTGAAATGAAACAAAACCATGAAAACTTCGGTATGGAAGCAGCTATGGCCAAGAAATATGCTTCAGATAAGGCTCTTGAAATCGTCAACGATGCTCTCCAAATCCATGGTGGTAACGGCTACTTGAAGGGTATGGAAGTTGAACGCTTCTACAGAGATGCCAAGATTACAACGATTTATGAAGGAACCAACGAAATCATGAATGTTGTTATTGCATCCAACATTGTTGGTCGTCTCGGCAAGCCCTCCCATGCAGGTGGAGCCAAGGCTGTTGCTAAAAAAGACGGTCCCATTACCGGGGAACGTAAAAGAGAAATTATCCAAGCAGACAATCCGCAAGAAGCGGTAGACACCCTGGTTGCTAACCTGAAAAAAGACGGTTATGACTTCAGTGTAGGTATTCCAATGGACACTCCAGTTTATGATGCTGAAAGAGTTGTTTCTGTAGGTAAGGGAATTGGTGGAAAAGAAAATCTTCACTATGGAGAAGAATTAGCCAAGGCTGCAGGAGCTGCCCTGGGTGGGTCTAGACCTGTTGCAGAAACCTTGAAGTTAATGCCCCTAGACCGCTATGTGGGTATGAGTGGTCAAAAATTCAACGGCAACCTATATATTGCCTGCGGTATCAGTGGAGCAAGCCAACACTTAAAGGGAATTAAAAATGCCTCTACCATTGTTGCCATCAATAAAAACGCCAATGCCCCCATCTTCAAAAACTGTGACTACGGAATTGTTGGAGACATGTTTGAAATCATGCCCCTATTGGCCAAGGCCCTGGGTACTGGCGAAAAAAAGCCGGCACCTCCAATGAAAAAGGTCCGTCGGTCTAAACCGAGAAAACTAGCTCCCAACCACAAAGTTATGGTATGCCCAGGTTGTGGTTATGAATACAAACCCGACGAAGGAGATGCGGAAGCTGAAATCGATCCGGGAACAAGCTTTGAAAAGTTACCTGACGAATGGACCTGTCCAAACTGTCAAGAAGAAAAACAAAACTTTATTGAAGAAGAATTCCCAGCTGATCGTAAGTAAAAAGGAGGAAATGCATGTATTGCGTACGCAAGGTACAAGATGACCTATATTATGTTGGCGGCAATGACCACCGTCTGGCACTTTTTGAAAATATCTTTCCAATTCCAAGAGGGGTTACCTACAACTCCTATCTCTTGTTAGATAAAAAAACCGTCCTATTCGACTCTGTAGACTGGTCCATTGCCAAAGAATACCTTCGCAATGTTGAAGAAGTTCTAGCTGGTCGTGAATTGGACTACATGGTCATCCACCATATGGAACCAGACCATGCCGGAGCCATTGACGAAATTGTTTTACGTTACCCCAATGTAAAAATTATTTCCAGCGAACAAGGCTTCCAAATCATGCGGCAAATTGGCTACCATGTAAAAGACGAACAAAGCATTATCGTGAAAGAAGGCGACACCATTTCCTTCGGTAAACACGAATTTTTGTTCCTAGAAGCTCCTATGGTTCACTGGCCGGAAGTTATCCTAAGCTTTGACACCACTACAGGCACCCTCTTCTCTGCAGATGCCTTTGGTAGTTTCGGAGCCTTGGACGGAAAACTCTTTAACGACGAAGTCAACTTCGAAAGAGACTGGCTGGATGATGCTCGTAGATACTACACCAACATCGTTGGTAAGTATGGTCCCTTTGTTGAAGATGTTCTTAAAAAAGCATCCACTGTGGACATCAAGATGATCTGCCCTCTCCACGGACCTGTTTGGAGAACAGACATTGCTTGGTTCATTGACAAGTATATCCACTGGGCAACCTACGAACCCGAAGAAGAAGGGGTTATGATTGCCTATGCCTCCATGTATGGAAATACAGAATATGCAGCCCAAGCTCTTGCTTCCGCTCTTTGCGAACGGGGCATGACCAATGTGGTAGTCTATGATGTATCCAATACAGATGTTTCTCAATTAATTTCTGAAACCTTCAGACTTTCTCACCTGGTCCTGGCTTCTGTAACCTACAACCTGGGAATCTATCCAAAGATGAAAAACTTCCTAGTTGACCTTGAAGCCCTGAATGTTCAAAACAGGACTGTTGCCCTTATCGAAAATGGATCTTGGGCATGTACAGTTGGGGACAAGATGGAAGAATATATGGATGAAAACCTCAGAATGTTTGACATTTTAAATGAACGTGTAACCTTAAACACTTCCTTAAATGAAGCAAACGAAAATGACATGAATGCCCTGGCAGATTCCATTATTGAATCCATGAAAAAAATAAGAGAAATCAAGGAAAAATCTGCAGAATAAGAAAAAGATAAGAACCGGCCTGCCCCCTGGGGTGGGTCGGTTTTTTTGTGGCTGAAAGGCCTTGCCTAAAAAAACAATAAAAAGATGAAAAAAGAAGGATTTAATTTTCCCTAGACCCTTTTCATAAGGCCGGCTATCATATAAAATAAAAGGGATTACGATGAAAACTCTATCTACTGGAAAGCTTTAGCCCGGCTTGTTGGAAAGTTTTTCTTGTGCTATGATAAGTTAGAGTGAAAGGAAAGGGAATCGGAATGAGGAAGTATCGAAAACAAGAACATATAGAAAATTATTTAAGGGCAACATACCAAGGGGATCCTTTATTTAAAGATGTTTTTATAGAACACTATTCCATGCCCGACTTTGCTTATGACGACATTGATACGGGAATGACCTTTATGGGCAAGGACATAGCCTTCCCCTTGATGATTAATGCCATTACCGGGGGCACAGACTTTGCTGAAACCATCAATAGGAACCTGGCCCAGCTGGCCAAGGACTTTAAGATTCCCATGGCTGTGGGATCTCAAACCATTGCCATTGAAGACGACGATGCCATTGAAAGCTTTGCCGTAGTTCGGGAAATTATTGGGTCCCAAGGCCTGGTCTTTGCCAACATCAACGGCCTCTTGGGCTTGGAAGAAGCAAAAAAAGCTGTAGATATGATTGGGGCCGATGCCCTGCAAATCCATTTAAATCCCGGCCAAGAATTGATTATGGAAGAGGGAGACCGGGACTTTAGGTCCATAAGAAAAAATATCCGGGACATCGTCCAAGGCTTGGACCTTCCCGTCATTGTCAAGGAAGTGGGCTTTGGCATGAGCCCCAAGGTCATCCAAGACCTCTACGACCTGGGGGTCCGGACCATAGACCTGGCAGGCTTTGGTGGAACCAACTTTTTTGAAGTGGAAAACCTAAGATATCCCGAAGAAGACTTTTCGGAACTCTTTAACTGGGGGAACCCCACGGCCCTTTGCCTGCTTTGGGCTAGAGAGATGAAAAAAGACGACCTGACCCTGGTGGGGTCCGGAGGGATCCGGGGGGCTGAAGACTGCCTTAAGGCCCTGGCCCTGGGGGCAGATATCTGTGCCATGTCCGGAGAACTTTTGAACTACTTGATCCATGGAGGCTATGATTACGCCGCTGAATTCTTGAGTCAACTAATGCATAAAATGAAAATTCTCATGATGCTGACCAATTGTAAAAAAATCCAAGACATCCATGACCTGTCCTTTAGCATCAAGGGAGACTTAAAAGACCTCTATGAGGGTCGACAATAAATTGAATAAGATGAGAAAAAGATAAGGGTGGCCTAGCCACCTTTATTTTTTATTTAAAAATTTTTTTGCCATTTTTTTGTAAGACAGGAGAAAAGCTTGGAAAATAGACCTTTAAAAAAGAAAAAATAAATAAAAAAAGTTTACAAAAAGCCTTGACACATTATAGGGGTATGGGTATAATAGTAAATGAAAGATGAGCAATGGCTCATATGAATATTGATTAATTTATCTAAGGAGGATGCAAAAATGTTATCTTGTGGAAGCATGAAAAAAGGTGAAATTTACAAATGTCAAGACTGTAGTTTTGAAATCAAAGTAATCAACGAATGTGATTGCGATCATGACGAACCATGTCAAGACAACCAAGCTAGCTGCTGTGACTTCACTTGCTGCGGCAAGCCAATGGTTCGCAAATAAGATGAATGAAAAGGGGGCCTTTTAGGAGGCCTCTGGATCCTAAAATCTTGAGCAAGAGCAAGGCCGGATGATGAAAAATGACGAAAAAATTTTTACAAAAGCTCTTGACGAACAATAGGGGTATGGGTATAATAATAGATGAAAGATGAGCAATAGCTCATATGAGAATTGATTGATTTATCTAAGGAGGATTTAAAATGTTATCTTGTGGAAGTATGAAAAAAGGCGAAATTTACAAATGTCAAGACTGTAGTTTTGAAATTGAAGTAATCAACGAATGTGATTGCGATCATGACGAACCATGTCAAGACAACCAAGCTAGCTGCTGTGATTTCACTTGCTGTGGCAAGCCAATGGTTCGCAAATAAGACCGACCTGAAAAGGGGCCTCCAAGGAGGCTCTTTTTTTATTGGGTCCAAGAAGCTGGAAGGATTGACCAGGTCTTAGGGGCTGGATTTCCCGGCTTGAACATTTGACTTGTAAAAGAAAATACTGGGAAAAAATAAAACGCTTGCTAAAAAGCACAAGCTTGTTTGCCTAGAAAAGCTAAAAGTTAAATAAAGGGGGAAAAGAAGCCGTAAAGTATCTATATAACTTGACCTTAGTTCATATATCTCATATAATGAGAGCAAGAAGATTAAAAGATAGAGTTAGGAAAGGAGCGATTATGAGAAAACGCAAACAGATCACCCTTTTTTTAAGCTTGATTTTACTTTTAACCGGTCTACCGGAAGTAAGTCATGCAGCAGGCTTTAAGGATATTCAAGGCCACTGGGCCCAAAAGAATATCTTATGGGCTGAAAAAGAAGGCTACATGAAGGGCTATCCTGATGGAACTTTTAGACCCAATGCCCCTATTACTAGGGCGGAATACTATCGACTGACCAACCAATTTATTAAAAAAAATACCAATAAGATTAGCGAAGAGGCCCCTATGGCCATGGGAAGCCTTGGTTATTCCGATGTGAAGCCTACAGATTGGTTTTATAAGGAAGTGCAGTTGGGGGTTCAAGCAGGCTATATTGATCCCGGCAAGGAGAAGGAAGTTTTAAATCCTACAGAATCTATTCTTCGGGAAGAGGCTACTTGGATTTTTGCTAAAAATCAAGACCTGGAGGAAAAGCCACAAGCTGCTCAAACCATGGTAGACTACCGAGAAATTAGTGAAAATTACAAGGGCCTGGTAGGGGCTGCCATAGAAAAGAAGATTATCCATGGTAATGAAAAGAAAGAGTTTATGCCCAAGAAGACCCTAACCAGGGCGGAAGTGGTAACCATAATTGCCCAATTCTTATATCCTGACGGGGTGCCGGGACCGGATCCAAAGCCCAGTCCGGGTCCTCAGGGAGCCTGGTATTGGTCTTTCAGCAATTCCACTCCCAACTTTACCAAGGGTTACCAGGTAAACGGAGACCTTTTGAACCAGTATGGTAAATATTTCTCCACCAGTGATGTTGGAATTATCCGCCAACAAATGAGGAAGGGCTGGGGCGGATCTTGCTATGGAATGGCTGCCACAGCGGGTCTTTACAAGGAAGGCCGCCTGCAAGTTAACAACTTAAACACACCCAGTAAGGGGAAAATTCAAGAAATTGAGCCTCAAGGAAACTACAAGGCCCAATCCATCATTAATATTTTTCAATTGTCCCAACATGCATCCAGTGTCCGGAACAAAAAGAATGACTATGGATCCAGCTGGAACTATCCCTGGATTAAGAAAAATACCAATGACCTGGGGGCCTATGGGAGCAGTCTAAAGCAAATGATCAACCAAGCTAAGGCGGAAAACACAACACTCCAACTGGCTTATTTTTGGCAGCAAGATGGCCGAACCCTGGGACATGCCAATACTATTTATGACTACCGGGAAGAGCCGGGGAAATTAATCCTCAAGGTTTATGATCCCAATTATCCGGGGTTGGACAACAAGGAAGTAGTTATGGACCTAAAGCAAGGAAGCATGAGGGCTGTATCGGCATCCAATGCCGCTAGCGGAGCTAGGACCATTAATATTTCCAGGTCCTATGCCCTAGCTACGAAAAAAGTTATGGAAGGAGTGGGGCAGGTGCCTGCTGAAGAAAGCCAAGTGCGGGTCCTGGTTTATGGGGACAAGACAGTGGTTCTAAAATCCGGCAGCGAACGCTGGGTTCTGAGTCCCGATAAGGGAGAGGCAGGAATTGATTCCAAGACCTATACCTACTATGTACCCAAAAGGGATGCCTATATCATCGAAGGTCAAGGAGCCTTAAACCTAACCATTGCAGGTAAGGACTACAGTATTGGTTTTGATACGGATGGCTTCACCAAGGGGATGATTACCCCAAGGTCCATTAACCTGGAAGGACAAAAGGGAAATTATGTCTTGAATGTATCCAAGGACCAAGCCAATAAAAACTTTAAATGGCAGGGTATGGAAGTTTCTGGTAAGAACGGTCGCAGGGTAGCCTTGACTAAAGAAGATTTTGGCTTTACCCTGAGGGGGGACCAAATTACAGGCAGTAAGATTACCGGCCTGGACAAGTTCCAAGAAAATGCACAGACCTTTAATGGAAAAGATAGGATGGTGCAAATCCGTCAAGATCAAAATAGGATAAAACTTGTTCCTAACAAGTACGGTAACTATGATACTCTTCCGGACTTAGAAGATGACCTTGTAGGTTCCTGGATTGGGCGAGACAGCTATAGCAAGAACAAAATTGCCTATGAGACAGAATCCACCCTCTTTATTACAAAGATGGGAAATGGCCGTTATAAGATTATAAAAAGGGTAGAGGTTCCTGCCCTTAGAGAATCCTATGTTCTAGAATACAGTCCTGTTCGCTTCAACCAAGCCACCAGGGAATTAGAACTTAGGAGGACAAATTGTCGGGTTATCTCCGGAGATAAAAATATTAAGGGGGCAAATATAGGCCCAGTTCTCAGAGCTGGCCAGCTAAATACCCAATATAACAATGGACGGACAGCCCATTATACCCGCTTCTAAAATTCAATAGATAAGAGAACAGGCACTTAATTAACCATGCTGGGGTCCCTTTAGACTCTGGCATGGTTTTTTTAGAAAAGGACAAAATTCAGGGGGAGATTGGATATTTGGAGTATTTAAGAGACCTAAGATATTGTATAATAGCAATAAAGGAGATGAAAATAAAAATGAAAAATTTAGAAAAAATAGATGGCTTAATAGGCAAGACCCCCCTGGCAAAGATTGACTATTCCTACCAAGGACGGGAAGGGACCCTCTATGCCAAGTTGGAATACTACAACCTTTCGGGTTCTGTCAAGGACCGGATGGCCTGGTACATTTTGAAAAAATCCTACGAACAAGGTCTAATCAAGGAAGGGGACACCATTGTTGAAGCAACTTCCGGCAATACGGGAATTGCCTTTTGTGCCCTGGGGGCCTATACGGGAAATCCGGTAATTATCTTTATGCCGGACTGGATGAGCCAGGAAAGAAAGAAGTTGATCTCCTCTTTTGGGGCGAAGATCATCAATGTCTCCAAGGAAGAAGGGGGCTTTTTAGGGTCCATTGACCTGGCAGACAACTACCAAAAAGACCACGACCATGTCTTTTTGCCCCATCAATTTTCCAACCCATTAAATACCCAAGGCCAGTATGAGTCTCTGGGCAAGGAGCTGGTGGCAGACCTTGAAAGAAATGGCCTGGTTTGTGACGGCTTTGTAGCCGGGGTTGGCACTGGCGGTGTCATTACAGGAGTGGCTAAGGCCATTAAGGAAGTCAATAAGGGGGCCAAGGCCTTTCCTCTGGAACCCAAGGAATCTCCCACTCTTTCCACCGGCTACAAGGTGGGGTCCCATAAGATTGCCGGCATCAGCGACGAATTTATTCCAGACCTGGTAAAGGGAAAGGACCTGGATGACATCGTCTCTGTCTATTCTGACGATGCCATCCTCATGGCACAAAAGCTGGCTAGAAGGGGCCTGGGTGTTGGAATTTCATCTGGAGCCAACTTCTTGGGGGCCATTTTGGCGGCAGAAATCCTGGGCCAGGACAAGGTCGTGGCTACAATCTTTTCAGATGACAACAAAAAATACCTGTCTACTGACTTGATGAAAGACATCTCCGTTGAAGAAGACTTTATTTCCAAGGATATAGAAATTCTGGATATTCAAGCAATTTAAGGAAGATCCCTTGGGGGATTATGGTAAGAAAAGAGATAAAAATAGAAAAGTGGGGTATAGATAAAATAAACTAATAAATATGAGGTGAAAATATGTATGATTTAATTATAATTGGTGGAGGCCCTGCAGGACTCAGTGCAGGCCTCTACGGGGCTCGCGCTCGAATGAAGACCTTAATTATAGAAAAGGAAATGGCCGGGGGGCAAATGAACAAGACCCTGGATGTGGAAAACTATCCGGGGATTCCTGACGGCCATACTGGCATGCAATTGGCCATGCGGATGGAGGACCAAGCCAAGTCTTTTGGCGCTGAAATCAAGCATGAAACAGTGGAGTCTGTGGACTTAAAGTCCCAACCCAAGAAGGTTAAAACGGACCAAGGGGAATACCAGGCTGCTTGTGTCATTATCACCACTGGGGCCAATCCCAGAAAGTTGAATGTACCTGGAGAGGAAGAATTTGCCAGCCGGGGAGTCAGCTATTGTGCCACCTGTGACGGGGCCTTTTATGAAGGGGCCGATGTCTTTGTCATTGGTGGTGGGGATGCGGCAGTGGAAGAAGCCAACTTCTTAACCAAGTTTGCCCACAAGGTCTACCTGGTCCACCGTAGGGACCAATTAAGGGCGGCCAAGTCCTTGCAGGAAAAGATCTTTAACAATGACAAGGTCGAAGTCCTATGGGACAGTGTCCTCAAGGAAATTAAGGGAGAGGGAACAGCCCAAGAAGTCTTGATTGAAAATGTCAAGACCAAGGAAGTCAAGAGCTTCCGGTCCTCTACAGACTACAAGGGAGTAGGGGTCTTTATCTATGTAGGCTATACCCCCTTGACGGACTTTTTAGCAGGCCAGCTGGACCTGGCCAATGGCTATATCCCAACAGACGACAAGATGCAAACCCAAATTCCTGGAGTCTATGCAGCGGGAGACATCCGCTATGAGGGCTTTAAGCAAGTGGTGACAGCAGTAGGGGAAGGAGCCACAGCAGCCATGGTGGCGGAAAAATATATCGACAACTTGTAGTCCTGATGGAAGGGGTCCAGTCTATTGAAAATGTTTTTCCTTTATGATAGTATTAAATTGAGAGAAGACAAGACTAGCAGGTCTTAGAATGGCCCAATCAAATACGGTAGTGACTGAACCTTTTATAGGGGAGGTTCCAAGTCATTGCCGTATTTTTGGGTTAAAAATAAGACCGGGAACAGGCTTTAAATCCGTAGAGGCTGTTTTATTAGCTTGTACATATAGGGGGTAGATTAAAATGATGGAAAAAAGACTACGCTGTGAAAAGTTAAAAGATAAGTTAATGACGGCAAAGGAAGCGGCAGCTTTTGTAAAAAAAGACATGACCATTGCCACAAGTGGCTTTACACCTGCTGGTTATCCCAAGGCCATTCCCTTGGAATTGGCCCGAAGAGGTGAAGCCGGGGAGAAGTTAAACCTAACCGTCATTACAGGGGCTTCTGTTGGGCCTGAAATTGACGAAAAAATGACAAATGCAGGAGTGGTTGCCCGTCGTTTCCCCTATCAAACAGACCGGACCCTCCGCAAGGCCATTAATGACGGCAAGGTCAAATACCAGGACATGCACCTGTCCCATGTGCCCCAACAATTAAAGGCGGGCTTTTTAGGCCATATTGACCTGGCCATTGTGGAAGTGGTGGCCATTACGGAAGAGGGCCACTTGATTCCCTCCACCTCTGTTGGTCAAACCAACATCTGCGTGGAAATGGCAGACCAGGTCCTGGTGGAAATCAACACCAGCCAACCCCTGGAATTGGAAGGTATGCACGACATTACCGAGTTGCCCCTTCCACCCTACCGCAAGCCCATTGACTTGACTCGGCCGGAAGAGAGAATTGGCAAGCCCTATATTGAATGTGATCCGGACAAGATTGTAGGGATTGTAGAATGTGATATTCCTGACTCTCCGGCTCCCATTGTGGAACCCGACCAGGTCAGTATTGATATTTCCAAAAACATCATTCGCTTTTTAAAGGAAGAAGTCAAGGCAAGGAGGTTACCTAAAAACCTCCTGCCCCTCCAATCTGGAGTGGGCAATGTAGCCAATGCAGTCCTAAAGGGCATTAGCGATTCAGACTTTGAACACTTGACGGTGTATTCTGAAGTCCTACAAGATGGAATTATTGACCTCTTAATTGCTGGAAAGGTGGACTATGCTTCCGGCACCAGCTTCACCCTGAGTCCTGAAATGAATGCAAGACTGGGAGAGGAACTGCCCAAGATCAAGGACAAGGTCATCTTAAGACCTGTTGAAATATCCAACAATCCTGGCTTAATCCGACGTTTGGGGGTTATTGCCATCAACACTGCCTTGGAATTTGACATCTATGGCAATGTCAACTCCTCCCATGTTTCTGGGACCAATATGATGAACGGCCTGGGAGGATCCGGGGACTTTACCCGGGGTGGCTACCTGTCCATTTTTACGACCCAATCCACAGCCAAAAAGGGCCTGATTTCTGCAATAGTTCCCTGTGTCCCCCATGTAGACCATACCGAACACGATGTCATGGTAGTGGTAACGGAACAAGGCTATGCAGACCTCCGGGGCTTGGACCCAGTGGAAAGGGCCAGAAAGATTATTGAAAATTGTGCCCATCCAGACTACAAGGCCCAATTGGAAGACTATCTAAACCGGGCCATCAAGGAAAGTCCGGGGCAACATACACCCCATATTTTGTCGGAAGCTTTTTCCTGGTATGACCGGTTAAAGGAAACCGGCACCATGAAAATAGACCAATAGAAGGGCTGGATAGGCAAGTCTGGTCCAAAAGGAGAATCCATTAAAAACTAAGGAGAGATTATGGTTCCCATTCGTATACTGGTAGCCAAACCCGGCATGGATGAACATGACCGAGGGGCACGAATCCTGTCTTATCGCTTTAGGGAGGCAGGAATGGAAGTAATTTATACCGGACTGAAGCAAAGTCCTGCCCAGATTGTGGCGGCAGTTCTCCAAGAGGATGTAGATGCCTTGGGAATCAGCATCCTATCCGGAGACTCTAAAAAACTTTTAAGCGAAATTCTATCCTTATTAAAGGAAAAGGACCTATTTGAAGACCTCTTGGTCTTTGCCGGAGGAATTATTGACGAAAAAGACCTTCCGGCCTTGAAAGAACAGGGCCTGGCCCAGGCCTTTCCTCCCGGGACAGACCTCAATGATGTGATCCTTTTTGTAGACCAACACATAAAAATAGACAAGGAGTAGGCCATGGATCTTGTAGAAAAATTAATGGCAGGTAATGAAAAAGCCTGTGCAAGATGTTTATCCCTTGTAGAAAACCAAAGAGATGGTTACCTGGACCTTTTAAGGGCCATCCGTCCTCATGGAAAGGAGGCCTACCGGGTGGGCTTTACCGGCCCAGCAGGTCAGTCTAAGTCAAAACTTTTGGCAGACCTATTGGAAGAATACCTCAAGGAGGACAAAAAAATTGGCCTTGTCTTAATGGGGCCATCCAGTCCCAGGACTGGGGGAGCCTTTCTGGGCAACCGGGGCTATTTTTCTCAATTTGCCCAGGATAACCGGGTCTTTGTCCGGTCAGTAGCCTCCCGGGGCCACCAGGGAGGAATTTCCTATGCCCTGGCTGGCATGGTGGAGATTTTAGATGCCTATGGCTGTGACTTGATTCTAGTAAATGGCCTGGGAGGTCCCCTGGACACAGACTTGGCTTCCTTGGTGGACTGCCTGGTGGATGTGGTTGCACCATGTCTGGGTCAGGATATGGACATGCTGAATGCAGGAAGTATGGAGCAGGCCCAACTCTTTTTTGTCAACCAAGGGGATGGAGACCAAGGAGAAAAAACCAGGCTGGATATTGAAATGATGTTGGACCTCCAGGAAGACCGGGAGGACAGGCCCCTGGTTTTAAATTTTAAGGACCAGGGCCCTGGGGCTTTGAAAGAGGCCCTGGACAAGTACCAAGACCACCTGGTAGATAGGGGAAAAAGACCGAGACAAAAGTTAAAACAAGAAGTCTTGGAGGTCCAAGGCCATATGGCTCGCTATTTAAAAGAAGACCTAGCCAGGGTCATCTGCCAGGAACAAGGGGCCATTGAAAAGGCCCTGGAGGAGGGGGAGGACCCCTTAAGTCTGGGAGAAGGGCTTTTAAAAAAATATTTTAAATGACTTTTGGACCAAGACGGCCAGGCTTGGATTTTTTTCTAGCTTCTTAGGATAATTTATGCTATAATTTTTACCTGAGTAAGTCATTCAATCGCATGTGTAAACATGAGGAAAGTCCGTGCTCCATAGAGCAAGGATGCCGGATAACGTCCGGTGGAGGCGACTCTAAGGCTAGTGCAACAGAAATATACCGCCACAATGTGGTAAGGGTGGAAAGGTAAGGTAAGAGCTTACCAGCAACTTGGAGACAAGTTGGCTCTGTAAACCCCATCCGGAGCAAGACCAAAAAGGATCAAAAGGTGGCTGCTCGTCACCTCCAAGAGGTAGGTCGCTGGAGGTATTTGGCAACAAATATCCTAGATAGATGATTGATAAAACAGAACACGGCTTATAGACTTGCTCATACATACAAGTCCATATTTTGTAAGAAAGTCAAAATTTCTTTGATATTTCTTAGGAAAAACAAAAAAAGTTGGAAAAGTCGTTACTTTTTTGTAACTTTTTGTTGTAATTTTGAAACCTTTTTGTTATACTTTTATATATGAAAGTTGACCAAAAGGTTTTAAGTTTTTTATAGAGATATTAAAGGAGTTTAATTGTGAAAAAACCGCAGTTGAAAAAGACCCTAGGGCTGGCAGCTCTATGCGCTGTAGCACTAGTAGGCCTAAAGGATACTGGTATCTTACTTAGCGACCACACTACAACTTTAAATAGTGGTAAGACTTTAAGCTTTGCAGCAGAAGAAGAAGTCAATATCATTGGAGAAAAAGAAGGCATCTTTACTGTGAAAAAGGGAGATGCACAAGTTTCCATTCCAAAAAACAAACTGATCAAAACAGAAGGCAGTGAAAAAACCTTCATTACTAAGAAAAATACACCCATTAAATCCAATGGCAAGGTTCTTAGAAACCTATTTTTAGGAGAACAAGTGAGCCTGGCCCAAGACCGCAATGACGGCTATGTCGTCAAGACAAAAGATGGATTAACCGGTCTGGTATCCAAGGATGCCTTGGAGGCAGCGGGAACAAGTAACTACATAACCAAGGGGACTTCTAAGGTAGACAAGACCTTAAAGAACAACAACAAGACCCTAGTAGTGAAAAAGAACCAAGAAATTTCCATTATTTCTTTTGAAAAGGGAAACTTCGTTCTTATCAACAACACCGGGGATGCCTTTTATCTTCCCCTGGCAGATGTTCAAATTGACGGAAAAGACATTGCACCAGCAAGTCCTACACCAGTCAAGACAGTAGCCAAAGCAGTTTTACCAGAGGTTAAGGAAGAAGTTGCCCCTGCAGACGGGTCAAAATCTTCCAGAGTTCTTGCTTCCTTGGAAAACAAGTTGGGTTCCACCTATGTTTACGGGGATACAGGATCCGCCGGATATGATTGTTCCGGTTTAGTTTATGCCATTTACAAAAATGAGCTAAACATCAATGTTCCAAGAACATCCAGTGCCCAATCCCAATATGGCAAGCAAGTTTCTAAGGACCAACTCCAAGCAGGAGACCTAATCTTCTTTGCCACAACAGGTACAGGCAATGTCAGCCACGTTGGTGTCTACATTGGCAATGATGAATTCATCCATGCAGCCAGCGGCCAAGGCAAGGTTGTTAAAAACAAGTTAACTGAAAAATACTATACACAAAACTTTGTTAACGCAACCAGAGTTTTATAATTCGATTCTTTTATTCCCGATCTAGTCTTCTAGGTCGGGAATTTTTTGTGTCTAAAAAGGGCCAAAATTGGAAAAAGAAAGTCCGGATTTTTGAAAACTTGATTGATTTTGTATAAAACAACCTGCTATACTAGGATTAGGCATTATATTTATTGATAAGGAGGAATATCCATGGTCTTATTTTTAATTGGACTCGGTATTTTACTGCTAGGAGGCTTTGTTTACGGGAAGTATTGTGAACGGGTCTTTGGGCCAGATGACCGAGAAACTCCCGCTGTAAAACTTGCAGACGGGGTGGATTATGTTGGTATGAAAAAATGGAGAAACCAACTGATTGAACTATTGAATATTGCCGGGACCGGCCCTATCTTAGGCCCCATTCAAGGAATCTTGTTTGGACCCATTGCCTTTTTAACCATTCCTATTGGTTGCGTCTTGGCAGGCTCTCTCCACGATTATTTTGTGGGGATGATTTCCATGCGTAATGACGGGGCCCAGGTACCCAAGCTGGTAACCCGCTATTTGGGAAATGGAACCAACAAGGTCTACAATATTATTATTTGGATCTTGATGCTCTTAACCGGGGTTGTCTTTATCTATACTCCGGGGGACTTGATTGTCAATGACGTCCTGGGCCTGGACATCCATGGGAATGTGATTTGGATTGTCTATGCTTGTATTTTACTCTATTATATCCTGGCCACCCTCTTTCCCATTGATACCATTATCGGACGTATTTATCCGATTTTCGGCGGCTTTTTAATTGTGTCCGCCCTGGGAGTTTTGGTGGGGGTCTTAATGGATGGGGGAGCCAGTCTCCACCCCATTACAGAAGGCGGACTGATCTCAGTCCATCCCACAGGCCAATCCTTTATCCCAGTCTTTTTCATCACTGTAGCTTGCGGGATTATGTCCGGATTCCATGGATCTCAAGCAACCTTGATTTCCAGAACAGTCATGGATGAAAGGGAGGGTCGTCAAACCTTCTACAACATGATGTTGGCCGAAGGCTTTATTGCCATGGTTTGGGCAGCTGGTGCCATGGTTCTCTTTAACCGGTCTGCAGCAGTGGACACTTCTGCCACCTTGATGGTGGGCCTCATATCCAAGGAATTTATGGGTAAAATCGGGGGGCTCATTGCCATTATCGGGGTTATTGTTCTGCCCATTACCAGCGGGGATACGGCTTTTCGGTCCCTACGCCTGATGATTGCAGAGCAGTTTAAGATTGACCAACAAAAGAAGATTAAGCGGGTTTTCTTATCCATTGTGATTTTCATTCCTGCTGCGGCCATTCTCTACTATGCAAAAAGCAATAGTGAAGGCTTTGCCACCCTTTGGCGGTATTTTGGCTTTGCCAACCAATTGGTTGCAGTCTTTGCCCTCTTGATGGTGTCTACCTACCTCAAGGGCAATGGAAAGAACTATTTCATCTCCCTCCTACCAGGGATGTTTTACACCTTTATCGTTTCCAGCTATATCTTCCACGACCCCAAATTGGGCCTGAACTTTGATGGCCGCTTGGGCCTGGAAGGCTATACTGGGTCCTACCTGGTAGGCCTGGTCTTTGCCCTTCTTTTTGCCTGGTTTGTAGCATATTCAGCCAAAAAGAGAAAAGACATGATTTTAGATTAAGAAAAGGGCCCCAAGGCTCATTGAATTAGGGACTTTAGAAAAACTGATTTAAATGGCAAGAGAAAAGGCTATGAGTTTAATGCTCACAGCCTTTTTCTTATATACTCTTGAAAGTATTATCTGAGTTCTCATTTTTTGTTTTAAGACCACTTTTTATTGCAAGTAAGACACCTGCAATTATAAATACAAATACTATTAATATAGGAGTATAATTAATATTTATTAGCAGCTCTTTTATTCCAAAGCCTAATTCATATTTGCTACTATAGGCTCTTAACACAATGCCTATAGAAAACATAAAGATATATGCTAAGAAAATATTTTTAAATAATATTTTTACTTCAGAAAATACCATCTTTTCAACCTGTTTTTCTGTCATTCCAGTAGTTTATAGAAGTTTAAAATCATTTGCTCTCGCTTTAAGGTTGCCTTTAAAACTATTATAGGCATTAGAAAGAGCGATGGTTATAAGAATAATTTGTATGCCAAGATTTAAAAGTTTTTCATTTCTTGTCTGTTCTTTATTCATAGCAGCTCTTATAATTTCTGTAGAAGTACCATGATCTGATTTTGGAAAATAGGTCGAAATCACTTTTTCGGCATCTTCAAATACTTTTTCTTTATTTTTATCGGCTTTGATTTTTACAAAATAATAATATACAGGATCAGCTTCATCAATTCCGTACTCATCTATAAAATTTCTTAGACTACTTTCACTTGTGTAAATAGCTATTTCATTTGACTTATATGCCTCTAATTCATAAGGCATCTCTTCTATAGATTCGTCAATTCTTATTTTCATAGCCTTTGCCTTTTCATTTCGTAAACACCAACGATAGTATATGTCTTTTTATTTTCAATAATCCTAGAACCTAAATCGTACTCCTTATTTTTTATTAAAAATCTCTCTGGTACTAAAAGTTCATTTGAATTTTCTGGTTTTCTTCCATTTTTGATTTCATAGCCGAGAAGACTTTCAGAATCTCCATGGTCATATATAACTGCATTGAAGTCTGTATTAATAATTTTATTCAAAGAAACTTTTTCTATATCTGTATCATTTTTTAATTTATCATAAAAACTTTCGTCAATTTCAGCTATATCTACATGATAATCTCCAATAGTTTTCTTTACATATTCATACTGTTCAATGTTCATTGAGTAGAAAATAAAAATAACAGTTCCTAGTAAAATTACTGCTAAAAGTATGGAAATTTTAATGGCTAGTGCGTCTTTTTTATTATTTTTAACAGCTCCACTGGCAAGATCATTAATAATTTTCATATTTAAAATAGATATTTTTAAAACTAGATAAATATTACGTTTAGATTAAATAAAAACAACTTTAAATATTGTTGCCGGGTGATGTGATAAAATTAAGGAAAGAATAAGTTGAAGGGGAGGTTTTAGATATGAAAAAGATGCAAAAGATTTTATTATTTATATTTGCGTTTTTAATCGTTTTGGGAGCGGGCAGTGACTCTTACGCATTTTCTGCAAAGCTAGAAAAAAAGGTAAAGCTTAACAAAAGTTCATTTCTTTCAGATATGGCAGTACATAAAGGCAAGCTATACTACACAGACGTAAAGATAACCAACCAGGAAAAAGACAGTAACGGCAACCTTTATGGAGGAAACTGCTATGTCAAAGTATATGAAAAGGATTTAAAAACGGGCAAAACTACTTTGATAAACTCCTATGACTCTTATAATTTATCAGCAAAAGACATTTCATTTAAAGTATTAAGTGACGGGAACCTATACATGATCTACCATCTAGGTGGAGGTTTTATGGGAAGTGATTTTGTCTACGGTCTAACTGGACCTAATAAGGGCAAAAATATTTTGACATATAACTATGGGAATTTTCAATTTGATAGTGATAAAAAATCTATAATCATAACTCCTACAGGGGCATATAGTGGAGATATTGTTAGAGAGATGAATGGAAAAAAATATTCTCAAACAAAGGCAGAATCTTACAGTGGCGTATATTTCCTTGAATCTTTAAAGGGGAAAGGTCAAGCATTTAGCTATGCTGATAAATATTCTGCCCTTAGAGGAGACACTCTCTATCTAAAAAAAGATTTAGGCACAAAAGATAATTTTAATGCATATGATTTGATAGCTTTTGATCTTGAAACAGAAGCTGAAGCTTGTCTAGCTGAGGGTATCCATTCTATGTTTATGGGAAAAGATGAGATCTACTTCTTAAAGGATATACCTACTACCAAAGATATGGCTGAGCCTCAAAAGATGCTTTATAAATATGATTTAGCTTCAAAGATAACGACTCTTTTAAGCAAGGGGAATAATCCTTACTATGATATTCTACCAATCGATGGAAATGTATTCTTTGTAGATGCTGGAGGATATTTTACGGATGGTAAAAATCCAAATCTATTTATGGCTAAGGGCGATGGAAGTGGAACAAAGAAATTATACTCAAATGTAAATGAGGTTGTATCTGATGGCGAAAAAATAGCTGTGGTTATAAGCAATAAAAAGGGAACAAATATAGATTTTATAGATGGTCATGGAAAGAAAATTGGTAAAGTCAGTGTCCCACAAACTCACGTCAGTGTGCATTTGTCAGGAGATGAATGTATAGTATGGTCTTGGCAAAACCGCTGTGTAAATTATTATAAATTAAATAAATAATTGATTTATTCTAAAAGATTATATTTTAGCTTATAAATAATAATCTTTAGAGTTTTATTTAGAATATAGAATATCAAAAAAATGGCGGCATATGTCGCCATTTTTATAGGCTAGGGAAATCTTGCAAAAGGGAAGAAAGTATGGTAAGATAATTCAGTAAGAACTGTTATTTAACGGTGGTTACCGATTCAATTGGTAGTTTTTATCTGATGCAGGAAGTGTGACCGTGCCCTATAAGTGCCTGATGTGGGATTTTTCGTGGCCTTAAAATGCTTCTGTTGGCTCAGAGTTTTTACAAGAAAAAATCATCTAAACAAAAAAGCATCAACACCATCCGAAGATTGCGCGATTAGGAAAGCCTAAGACAGCAGTCTTTTTTGCTTTTTCTAATCGTAAGATTAGGAGTGAAATTATGCTCAGTGGGATACTGAGACGCTTAGAAATTACGAAAGATGATTTGTTGAAGATTTCTCTTGGATGTGCCATTATGGCCTTTGGGGTCATAAACATCCACGAGCCCTCTCAGATTACCGAGGGGGGAGTCCTGGGTCTGGGCCTCTTTTTAAAGAAGGTCTTTGGCCTTAACCTGGCCTATACCTCCATCCTCTTGGATGGTCTATGCTATGCCTTGGGATTTTCCATCCTAGGCAGGCCCTTCTTAAAGAGGTCGGCTGTGGCGACACTGATGTTCTCGATTTTTTATGGGATCTTTAACCAAGTGGGGCCGGTCTTACCGGACCTGTCCCAGCTGCCACTTTTGGCCGCCATTGCCGGTGGAATTTTTATCGGCTGTGGTTGTGGGATTGCCATTACTGCCGGGGGTTGTGCCGGAGGCGATGATGCCTTGGCCATGGTAATTTCGAAAAAAACCAAGTGGCCCATTGCCCGGGCCTACTTGCTGACGGACTTTGTGGTTTTGGCCCTGTCCTTGACCTACATCAGTCCCGGACGCCTGGTTTTTTCCTTTCTAACCACCCTGGTATCGTCCTATTTAATTGGACAATTCGAGCTTAAAATGCAGGTACCGGCCTGGCAGGTTAGCCAAGGAGGCCTGGGGAAAAGTGCATAAGATAAAAATCCACCCCAGGGTGGATTTTTCTTTTTAGATGAAATCTATGTTAAGGATGGGAATTAGGAAATTTATCAAGGGCCTAAAGTATTAAGCTAAAAGCTTTGTTATCATTAGAAACGACCTAGATTAAATTTAGAAGATGGTCAATGGGATATCTAGGTTAAAGGAAAAGCTGCATAAAGAGGCTAAAAGGGGGTATAAACTATAAATAAAGAAGGTGGAAAGAGGAAAAAAGGAGGAAACATATGAAAAAATTTTTAAGCTACCTTCAAGGATTTAGCCTTGTGAGTCTCAGTCTTATCCTGGTGGGCAGTCCCATCTATGGCCAAGATAACCCCATTAACTTAATTGTCAAGGGCAAGCAGACGCCTACAGATGTGGAGCCCTTTGTAGAAAATTCCAGGACCCTGGTGCCTGTTCGAGCCCTGTCTGAAGCCCTGGGTTTTCAAGTAGACTGGAAGGCGGACAAAAACCAAATCAACCTGACCAAGGGAGATAAAAAGCTACTTTTCACCCTAGGGGATAAAAGGTTGAAGGTCCAAGAAGGAAAGACGACGAAAGAAATCACCATGGATGTGCCTGCAAAGGCTGTAAAAAATCGGACCTTTATTCCTGCCCGGACCGTGGCAGAAGCCTATGGAGAAAAGGTGGACTGGAATGGCCCTATGAGGACTGTTCTTATTGGAGAAAAGAGTTTTCCAGCTCTAGACAAGGAAAAGCTGGCCAAGATGACCAAGAGAGACTATCCGGAAATTGGCTTAAGGCTGTACTTACCAGAGGGTTTTGATGAGGCCATCTCTACTCGCTTTAATATTGAAAATAACGCCTATGGATTTTTCACCAAGGACCGGAATGAGTTGATTGCATCCATTGGAAGAACCCACAATTACAGTTTTTCTAGCATTGTTCCGACAGAGGTCCTCAAGTATGACCAGGGATATTTCACAGAAGTCAATTATGCTTCAGACTTGCCCTATAGTCTAGAGACGGAAAAAGCCTACAAGGAAAAGGAAAAGCTCTTTCAAGAAGCCCTGGCTACCGTCCAATTTGTGGATAATCTAAAAGAAGAGGAAAAATACGTAGCCTATATCAACTCCTTGGACAAGGAAGCTGGGAAAATTAACCTGAATCCTGGGGAATTTATCTCTATTAACAATGTCAAAAGACGGGCCGACCTCATGCTAGGGCCTCCAGCCTTGGGTCCCAATGTCTATGATGACAAGGAAGAAGAAGTTTCCTTTGACTTAGCCAAGGACTGTAAATTTTACCTCCGGGAAGAAAAGGGCATGGTTAAAGCTGCCCATGAAGTTTCTTATGAGGCCTTTGAAAAGGAAATGGCTGGCCGGAAGTTAAAACCACCATTTTGGGTTCAATTTGATGGAGAAAAAGTTGTGGAATTAGTAGAAATTTACATCAATCCCAATGCAAAATAAGAGAAGACAAGGAGGGGGGAAACCCCCTCTTTTCTTTTGGAAAAAGCCTGAAAGAGACCTCTCGCTTCTTATAAATAGGGAGGTTTTTTATGGGCACTATAGTGGAGGACGGTTTTCATTGGCTTTTCCCAAGGTCTTGTGTATAATACTTAGTAAACAAAAAACTTATTTTAGACAAGGGAGGCTTGCATGGAATTAAGAAGTGACCAAATAAAAAAGGACCTGCTGGACAAAATTAAAAAACAAATAGAAGAGGGGACCCTGGATGGGACCAAGGAATGCTGTATTTTCCGTTTTGGAGAGGATTCAGGAGCCAAGTCCTATGAAAGGGGATTGGTTAAGACGGCTCAAAGTTTGGGGATCAAGCTGCGGACCCACCATTATGACCAGATGACTGACCAGATCTTGGAAGATTTTGCCAGGGAAAATAAAGATGACCAAGTCGGGGGGATTCTTTTACTGGAACCTATTTTTAAAGAAGTGGAAGACCAACTCAAGAGGGACCTAGACCCCAAAAAGGACCTAGACGGGGTAACCCTCTACAACCGAGGGGCTCTTTACAGTGGCCTGACTCCCTACCATATTCCCGCCACACCCAGGGCGGCCCTTATGCTCTGTAAGTCCTACTGGCAAGACTTAAGCGGCAAGGAAGTGGTGGTCATCAACCGGACCACTGTGGTGGGAAAACCCCTCCTCCACCTCCTTTTAAAAGAAAATGCCACCGTCACCCTTTGCCATTCCAAGACCAAAAACCTAAAAGACCACCTAAAAAGGGCCGATATTGTCTTTACCGCCACAGGCCGGGCCCATAGTATCCATTCAGAAGATGTAGGAGATCATGCCCTGGTTATCGACATTGGCTTGGGCATGAAGGATGGAAAACTCGTAGGGGATGTGGACTACCAAGGTTTCAAGGACAGTCAAGTCGTGACCCCGGTGCCAGGAGGTGTCGGTGCCTTGACCAACACCCTCTTATTGGAGTCTTGCTTGAAAAAACATAGGGATTAAAAAAGAATTGACGACTTTTGTGATATGTACCCTCCTTACTGGTTTGTCCAGTAAAGAGGGTACACATCATTGTCGCCAATTCTTTTTTTATCTTTGGTACTTGGGTTTTAAGAGGTCTTCCAGGCCTGCCTTTAAAATTTTGCTGCCCTTGTAGGCGGTGTGAAGCCTAAAGCCCTTGTGGACTAACTTTGCCAGGCTAATTCCTCTTTTTACTTGTTTGATTCTTTTCCTTACTTTCACGGGAGCCTCCTTGCTGTTTTTTCCGATCCTTTTTTTGATCGTCCTTCTTTTTCTTTCGATTTCCTTGCCGGTCTTGCTTTCGACTTTTTTCTCGAGCCTGGTCTCTTTCTTTTTCCAATTGGTCTTCAAACCATTCCCGGGTGTGGATGTCGCAGAAGTCCTGGTCGATGTTTTCCATATCCATGGGTAACTTGTCGGGTCTCTTTTTCCCCTGGTAGGGGTCTGGCCTTTGGTAAAAGCTCTTTAAGATAATTGTATCATAGGGACAGAATTTTGTAATTCTTTTTCCTGAAAGGCGACAGACCTTGTAGGTCCGGTGCTTGGTGTCGTAGCTGGTGGGTTCTTGGCCCTCTTCAAAGAGTTCGTCATAGTTGGCCCGGGCCCTTTCTGTTTGGGAGGAGGCCAAAAGGCCGCTTTTTTCACTGATGTTGACATAGTGGATTTGGTCAGGTAGGGGGAATTTTTCGATGGACTCTAGGGGCTTATGGGCCAGGTAGGCAACTTGGTTCCAAAGGTCTATCATAAAGTCCTTGTTGGAATTCAAGGAGACCTTGGGTTGGTCGCAGCCCATCCAAGTTCCAATGGTATAGTAGGGGGTGTAGCCAAAGAGCCATTGGTCGCTGGCAAACTTATTTGCCCCATAGATGGCAGCCAGGGCATTATTTTTCACACTGACTCCGGCGGCCTGGCCCCGGATGGCATTGGTCCGGAGGAAGTCTGTCAGGATGGCAGCATTTTCTCTGGAGCAAAGTTTCTTGTTTTTCCGATTCTTGCTCTGGTAGATTAGACTGCCGGAAGGGTCCTTGATGGACTTGATAATGGTGGGCTCCTTGTAGCTACCTCCGGCAGCCAGACCGTAGTAGCCGGTGGCCAGGTTGTAGCAGGTGGTACCCTTGCGCATATTGCCCAGACCCAGGGAGTCCAGGGTCAGGTCATTGTAGACCTCTTCATCGGCTTGGACGAAAAAGTCGTCTCGGGGAGTTCGGGGCTTGTAGATCCCCAGCCTGGCAAGGGTCACCAGGACACGTTTAAAGCCCAGGTCCTTGACAATTTTTACAGGCACTGTATAGGAGTCGTGTTCTAAGTTTTTCCGCATGGTTTCCAGGCCATAGTACTTGCCCGAGGGATTTTCCGGCCAAAAGACTCCGTCGTTTTCTTCCAGGGCGTCGTCGTAAATTGTGGCAGGTTTTTTTCCATATTCCAGGGCGGTTAAATAGGCATTAAAGGGCAGGATGGCCGTTCCCGGAACTCGAGGGCTCATGGTGGCCCGGTTCAGGAGCTTGGCCCCCTTGGACTGGATGTCCAATCCGCCGATAATGGCCCGGACATAGCCGGTTTGGTTGTCAATCAGGACGGTGGATAGTTGGGGTTGGATGGTTTCTTGGCTGGGACTATAGTAGTTGGGGTTAAAGGAATAGCCCTGGGGGGTCACTTCCATAAAGTCTGGGTGGCTGGTTAAAAAGTTTTTAGAAATCAAGACCCGGTCTCCCTGGTGCTTGGCCCCGTCCTCCAACTTCCATTGACCCAGGTCATAGGTCTTTAGGACATGGTTGCTGTCAATGGAATAGAGGGGCTTGATATAGATGTGCCGGGCTTGGAAGGAAAAGTAGGAAGCCGGCAGAGAAAGTTGGCCTTGGTCATTAAAGACCTGGTTAGTGGGGATAAAAAACCGCAGCTGGGGATCCAGGGCCTGGTCCTTGGCCAGGTAGAGGATTTCGCCATTGGCATCCACCACATGGCCCTGGTCATTGCTTTGGAAGGTCAAGGCCCGGGCTCCTTCTCGGTAGGAAGTTTGGACCAGGTAGTCTTCCAGAAAGTGCTTGTAAAAGTTTTCGATTTTCCCTTGCAGGTCCAGGTTGAGGCTGGTTTCAATATGGTAGCCTCCGGTAAAGAGCTTGTGTTCCGCCTCGTCCAGGGAAATTTGGTAGGTTTTGGCCAGCTCCTGGGAGGCCTGGGCCTTAATGAGGTCCATGGCATAGGAGCTCATGCTGTGGTGTTTCTTTTGCAGGGGGACAATGGAGGCCAAGACATCTTCCTTCTTAGCAGTTTCATAGTCCTCTTTGGAAATTTTTCCCTGGCGGTAGAGCTCGGCCAGGACAATTTTTTGCCGGTCCAGGCTCTTGGGATTTAAGTAAAGGTTGTAGTCCACGCCGGAAATTTCCTGTTGGCCAATGGCTGGCCGGTCCATTTTTTTCGTCACAGGAACCCTTAAGAGGGGGGAGTAGTCCCGGGGACTTTTAACAATGCCAGCCAAGAGGGCCGATTGGGCCAGGGTCAAGTCCTTGGCATTTTTTGAAAAATAGGTTTGGCTGGCCCCCTGGACACCGTAGGCCCCTTGGCCCAGGTTGATCCGGTTTAAGTAGGCTTCTAAAATTTGGTCCTTGGACAAGACCGATTCAAGACGCAGGGAAAGATAGGCCTCCTTGATTTTTCGGTCCAGGGATTTTTCCTGGCTCAAGAAGACATTCCGGGCCAATTGCTGGGTAATGGTAGACCCGCCCCGAACCATGGATCCGGCCCGAAAATTATCTAAAAGACTGGAGGCAATTCCCCTGGGGTCCAGACCCCGGTGCTGGTAAAACCTCTTGTCTTCAATGGCGATAAAGGACTTTCGCAGGTTCTCCGGCATATCCTTTAGGGGGATGATGGTACGGAATTCTTCAGATTCAATATTTTCCAAGAGGTTGCCTGACTCATCATAGATACTGGACGTTTGATAGTAGCTGGTGGACAGGTTTTTCAAGTCCGTATCGGGGATGGAAAACAAAATTCCCACCAAGAGGCTGGAAAAAAGCCCCACAAGGAGGGTCAAGGCAAAAGCCAAACCCAGGAGAATAAGAAGCAGGCGGTTTTTATTTAAATGAAAGCGAGGGATTCTTTTTTTCATGATTTACTCCTTTTGTTCATTATAACATAAGAAAAGCCTGAGACGGTAAGAAAATAGTCAAGTCCTTGGGAAATCAACCTACTTCGGGAACTTTCTTGAAAAAAGAGGGGCCATGGGTTAGACTAAGATAAAAGAGGCTGTAAAAAGAAGGAGGAAGGTATGAAAAAGAAAAGTATAGTCAAGGGGATTTTATTGGCCCTCTTGGCCCTGGTGGTCATCTTGGCCCTTTGGATCCTGGCAGGATTTTATGGAAACCCCCTGTCAAAATATTTGGCCAACCGGGCTGCGGACACCTATCTTGAGACCCACTACCGGGACCTGGACCTGGACAGGTCCAAGACCTACTATGATTTTAAAGATGGGGCCTACATGGTTTGGCTCCAGGACAAAAACAGTATCGACTCCAAGTTTAGTCTTGCCTTTGACTGGCGGGGACGGCTAAAGTACGACTCCTATCCCAACCGGATTTTTAACAGCTACATCCGCTTTACAGACCAGCTCCGCCAGTATGGGAGAAAATTGGAAAAAGACCATGACTTTCCCTATAAAATTAACCTAAGCCCCCTGGACCAAGACGACCTGGAAGACCAGCTGACCCTGGACCAGGAAGTGGACTTTAACCACTTTCCCAGCCGGGTCCAAGCCCAGGCCTATGGTTATTCTAAAGAACCTCAAATCCAGGAGGCCTTAAAAATCCTCCAAGACCTGCAAAAAATCATGGACACCAGCCCTTTGAAGGTTGAGACCTATTCCATTATCTTGGTCCCCGAAAAAGACCGGAGACCAGATGGAGAGGCCGAGAGCTGGGCCCATGCCTTGACGATTTTTGACATTCCCCAAGACCTGGTTCGACAGGGGGACCTGGCAGGCCTTGAAAGGATCCTTAAAGAGGAAGAAACCCAAACAAAGGACTAGGATTATTAAAGAGAAAAGTGGCCCCAGGTCACTTTTTTCTTTTTGGAAGACAAGAAGGACAAGTGGATTGTCCGAGAAAAGTTTCTTTAGTATAATGAAAGAAAGGAGGATGTCATGGACCAAAAAGAGGGTGTCATTTTACTTACAACAAATTTAAGTCCCAGTAGTCCGGAGGAAACCCGGGCCCTGATCCAGGCAGACAATGGGTGTGTCTTGGCAGAGCTATCGCAAAATCTAAAGGAGCCGGGGCCCTATTATATTGGCAAGGGGAAACTAGAGGAATTAAAGGCCCTAATCCAGTCCCTGGACCCGGACTTGGTTTTGGTCAATGATGACCTCAAGGGCTTCCAGCTCAGGAACCTGGAAAGAGAGTTGGACATTCAAGTCATGGACAGGACCCACTTAATATTGGACATCTTTGCCAGCCGGGCCAGGACCAAGCAGGCCAAGCTCCAGGTCCTCTTGGCCCAGCTGACCTATGGCAAGAGCCGCCTAATCGGATCCTACTCCCTGTCCAAGGCCGGGGGCGGCATTGGTACCCGGGGGCCAGGAGAGCAAAAATTGGAGCTGGACCGGCGAAAGATTGACCGGCAAATCCACCAAATCCAAAGTCGGCTAGAGGAAATCAAGAGCCAAAGACAGGAACAATTAAAGCAGAGGAAAAAAAGCCAGGTCCCCCTGGTGAGTTTTGTAGGCTATACCAATGCTGGCAAGTCCACCATGATGAATGCCCTTTTGGGCCAGGAGTCGGACAAGCGGGTCTTTGTCAAGGACATGGTTTTTGCCACCCTGGACACCAGCCTAAGGTCGGTGAAGCTCCTGGACAAGCGGCCGGTGATCCTGGCAGATACGGTGGGCTTTATCAGCGACCTACCAGAAACTTTAATGGAGGCCTTCCAATCTACCCTGGATGAGCTGAAAAATTCTTCAGCCCTGGTCCATGTCCTGGATGGCCAATCTGAAAGCTTGCAAAAAGATTACATGGAGACCCTGAAGATTTTAAAGGACCTGGACCTGATGGACATTCCCAGGTTGACAGTTTTTAATAAGATTGACCGACCTGACATGAGGCCCCAGGTCATCCAGCCCAGGCCAGACAAGCTCTTGTTTTATTCGGCCCTAAATGACCCGGTGGAAAAGTTGGAAGAGGCCCTGGTGGACCTCTTGGGAGACCAATGGGTCCAAGGGGAAATCTTTTTTAGCTTTCAAGACCAGGGACTTTTGAACCAGGCCCTTAAGGACTATCCCCAGGCCCAGGTTTCCTACAATGAAAAGGGGAGCCTTTTGAAGGGAGAATTTTTAAGGGAAGATATGGAAAAATGGACAGGAGGGAAGCAGTGAAGTCTCTTGCCTATGAAGGGATTGCAGAACACACCATGAAAAAGTCACGCTTTATTGGCTATGCAATCCATATAAAAAATGAAGAAGAGGCCCTGGCCTATATTGACAAGATCAAAAAGCTCCACCCCCAGGCCCGCCACCATGTGTCGGCCTACCGGATCAGCCAAGAAATTTTGGAGCGCTATGACGATGACAATGAACCCAAGTCCACAGCAGGTCTGCCAATTTTAACCAGCATCCAGCAGGGGGGAGTTGACTGTGTCTGTATTGTGGTGGTCCGGTATTTTGGAGGCATCCTCTTGGGAAAGGGAGGCCTGGTTAAGGCCTACACCCTGGCCGCCCAGTTGGCCCTGGACCAAGGGAAGTTGGTGGATTGGGAGTCTGTGGACCTCTTGGAGGTGGAATTTGACTACAGCCAGCAGGGGACCCTGGACTTTCAACTGGACCAGGCCAAGTTCCAAGTGGAGGAAAGGACCTACCTGGAAAAAGTTACCTACAAGGTCCTGGTTGAGGAAAAAAGACGGCCGGCCCTGGAAGATTTACTCCAAAATTTTACCAGTGGCCAGGTGGATATAAGGACCATAAGCCAGGGTGTGGCCCCAATTTTAGGAGAAAAAATTTTACTGGACAAGATGGAGGAAAGATAAATGGACGCAAAAAAAGAAATTCAAGACATTGTAGCCTGGATGCAAGAAAGAGTTGCCTCAGCCAAGGCCAAGGGCCTGGTAGTAGGCCTAAGTGGCGGCGTGGATTCAGCTGTTGTAGCTGCCCTGATGAAGAGGGCCTTTGGGGACCAGGCTCTGGGGATTATGATTCCCATAGACAGCCAGGCCAAGGATGAAGAGGATGCGAAAAAATTGGCTCAAGCCATTGACTTGGAAGTGGAAAGGGTGGACTTGACTGCCTGCTATGAAACTTTTATCCAGGCCAGCTTCCACAGCGACAATCAAATGGCCCGGTCCAACATCAAGCCAAGACTTCGGATGATGACCCTCTACTACTATGCCCAAGACCGGGGCTACCTGGTTTGTGGGTGCTCCAATGCCAGTGAATACTATACAGGCTACTATACAAAATATGGGGATTCCGGAGCCGATCTTTTGCCCCTGGCTTCCTATTTAAAGGATGAGGTCTATGAACTGGCCAAGGAATTGGGCGTGCCGGAAGAAATTATCCAAAAGCAACCCACAGCCGGACTCTTCCAAGGCCAAACTGATGAATCAGAAATGGGCTTTTCCTATGAGGAGTTAAATGCCTATATTCGGACAGGCCAGCCTTCAGCCAATAGCGAAAAAATTAGGCGGATGCACGAAAATAGCCAACACAAGAGAGAATTTCCGCCCATCTACCAAAGAAAGGCTTGACAAAATTTAAATAAGCAGTTATCATGAAGTTAATCAAATAAAAAAATTTGTTTTTCAGGGCGAGGTGCAATTCCTCACCGGTGGTGATAGTCCACAAGTCGCAAGATTGAATTGGTGAAATTCCAATACCGACGGTTAAAGTCCGGATGGAAGAAAAACATGTACTTTCGATTGTACAGAGCCCTGGGTAAGGGCTCTTTTTTTATGGGCCCAAGGAGGCAAGATGGATCAACACAAGATGGATCAAGAATTTATGAAAGAAGCCATCCAGGAGGCCCTAAAGGGCCAGGGGCAGACCCTGACCAACCCCCTGGTAGGGGCAGTCCTGGTAAGAGATGGAAAAATCATCAGTCGGGGCTACCATGAAAAATTTGGCTCCCACCATGCAGAGGTCAACTGCCTAAGGGACATGGCCGCCCAAGGGGCCACCCTCTATGTGACCCTGGAACCCTGTTCCCATTATGGTAAGACACCCCCCTGTGTAGACCTGGTTATTGAGAAGAAGGTCAAGAGGGTTGTAGTAGGAGAGTTGGACTCCAACCCCCAAGTTCGGGGGCGGGGAATTCAAAAGTTAAAAGAGGCAGGAATCCAAGTGACCTGTGGCCTCTTAGAAGAGGAATGCCATGCTATGAATAGGCTCTTCCACTTCACCATCCAGCATCAAAGGCCCTATGTCATCTTGAAGATGGCCCAAAGCCTGGATGGAAAAATCGCCACCAAGACAGGAGACAGCCAGTGGATTACTGGGGAAGAAGCCAGAAGAGATGGCCATAGGCTCCGGGGGACCTGCGATGCCATTCTGGTGGGGCGGGGAACTGCCCTCCAAGACAACCCCCAACTGACTTGTCGGACAGGAGGGAAAAACCCCCTTAGGGTGGTTTTGGACCGGACCTTAAAAACCCCCAGGACCCACCAACTTTTTCAGGGAGAAAAAACTATTTTTTATGTGGGGCCGGACCAAGAAACAAGGGCCTTGACTCCTACAGCCCAGGCGATTTCCATTGGCCAAGACCAAGATGGCCTGTCCCTGGAAGAATGTCTTAAGGACCTCTACAAGAACCAGCAGGTTTCCAGCCTCCTGGTGGAAGGGGGCGGCCAAGTTCTTAGCAGCTTTATCAAGCAAGGCCTGGTGGACCAGTGGGTGGTCTACCAAGCCCCCTTATTCATTGGCGGCGACGGGAAGTCCACCATTGCTAGCCTGGGAGTTGAAGACTTAAGCCAGGCCCTGGAAAGTAGGATTTATAAAGTGGACCGACTGGGCCAGGACCTTCGGATTCAAGGAGGGAAAAATTGTTTACTGGAATTATAGAAGAAATAGGACAAGTCACCAGCCTTCAAACCACAAGCAACGGCAAAAGACTTACAGTGACCTGTCAAAGGGTCCTGGAGGGAACCCAGCTGGGGGATTCCATTGCAGTCAATGGGGTTTGTATTACGGTGGCAGACTTGACTCCCACATCCTTTCAAGGGGATGTCATGGAGGTCACCCTGAAAAAGTCTAATTTAAAAAATTTACAAGTGGGGTCCAAGGTCCACCTGGAAAGGGCCTTGAACCTCCAAACCCGTCTAGGGGGCCACATGGTTTCTGGCCATATTGATACGGTAATCCAGGTTAGCCGGATCCAAGACCGCCAGGGGCAATTTCTCATGACCCTTTTGATTCCTCCGGGTTACCGCAAGTACATGATTCCCCAAGGGAGCATTTGCTTGGACGGGGTCAGCTTGACCATAGCAGACTTGACCGAAAGTCATGTAACGGTGAGCTTGATTCCAGAAAGTAAAAAGAGGACAAATTTTACCCACTTAAGGGTTGGGGACTTTATCAACCTGGAGTGTGATTTAATCGGTAAGTATGTGGAAAATATGGTCAAGGACCAGGAGGGTAACTCCCTGGCAGACTATATCAAGTATGGATTTTAGGAGGTAGACATGAGCCAAGTAGAAAGGGCGTTAGATGCCCTAAGAAGAGGAGAAATGATTGTCGTTACAGACGACCCCCATCGGGAAAATGAAGGGGACTTGATTTTAGCAGCTGAATTTGCAGACATTGATAATATTAACTTTATGGCTTCCAAGGCCAAGGGCTTGATCTGTATGCCCATGAGCCAAAAAGAAGCGGACCGTCTCCAATTAGACCCCATGGTCTTTCACAATACAGACAACCATGAAACCGCCTTTACCGTCTCCATTGACCATGTGGACACCACAACGGGAATTTCTGCAGAAGAAAGGGCCCTAACTGCCCGGAAGGCAGCAGACCCCAACTCCAAGCCCATGGACTTTAGACGGCCGGGCCACATGTTTCCCTTAATTGCCAAGGCTCCGGGAGTTTTGGAAAGAGAGGGCCACACCGAGGCTACGGTGGATCTGCTCCGCCTGGCTGGTTTGACAGAAGTGGGGATTTGCTGTGAAATCATGGCAGATAATGGACAAATGCTCCGGGGCCAAGAGGTCATTGACTTTGCCCAAGAAAATGGCCTGGTCTACCTGACCATCGAAGACTTAAAGACCTACCGCAAGATCAACGACAAGTTAGTTGAAGCCATAGACCCGGTGGACATGCCCACAAAATTTGGCCACTTTACAGCCATTGGCTATGAAGAAAAGTTTACAGGTCAAGAGCATGTAGCCCTGGTTAAGGGAGATATTGGGGATGGGAAAAACCTCCTGGTCCGGGTCCATTCAGAGTGTCTAACAGGAGATAGCTTCGGGTCCCTGCGGTGTGATTGTGGCGACCAATTGGCCCAATCCATGCGGCAGATTGAAGAAGAAGGTCGGGGGATTGTCCTCTACATGCGCCAGGAAGGTCGGGGCATTGGCCTGATAAATAAGCTCAAGGCCTACAACCTCCAAGACCATGGCTACGATACAGTTGAAGCCAATGTCATGTTGGGGCTGCCGGAAGATGCCCGGGACTACTATATAGGAGCCCAAATTTTAAAGGACCTGGGTGTGAAGGAAATTCGCCTTTTAACCAATAACCCCCATAAGATTTACAACCTAAGCCAATACGACATGAAAATCGTCTCTCGGGAGCCCATTGAGATCCAAGCCCAAGAGCATGACCATAGGTACTTGCACACCAAGGCGGAAAAGATGAACCATATCTTAGAACAATTTAAGTTGGAGGAAGAAAAATGAAAAAAATTGAAGGAAAGCTCATTGCCAAGGATAAGAAATTTGCCATTGTGGCCTCAAGATTTAACGAATTTATCGTGACAAAATTAATTGAAGGGGCCCAAGATGCCCTTTTAAGACACGGGGTCAAGGATGAAGATATTGACCTAATTTGGGTTCCGGGGGCCTTTGAGATTCCCATGTTTGCCAAACTAGCCTCCCAAAGTGGGAAATATGACGGGGTTATCTGCCTGGGCGCCGTCATCCGTGGTGAAACCAGCCACTATGAATTGGTAACAGCAGAAGTGGCCAAGGGGGTTGCCCAAGTGTCCATGCACACAGAAAGACCCATTATCTTTGGCATCGTAACCACCGATACCATTGACCAAGCAGTCCAAAGAGCAGGAACCAAGGCCGGCAACAAGGGCTTTGATGCCGCTGTTTCCGCCATTGAATGTGTCAACTTAAAAGATCAACTTGCTTAAAAACCGGCCGTCTTAGTGGAAACATTAAGGCGGCTTTTCTCTGGAGGACTTATGCTGAAAAAAATACTCATCTTAATCAATAGCCTTTATTTAATCTGCCTAACAGGTCCTATGGTCTTAAACTACCTGCCCCACTACGACCAATTGGCCAGGGTCTATGCCTATAAAAGAAGCCTGGAAGGATTTTTATCCGGGAACTACGGCCTGGTCTTTAGCCTGGGTTACCTGGTTTGTTTGCTTTCCCTGGGCCTTGCTATGGGGAAAAAAACCAAGAGGAACCTGGCCTTGGCTAGCCTGGCCCTGGTCAACCTAGCCCTCTGTCTTCCCCTTCTTTATGAAGCTGCCCGGGTCTTGATTTTTTAGGCCTTACAAGTAAAACTACCATAGGAGTCCATCTTATGGTAAAATAAACAGGTGAAATAAAGGAGGAATAAGAATGTCAGGACATTCAAAATGGAATAATATAAAAAATAAAAAAGGAAAAGAAGACGCAAAAAAGGGCCGTGTCTTTACCAAGATGGCCCGTTATATCATGGTGGCTGCCCGGGAGGGTGGCGGAGACCCCGAATACAACCCCTCTTTAAAGATGGCCATTGACAAGGCAAAGTCTTACAACATGCCCAATGACAATATCGAACGAGCCATTAAAAAGGGAACCGGGGAAGACGACGACACCCACTACGAAGAAGTGACCTATGAAGGCTACGGTCCTTCCGGGATTGCTGTTATGGTCAAGACCCTGACAGACAACCGAAACCGGACGGCACCGGAAATGCGCCATGCCTTTGACCGCAACGGGGGCAACCTGGGAACATCTGGTTGCGTATCCTTTATGTTTGACAAGCGGGGAGTCCTTTACTTTGAAAAAGAAGAGGGGCTGGACCTGGACGAAGTCATGATGGTGGCCATAGACAGTGGAGCCGGAGATGTAGATGGGGATGATGACGGCTTAGAAATTACCACAAGCCCGGAAGACTTTGCCGCTGTCCGGGATGCCCTGGAAGAAGCTGGTTATAGTCCTAAAATGGCAGAAATTACTTACATTCCTCAAAATGAAGTGGAATTGACTTCGGAAGAGGATGTCAAGAAGATGGAAAAACTCATTGACGCTCTGGAAGACAATGATGATGTCCAAGACATCTACCACAACTGGAAGGAGCCGGATGAAGACTAAACTTTTAGGTCTTTTGGCGGGTCTGGCCTATCTTTTTTTGGTCCTGGCCCTGGGTATTAGCCTGGTGAGCCAGTGGCAGGGCTATTATGACTTTCAGTTTAAGAAAAACGCCACGGTCCAAGCAACGGGCCTGTCCATGGAGGACCTCCACAAGCGGGGCAAGGCCCTGAGAATTTACTTGGAAAAGGGGGATGATGATTTAATTTCTCCCTACTTTAACCAAAGAGAGGTCAGCCACATGGAGGATGTCCATGGGCTCTTTGTCTTAAAAAATCGGGTCATGGTCCTGGCGGGCCTGGCCTTTATGGGCCTCTTTATCTATGGCCATAAAAAGAAATTTTTAAGAGACTACTTTACGGGTAACTGGATCCTACTCTTGGCCCTAATAGGCTTTTTTGCCTATATTGGAATGAATTTTGACCAAAGCTTTATCCGCTTTCATGAGCTTTTTTTTGACAATGACCTCTGGCTTTTAGACCCTAAAACAGATGTCATGATTCAAATGCTGCCCCAGGTCTTTTTTGAACAAATGGCCGGTTTAATCGGTCTTTTTGTCCTGGGAATGGAAGGAGTTTATTTCTTTAGCCTATGGAAAATCAAGAAAAGGTCCTAGCCCTTATTGGCTATACAAGGAAAAATGGAAATACCCAGGCCCTCTTGGAGGATTACTTGCAAGAATTCGCCCAAGGCAAGAAAGTGGACCTGGTGGACTTAAATGCTTTGGACTTTAAGGGCTGTATTTACTGTAATGGCTGCCTACAAGGGCCCAGCTGCCGGTTAAGGGACGACTTTAGCCCCATCTACCAAAAGATAGAAGAGGCCAACCACTTGGTTTTTGCAAGTCCCGTCTACTTTAATGGGTTGACCTGGCTTTTGAAAAAGGCCATAGACCGGATGCAGGTGTATTTTGCCAACCCCATGAACTGGCAGGGGAAGAAGTCGGCCTGGCTTTTACTGACAGCCGGGGCCAAGGCCTATCCCAACCAGTTTACTGCCGGTTATTTGGAGGGACAAATCACCTTTAGGACCCTGGGCTATGAAAATTTTACCTGTATAGGGGTGGATGATACGGATAGCCGGCCCTATGAGGCCGGATTTTTAAGGAGAGAAGCTATTCAAATCAATGGAATGAATCGAAGAAAGGGAAATCAATGGGAATAAATCGAATGATAGACCACACCTTGTTAAAGGCTGAGGCCAGTCAAGATCAAATCAAAAAACTTTGCCAGGAAGCCAAGACTCACGACTTTTTTTCAGTCTGCGTCCAACCTACCTGGATCAGCCTGTGTAAGGAAGAATTGGCCGGGTCAGGGGTAAAAATTGCCACAGTTATTGGCTTTCCCCTAGGGGCCAACACCAGGGAAACCAAGGTCTTTGAAGCCAAGGACGCCATAGAAAAGGGAGCCGATGAAATTGACATGGTTATCAACATTGGCGCCTTAAAAAGCGGCCAAGACCAGCTGGTGGAAGATGAAATCCGGGCCATTAAAGAGGCCATTGGGGACCATATTTTAAAGGTCATTATTGAAACCTGCCTCTTGACAGAGGATGAAAAAATAAGGGCCTGCCAATTGACCCTCAAGGCCGGAGGAGACTATGTTAAAACCTCCACTGGTTTCTCCACAGGAGGGGCCAAGTTGGAAGATGTAAAATTGATGAAGGACCAAGTCAAAGACCGGGCCAAGGTCAAGGCTTCTGGTGGGATCCGGGACTTTGCCACAGCAAAAAAAATGCTGGAAGCCGGAGCAGAAAGACTGGGAGTCAGTGCAGGAATTGCCATTGTAGAAGGAGAAAAAAATGCCGAATCCAGTGGCCTTTAACTTATTTGGCCTGGACATCCGCTGGTATGGGATTTTTATCGGTATTGGTGTCCTCTTGGCCTATGAAATTGGAAAATACCTGGCAAGAAGAATTGGAACCCTACCGGAAACGGCCCTGGATGATTTTTTGATCCTGGCTGTCCCCCTAGGAGTTTTAGGGGCCAGGACCTGGTATGTTCTTTTTGAGTGGGGCTATTATTCCCAGCATATGTCTGAAATTATTAATATCCGCCAGGGGGGTCTGGCCATCCATGGTGGGATTATGGCAGGGATTTTAGTGGGCCTGGTCTATTGCAAAAAAAAGGGCTACCACTTTTTTGACCTGGCAGACTGTATTGCTCCGGGCCTGGTTTTGGCCCAAGGAATTGGCCGCTGGGGAAACTATATGAACGGGGAAGCCCATGGAGGTCCCACTGACCTACCCTGGGCCATCCTAGTGGATGGAGTTCGGGTCCACCCCACCTTCCTCTATGAATCCATTTTAGACCTTTGCATTTTCGCCCTCTTGTTCTTCTATGTCTTTAAGAGAAGAAAATTTCGGGGCCAGGTCTTTGCCCTTTATGGCATCCTCTACAGCCTAGGCCGCTATTTTATAGAAGGCCTAAGAACCGATAGTTTGATGATTGGCCCCTTTAGGACAGCCCAAGTCACCAGCATTGCCTTGATTATTGCCTGTCTGGCCATTTATATCATCTGCGGGAAAAGAGAAAAAATTGCATAGAAAATCTTGATTATAGGGATGAAAAATATTGTCGGCAGTCTGTCGGCAATATTTTTTTTCTTGTAAAAAGAAAAGATCAAGGAGGGAAAGGAGAAGGGAATCGGTTAAAAAGTATGAAATTCTTTCAAAGAGTAAGGGACAATAGGCCCTTTCTTTTTTTATTGGAGAAAAAAGAAGAAAAAATGTGGCTTTATTCCAAAATTTCATGTAAAATATAGGTGAAGTGGTAAGAAGTGGGTTTAAGTGGTAAAATATGGAGCAAAAAAATGTTTATTGGGGAATATCACCATACAATGGACACAAAGGGACGCTTGATTGTTCCGACAAAATTTAGGGAAGAACTGGGCCAAACCTTTGTCATGACAAAGGGCCTTGACCACAGTCTTTTTGTCTACCCCAATGACGAATGGAAACGCATCGAAGAAAAACTCAAACTCCTTCCACTAACCAATCGTGACGCCAGAGCCTTTGTTCGTTTTTTCTTTGCGGGAGCGGCGGAAACTTCCCTGGATAACCAGGGACGGATCCTGATTCCGGCAAACCTGAGAGACCATGCCAAGCTTGAGAAAGAGTCTGTAATCATTGGGGTCTCCACCCGGGTGGAAATTTGGAACAAGGATCTTTGGGAAAGATATACAGATGATGATGCCCTGGGCATCGATTTAATCGCAGAAAAGATGAGTGAATTAGGCATATAGATGAATGGAGAAGGCTATGGAATTTCACCATGTTCCGGTTCTTTATAAAGAAGTGATGGATGGATTAAAAATTAAAGAAGATGGGACCTACCTGGACGGAACTGTCGGGGGAGGCAACCATTCTTTGGGAATCCTGAAACAATTAAAAACCGGCCGCCTGATCTGCCTGGACCAGGACACCAATGCCTTGGAAGCCAGCAAGGAGAAGTTAAAGGATTTTTCCAATGTGTCTTTCTACCATTTGAACTATAAAGATTTTACTAGGGCTCTGGAGGCAGAAGGCGTCCAAGGTCTAGATGGAATTCTCCTGGACCTAGGGGTTAGTAGCCACCAATTTGACCAAAAAGACCGGGGATTTTCCTACCGCTTTAATGCGGCATTAGATATGCGGATGGACCAAAGTAAAAGTTTTTCCGCCAAGGACATTGTCAATAGCTATTCCTTGGAAGACCTAAACCGGATTTTCCAAGAGTATGGGGAAGAAAGGTGGTCTAAGCGGATTGCCGAATTTATTCTAGAGGCCAGAAAGAAGGCCCCTATTGAAACCACCTTTGACCTGGTGGAGATTATCAAGGCGGCCATTCCAAAAGATGTACGCAGGAAGGGTGGTCACCCGGCCAAGCGAATCTTCCAGGCCTTGAGAATTGAAGTCAATGACGAGTTAAATGTTTTAAAGGACACCCTCTACCAGATGATTCAAAGCCTCAATCCCGGAGGCCGCCTGGTGGTGATTTCCTTCCATTCCCTGGAAGATAGGATTGTGAAAGAAATCTTTAAGTATGCCTTTTTAGACTGTGTTTGTCCTCCCCAGCAACCCCTATGTACTTGTGATAAGAAGAGGGAAATTAAGATTATTACAAGAAAACCCATTACGGCCAGCCCTGAGGAGTTAGAAGTCAATCCCAGATCCAGTTCAGCAAAGTGTCGGATCGCCGAAAAGCTTTAGGCTAAAGGAGCGAATTATGAATATGAAGCCTAGAAATAAAAAAATAAATCGACCCGGTAAGACCAATTTCTTCTCCTTGAGTCTTTACATAATTTGGGGTCTTTGTGCTTTAATGTTGCTCTTACTTATGGTAAACTATCTAGAGTTGGAAAAACTGAAAAACAGCATTGAGCGTCAAAATGTAGAAATAAGTGAACTCAAAAAGACAAAAGACTCTATTAGCGGGCAATTAGCTGGGATTAAAAGCTCTGATGAAGTGGCCAATATAGCAAGATACAAGCTGGGAATGGTCTATCCCGACGATGAACAGGTTGTCTATATCCAAGTAGACAAGAAGGTTGCTGAAACCGATGTAAAAGAAAATGTATTTTTAAGCCCGGTTATCTCTATCTTAAAAATATTTGGCGCAAATAAAGGGGAGGGATCTCTTTGAAATCACGCCATAGATATCAACACGTTGCAAAAAAGGGTGGAAGAAAATCAAATGGCGCAAAACGGCGCGGGAAAATTTTCTTTTTACTTTTTCTAGCAACGTGTTTATTTTGTTTACTAATTATCCGCCTGTACAAGCTACAAGTCTTGGATTCCAATAGCATTGCCAAGAAGGCCCTGACTCAAATGTCCAGAAACGAGGTTTTACAACCGGACCGGGGCTATATTTTAGATCGAAAGGGCAAGAAGTTGGCCGTGAATATTTCTGCCTCTACTGTGACCCTGAATAAGAACTCCTTTATGAAAAAGGGGGCCTTGGACCAAGAAGCCCTGGACCAGGTTTTAAATAAACTGGCCAGCCTCCTGGACCTTTCCAAGGAAGAAATCTACGACAGGTACAAGGAAAGTCCCAAGGGGGAAGTTGTCTTGGCCAAGGATATTGACCGGGCCACTTCTTTGAATATTCAAAATGCAGACCTGAGGGGGGTCTTTATCCAAGACCAACAAAAGCGCTTTTATCCCGCCAACAACCTGGCCTCCCACCTAATTGGTTTTATGGACCAGGACGGTTATGGAACCTATGGGGTGGAAAAATACTACAATGACCAGCTGGCAGGAATGTTGGGGAAAAGAGTGGGCTTGAGAGATGCCAAAAACCAAGCCTTGACCATGGAAGAGGACCAAAGCAACCTCCCTACCCAGGGGCTAAATGTCCGCCTGACCTTGGATGAATCCATCCAGGGAATTGTGGAAGACATTGCCAAAAAGGCCAAGGAAGAAGTTAAGGCCAAGGCCATTAATGTCATTGTCCAAGAAGTGGACACCGGGGCCATTGTGGCCATGACCAACCAGGACGACTACAACCTGAACTTTCCCAAGAAGCCTCAAAACAAACGACAACAAAGGGAATGGGAAAATTTAACCGGGGAAGAAAAAACCAAGGTCTGGTTTGACAATTGGCGAAATTTTTGCATCAACGATATGTACGAACCGGGGTCAACCTTTAAAACCATTACGGCGGCAGCGGCCCTGGAGGAACACACCACCACCAAAGACAAGCACTACTATTGTTCGGGCTATGTAAGAGATGTTCCGGGAGGACCCATTCGGTGCTCGTCCTTGCCCCACCCCCATGGCGACATTACCATGGAAGAGGGCTATGCCAAGAGTTGTAATGTAACCTTTGTCCGGATTGGTCGTGAACTGGGCCTGGACCGGATGAACCGCTATATTCATGCCTTTGGCTTTGGCCAAAAAACCGGCATCGACCTGCCGGGAGAGGTGGAGGGGATGATACCTGAAGACCTCCACAAGGTGTCCAAGCTCCAACAGGATACTGTGAGCTTTGGTCATGGGATTGCCACTACACCCATCCAGTTGATCAATGCAGTCAGTGCCGTTGTCAACGGGGGAAATTTAATGGTGCCCCATGTCTTAAAAGACATTGAAACCATTGACAACAAACCAGTCCAAGTCTATAAACCCCGGGTTAAACGACAAGTTATTTCCAAGGAAACCTCCAAGACCATGGTGGAACTCATGGAAAAAGTTGTAACTGAAGGGGGAGGAAGCCGGGCTGCTGTGCCGGGCTATCGGATTGGTGGAAAGACGGGAACAGCCAACAAGGTCTCCAAAAATGGGGGCTATGAAGAAAACAAATACATTTCCTCTTTTGTGGGAGTGGCTCCCATTGAAAAACCCAAATACACCCTCTTGCTCATCGTTCAAGAGTCGCAAAATGGCTACTATGGTGGGGCTGTTGCAGCTCCCTATGCCGGACAAATGCTGGGAGAAATCCTCTCCTACGAGGGCTATGAAAAAAGTGACCGGGTCAATGACACCCAAAAGAAAATTGAAGTGGAAGTACCGGATGTAAGAAATATGCTCATTGGAGATGCAGGCCGGATCCTGTCGGAAAAGGGCCTGAAATTCAATACGGAATATACTGGTATGAATGACTTTACCATGGTGACCAACCAGTCGCCAGCACCGGGAACTACGGTGAATACAGGAACCATTGTGGATTTATACTTGAATCCCAACAATAGCAATGCCTTGACCATGCCCATTTTAATGGGCAAGAGCCTGGAAGAAGTCAAGGAAATCTTGAAACCCTTGGAAGTAGAATATACCGTCCATGGCAGTGGGCAATTGGTAAAACAGGTTCCCCAACCTGGAGAGGTGATTTCTTGGAAAAAGCCCATGGAACTTTACTTTGAACCGGCCCTAAACCAAGACCAGGCCAGACAGGCTGATGAAAACAGGCCCAAGCCGGACAAAAACAAGAAAAACAAGACCAAGAAAGACAAAAAGAAAGTAAAAGAAAACAATAGAAACGAGGAAGAACAATGATAGAGATTTTTAATCTGAAAAATATCATGATTCTTTTGGGAGCCTTTATTTGCTCCGCCCTGGTGGGACGACTTGTCCTACCACAATTAAAAAGATTAAATGCAGGACAGAGTATCCGGGATGATGGACCCAGCTCCCACCTGGTTAAGGAGGGGACACCCACCATGGGAGGAATCATCTTCCTCCTGACCCTTTGCCTGGGGATTCCGGTTTTTGGCCTTTTAAACATTGAAGGCCTCCTCTTAATTTTTTCCACCCTGGCCTTTGGCTTGGTCGGTTTTTTTGACGACTACATCAAGGTGGTGAAAAAGAGGAACCTGGGGTTTACAGCCCTGCAAAAACTCCTTTGCCAAATCATCATTGCCTTTGTCTTGGTCTTTGTCCAATCCAAAAGCAGGGAACTATCTACAGAAATTATTGTTCCCTTTATCCAATCCCGTTGGGACCTGGGAGCCTTTTACATTCCCTTTATTATTTTTGTAGTGGTGGGAACGGTAAATTCAGTCAACCTGACAGACGGCCTGGACGGTTTGTCCAGCTCCATTACCATTACGGTCGCTATCTTTTTTGCCCTGGCGGCCCATGCCTTGAACCATCCCACCATTGGGAGTTTTGCCCTTTTGTTGGTGGGGTCCTTGGCAGGATTTTTGGTCTACAACAAGTATCCGGCAAAAGTGTTTATGGGAGACACAGGGTCCTTGGCCCTGGGAGGAGCCGTGGCAGCCATGGCTGTCTTGTTGCAGCTGCCTCTTTTACTTCCCCTGGCAGGAGGTATTTATTTTATGGAGACCCTGTCTGTCATCCTCCAAGTTCTTTCCTTTAAATTGACAGGGAAGCGGATCTTTCTCATGAGCCCCCTCCACCACCACTACGAGCAAAAGGGCTGGCATGAAAAGAAGGTGGTTAAGGCCTTTGTCCTGACATCCATCCTCCTTTGCTTCCTGGCCTATCTTCTCTTAATTTATGGGGTGGTTCGATGAAAAAAACAATTGCAATTCTGGGCTTTGGTACCACGGGTCGGGCCTGCTACCAAGCCTTAAAGGACTCCTATAAAATTTATATCTATGATGAAAAAGCAGATATTTCAGAAGACCTAAGACTGACCCAAGACCGGTATAAAGAAGTGGACTATGCCATCAAGAGCCCGGGCATCCATCCCGACCAGGAAGTCATCCGCCAACTGGAAGCCTTAAAAATTCCAATCTATTCGGACCTGGAGGTCTTTCAAAAACTTTTAGATAAGAAGGTTTATACCATTGCAGTAACAGGGACCAATGGCAAGACCACAACCAGCATGGCCATCCACCATATCTTAAGCGAAGCTGGCAAGAGGGTCTTTTTAGCTGGCAACATCGGCCGGGGGGTCTTTGACCTTATGGGCCTCTTGCAAGATGGGGACTATTTGGTCTTGGAATGCAGTTCCTTCCAATTAAAATACATCCAGGACTTTCATCCAAATATTGCCATCTTGACCAATATTAGCCAGGACCACCTGGACTGGCACCACACGGTGGAGGACTACCAGGCCAGTAAGAAAAAAATTACAAAAAATCAAAATCCAGGGGACCTTTGCCTGGTTAACCGGGACGATCCGGTATCCTATCAAACCCCCAGCCTGGCCAGGAGAGAATGTGTTTCCATCCGCCAGGAGGCAGATGCCTATATAAAAGACGGCCAAATGATTATCCATGGCCAAGTTTTGGGACCCACCAGCAACTTTCAATTAGTGGGGGACCACAATATGAGTAACCTGGCCTTTGCCCTTTTGGCGGCAGAGGAAGTTGGGGTTTCCCTAGGGGATGCCTTTAACTATGGGGCCAGCTTTAAGCCTGTGGACCACCGGCTTCAATTTGTGGCCAAGCTTGACGGGGTGGACTACTACAATGACTCCAAGGGAACCAACCCCGATTCAACAGACGTGGCCCTGGCAAGTTTTCCGGGGAATATTAGCTTGATTGCAGGAGGCTATGACAAGGGGAGTAGCTTTTTACCCCTACTGAAAAAGTATAAGGGGAAAATTTCCCACCTTATTGTCATGGGTCAGACAAAAGATCGCTGGATCCGGGAGGCCCAAGAAGTGGGCCTGGAATCCATCCACCCTGTAGCCTCCATGGAAGAGGCTGTGAAAAAGGCCAAGGACCTGACCAAAAAGGGAGTGGTCCTCTTGTCGCCGGCCTGCGCTTCTTGGGGAGCCTACCAAAATTATGAGCAAAGAGGCAGGGATTTTATGGACCAAGTGAAAAAGCTGGAGGAGGATTAAGATGAAAAAACGGCCCTTCCACCTGGGACTCTTGCTTTCCATTGTCCTACTTTTAATTGTCGGCGTTTTATTTGTAGCCAGTGCCTCTTCCTATGAGGGCCTGGCTAAGATGGGAAACAACCTCCACTTTATCAAAAGACACCTGGTCTTTTTAATTACAGGCCTGGTCTTTTTTGTCTTTGCCTCCAGGCTGTCTATAGACTTTATCCGGCGGATGAGCCTGCCCTTTTTCGCCCTAAGCGTCTTTCTCTGTGCCCTACTCTACACCCCCCTGGGGGTCAGCCACTACAACAGTGTCCGCTGGCTACAAATCCCCCTGGTTGGCTTTGAGTTTATGCCTTCAGACCTCTTAAAGTATGCGTCCATTTTTTACTTAAGCGATTATTTGGTTAAAAACCGACGGACCACTAGAAAATTTAAGACATTTGCCATGATTATTGGTATAATTGGACTATCGACGGGTTTGGTTATTTTAAAAGACTTTTCCACAGGTATGGTTATTGGCCTAAGCCTTATGTCCCTCTTTTTCGTCCTGGGAATGGAGCCCTACCAATATGCCCTATCGGGGTTGGGTGGGGGAGCCCTGGCCTTTATCATGATTCGGATGATGCCCTATCGGATGGAAAGAATGATGAGCTTTATAGACCCCTTTGATGACATCCAGGATACGGACTGGCAATTGGCCAATTCGCTTTTTGCCCATGGCATTGGAGGTTTTTGGGGCGTGGGCTATTTAAATAGCCGGTTAAAACAAGGCTACTTGCCCATGAGTTACAATGACTTTATCTTTCCCATTATTGGAGAAGAATGGGGATTTTTAGGAACGACCTTTGTGGTCCTCCTCTATTTTCTCTTTACTCTTTCGGGCTTGCAAATTGCCGGTCGGTGTAAAAATCTTTATGAGCAATTAATCGCAACGGGAATTACCATATGTATTTCCGTTCAAGCGTTTTTTAATATGGGAGTTACCATTGGGATCCTACCAGTTACAGGCTTGACCCTTCCCTTTATTTCCTATGGGGGAACCTCATTGTGGGTTTGTCTGGTGGCTGCCGGGATCTTACTGGGACGTTCGAAAAACCACTAGGAGGCTTTATGCGGATTATCTTATCAGGCGGTGGTACTGGGGGGCACATTATGCCGGCCCTGGCCATTGCAGAGGAATTAAAAAAAACAGAGGGCGTTGAGGTATTTTATGTAGGTAAGGAGGGTTCCTTGGAAGAGGAGCTGGTGCAAAGAGAGGGGATAAAATTCTACCCCATTCCCGTAGAGGGCCTGCCCAGGAAAAAAGTCTCCACCAAGACCATCCACACCATGTGGTCCCTCTTTCAAGGCATGCAGGCTTGCGGAAGGATTCTCAAAAAGATCCAACCGGATGTTGTTATTGGAACAGGAGGCTATGTTTGTGCTCCTGTGGTCTTAAAGGCCCAACAATTTGGCATTCCCACAGTTTTACAGGAACAAAATGCCTTTCCCGGCAAGGCCAACCGCTTTTTGGCCAGGAAGGCCTCCTTTGTGGCCTTGAATTTTAAGGAAGCCAAGGTCTACTTCAAGAGGAAGGACAATTTAATCTACACAGGAAACCCTGTTCGTCAAGCCTTTTTGGACCAGGCTTCTAGTAGCCAATCTCGGGAAGAAAAAGTGGTCCTATCCTTTGGTGGGTCCGGGGGACAAGAGTCAACCAATGACGCCATTAAGGAAATTTTGGCCCACCATGACCGGCTGCCCTTCCACCTGGTCCACATTACAGGCCGGGACTATTATGATGAATTTATGGAAGGCCTGGAGGAAAGAGAGGATGTGGAAATCCTATCTTTTTCCATGGAAATTCCCAAGCTGATGCAGGGGGCGGACCTGGTTATTGCCAGTTCTTCTGCCATGACCCTGGCAGAAATCAGTGCCCTGTCCAAGGCCAGTATTTTAATCCCCAAGGCCTATACAGCCGGGAACCACCAAGTCTTTAACGGCAAGAGTTACGAGTCCCAAGGGGCATCAATCCTACTTTATGAAGAGGACCTAACAGGGGAAAAACTCTATGCTAGCATTGAAAAATTATTGGAAAATGACCAAATGCGTCAAGACATGGGGCGGTGTGCAAACCGCATGTGTAACAAGGATGCAGTGAAGGAAATTGCAGAGCGAGTATTGGAGTTGGGGGCATATGGCAAAAAGAAGAAGGAAAAGGCTAACAGCTAAACAAAGAAACCGTCGCCGGGCTCTCTTTAGTATTCTCTTTATAGCCATCATAACTATAGGAGTCCACCTGGTTAAAAACAACCTGGTAACCATTAAGGACATAAGAATCCAGGGGAACAAGAAGGTTTCCCGGGAGGAAATCTTAAAAAGAGGCAGGGTGGACCTGGGAGGTAAGCTCTACAAGCAAGACGCCCAGGCCATTGAAGCAAAGATTGAGGCCATCCCCTACATCAAAGATGCCAAGGTCAAAAGAAGCATCCGGGGTATCTTATCCATCCGGGTTCAAGAGAGAAGCCCTGTGGCCCAGTTAAACTTTCGGGACCACTATGTCAATGTAGACCAGGACCTGCGGATTTTGGAAAAGACCATGCAGTTCCAACCGGACTACATTAAAATCAACGGCCTCACCATTAAAAACCTACAAATGGGGTCCTACCTCTTTTTAAATGACAAGCAAAAAGACCTGCGAAAGATGGTGACGGGGGTCTTGGAAGGGGACCTCAGGGACAAGATCCAGGCCATTGACATTAAAGACCAGGGGCTGGACCTTTTAACCAAGGACGACATCCAGGTGGTCTTTGACTCCACCAAGGACAGCGACTATAAGTGCAAGCAGCTCTTGGTGGTCTTGGAAAAAATAAAGACCATGGATAAAAATATCAGCATGATTTTAATGGACAAGGGCAAGGACCCTGTGGCCGTTACAGAAAGTAACAAGGCCCAGGCCAGGGAAGATGCCAATAATATGACTCCCCTAGAGGGAGGCAGAGGAGAAAAAGAAGAGAAAGATTCCCGGGAATAAAGGGATAATAGTTGACTATTTTGTCATTTATTACTAGAATAGAAGTATATAACTCTACCTAAGAATCACTGTCGAAAATATAGGAGGAATGAGATGTTGGATTTTGATATGGATCATGAAGACTTTGCCAGAATTAAAGTAGCTGGCGTTGGTGGCGGTGGAAATAACGCCGTAAACCGAATGATTAACAATGGAGTAAAGGGAGTTGGCTTTGTTGCTTTTAACACAGACCGTCAAGCCCTGAAAAATTCCTTTGCTGAAACTAAGATTCAAATTGGTGAAAAAACAACCAAGGGTCTTGGAGCTGGAGCAAGCCCATCTGTGGGAGAACAATCTGCAGAAGAAAGTCTTGACGAAATTCGTGAAGCCTTAGAAGGGGCAGACATGGTATTCATTACAGCAGGTATGGGCGGTGGAACCGGTACTGGTGCTGCACCTGTCATTGCTGAAGTAGCCAAGGAAATGGGCGCCTTAACAGTTGGCGTTGTTACCCGTCCCTTTACCTTTGAAGGGGTCAAGAGAAAAAAACAAGCTGAAGCAGGAATCAAGGCTTTGAAAGACAAGGTAGATACCCTGGTAATCATTCCAAATGACCGCCTACTTCAAATCAGCGACAAGAAAACAAGCTTTGCAGAAGCCTTTGAAATGGCTGATGAGGTCCTGAAACAAGGGATCCAAGGTATTAGTGATCTAATCAGTGTTCCCAGCATGATTAACCTTGACTTTGCCGATGTAAAGACAGTTATGTACGACAAGGGAATTGCCCACATGGGTATTGGCTATGCCTCTGGAGATGAAAGAGCCAAGGAAGCAGCCAAGATGGCTATCCAATCACCTCTTTTAGAAACATCCATTGAAGGAGCACGGTCCGTTTTATTAAATATTACCGGTGGTGGAGACTTAGGTATCTTTGAAGTCACTGAAGCAGCAGACCTGATTCGGGATGCAGTAGACGAAGATGCAAACATCATCTTCGGCGCAGGCATTGACGAAAGCCTAAAAGACCAAGTAAAGGTTACTGTTATTGCAACAGACTTTGACATCTACAATGAAGACAAGGCCTCATCTACCAACCCCTTGGATGCAGCTAGAAATAAGATGAAGGAAGACTTGGAAAATAAAGAAGATAAAAAGAATACAGGAGAATTACAAATTCCTGACTTTTTACGTAGATAACAAGGATACGTATCCTCAGGGATACGTATTTTTTTGTTTATTTTTATCTATTTGGAGGATCTATGAAGTGTCCATATTGCAATTACCCAGACTCTAAAGTTATCGACTCCAGACCTTCGGATGAAGCCATCCGGAGAAGACGGGAGTGCGTAAAGTGTGGAGGCCGCTTTACCACCTATGAGAGGATTGAAAAAACCCCCTTGATGGTGGTGAAAAAAGACAAGACCGTGGAATCTTTTGACCCGGACAAGCTCTTAAACGGCATGCTCCGGTCCTGCGAAAAAAGGCCTGTGAAAATGGCAACTTTGGAGGCCATTGTAGGAGATATTGAAAAAAGTATCCGGAATGAATTTAAAAAAGAAGTCAGCTCAGCAGAGCTGGGCCGGCGGGTCATGGAGGCCTTGAAAGAGGTTGATGAAGTGGCCTATGTCCGCTTTGCTTCCGTCTACCGGCAATTTAAGGACGTATCTTCATTTATGGATGAGCTGAGCCAGTTTATTGACGACAGAAAGGGAGAGAAAAAATGACCTATCCGAAACTATTGGTGAAAAGAGACATTGTATTAAAGAATGTTAAGGCCTTGAAAAAACTAACTTCTGAAAATGGAGTGGGGGTTCTTTATGGCGTCACCAAGGTTTTTTGTGCAGACCCGGAACTTGCCCAAATTTACGTTGAAGGGGGCGTAGATGGCCTGGCGGATTCCAGGATTCAAAATTTGAAAAAATTGCAAAATTTTGATATTGATAAAATCCTCTTGAGACTACCCCAACATTCAGAAGTGGACCAGGTGGTCCGCTATGCAGACATCAGCCTAAATTCAGAAATCTCTACCTTAAGAAAATTAAATGAAGCTGCCGGCAAGGCAGGTTGCCGCCACAAGGTCATCCTCATGGTGGACCTAGGAGACCTGAGAGAGGGTTTCTTCCAGGAAGAAGACTTCTACCAAGCTGTAGAAGAAGTCCTGAAGATGGACCACCTGATTTTAGAAGGAATCGGCACCAACCTCACCTGCTATGGAGCTGTGATTCCCAAGCCCCACATCCTAAAGCGTCTGGATGACTACAAACAAGGAGTCAAGGACCGCTTTGGCTATGACCTTAAGATTGTTAGTGGGGGAAACTCATCCTCTGTCTACCTTTTGGGCAAGGAAAAACTTCCCAGTATCAACAACCTCCGTCTAGGAGAAACCCTGATCCGGGGAACCGAGTCCTCCTATGGTCAACAACTACCAGGGACCAATTCCAAGGGCTGGGTCCTCCAAGCCCAAATTATTGAAATCAAGGAAAAACCTTCGGTTCCTGTGGAAGAAACTGGCCTGGATGCCTTTGGCCATGAACCGGTTTTCGTAGACCGGGGAGTTCGAAAGAGGGCCCTCATTGCCCTAGGCAAGCAAGACATTGTTAATGAGTCCCTGAATCCCGTGGACAAGGATATCATTGTCCTGGGAGGGTCCAGTGACCACACCATTTTGGATATTTCGGACTGTCAAAAGGACTACCAAGTTGGGGATATTGTAGACTTTACCCTGGACTATGTAGGGATCTTGATGACTTGTACATCTGAATATGTAGATGTTGAGATTATCTAAAGAATTTTTAACGAGAAAAACAAGGGGCCTAGTCAGAAAAACTGAACTAGGTCCCTTGTTAAAGGAGGGGGAGAATGAAGAATACGGGACTTTGCCCAAAGTGTGGCTCAAAGGATCTTTTATTGGTGCCTGGAAAGGCAGGTGCCTATGGAAGTGGAAATAATATTATGATAGGGCACAGCATTTTTTCGGCAGTTTTAGTCAACCGCTATGTTTGTTGTACTTGTGGCTTTACAGAAGAATGGGTGGACCTAGAGGACATCCCCAAGTTAAAGGAAAAATACGATCAATAGAAAGAAGCCTTGAAAAAGGTCTTTAAGAATGGGATAAGGAGAAGGAATGGATTTATTTACCCTGGAAATGGAAAACAAGTTAAAAACCACAGCCCCCTTGCCGGAGAGGATGAGGCCCAAGAGTCTTGAAGACTTTGTAGGCCAAGGCCACTTTATTGGAGAAAATCAATTTATCAACCGGATGGTTAAAAGTGGCCGGCTTAGGTCCATGCTCTTTTATGGACCTCCGGGAGTGGGAAAAACCACCCTGGCCTATATCATAGCCCAGGCCATGGACCACAACTTCATAGAATTATCGGCTGTTACCAGCGGGGTCAAAGACCTGAGAGAGGCCTTGAAAGAAGCCGAAGAAGATTTAAAAATCAGGGGCCGGCAAACCATCCTCTTTATCGATGAAATCCACCGTTTTAACAAGGGCCAACAGGACGCTCTCTTGCCCTATGTGGAACAGGGGAAGATTCTCTTTATCGGCGCTACAACGGAAAACCCCTATTTCGAAGTCAACAAGGCCCTGGTGAGTCGCTGTCAAATTTTAAACTTCCATGAACTGGATGAAGAGGACTTGAAAAAATTGGCCCTTAGGGCCCTGGAAAAAGACCAGGTCCTAAAAGACTTCCAAGCCAGCCTGGAACCCCAGGCCCTGGACTTTTTAGTCAGCCATTCCAACAGGGATGCCCGGGTCATGTTATCAGCCTTGGAAATGGCAGTTCTAACCACGACAAAAAAAGGAGACCAGCTGGTCTTGACCAAGGATGACATTAGCCAAAGTATGATGGAAAAACCCATCCTCTATGACAAGGGGAGCACCGACCACTATGACACCATTTCGGCCTTTATCAAAAGTTTACGGGGGTCTGACCCTGATGCTGCCCTTTACTGGATGGCCAAGATGTTGGTGGCGGGAGAAGATCCAAAATTCATTGCCCGGCGGATGGTGATTTTTGCCTCAGAAGACATTGGCAATGCCGACCCCATGGCCCTGGTTTTGGCCACATCCACCTTTAAGGCTGTGGAAGTCATTGGCCTACCGGAATGCAGGATCAACTTGGGCCAATGTGCCAGCTATTTAGCCTGTGCTGAAAAATCCAACCGGGCCTACCAGGGCATTAATGCCGCCATGGATTTTGTCAAAAGCCATCCCACAGCTGGCGTTCCCATGTATTTAAGAGACCCCCACAACCCAAGGGTCCAAGGAGAAAAGGAAGGGGGCTACAAGTACCCCCACCAATATCCAGACGCTTTTGTCCAACAAGACTACCTGCCAGAGGGCTTTCAAGACTTGGTCTTTTACAAGCCTTCAGACCGGGGATATGAAAAGAAAATCCAAGAAAGGCAGACCAAACGTTGGGATGGCAAGAAGGATTGGGAAGAATAGGGAGAAAAGTCTTGTCATTCAGGGCTTTATCGTCTATAATTGTTACATTAGTAGCTAAAAATAAAAATTTCCTGCTATGAAGAGAAGAGTATAGTAAATCAGCCTACAGAGAGCCCTTGTTTGCTGGAAAAGGGTGGTGGGATTTACTAGAAAAACAACTCGGAGCATCGAAAGACGTAATCTTGGCGATAACAAGAATAAAAGTGGCTTGAGCAAGATAGGTGGCACCGCGATGTATTCGTCCTATGCAGAAGGCTGCTTTTTTTATAAGGAGGTTCTATGAAACTAAGAGAAATTTATCAAGACAAAGAAAAATATTTAAACCAGGACATTAGCCTGGAAGGCTGGATTAAGACAGCCAGAACAGGAAAGAATATCAGCTTTATCAGCCTAACAGACGGGTCCAGTTTTAAACCCCTTCAAGTGGTTTTGGACCAAGACACAAAAATGGACGACCAAGTCAAGCTAAATATTTCCTCTTCTCTTAAGGTTCAAGGAAGACTTGTGGAAAGTCAAGGAAAGGGACAAGATGTTGAATTAAAGGCAGAATCCCTGGAAATCTTGGGAGAATCCGACCCTTCCTACCCCCTACAAAAGAAACGCCACTCGGCAGAATACCTAAGGACTATTGCCCACCTAAGACCCCGGGCAAACTTATTCCAAGCTGTTTTCCGAGTCCGGTCCCTCTTGGCCTTTGCCGTCCATAAATTCTTCCAAGAAAGAGGTTTTGTCTATGCCCAAACCCCTTTGATTACCGGATCTGACGCAGAAGGCGCAGGAGAAATGTTCCGGGTAACCACCCTGGACTTAAAGGATGTTCCCAGAAAAGAAGATGGGTCTGTTGACTATTCCAAGGACTTTTTCAACAAGGAAACCCACCTGACTGTTTCTGGCCAGTTACAGGCAGAAGTTTTTGCCCTGGCCTTCCGGGATGTCTATACCTTTGGCCCCACCTTCCGGGCAGAAAATTCCAACACCCAAAGACATGCAGCGGAATTTTGGATGATTGAACCAGAAATGGCCTTTGCAGACCTCCAAGTCAATATGGACGTGGCCGAAGCCATGGTTAAGTACATTATCACTTATGTTCTGGACCATGCTCCAGATGAAATGGCCTTCTTTAATGAGTTTGTGGACAAGGGCCTTTTGGACCGCCTCCACAATGTGGTTGACAATGACTTTGAACGCATTAGCTATACAGAAGCTGTAGACCTTTTGAAGAAGTCCGGACAAAAGTTCGACTATCCTGTGGAATGGGGAATTGACCTTCAAACCGAGCACGAACGCTATTTAACAGAAAAAATCTTCAAACGCCCGGTATTTGTTACAGACTATCCCAAGGAAATCAAGGCCTTCTATATGCGGGAAAATGATGATAAAAAAACCGTTGCAGCCATGGACCTCTTGGTTCCTGGCGTAGGGGAAATCATTGGCGGATCCCAAAGGGAAGAACGCTATGACATTCTAAAGAAAAAGATTGAGGACAACGGACTCAACATGAAGGACTATGAATGGTATTTAGACCTGAGAAAATATGGAACAGCCGTCCATTCAGGTTATGGTCTGGGCTTTGAACGGGCTGTCATGTATGTCACCGGAGTTTCCAACATCCGGGACGTAACAGCCTTTCCAAGAACCGTTGGACATGCAGAATTTTAAGGAGGACCCATGAAAGAATATAATCCAAAAGAGATTGAAGGAAAATGGCAAAAACATTGGGAAGAAAAAGAAGTCTACCATTGCAAGATGGACCCCAACAAGGAAAAATTCTATGCCCTGGTAGAATTTCCCTATCCCTCAGGCCAAGGCCTCCACGTAGGCCATCCAAGACCCTATACCGCCTTGGATATTGTGGCTAGAAAGAGACGCTACCAAGGCCAGGAAGTTTTATTTCCCATGGGCTTTGACGCCTTTGGCCTCCCAACAGAAAACTATGCCATTAAAAACCACATCCATCCAGCCCTAGTTACCAAAAATAATGTAGACCACTTTAAGGACCAACTCAAGGCCCTGGGCTTTTCATTTGACTGGTCCCGGGAAGTCAACACCACCGACCCCGACTACTACAAGTGGACCCAATGGATCTTCCTACAAATGTTTAAAAAAGGCCTGGCCTATAAGTCTGAAATTCCCATTAACTGGTGTACCTCCTGTAAGGTTGGCTTGTCCAATGAAGAAGTGGTAAACGGGTCTTGCGAACGCTGCGGAAGCCCTGTGGTCCACAAGGTCAAGAGCCAATGGATGTTAAAGATTACAGCCTATGCCGACCGCTTGATTGACGATTTGGAAGACGTAGACTACCTGGACCGGATCAAGGCCCAACAAATCAACTGGATTGGTCGGTCCTACGGGGCCCAAGTGGACTTTATGGTTGAAGACAGTGACAAGAAGCTGAAGATCTTCACCACCCGTCCCGACACCCTCTTTGGTGTAAGTTACATGGTTTTGGCTCCGGAACATCCCTATATCGAAGAATTTAAGGATCGAATTGAAAACCTGGACGAAATCCAAAAATACCGGGAAGAAGTGTCCAAGAAAAGTGAATTTGAACGGACAGAACTTTCCAAGGAAAAGACAGGGGTTGCCATTAAGGGCCTTTATGCCATTAACCCCGTCAACCAAAAGAAAATCCCCATCTGGGTCAGTGACTATGTCCTGATGAGTTACGGAACCGGGGCCATTATGGCCGTACCGGGCCACGACAGCCGGGACTATGAATTTGCCAAGAAATTTGACCTTCCCATCCTTTCTGTTATCAAGGGAGGGGACCTGTCCAAGGAAGCCTATACAGATATTGAAGATGGCGTCTTGGAAAATTCCGACTTCTTAAACGGCCTGTCTGTAAAAGAAGCCAAGGAAAAAATGTATGAATGGTTGGAAAAAGAAGGCATCGGAGAAAGACACACCAACTACAAGTTAAGAGACTGGGTCTTCTCCAGACAAAGATATTGGGGAGAACCAATACCCCTCGTTTATTGCGACGACTGTGGATGGGTCCCTGTAGATGAAAAAGACCTTCCCTTGACCCTGCCAGAAGTAGAAAATTATGAACCAACAGACAATGGAGAATCCCCCCTGGCTAAAATTGACTCCTTTGTCCATACCACCTGTCCAAAATGTGGGAAGCCAGCAAAACGGGAAACAGACACCATGCCCCAATGGGCTGGATCTTCTTGGTACTATCTAAGATATACAGACCCCCACAATGCAGAAGCCTTGGCCAGCAAGGAAGCCTTGGATTATTTCACCCCAGTGGATTGGTACAATGGAGGTATGGAACACACCACCCTCCACTTGCTCTATTCAAGATTTTGGCACAAGTTCCTCTATGATATTGGAATAGTTCCCACTAAGGAACCCTATATGAAACGGACTTCCCATGGCATGATCTTGGGAGACAATGGGGAAAAGATGTCCAAGTCCAGGGGCAATGTCATCAACCCCGACGATATCGTCAACCAATACGGGGCAGACACCCTGAGAACCTATGAAATGTTTATTGGGGACTTTGAAAAATCCGCTCCCTGGTCCGACAATGGCGTCAAGGGCTGCCGTCGTTTCTTGGAAAGAGTTTGGAAATTACAAGACTCCATTGTAGATGGGGGAATTCGCCCAGAAATGGAAGTCCTGACCCACCAAACCATTAAAAAGGTCAGCTTTGACTATGAACACTTGAAGTTCAACACAGCCATTGCCCAACTCATGACCTATTTAAATGAAATCAACTCCCTGGGGTCCATTAGCCAGGAAGAATTAAAAATTTTCCTGACCCTTTTGAACCCTGTGGCTCCCCATATTACAGAAGAATTGTGGACCCTGGCTGGATTTGAAGGCTACCTCCACGATACCAGCTGGCCAGAATACGACGAAGCCAAGACTGTGGAAGACAGTATTGAAATCCCAGTCCAATTTAACGGCAAGGTCCGCTTCACCGTCAAGGTTCCTAGAGAAGCTGGCAAGGAAGAAGTAGAAAAAATCGTCAAGGCAGAAGAGGCCTTTGCAGACCAAGTTGGGGACAAGAATGTAGTAAAAGAAATCTACGTTCCTGGCCGAATCTACAATATTGTTTTAAAATAAGTGAAGATAAGACCAAAAGCGATGGGTTAGTCCCGTCGCTTTTTTGTATGTGTAGATAATTAATATGGACAAAAAATTTTGTAGGGGCGGCCCTGTGCCGCCCTTACCCCAATCCTGAATGTGTTTATTTTGGGGTTTGGGTATTGATCTTGTTCCCTATGTTTAATGAAATAATTGAATTGGTAGATTTTCCAACACATTGCTGGATGGACCGTAGGGGCGATTTTATATCGCCCTTTTGCAAGGGGAAAATGTTGCTATGGGGGAATCATGGTTATTGGTTTTATTCCCTATGTTTGTATTTTCTGATTAGCAATACGGGCCGGACAGGCCGGCCCCTACAAGTGCCTTGTCTATCTAAAAAAATCCCCGGCATCTTAAGAAATTTGTAAGATTTTGTTAAAAGATTTGTTCCATGTCTTTGTTATAATATCCTTGAGGTGATAAGAATGCGTGACTACGAAATATTAATTGCCGAAGATGATGAAAGTATTTTACATTCTATAGAGATTTATTTAGGGAACAACGACCGCTATAAGACCACAGGGGTTTCAAATGGCCTGGATGCCCTGGAGGAAACGAAAAAGAAGGACTATGACCTGGTGATTATGGACCTCATGATGCCGGGTATGACTGGGGAAGATGCCATCCGGGAAATCCGCAGGTATTCTGTAGTCCCCATCTTGATCCTGTCGGCCAAGTCTGAGGACCTGGACAAGATCATGGGCCTGACCCTGGGGGCAGACGACTACTTAACCAAGCCCTTTAACCCCATGGAACTCTTGGCCCGGGTGGATGCCATTATCCGGCGTAACCACGCCTACAACAGTGGCGAAAAGGATTCGGAAATTTTAATCGGGGATGTCAAGCTTCTCTTGGACCAGAGAAGGGTGGAGGTTTTGGGCCAGTCCATTTCCCTCACCCCCATTGAGTTTCAAATCCTGGCCCTCTTGATGAAGCATCCGGGACGGGTTTTTTCCATTGAAGAGATCTACGAAAAGATTTGGAAGGAACCGGCCCTGGACCCCAAAACGGTTACAGTCCACATTCGGAGGATTCGGGAAAAAATTGAAGTCAACCCCAAGCATCCCAGGTACATCCAAGTGGCCTGGGGGCTAGGCTATCGTTTTGTCAATGAAAAAAGGAGCTTAGAAAATGGAAAAAACCAATAAAAATAATCCTCGGGTCTTTTTGATAACCCTGGTTTTGGCCCTCCTAGTGAGCCTGGGCCCCATGGCCTACTTTTATTCCAGCGAACCCAAGGCGGACCTATCCTGGATTACAACAGAAACTTATTTTAGAAACATTTTTAGCAATTTTATAAGTAATGACCAGATGTTTTACGGGGAAACAGAGGGAGGTGATGGGCGAAACTTCAGCCTGGCTACAAAGACCTACTATACCAGCCACTTAACCAAGAGAACCGGGAACTATCTTTTAACAAACAACCCCCAATATGGCAATGTCCAAGACCTGGAAAAAGATCTTTTTAAAAACTTGAACTATGACCGTTTAAGCTACCTGGCGGACAACCGGTCGGAAGACTGGGCTCGCTACGAGGGCCAAGATCCCAAGGATATTAAGCCCAGCAGTGAGGATGTTCTCTTTTTGAAGTATAGCTACAATGGCCAAAAATGGAAGCTGGACCAAACCCAAATCAAAGAGGATAAGAATATCCGGCAGATCCAAAATATTATCAATGAACTTGTCCTTAACAGCATTTCCAACTATGAATACACCAATACCTTTAATGAAAAAGAAGAAAATATAGACCTAAACATCCCAGACCAGGATGTGGAGCTTGGTGTCGACAGCAAGATTGCCTCGGCCCAAATAACCATGGCCATGACCCAAAAGCAACTGGATAACTTTTTGGGAGAAACCCTCTTCCAACGCCAGTCCATTGACTTGGTTGTCGGCCTGATTCCGGTTTATATCCTGGGCTTTTTTGCCCTCCTGGCCTATGGCCTATGGGCCTTTAACAAGACCCAAGAAAGAACTGGCTTTGTCCGCTTCTTGGACTTTTTCCCCTGGGAAGTGACTGCGGTTTTAGTTGCCATCTGGATAGGACTTTTCGGCCTGATCTGCAATGAGCCTTCCAGTATCATCTATCCCCTCCAAGACTGGACCTCCATCAACCGCTACCTCTTGGTCTTTGCCGGTATCTTCTTTGCGGGCTTTAGCCTGCTTTTGGCAGCCGCCTACCTGGCCTTGAGGATTATCCAAATCAAGGATAGGGGTCTGGCCTACGGTTTCTGGCAAAAGACCCTGGTCTACAAGATCATCCAAGTCTTGAAAAAAATCTTCGGGTCGGGAGTTTCCTACTTGGAAGCCAGCGTCAGCCAAGAAGGCTCATCTCCATCCAGGGCCCCCCTTCTTTACCTGGGCCTGGGTCTCCTCTTGATCTTCCTCTTTTTCTTCGTTGGAGCCATGGGGGGAGGACGGATAGAATCCTTTGTTCTCTTCCTCTTCCTGGCCTTTTTGCTCCTGGTCTTTGCCCTCTTTATCAAGGACTTTTCAGCAGAGATGAAGCGGCTAATCCAGGGGTCCAATGAAATTGTCAAGGGAAACTACGACTATCAAATCCCTGTGGAAAGAAGTTATTTCAAAGGCATTGCCAATAACTTTAACCGGATTGCCTCCAACCTGGACAAGGCTGTTTCTGAAGCTGTGTCTTCAGCCAAGGTCCAAAGTGACTTAATTACCAATGTCAGCCACGACCTCAAGACCCCCTTGACTTCAATCATCAACTATTCAGACCTAATGGACAAGGAGGAGGACCCCCAAACTTTGAAAAAATATGCAGGAGTCATCCATGAAAAATCCATCCACTTAAAGGACCTCATTGAAAACTTGTTTGAAGTCAGTCAAACCTCCAAGGAATTAAGGGAAAGTGACTTACAAGACCTGGACCTAAAAGACCTAACCAGCCAAGTTTTAGGCGAGTGGGAAGATGACTTTAAGACCAAGGGTCTTGACCTGGTCTACAAGGACCAAGGACCCCTGCCAGTCCGCATCAACGGCAACCGGGGTCAAAGGATCCTGGACAACCTCTGCTCCAATATCTACAAGTACTCCCTGGAAAATACCAGGGTCTATGTGGACCTCTACCGGGAAGATGGCCATGCCTGCATCTGCCTTAGAAATATTTCAGCCATGGCCCTGGACCCCAGCCTGGACTTAACGGGTCGCTTTACCCGGGGAGACCAAGCCCGGACAGGAACAGGCCACGGTTTGGGCCTGGCCATTGCCAAGAGCTTGCTCTTACAAGTCAAGGGAGATATGGAAGTTAAGGTAGACGGAGACCTCTTTAAGGTCACCTGCCGGGTCCCCTTGAGAGAAGAAAAAACTTTCCAAGAATGATTGAAGCTTTAGATCCAAAACTTCATGCTAGAAGAAGTGCATTAAATTTAAGGAGAAAAAATGAAAAAAACCATGAAAAGAAAATTAGGCACCATCCTACTGGTAGGATGTCTGGCCCTAGGTGCAGCAGCTTGTGACAAGGCAAGTGCAGCTGGTTATTCAAACAGCCTTGTTTCCCATGAAGAAATCCAAGATGAATTTGTAAAGACCTGTAAAAGTTTGAATTGGCCGGAAGGCTATGAAGTGCCAAAAGAAATCGACTATAAAAAAGACGGCTCATCTTATGAAAAAGGCTTTGGCACCACAAGAGCAAGTCTCTATTGGGAAGCCGCCTGGGAAAGAGAATGGTTAAATAGCTACAAAACAGACCCTGAAAGAGCCGAAAAGGCCCTGGCAGAATTGGAAAAAGCAACAAAGATGACCTACATGTCCCCAGCCAAGTGTGATGACGCCACAAGAGAAGCCTTTGCCAAATACCTGGACCAAGCTAGACATGGAGACCCATCAGGCTTTGAAGAAAACATCAAGCTCAATGCCCCTGAATAAGCTAGATGGATCAGAATTTTCCTAGCTAGAGGCCCTTAAGGCCACCTAACAGCCCCTTGAGGGAAGAAAAAAATTTCAAGAATGATTTTTACTTCTCACCAAAATTAAAAAAAGTGCTATAATAAAGGATAACGAATAAATTAGGCAGAGATGCCTCACTGAAAAGGAGTTGCTTATGAACACTCAGCTTCTTCCACATGAAGTGACACCGGAACTGATTATCTTACTCAGGTCTGCTTTATTGGTTATCCTTTTAGTTTTGGCCATTTATTATCTCATCAATATTGGCAATACTTGGATTGAACGCAGCCGACGAATTGAAATTGACTTGAAACTCGTGGCGCGGATTTGCGGTGTCCTCTTTGGAATTTATGTTTTACGAGCTATTTTTAATCATTTTCCCATTATTGGCAACACCATAGGGTCCTTGTTTATCGCCATTATCCTGGCCTATGTTATGAACCCCCTGGTAACCTACCTAGAAGGGAAGAATATCAAGAGGAAGTATGGCGTTTTAATTGTCTATGCCAGTCTGGCCCTCTTATTGGTCCTAGTTTTTGTAGTGGTTTTACCCAAAACCGTCAGCGAATTTCGAGCCTTTTTCATGGAAATTCCCAGCTATCTAGACACCTGGAACAAGGGGTCCCAAGAATGGCTCCAGAAGTTTGAATCTGTGTCCAACCTCAACCTAGACCAGATTGAAAATGAATTTAACAGCGGGATCAACAAGCTCTTAACCAATGCCCAAACCGGCATCAGTGACAAGATCAAGGACATTCCCGTAGGGATTAATGCCCTCTTTGCCCGTTTGATTTCCATCATGCTGGTGATGATTTTTTCCTTTTACTTCTGCGTGGACAAGGACCACTTCAAGGACATTGTCTACAGGCTCCTGCCTAGGAAACACAAGACCGACATCCTCTATCTAGGAGGGAAAATCAACAATGCCCTTTTGGAATTTGTCAAGGGACGCTTGCTTATGGCTCTTTTTGTGGGCCTGATGACCATGATTGTCCTGATTATTTTAAGGGTTGATTTTGCCATTATCATCGGCCTGGTGACCTGTGTCGCTGACATCATCCCCTATGTGGGACCCTTCCTGGCCCTCCTACCGGCTGTCTTATTTGCAGCCCTGGACTCCACCGGCAAGGCCCTCTGGGTAGCCATCCTCTTCGTCCTAATCCAATGGGCGGAAAACAACCTCTTGGGGCCGAAAATCCTGGGGTCTAAAACAGGCCTCCACCCCTTGGTGGTCCTCTTGTCCATTGTCCTTGGCGGGGGTATGTTCGGCTTTATAGGGATGATTTTATCGGTTCCCTTTGTCAGCGTATGTTTAATTTTAAAAGATTTTGCCCTGATGAAAATCCGCCAAAGGCAAGTGGACAAAGACCTACATTGACAAAGCCGGCAGGCTATTTTATAATCAAGTATAGCGACCTCCCAAAGGGCTTTGGGAGGTTTTATATTAAGGAGAGTTGCTATGAAACGTTTAGGTTTGCATGAAATTCGTCGTGAATTTCTGGAGTATTTTAGAGAAAATGGACACATTGTTGCCCCAAGTTTTTCCTTGGTTCCCAAGGATGACCCCTCCCTCTTGTTAATTGGTGCCGGCATGGCCCCTTTAAAGAAGTTCTTTACCGGGGAAAAGACCCCTCCGGGCAAGAGGATGACCACCTGTCAAAAGTGCCTGAGAACAGGAGACATTGACAATGTAGGTCAAACGGACCGCCACGCTACCTTTTTTGAAATGCTGGGGAATTTTTCCTTTGGCGACTATTTTAAAAGAGAGGCCATTAACTGGGCCTGGACCTTTTTAAGAGAAAATTTGGAAATCTCGGAAGAGGACCTTTGGGTAACGGTTTTTGAAGAAGACCATGAAGCGGCAAAGATTTGGGAAGAAGAAATTGGCCTGGCCAAGGAAAAAATTGTCCCCCTGGGAAAAGAAGACAACTTCTGGGAATTGGAAGTGGGTCCCTCAGGTCCCTGCTCTGAAATCTATGTAGACCGGGGAGAAGAATTCGGCTGTGGAAACCCCGATTGTAAACCAGGTTGTGAATGCGACCGCTTTATCGAGGTTTGGAACCTGGTTTTCACCCAATTCGACAAGGACAAGGAGGGCAACTACCACCCCCTATCCCATCCCAACATTGATACAGGTATGGGCTTGGAACGGATTGCCACCGTCCTTCAAGGAACTGACAACATCTTTGAAATTGACGCCCTACAAGAAGTCCTCCACAAGGTGGAAGACTTAAGTAACTATAAGTATAAAACCGACAAAAAATTGGACATTTCAGTCCGGGTTATTACAGACCACATCCGGGCCATTACCTTCCTAATTGGAGATGGGGTTATTCCCAGCAATGAAGGCCGGGGCTATGTTTTAAGACGGCTCCTGCGCCGGGCGGCCTCCCATGGTCGTAAACTGGGCCTGGACCAACCCTTCCTGGCTGATATTGCCAAGGTGGTTATGGACTCCTGGTCTGTCAACTATGAAGAATTAACCAGCCGTAGGACCATGATCTTGGAGGTTATTTCCAAGGAAGAAGAAAAGTTCCACGAAACCCTGGAAACAGGCATGGCCCTATTGGAAGACCAAGTGAAGGACTTAAAGGACAAAAATGAAAAGGTCCTATCTGGAGAAAGAGCCTTCAAGCTCTATGATACCTATGGGTTCCCAGTGGACCTAACCAATGAAATCCTAAAAGATTACGGAATGACAGTGGACTTTGACGGCTTCCAAAGGCAAATGCAGGCCCAAAAAGAAAGGGCCCGGTCTGCCAGAGATGATAGCAACATGGGCTGGGAAGCTGGTGAAGAAGAATTAAAACTGGACTTTAAAACAGACTTTACTGGCTATGAAAAAATGCAAGATACATCCAAGGTCTTGGCCCTGGTTTGCCAAGGTCATGAAGTTCAAAGTTTACAAGAGGGCCAAGAGGGCCTTGTCATTGTAGAAAAAACTCCCTTCTATCCAGAAGGCGGGGGACAAATTGCCGATACAGGTCAGATTTCCTGGTCTCAAGGCAGGGCACAAGTCCTGGATACTCAAAAGACGAAAAATGGCACCATCTATAGCCGGGTTAAAATCATCCAAGGAAACTTGGAAGTGGGAAGTCAGCTTGACCTAGAAGTGGACCAAAACCGCCGCAAGGCCATTATGCGCAACCACTCTGTCACCCACCTTCTTCATGCCGCCCTAAGAGAAGTCTTGGGTCAACACGTCCAACAAAGCGGAAGTGAAGTTCGAGATGATTGGATGCGGTTTGACTTTAGCCACTACAAGCCCATGACTCCGGAAGAAGTCAAGGCTGTGGAAGACCGGGTCAATGAAATGATCCTGGCTAATGTTCCTGTCAGCAAGGAACTTCTAGCCTATAATGAGGCAAAACAAGAAGGAGCCATCGGTCTTTTTGAAGGCAAGTACGGCGAAAAGGTCCGGGTGGTAACCATGGGAGACTTTTCCAAGGAACTTTGTGGAGGAACCCATGTGGAGGCTACAGGAGACATCGGAAGCTTTAAGATCCTATCTGAATCCGGTATTGCCGCTGGTGTTCGCCGGATTGAATCCACAACAGGCCTCAATGTTTTGAAACTCTTACGGGACTATGAAGCCAGCCACAAGGCCTTGGCCGCCAAGTTAAAGACCAATGAACAAAACCTACTTGACCGGGTGGACCAAGTCCTCCAACAACAAAAAGAATTGAGAAAAGAAGTAGAGGACTTCAAAAAACAAGTGGCCTCCAGTGACCTGGATTCCAGTCTGAGCCAAGTGAAAGAAGTCAATGGAATTTCCTATATTACAGGAATTTTAGAAAATGTAGATGGAGAAAACCTGAGGAACCTGGCAGAAGAAACCAGGGACCGCCACGCACCTGTGGTTGTGGTCCTGGCCTCTGTTATGGAGGACAAGGTCCTCTTTGCCTCAGCAGTGACCAAGGAACTCACCAAGCAAGTCCAAGCAGGCAAGCTCATTGGAAAAGTTGCCAAAATCGCCGGAGGCGGTGGCGGTGGACGTCCGGACTTTGCCCAAGCAGGAGGCAAGGACCCCGCCAAGGTCCAAGAAGCCATAGCTGCAGTGGAAAAATTTTTGGCAGAATAAAAGAGTTTTATAGCAAGGGGAGGCTGGGGCCTCCCTTTTCTCATAAGTTTTTGGGTCAGGAATTCCCATAGATTTTCCAAGTTTTTCTTGTAATCTCTTGGTCAGTATGGTAAACTTGATAAGTACAAGTTAAGACCTAGGGGTATAGTTCAGTGGCAGAACGTTGGTCTCCAAAACCAAATGTCGAGGGTTCAAATCCTTCTACCCCTGCCAAAGTGCCGTCGATGATTCGACGGTTTTTCTTTTTTAGAAAGTAAAGTCCTTAAAAAGCCAATGATTGTACTTAATATCAACTTTTGGTATAATAAGGTATAAGTTTATGGAGGTGTTTTCGTGGAAAAATATGTCAACGAACAATCCACTGATGGAAATGTAAAAATAGCAGATGATGTCATTGCAAAAATAGCCATTGTTGCCGCATCCCATGTAGACGGGGTCTACTATCCCAGCAAGGATTTAATGAGCGGGGTAGCAGACGTTGCAGGAAAATTGGGTGTTCGGACTCCGGCTAGGGGGGTCAAGGTTGCCGTTGGTGAAGGAGAAGGGGTTATCGACCTGTCTCTTTCCATTGAATATGGCAAAAACATCTTGGACATTTGCAATGAAGTCCAAGAAAAAGTCAAGGAATCTGTAGAAAATATGACCGGCCTATCAGTTGTAGAAGTCAATGTTCATGTTGTTGGGATTTCAAACCCTAGCAGTGAACTTGTGGCAAAGGCATAAGAATGGCCATTAGTCAAAGAAAAAAGCGGATCCTTTTGATGCAGGCAATTTTCCAATTGCCCTTTCATATCCAGGAAGAGGGAGCCGATTTGAACTCCATCCAGTCTTGGCTGGAAGACCAACCGACTCCGTTAATTGAAGAATTTGCTTCCTTCTTGGACCACCGGGAGGAAATTGACCAAGTCATTGATTCAACCCTAGTTGGCTGGGACATCCACCGTCTGGCCAAGGTAGACCTGGCCATTATCCGACTTGCTGTCTATGAAATGTTTTATTGTCCGCAAGTTCCTACCAAGGTAAGCATCAATGAGGCTGTTGAATTGGCCAAGAAGTTTTCAACAGATGATTCTTCCCGTTTTATCAATGGGATTTTAGGGTCTGTGATAAAAAAATACGAAGATAGGATCGAAAACAAGGGTTGCCAATAGATTTAATCTGTAGAAACCCTCTTTTTTACAGGAGTTTTTTATGAAAGCAATCCAGGTTCATGAATTAACCAGCTATATTAAAAGGACCATTGACATGGACTACTTCCTTTCCAATGTCCTGGTGGAGGGGGAGCTTAGCAATGTTAAAACCTACCAATCTGGCCACACCTACTTTAATTTAAAGGATGACCAGGCCAGCCTGCCCTGTATTTTTTTCCGCTGGGAAAAAGAAGACGGACAATTTTCCTTTAAAGAGGGGGACCGGGTCTTGGTTTCTGGTGGCCTGTCCATTTATGAAAAAGAAACCCGGCTAAACCTCTATGTAAAGACCATGAACCTCAAGGGCTTGGGCCCCCTCTATCAAAAATTTCTCCAAACCAAGGAAAAATTAGAAAAAGAAGGGCTTTTTGACCAAAAGTACAAGCAAAAAATTCCCTCTTTTGTCAAGACTCTGGGGGTGGTGACCTCCAGAGATGGGGCCGTCCTAAGAGACATTATCCATGTTTTGAAAAGGAGAAACCCCGGCGTGTCCTTGGTTTTATATCCCTCCCAGGTCCAGGGAGACCAGGCTCCTGCCAGCCTAAGAAAGAGCCTGGGACAGGCCCTGGAAGACCCCCGCTTGGATGTTATTATTATCGGTCGGGGTGGAGGGTCCTTTGAAGACCTTATGGCCTTCCAAGATGAAGACCTGGCTCGGGATATTTTTTGTGCCAAGACCCCGATTATTTCCGCAGTGGGTCATGAAACGGACTATTCCATTAGCGACTTTGTGGCCGACTACCGGGCCCCAACCCCTTCGGCAGCAGCAGAAGTGGCTGTTGCCCAAAAATCGGACCTGGTCCAGGGCCTAGACCTTTTAAAAAGACAAATAGACCAGGAATTTCGCCATGGCCTCCAGGAGAAAAAAATGGCTCTGGCCCAAGAAAAATTAAGACTTAGCCACTATTCTCCTGGCCAAATCCTGGAAAGAGAGTATGGCCGCTTGGACCTAAACCGCTTGAAGCTGAAAACCAGCATGGAAAAATTCTGCCAAAAGCAAAAAACCAAGCTGGATGAAGTCAAGATCCAGGTGGATTTTTACCATCCCCAAAAGAGATGCCAGAGGGAAAGAGACAAGATGGGCTTTTTCAAGGACCAGGTCTACCAAGCCATGAAAGAAGCCATCCAAAAAAGACGGGGCCACATCCTGGACCTGGGCCAAGATTTGGAAAAGATTCAAAAGAACTACCCTCTGGCCCTGATTAAAAAACAAGGGCACATGGTTCAATCGATAGAAGACCTGAAAGACCAAGACTATGTGGAATTGATTTTACCCGATGGCTCCAGAGGAGCCCGGATTGAAAGCAAAGGAGACTGCCATGCATGAAGAACTTTCTTATGAAGAAAATTTAAAATCCTTGGAAGACTGCCTGGAAAGGCTTCAAAGGGAAGACATTTCCTTGGAAGAAAGCTTTAAGAGCTACCAGGAAGCCCTGGCCTACTACAAGAAGTGTATGAAGACCCTAAATGACCTGGAAGGCAGACTGGAAGAATACAAGGAAGAAAGCCAAACTTTTGAGAAACTGGAAATAGGTGAAGAGTCTTGAAAGATGTAGAAGTTGTTATACTGGAATCTTTAAACTACTTTAAGGATAGTTATATCTACCATCCTGTTGAATACGCCCTTATGGCTGGGGGAAAAAGACTTAGACCCAGGATCCTATCCCTAGTGGGAGATATCTACCGGGCCCCGGAAGAGGACCTGGAAGTCCTTATGATGGCCCTGGAATGGATTCACAATTACTCCCTCATCCACGATGACCTGCCTGGCATGGACGATGACAACTTCCGCCGGGGGCAACTGACCCTCCACAAAAAATTTGATGAAGCCACGGCCATTTTGGCAGGAGATGCCCTCTTAAATGGGGCCAGTGAGTTAATCTTACGCCATAGCCTTAGCCTGGAAGGAAAAAGGCTGAAAAACTTTTTACAGGCTGGCTACCTTCTTTTAAAGGCAGCGGGGAGTCATGGTATGATCCAAGGGCAAATGGTGGACCTCCACCCCAGCCTGGACCAGGAAGACTATATGAAAAAAACCAACGAACTTTTTTATGCCGCCTTTATGATTCCCTTGGTCCTGGTAGAAGCAGATAGCCAGGAAAGGGGAGACATGGAATTGTGTGGTCGGAGCTTTGGCAACCTCTTCCAACACAAGGATGACATGGATGACCAAGAATTGGACCACTACAACAAAAAAGACCTGGTCATCTTGAGGGAGGTCATGGACAAGGCCCTGGAAAGACTGGAAAGCAACCGGCCTGAAATCAAACAGCTGAGAAAATTTATCCAGGAGGCCCTCTATGGCTAAAGACCGTATTCGGGCAGACCTCCTAGTCTATGAACAGGGCTTGGCCTCTAGTCGAGAAAAAGCCAAGCGGCTCATTATGGCAGGACTTGTGGTCCATGGCAGCGAAAGAATTGACAAGCCCGGCCAACTTTTAAACCGGGAAGACCAGCTCCGCCTCAAGGGCCAGATGAAGTATGTCAGCCGGGGAGGCTACAAGCTGGAAAAAATCTTGGAAAATGAAAAAATTGACCTCAAGGGGAAGGTCTGTATTGACATTGGAGCCTCCACAGGGGGCTTTACCGACTGTATGCTCCAACATGGGGCTAAAAAAGTCTACTGCATTGATGTGGGCTACAACCAACTAGACTACAGCCTCCGTCAAAACCCCCAAGTGGTGAATATGGAAAAAGTCAATATCCGCCACCTGGACCCGGAGACCTTTGAAGAAAGGGCAGACTTTATTAGCATTGACGTTTCCTTTATCTCCCTGGAATTGGTCCTGGATGTAGCCAGAGACCTCTTAAAAGACCAGGGACAAATTTGTGCCCTGGTGAAACCCCAATTCGAAGCTGGCAAGGACAAGGTTGGCAAGGGGGGAATTATTCGAGACCCCAAGGTCCACCTGGAAGTACTTAATAAGATGGCCGGTCTTTTTAAAGACCTGGACCTAGATGTAGAAAGTCTAACCCCTTCTCCCATCCATGGGACCAAGGGAAATATAGAATTTTTAGCCCTCCTGGAAAAGGGCTACCAAGAAAAAGAACTTGGGCTTGCCCAAATTGTAAAAGATGCTCATGCAAGTGGAGGACAAGATGCTGGTTGAGTTAAATATTAAAAATTTTGCCATCATTGATGATTTAAGTGTGGAGTTTTCCAAGGGCTTGAATGTATTAACAGGAGAGACCGGGTCGGGAAAGTCCATCTTAATTGATGCCCTGGACATGATCCTAGGAGGCCGGGCCAACAAAAGTTACATCCGGACAGGAGCCTCTTCGGCCTTTGTCCAAGGGGTCTTTTTCAACCAGGAGGCCGGTCTCAAAAAGAGCCTGGAAAGAAATGGCCTGGCTCAAGAGGACTACTTAACCATTAGCCGGGAAATCTTCCTGGACCGACCCAGCCTCTTAAGGGTCAATGGCCAGGTGATTTCCCTCAACCAACTCAAGGAAATTACCGGCCAGTTGGTGGACATCTTTGCCCAACATGAGGGGCCGGCCCTTTTGGACAGCCACAAGCAAAAATTTATCCTGGACTCCTTTGGTGACAAGACCCACAGCCACCACCTGGAAGACCTGGCCCGGACCTATGAGGCCTACCAGGCCCTGAAAAAGGACCTGGACAAGCTAACCATGGACGACCAAAGCCGGATGCGAGAAATTGACCTCTTGGACTTTCAATGCCAAGAAATCCAAGAGGCCCAATTGACGCCAGAAGATGAAGAAGACCTGGTGCAAGACTATAAAAAATTGGAAAACCAAGAATCCATCCGGGAGGGCTTGGAAGAGAGCCTTCAAAGGCTCCAAACTTCCTATGAGGCCGTGTCGGCCTTGGACCAAATAGATGCGGCCCTAAGCTGCCTCTATAAGATTAGCGACTATGATGGGGAAATCAAGGCTTGGGCAGACCAACTCCAAAGCCTCCGCCATGAAGTCCACGAGGTGGGTCAGGGATTAAACCATCTTTTGGAAAATAGCGACCAAGACCCCCAAGCCCTTCGGCTAGTGGAGGACCGCCTGAACCTGGTCAACAACTTAAAGAGAAAATACGGGGACAGCGTCCAGGAAATCTTGTCCTACTATAAAGAAAGTCAGGCCCGATTAGAGCTTTTAAAAAACTATGAAGAAGAGGTCAATAAAAAACACAAGGACCTGGAAGAGGCCCATAAAAAACTCCAAGACCTGGCCCTGGTGGTTCACAAGGACCGGGAAACTCTGGCCCGGGCCCTGGAAAAAAGAGTGGAAGATGAAATCAGCCAATTAAATTTAAAAGATGCTCGCTTCAAGGTCCACTTGGAAGAAAAAGACCTGGGCCCTGACGGCATGGACCAGGTGGTCTTCTACCTGTCTACTAATTTGGGAGAGGACCTAAAGCCCCTGTCCCAAGTGGCGTCAGGAGGGGAAATGAGCCGGATGATGTTGGGCTTTAAGAGCATCATTGCAGACCGGGACCACATCATGACCCTGGTCTTTGACGAAATCGACGCCGGAATTAGTGGCCGGACAGCCCACATCGTCGGAAAAAAATTAAAGGCCCTGGCCCGGGGGCGGCAAGTTTTGGTGATTTCCCACTTGCCCCAAATGGTGGCCCTGGCCCAAGCCCACTACCGGATCGAAAAGACCTTAAAGGATGGCAAGATGGTTTCTAGCATCCAAAGGTCCAGCCTGGAAGACCAGGTCTATGAACTGGCCAGACTCATTAGCTCGGATGAAATCAATGAAAGCACCCTAGAAACAGCTCGAAGCATGATTAAGAACAGCAGGGAGGATCTATGAATTACGAAGAAAGAACCATGAAGTCCAACAAGATTTATGAGGGGCACATCCTGTCCCTTAGGGTGGACACAGTGGAATTGCCCGACCAAAAATACTCCAAACGTGAAATTGTAGAGCACGTTGGAGCAGTAGGGGTTGTGGCTATTACAGAAGATGGCCAGGTGGTCCTGGTGAGACAATACCGCAAGGCGGTGGAAAAAAGTCTACTGGAAATTCCTGCCGGGCTTGTAAATGCCAGTGAAGAACCTGGCCTGGCTGCCAAGAGAGAATTGCAGGAAGAAACAGGCTATACCTGTGGTCGCCTAGACTTTATGACCGAATTCTATCCCTCTCCGGGTTTTTCCACAGAAAAAATCCATCTCTTTTTGGCCCGAGACCTGGTTCAGGGAGAGGTCAACAGGGATGACGATGAATTTTTAGAATTGGAATCCATGCCCTTTGAAGAGGCCTTGCGAAAGGTCTACCTGGGGGAATTTAGTGACGCCAAAACCATGCTGGCCCTCTTGCTGGCAAAAGATTTTATGGAGGAAGTAGAATGAACCCACTGGACTATATCAAGGAAAAAATAAATATTGAACCGGAGTTGGGAATTATCTTAGGGTCCGGCCTGGGAGACTTTGCAAAAAATATTGAAGAGGCCATCCACATTCCCTTTTCAGAAGTTCCTGGCTTTGCCGCCTCTACTGTTCAAGGCCATGCCGGGGAATTTATCTTTGGCCGGCTTTTTGGCAAGAAGGTCGTGGCCATGAATGGGCGGGTCCACTATTACGAAGGCCATCCCATTAGCCAAGTGGTCCTGCCCGTCAAGGTCATGGCCGACCTGGGCATTAAAAATTTAATTGTCACCAATGCAGCTGGAGGAGTCAACAAGGACTTTAACCCTGGAGACTTGATGATTATTACAGACCATATTAACTTTACCGGGGTCAACCCCCTAATCGGTCCCAATGAAGATGACAAGGGCCCCAGGTTCTTGGACATGAGCGAGACCTATAACCTGGACTCCATTGCCTTGGCAAAAAAAGTTGCCCAGGAAGAAAAGATGGACCTAAAAGAGGGAGTCTACATGTGGTTTACAGGCCCCTGCTATGAAACAGCAGCAGAGGTCCGCCTAGCCAGGACCCTGGGAGCCGATGCAGTCGGCATGAGCACGGTACCGGAAGTTATTATTGCCCACCACAGGGGGGTCAAGGTCCTGGGTATATCCCTCATTACCAACCATGCTACAGGAGTTAGTAAGGAGCCCTTAAGCCATGAGGATGTTGTTCTGGCTTCTAAAAAGGCAGAAGGCCGCTTTAAGTTACTAGTGGAAAAGATTGTGCAGGTGATTTAATGCATATCAATGAATTAATCGAAAAGAAAAAACATGGTCAAGACCTAAGCTCGGAAGAAATCCACTATTGGATCCAAGGCTACTTAAAGGGAGACATCAAGGACTACCAAGTGTCCGCCCTCTTAATGGCCATTTATTTTCAAGGCTTAAATGAGAAGGAAACCTACGACCTAACCAATGAACTTCTCCATTCAGGAGACACTGTGGACTTAAGCTCCATCCAGGGCATCAAGGTGGACAAACATTCCACCGGCGGGGTAGGAGATACCACCAGCCTGGTCCTGGGACCCCTGGTGGCTGCAGCCGGTTGCCCCTTTGCCAAGATGAGTGGTCGGGGCCTGGGCCACACTGGGGGAACCTTAGACAAGTTAGAGGCCATCCAGGGCCTATCGGTGGACCTGTCTGTCCAAGACTTCATCAAGCAAGTCAATGAAATCGGCCTGGCCATTGCAGGCCAAACAGCCAATATCACCCCGGGAGACAAGAAACTCTATAGCCTGAGGGATGCCACCCAAACCGTAGACAATATTTCCCTTATTGCCGCCAGTATCTTGAGTAAGAAAATTGCTATTGGGTCCGATGCCTTGATTTTGGATGTCAAGGTTGGGGATGGGGCCTTTATGAAGACCAAGGAAGAGGCGGAAAAACTTTCTACCGCCCTGGTAAAATTAGGCAAGGCCTTTAACCGCAATGTCATGGCCCTGATTACTTCCATGGAAGAACCCCTGGGCCAGGCTGTGGGAAACTTAATTGAAGTCCAAGAGGCCATCCGGGTCCTTATGGGCCAAGGTCCCCAAGACCTGGAAGACCTCTGTCTTAACCTGGGAGCCAAGGTTTTGGTCTTGGCCAAAAAATTTGACCAAGAAGACCAAGCCCTGGAGGCCCTGAAGGAAACCATAAAAAATGGTCAAGCCTTGAACAAGTTCAATGAAATGATTAAGGCCCAAGGTGGCCAAATAGATGCCCAAGGACTTTTAGACCAAGACCTCAGCCCCTTGCTGGGTCAAGTGAAGGCCCAAGAAGATGGCTACCTGGCCTCCCTTCATGCCCTGACCATTGGGGAAGCAGCCCGGAGGTTGGGAGCCGGTCGTCTGTCCATGGAAGATGTCATTGATCCTGGAGCTGGAATCTACCTGGTGAAGAAAATCGGTCAAAAAGTGACGAAAGGGGAAACCATACTGGAACTTTATGGCAAGGACTCTTCTGAAATTCAAGAAATCATTCAAGACATCCAGGCTGGTATCACTTACAGCAAGGACCCGGTCCAAGCACCGACCTTGATCTTACATGAGGTCCGCTAATGAATGGCACCGTAGAAATTTATGCTGCTCGGATCCTGGCACTTTTGGTGGCCATTATAGGCCATGAAATTTCCCACGGCTATGTGGCTTATTTAAATGGAGACACTACGGCCAAGCGGGATGGACGGTTAAGCATCAACCCCATCAACCATGTGGACCCCCTGGGCCTGGTCTGTATGGTCATCTTTCGCTTTGGTTGGGCCAAGGCTGTGCCCATTAACCCCTATGCCTTTAGGAAACGAAAATTGGGCATGATTACCGTCTCCCTGGCCGGGGTGGTCTATAACCTGGTCATGGCCTTTATCTTTTCCGGCGTCTTTGCCTACCTCTACTTCCATCCCACGGCCAGCAACTTTATCCAGCTCCTGGTGGAAAACCTCCTTTGGTACAATATCATGTTGGGAATTTTCAACCTGGTTCCCCTGCCACCCCTAGACGGGTCCAAGGTCTTAGCCAGTTTCTTGCCTCGGGCCTGGGAGGAGACCTTTTACCAGTATGAAAAATATGCCTATGTCCTCTTGCTTGTTGCGATTTTTTCTGGAGCCATTGACAAGGTCTTGGGACCAATTTTAAATGGTCTCATCAACTACTTTTTAAACTTCTGGGGGCACATTTTCTATGTATGATGTAGAGCTTGAGGTCTACCAGGGGCCCATGGACCTCCTCCTGGACCTGATTAAGAAAAATGAATTGGACATTTACGACATCCCCATAGCCTTTTTAACCACGGAATTTATCCGGGAAATGAACAGCCGGGACCTAGACATGAACACCCTGTCCTCCTTCCTCCTGATGGCCTCCACTCTTTTGCAAATCAAGTCCAAGCTTCTCTTGCCAAAAAAGGAAAGCCAGTCTGAAGATGAAGAAGAGGAAGAAGACCCCCGGGACGCCCTGGTTCGTAGACTTTTGGAATACCAAATCTACAAGGAAGTGGCCCAGGACTTTAAAGGACGGGAAGAAGAGGGACAAAAACTCCTGACCCGCCTGCCCCAAGAAATTATATCCAAGGAGGAGGCCTACCTCCTTCAAGACTTGGAAACCCAGGACCTGGTAACCTGTTTTGCCCAAATCCTCATCAAGTACCAGGACCGGACCAATGAGGAGTTAAGACCCATTTATGCAGAAAGGTTCAAGGTCAGCGACTGCATTGAAAAAATCCGCTTTTGCCTGGTGGACCAAAAGAAGGTATCTTTTGACAGCCTCTTAAGCGACCAACCCTGTCGGGAGGAGATCATTACAAACTTTTTGGCCATCTTGGAATTGGCCAAGGCAGGTGGTTGCCGCCTAGCCTACCGGCCCCAAGCCAGGGAATTATTTATCGAAAGAAGGGAGGAATAACTTGGAAAAACTTACAGCAGTTTTAGAGGGCATCCTATTTGCCTGGGCAGATCCCCTGGCTCTGACAGAAATCAGTCGGGTCTTGGACATCCCCCTGCCCCGCCTCTATGAAGCAGCAGAAGACTTGGAAAAAAAATATGCCCAAGAAGATTCGGGTCTCAAGTTAATCCGGGTGAAAAATACCCTTCAATTGTCCACCAAAGAGGACTGTTTTGAAGAAATTGAAAAATTCTTCGAGGACAAGAAAAAGAAAAACCTCTCCAATGCAGGCCTGGAAAGCCTGGCCATTATTGCCTACAAGCAACCAGTGACCAAGGTTGAGGTGGAAGACATCCGGGGGGTCCAATGCGACAGCATCATCAGGACCCTGATGAAGATTGGTTATATTGAGCAAAGAGGGACCCTGGACCGGCCCGGCAAGCCCAGCCTCTATGGAACTACGGACCTTTTTTTAAAGAAATTTGGCTTGAAAAGCATCCAAGACCTGCCGGATATTGACCTTTTTAAAGAAGACTTTAACCTGGAAGATGAGGAAGACTGATGCGGTTACAAAAATACCTGGCCCATGCCGGCCTGGCCTCCCGAAGAAAAAGTGAAGACTACATTTTACAGGGTCGGGTGGCCGTCAATGGGGAAATTATCACCAGTCTAGGGACCAAGGTGGGACCCGGGGACCAGGTGACCTTTGACGGCAAGCCGGTAGACTTGCAGGAAGAAAAAGTCTACTACCTCTTAAATAAACCCGCCGGCTATGTCACCACCAGTTCGGATGAAAAGGGACGCAAGACTGTCCTGGACCTGGTTCCCCAAGAAAAAAGAGTTTACCCCGTTGGCCGCTTGGACTTTAACACCACAGGCCTTTTGATCTTAACCAATGACGGCGACTTTACCTATGCCATGACCCACCCCTCCCATGAGGTGGAAAAATGCTACCGGGTCACCGTCCAGGGGAGACTGGAGGAAAAAGACTTGCTTCCCCTAAAAAAGGGCATCCACTTTCATGGAGAATCCTATGCCCCAGCCAAGTTTGCCAGGGTCCTTCCCGGCAAGAGCCAAAGTCAATTTGACCTTACCATCCACGAGGGGAAAAACCACCAGGTGAAAAAAATGTGTCAGGCCATTGGCTTTAGTGTCAAAAAACTCCACCGCCTATCCCTGGATAACCTGGACCTCAAGGGATTGGACCTAGGCCAATACAGGAAACTCACCCCGGAAGAAGTAAAGGAGTTAAAAGAAGGCCATGCTTGAAGAAAATGCCATTGTCCTCATGCAAAATTTTATTCAAAGATATAAAAAAGAAGTCCATCTAGCTCTTGACCTGACCCTGGGCAGGGGAAAAGACAGCAAGTTTATCCTGGAAACCTACCCCGAAAGTCGGGTCCTGGCCTTTGACATCCAAGAAGAAGCCCTGGATTGGGTCAGGGAAAATTTGAAAAAGCAAGACCGGCTCCAAACCATCTTGGATGGCCACCAAAACCTGGATAGCTACCTGGACCAAGAAGTGGACCTGGTCGTAATGAACCTGGGCTACCTTCCTGGGGGAGACAAGACCATCATCACCAAGGCCGCCACGACAGTTATGGCCATTGAAAAGGCCCTGGAGGCCTTAAAGCTTGGAGGACTCTTTACCCTCCTGGTCTACCGGTCCCACCCAGGAGCCGCAGAAGAAGTAGCCGCCGTGGAAGAATTCATTCGGAGCCTGGACCAAAAAGACTATCGGGTCCAAAGGATTGAATTTTATAACCAAAAAAATCAACCCCCGGTCTTTTTTGCCATTGAAAAAAGGAAGAAGAAATGAAAATTGCCATAATTGGAGGCGGACCTGCTGGTATGATGGCTGGAATTATTGCCAGTCGCCATGGCCAAGTCAGCCTCTTTGAAAAAAATGAAAAATTGGGAAAAAAACTTTACATAACGGGCAAGGGTCGCTGTAACCTTACCAACAACAAGGATATTTCTGAATTTTTTCCGGCTGTGGTTCGCAACCCTGAATTTTTATATTCCGCCTTCTACCAATTTACCAACCAGGACCTGCAAAACTTGATCCCCCTGGATTTTAAGGTAGAAAGGGGAGACCGGGTCTTCCCCCAATCCGATAAGTCCTCCGACGTCATCCGGGCCCTGGAAAAAATCCTCCGGGAGACCGGAGTCCAAGTCTATAAGAATACCCCGGTCCTGGACCTGGAGAAAAAGGATCAATTTATTTTAAAGACCCAGGAGGGGGACCAAGCCTTTGACCGGGTTATTCTGGCTACAGGAGGCAGGTCCTATCCTGTTACCGGGTCCACAGGAGACGGCTACCGCTTTGCCCAAAAATTTGGCCACAGCCTGGTCCCCCTTAGGGGAGGCCTAGTGGGCATCCTCCTGGAAGATTCCTTTGTCAAAGACCTGGAAGGCCTTAGCTTGAAAAACATCAGTCTCAAGGTCCGGGGAGATAGAAAACTTTCTCTTTTCGGAGAAGCCCTTTTTACCGGCCAAGGCCTGTCTGGTCCCATAGCCTTAACCATGAGCTCCTACATCAACCGCTGGAAAAAAGTGGACCTGGCCCTGGACCTAAAACCTGGTCTGACACCGGAAAAATTAGACCAAGCCATCTTGAGAGACTTCCAAGAAGGACCCAACAAGGAAATCCAAACCATCCTGGCAGGCCGCCTGCCCCATAGGCTGGTGGATGTCTTTTTAAGTGTCCTGGACCTGGACCCCCATAAAAAAGTCAACGAAATTACCAAGGCCCAAAGAAAGAGTCTGGTGGAAACCATGAAAAACTTCCCCCTCCACTATAGGGGCTTGGACAAGCTAGACCATGCCATCATCACCAGCGGGGGAGTGGATGTAAAAGAAGTGGACCCCTCCACCATGGAGTCCAAAAAAGTTCCAGGCCTCTACTTTTGTGGCGAAGTCTTGGACCTAGACGCCCTCACCGGGGGCTACAATTTACAAATTGCCTTTTCCACAGGCCACCTTGCCGGGGAAAGTGCCGGGAAAGGATTTGAAAAATCCTGAAAAATTGGATATAATAAGAAAACAGTTAAATGAGCTGAAGAGATAAAATCGCTAACACTTGTTAGTGATTTTTTACCATGGGAGGAATCAAGATGTCCATAGCCATTGACGGGCCCAGCGGAGCCGGCAAAAGTACCATTGCCAAGGCCCTGGCCAAAAAATTAAAGATAGCCTATGTGGATACAGGAGCCATGTACCGGGCTCTGGCCTATGCCTTTATGGATATGGGCAACCCCCAGGACCACCACCGGGCCTTGGAAGAAATGAACTTAAAAATATCCCCAGAAGGGATCTACTATAAAGACAAACTCTTAACCGATGAATTACGGACCGGCCAGGTTTCCAAAAGAGCCTCCGAGCTCTCCAAGGAACCTGCCATTCGGGCCTACCTCCTGGACTACCAGAGAAAACTTGGCAGCGACCAAGACGTGGTCATGGAGGGTAGAGACATTGGCACCGTCGTTTTAAAAGATGCCAAGGTAAAATTCTTTTTAACAGCCTCAGACCAAGTCCGGGCCCAGCGCCGCTACCAGCAAAACCTGGAAAAGGGCATCCAAATCCCCCTGGACCAGGTGGAAAAAGACCTGAAAGAAAGAGACCATAGAGACTGCAACCGGAGCCTGGCTCCCTTAAAACAAGCAGAGGATGCCATAGTCATAGACAACAGCAACTTGACCCTGGAAGAAACCGTGGAAAAAATGGCAGCCATTGTGGAGGCGAAAAATGGGACTCTATAAGTTCTTTGTTATTCTGGCAAAAATCATCCTAAGGATCTTTTATAGAATCCAGGTCCAAGGCCAAGAAAACGCCCTGGAATCCGGGGCCTTGGTTTGCAGCAACCATATCAGCGCCTGGGACCCCATCTTTATTTCAACCTTTTATCCCCACCCCATTAAGTGGATGGCCAAGCATGAGCTCTTTGAAAATAAATTTTTGGCCAAGATCCTGGCCCGGCTGGGAGCCTTCCCAGTCCAAAGAGATAAAAACGACCTTACGGCCATGGGAAAAGCCATCCGTCTGGCAAAAAAAGGCGACAATGTAGGCATCTTTCCCGAGGGAACCCGGGTGAAAAAAAGAGATAAAAACCTGGTAAAGCCCGGAGTGGGCCTCTTGGCCCTTAAGACCCAGGGCCTGGTTTCCCCCATAACCATCCTGGGAAACTACAAAATTTTTTCCAAGATGAAAATCATCATCCATCCGGCCATCAAGGTTCAAGACCTGGTCCAAGACAAGGACAAGGGCCAAGAAATCTACCAAGAAGTGGCCCTGGCCATTATGGATGAAATTTATAAAGTGTAAAGAATAGGTGATGGTATCAAGATTTATTTAGCCCAACATGCAGGCTTTTGCTTTGGAGTCCAAAGAGCCGTAGCCCTGGCGGAAAAAACAGCCCGGGAAGAAGAAAATGTCTACCTAGACGGCCAGTTGGTCCACAACGACCGGGTCAACCAGGACCTAAAAGACCTGGGAGTCCAAGACTTGCAATCAGACCAAGTCCAAGGCGCCACCATTATCACCCGGAGCCATGGTCTGGACCTCCAACGCTTAAAAAACTTTCAAAAAAGCAACAAGGTCATAGAAACCGTATGTCCCTATGTAAAAAAAATTTATGACCGGGTCCAAGAGGCCAACCAAAAGGACTATGGAGTCCTGGTCTTGGGGATGAAAAACCACCCCGAGGTTGAAGGAATCCTGTCTAGAGCCCGGGAGGGCTATGTGGTTTCCGGCCCCCAAGACCTGGAAAAAATTCCAAAAAATAAAAATTATGTCCTGGTTTCCCAGACCACAAACAGGAAAGATTTTTTTAATTCTTTAGTAAATGAGATTTTAGGTGTTTTCACAGGGCATATTTTAGTATATAATACTATTTGTAATGCTACATCTATTCGTCAGGAAGAAACAGAAGCCCTGGCAAAAAAAGTAGATTGTATGCTTGTCCTGGGTGGAAAAAACAGTTCCAATAGCAAAAAACTTGCACAAGTCGCACAAAAGCATTGCAATAAAGTGATTTTTATTCAATCCGTTGGAGAATTAGACCTCGATGGCTTGAAAAAAATAAATAAAATAGGCATTACCGCCGGTGCTTCCACACCGGATTGTGTAATCAAGGAGGCAGTTAACTGTATGGAAAATTTAAACAATGAAGCAATGAACAATGAGATGATGGAGGCCATCGACAACTCCTTTACTCGTGTTCGCAGGGGAGAAGTCGTAGAGGGCGAAGTTTTATTTGTCACAGAGAATGAAGTCATGGTCAACATTGGCTACCGGGCTGATGGGATAATTTCTCGTGAAGAACTATCCAGCGACCCAGACGCCTTGCCAAAAGACTTATATAAACCTGGAGACCAAATCCAAGTTTATGTCATGAAAATGGATGACGGAGACGGCAATGTTGTACTTTCAGCCAAACGCGTTGCAAACATGAAGATTTGGGACGACATGGAAGAAAAATACAACAACAAAGAACGCGTCACCGCCAGCATCAAATCTGTTGTTAAGGGCGGCTTGACTTGCGATGTAGACGGATTAAACGGATTCATTCCAGCATCTCACGTATCCACTCGCTTCCAAAGAGACCTACAAAAATACGTAGGAACAGACATGGTATGCGAAATCATTGACTTCGATAAAAATAAACGTAAATTTGTCCTATCCCGTAAAAACGTTGAAGAAGAAGAAATGGAAGAAGTACGTGACAAGGTCTACAACGAAATCCACGAAGGCGACGTCATTACAGGAACCGTTCAACGTCTAACCAACTTTGGTGCCTTTGTAGACATCGGAGGAGTAGACGGCCTGATCCACATTTCTGAACTTTCCTGGAACCGGGTAAAACACCCATCCGAAGTTGTAGAACCAGGCCAAGAAGTCCAAGTTCAAGTCCTAAAAATGGACCGTGAACGCAATCGTATTGCCCTAGGCTTAAAACAAACCACCGAAAAACCCTGGGATGTCTTCACAGAAGAAGTAAAAGTTGGAGATGTTGTTAAGGGTAAAGTTGTCAACCTACTGGACTTCGGCGCCTTTGTTCGTCTTGATTCCGGCGTAGATGGACTCCTTCACGTTTCTCAAATTTCTAGAGAACACGTAGAAAAACCATCCGACAAATTAGCCATCGGAGATGAAATTGAAGTTAAGGTTACAGACATCAACGAAGAAGACAAGAAAATCAGCCTGTCCATTAAGGCCTTAACCGAACCCAAACAAGAAGAAAAGCCGAAAGAAAAACCGAAAAAAAGAGAACGTAAGATTGAAAAACCCGTTCAAAAACAAGAAGAAAATAACGACTTTACTCTATCCATCGGTGAAATTCTTCAAGGGCAAAAAGAAGACTTCCCTGAAGCTCCGGAAACTTTAACAGAAGAAGCACCAGCTGAAGAAGCTCCTGTTGAAGAAACTGAAGAAGTAACTGAATCTGAAGAAGAATAAGTTAGAGGACTAGGATAGTGCGCTTTCATTATGAGAGCGCATTTTTCCTATCCTAATGGAGGAAATATGCTGATAGAAGTCATTGTAATAGGACTTTTGGTCCAAGCCGTCCTTTGGAAAAAAATAAGCCTGGACCTGGACTACCTCAAAACCATGCTGGGGATCCTGGCCCTCTTACTTGTGCTTCGTTTTATCATCCGCCTAAATCCCCAGGCCCCACAAACCATCTACCGGCTTCAAGGTCCTTTAATCATAGGCCTGAGCCTGCTACTAGTTAGGCAAAAACCCAGACTTGGATTTATACTTTTTAGTATAGGTCTCTTTTTAAATGGTCTCATGTTGGCCCTCTATGGCCGGATGCCCGTGGACCCCTCTGCCCTGGTCCAGGCAGGCCAAGAGTCCGTCCTAAAACTTTTAATCCAAAACCAATCCACCAGCCATTGCCTTATGACCGGTGGCCTCCAGGCCTACTTAGGAGACTGGATCCCCCTGCCCAAGGCCTACCCCTTGGCCCGGGTCATCAGCCCCGGAGATATTCTCATGAGCCTGGGTCTGGCCTACCTACTTATCCTTCAACCCATAGAAAAGGAGATGTCCCATGACTGAATTTATTGCATCTCGCCTCAGCAGCATCCGGATTCGTGACCTGGTCGACATCCTGATCGTTGCCGTGCTTGTCTACAACTTAATTAAAATCCTAAGAGGAACCCGGGCAGAGCAGTTGAGCAAGGGAATTATTTTAATCCTAGTCCTAACCCAAATCAGCGAGAGCCTGGAACTCTACACCATCAATTGGATCCTAAGCCACCTCATTACCCTGGGTATGGTGGCCATCCTCATCGTCTTCCAACCCGAACTCAGAAGAGGCTTGGAATTCATTGGACGGAGTTCCTCCTTCCGCAAGGGCATGGGCCTGGGAGCCAAACGTACTAACGCCCTGGCTACAGAAATCACCTCAGCCGTGGGATCCCTGTCCAGGCAAAAAATTGGCGCCCTTATCGTCATTGAACGCCAAACAGGCCTGAGCGAAATCGCTGACACAGGCACCGCCTTAGACGCCTTTATCTCCTCCGGCCTTTTGATCAACATCTTTATCCCCAACACCCCCCTCCATGACGGAGCCGTCATCATCCGGGGAGATCGGATTGTAGCCGCAGCTTGCTTTTTACCCTTGACAGACAATCGAAACCTGGCCAAAGATTTAGGCACCCGCCACCGGGCCGCCATCGGCGTAAGCGAACGGTCAGACAGCCTGTCCATCATCGTCAGCGAAGAAACCGGAGCCATCTCCACAGCAGAAAACGGAAAAATTTCCAGACACATCGACCTCACCACCCTGGAATACATCCTAGACCAGGTCTACGAACCCAAGGTCCAACCCCTGGAAAACCTAATGGACAAGATAGGAGGCACAGACCATGAAGGAAAAGATTAAAAAACTCAAACAATCCAACCTCATGCCCAAAATTCTATCCCTGGTCATTGCCATCCTCCTTTGGTTTTACGTCATGAACGTCGTGGACCCCCAAACCAGACGGTCCTTTAAAAACGTCCCCGTCCGGATTGAAGGACTCCAAGACCTCCGCCGCCGGGGCCTGACCCTCATGAATACAGGAGACATCCACGTCAACCTAGAACTCCAAGGCAATAGGTCCTACATGGACCGGGTCAACTCCTCCAACATCCAAGCCTACATCAACCTAGAAGGCCTGAGAAAAGGAGAACAAAGCGTCCCCATCCATGTCACCAACTACAACGACAATGTCAAAGTCGTAGGCAAAGACCCCCTAAGCGTAGTCCTAAGCATCGAAGAAAACACCAGCACCCGGGAAGAAGTGGAAATTAAAACCATAGGGACCCTCCCCGAAGGCTACATCATGGGAGACATCAACAAGTCCCAGGAAAGAGTAACCATTTCAGGGCCCAAGTCCTTGACCGACGCCGTCCACTCCCTAGTGGCCTACGTCAACATCAAAGACCGGACCCAAACCACCGTCCTAAGCTGCAAATTAATACCCCTGGATTCCGACCTGGAAAAAATCCAAGGCCTCACCATAGAACCCGCCAGCCTGGAAGTGGAAATCCCCATCTACAAAACCAAAACAGTCCCCGTGACCTTGAACTTTTCCAAGGCCCCGCCGGACCAAATTTCCCAAGACCTTGTTGACATCCAGCCAAAAACCGCTACAATAAAAGGAAACACAGCAGTTTTAAAAGAAATTGAAGAAATCAAAACCAAACCCATATCTTGGGAAAAACTCCAAGAAGGTACCCTCACCAGCATCGAATTGGAAAAACCCCAAGGAGTCAACCTGGTTAACGAAAAACAAATCTACCAAATTCGCTTGAAAAGTTCCCAGTTTGAAGACCGGACCATGACCATTACAGAACCCGAAATCCGCTTTGTCAACGTAGGGCGCGGCCTCCAGGGCCAAATCCTGACCCCCCTACATGGGATCCAAATCCGCCTTAGCGCCGACCGGGAAAAACTCAACGAACTCAACAAAGACAACTTGAAATTCTACCTGGATTGCAAGGGCCTCTCTCTGGGAGACCACCAAGTCACCATAAAAATGACACCCATTGAGGGTGTTCATATATCAAGCATAGAACCCAGCAAAGTCAACATTACCCTAAGTAAAGAATAGGAGGAAACATGAACTATATTGGAGACGGATTGACATTTGATGACATCCTTTTACTACCGGGCAAATCAAATGTCCTACCCAACGAAACAGACCTGACAACAAACCTAACCGAAAAAATCCGGTTAAATATCCCCTTAATGAGTGCCGGTATGGACACCGTTACAGAATCCCAAATGGCCATAGCCATGGCCCGCGAAGGCGGCATCGGCATCATCCATAAAAACATGTCCATCGAAGAACAAAGAGAAGAAGTCGACCGGGTAAAACGGTCCGAACACGGTGTCATCACAGACCCCTTCTCCTTGAAAAAAGACCACCTCATCGAAGACGCCACAAGACTCATGCAACACTACCGCATTAGCGGCGTCCCCATCATCGATACAGAAGGCCACCTAGAAGGCATCATTACCAACCGGGATATCCGCTTCGAAACAGACCTGAAAATTCCCATCCAAGACGTCATGACCAAAGACAACCTCATTACAGGTAAACAAGGCATCACCATGGACCAAGCCCTGGACATCATGAAAAAATACAAGATCGAAAAACTGCCCCTGGTAGATGACCAAAACCACCTCACAGGCCTCATTACCATCAAAGACATCAAAAAAAGCGTCCAATACCCCAACTCCGCCAGAGACTCCAGCGGCCGCCTCTTGGCCGGAGCCGCCATTGGCGTTACCAGCGACGTTATGGAAAGAGTTGAAGCCCTCCTAAGCGCAGCCGTCGACGTCTTCGTTATAGACACAGCCCACGGCCAAAGCGCAGGCGTCTTAAAAACCATCAAAGAAATCAAAAAAACCTACCCCGACATCCAACTCATTGCAGGCAACGTCGCCACCTACCAAGGCACCATCGACCTCATCGAAGCCGGCGCCGACTGCGTAAAAGTTGGGATCGGCCCCGGGTCCATCTGTACCACCCGGGTAGTTACAGGAATTGGCGTTCCCCAAATCTCCGCCGTCCTGGCCTGTGCCAAGGCCGGTAAAGAAAAAAACATCCCCATCATCGCCGATGGAGGAGTCAAATACTCCGGAGACATTACCAAGGCCATTGCAGCCGGCGCCAACGTCGTCATGCTGGGATCCATGTTCGCTGGAACCGAAGAATCCCCTGGAGAAGAAATCTACGTGGAAGGCCGCCACTACAAGTCCTACCGGGGCATGGGATCTTTAGGAGCCATGGACTCCGGGTCCTCCGACCGCTACTTTCAAAACGAAACTAAAAAATACGTCCCCGAAGGCGTAGAAGGTCGGGTCCCCTACAAGGGCAAAACCGGAGACGTAGTCTACCAACTCGTGGGAGGCCTCCGGTCCGGGATGGGCTATGTAGGAGCCGCCAATATTAAAGAACTTCAAGAAAAATCCAGCTATATGAAGATCACCCCGGCCACCCTCCAAGAAAACCACCCCCACAACATCACCATCACCAGAGAATCTCCAAACTATATTTCAAAATCAGACCGTTAAAACCGAGCCGGGATCCAGAGTCCCGGCTCTTTTTATAGGAAGAGGAACCCAGCCATAAAAACCAACCTTCATCCGCCAGCAAGGAAGAGAGCCAAGGCCCTAAAAAAAGTCAAAAAAACTTGCATAAATCAAGTAAATTAGCTATCATTAAAGTAAGAGATACTATCAGAAAACCAAGCAAGAAAAAATCAGACTTGGCCCCGCCGAGATAAAGCAAGCCAAGAGAGAAAACAAGAGAGGAGATAGAATGAAAGACAAGAAAACAAGGACCCTAAAACCCCTGGGCGCCTTCCTTTTAGCCCTGGTCATGGTCTTGACCCATGTCATGGGTGCTATGGACGTGTATGCGGCTGCTGTAAAGAAACCGACAATTAACCCGGTATTCTACGATGCCACGACGATTTCGGGAGCAAATTTAGCAAAAGCTCATGTTAAAGTTGATGGAAAGAAAAAGACTGTAATAGCGACAGTCCATGTAACGTTAAAAGGTGAAGGTGGCACAGTAAAAGCCACTCTTTCTGATAACCCTACTAAGGGAACAACATGGAAGGTAGACTTACCTGAAGGCGTTAAAGTTGCAAAAGGCGATAAGGTCACAGTCTACCAACAAATAGGTGAAGATAAATCACCGGAAGTAAATGTAACTGCACAAGCATCTAAGGCATCTTCAGTTACTCTTAAAATGCCAAGTGGAGAAATTTGGATAGAACAAACTTCATCCAATATAGTTAACGCTGATGAACAAGCAGAAGCTGTTGAAATGTTTAATAATGAAAACACTGCAATAGCCGGTGATATTAGCACAGTTAAGTTTTCTATTAATACTGCTGAACATGCTTATTATGAAGTAACCTATACTGATGGTTCGACATCAGGTAAAGTAGAAGCTCCAAATTTAAAAATAAAACAAGTTACTGAACATTCTAGAGGAGCTACTCTTGGCAGTATTACAATTGTAGACAATGTAATTAAGGGAAAACTATCAGGAGAGAAACCTTTTACTGATATAAAGGTTCAGATTATTTTGAAGCTTAGCGAAGCAGATAAAGGTAAATTTTGTAGTGAAAACAAGTGTACAGTTGACAAAGACTCATCTAAAGCGGTAGATGCAACTGTAGATGGTAAAACAGGAGAATTCACATATACAATTCCAAACCCTGACTTAAAACTTGATCAAGTAGTCGGCGTTACAGTAAAAGAACCCCATAAATTTGTATCTTGTTCTACAACTACTGTAAAACCAGTAATACCTGAAAAGACAGAAGTTAAAGACCCTAGAAAATTAACAGCTAAAGACAAAAAAGCAATTGATGCTGCTATAAGAGCAGCATACACAGTAAATGGAGAATCTAAATTACCAAACGGAACCGGATATTATGAAGAAGTACCGGCAGTTATACAAATTGATGACAGCGGCAATGTCAAGATATTTAGCGGTAATGATGTAGCAGGTGATTGGGACAGTGAAGGGACTTTTGTTCCGAAAACAAATGCAGATGGCTCATACAAGGTAAAGGATGGAGCTGAACCAAAAATAACAATCCCTGCCAAAGACCTGGTGAAAAATATCGCACCTAAATCCCCTGCGATTAAGGTAGATACAGATAAGGGTGAAGTAACTATTACCCCACCGGCTTATAAAGATCTTGGTGATGATACCGACTTGCTGTCTTACACGATTACCTATAAAGATAATTCTGGAGCGAAGAAAACCGTCACCGCAACGCGAGATTTGCAAACCAATAAATGGAGCGGACCTGGTGTTGATGAGAACACCGGTGTGATCACCCTGAGTGTGGAAAAGATCGAACTCGCTGGAACCATCAAGGCAACCGCAAAGGATAATGGTGGTCTTGAAGGTGACACCGATAAGCTCGATTCAGATAAGGCAACCAAGACTCTCGAAACTGCAACTGTTAGCTACGATGCCAACAAAGGCACCGGCGAAATGACAGGTAAGACCGTAAATAAGGGCGCTGAATATGAGATTCTATCCAATGCTTTCAAAGCCCCGGACGACACCCAAGAATTTAAAGCATGGGAAGTAGATGGCAAAGAAGTAGCAGCAGGAGCAAAAATCAAAGTAGATAAAGATACAGTAATCAAAGCTCTTTGGAAAAAGAGCCAAGCAACTGTTAGCTATGATGCCAATGGCGGCAAAGGAACAATGGAAGGTAAAACTGTTGATAAAGGCTCGGACTACACAGTATTACCAAATGCTTTCAAAGCCCCAGATGACACCCAAGAATTTGATACTTGGGAAGTAAATGGAGAAAAAGTAGCGCCAAACACAAAAATCAAAGTAGACAAAGATACAGTAATCAAAGCTCTTTGGAAAAAGAGCCAAGCAACTGTAAGCTACGATGCCAATGGCGGCAAAGGAACAATGGAAGGTAAAACTGTTGATAAAGGATCAGACTACACAGTATTACCAAATGCTTTCAAAGCCCCAGATGACACCCAAGAATTTGATACTTGGGAAGTAAATGGAGAAAAAGTAGCGCCAAACACAAAAATCAAAGTAGACAAAGATACAGTAATCAAAGCTCTTTGGAAAAAGAGCCAAGCAACTGTAAGCTACGATGCCAATGGCGGCAAAGGAACAATGGAAGGTAAAACTGTTGATAAAGGATCAGACTACACAGTATTACCAAATGCTTTCAAAGCCCCAGATGACACCCAAGAATTTGATACTTGGGAAGTAGATGGTCAAAAAGTAGCACCGGGAACCGAAATCACTGTAGAAAAAGACACAGTAGTAAAAGCAATCTGGAAAGACAAGACTTCAGAAGAAACGCCAACGACACAAGAAGAGACATCGGAACCCAAGGTTGAGGTTGGAGATGATAATGTAACCATCACTCCCACCGACAAGGACACCACAAGTGTAACTGTAGAATACAAGGATCCGGAAAACAAGGATAAAAAAATTACCGTAACAAAAGGTGAAGACGGGAAGTTTAAAGGGCCTGAAGGAATTCAAGTGAATCCGGATAATGGGGAAATAACTATTCCAAAAGAGCAGTTAAAGCCGAATACTACTAAGAAAGACATCCAGGCTAGGGCCTATAAGAAGGCCAAAAAACCAGGCAAGTCCTCTCCAGTTCCAGCCATTACCTGGAAGGGTTATTGGTACCTGGGAGCCAACCCGGTACAAGTGGAAACCACCAAGAAGAGTCCTGAAATGGAAATCGGTCGCCACTACAAGTACCTCTATGGTTATGTAGACAAGGCCGTCCGTCCTGAAGGCATGATCACCCGGTCTGAAGCAGCAGCCTTAATTGCCCGCTTGGCCGAATTAGACATGACCGACAAGACCAAACCCAACTTCAAGGACACCCCCTCTGCCTGGTACAATTCAGCCATCAACATCATGGTGAAAAAAGACCTCATGTTTGGCGACAAAAACGGCAATTTCCGTCCCAACGAACCCATTACCCGGGGAGAATTTGCCAGAGCCCTTTACTATATCGACAAGAAAAACGACAAGGTCGCACCCTTTGCCGATGTCAAAGGCCACGAATTTGAAGCAGCCATCAACCAAGCCTATGGAAATGACCGGATCGCCGGTTATCCCGATGGAAGCTTCAAACCCAATGCCTATATCCAAAGGGCAGAAGCAGCCAGAATCTTAAACCAATATGCCAACAGAAATGTCAATATACCGGGAATGGAAGGAGTCAAAAAAGACCTCATCCGCTTTACCGACATCAATGAAAACCACTGGGCCTATTGCGAAATCATGGAAGCAGCCAATAGCCATGAATACCAAAGAGTCAAGGGAAGCCAAGTGGAGACCTGGTTAAGAATTTTGGATATCAAAGCAGATTGGGAATAAAAGTTAAAAGAGCAAGAAAAAGAGTCCCTAGGGACTCTTTTTTCTGTGGGGGTTTGAGATTTTCTGCGTATTTATATTATGCCCTATATCCATATATCTTGTATACGAATACGGGCGACTACAACTTTTCATCAGCTCAAGTTCGCTCTCGCTCCTTTCGCTGTGAAAGACTGCATATGACCTAGCTACGAAATCAAAGATTTCGGCTTAGGTCATGAACAAGGTCGCCCCCACGGACCAACCCCACATTACCAGAAAATGTAACGATTCGATGATTCAGATTGAGAGAAAAAATCGATGAGCCGTTAAAAAAATTCAATGTTTGAGCGAAGCGAGTTTTGAATTTTTAGGCTTGTCGATTGCATCGCCTTTGACAAATCAAAGATTTGAAACAAGGCGATATCTGACCTACCTGCGACTCGAGCTTTGCTCTCGTCGGGTTAGGTCATGATTGCTTCCTCCAGGGCGTTAGGGTGAGAGGTTGGGGTTTGGGGAAGGATAGGGCGAAGAAATCATGACCTATCTTAACGAGCGAAGCGAGTTATAGAAGGTCAGATACTAAGATTTCCCAAGAGGCCGAGCGAAACGAAGGCCGATTGGTAGAAATTGACAGTGAACGCCCTACTTCCTTCCCCAATATATAGGGAAAAGAATGAATACAGGGGAGATTTTAAATAGGGATGTATTCCCAATATCCATATACTCTGCTTAACAATACGGGCGACACGAGGCCGGCCCCTACAATTGTTTTTATTCATCCACCCAACAAAAAAACCAGCCGGCTTTTCCCGACTGGTTATTTTTTATTTTCCCACTTCTTGGCAGAGGCTTTTAATTAAATCGTCGACTTTAATGGGGGCGGATATTTTATGGCTACCGGCCTTGAATTGGCCCTGGACACCTAGGCTATTGACTCTTTGCACGAAGGCGGGTTTGCTGGAAATGAGGCCTTGGGCCAGGAGGATATCGGCGACTTGGTCGCTGGTGACGTTATGGGGCAGGGTTACGCTGACATCTTGCAGGCTGGCTATTTTGTCTTTGGTTAGGCTATGGATCATTTCTTTAACGGTGGCGTCTTGGGGAATGGTAAAGTCTCCGGGGCCGAAGTAGTTATAGACGCCCATTTCTGTAGCGACTTGGATGAAGCTGGCCTTGTCTTTAATGAGGTCTTGGGCCAGGAGGGTGTCGGCAACGGTGTTGATATCTACTTGGCCTTCTAGGCTAATTTCTTTGCCCTTGGGAGTTTCAACTTCTTCTTCAATCAGGGGGGCTGCGGACTTAGACAGGTGGGCCCGGCTGGTGAGGTTTTTTATTCCCAGGTAGACGACGCCTAGAAAGACGGTTAGGATCAGGATGGTAATCAGGATCCGGCCGATATGGACCAGGCCCTGGGACAGTCGTTGACTAAATTTCATAATATTCCTCTTTTCTATCATTGTCTGTTATAATAATCTAGTATAGGTCTATTATAGCAAAAAATTCATTAAGGGGAAACAATGAAGGAATTTAGGATTGATGGAAATGATGCGGGTCAAAGGTTGGACCGCTACCTGGCCAAGCTTTTGCCGGGGGCCGGCAAGGGGCTTTTGCAAAAGTCCTTGCGAAAGAAGAATATTACTTTAAATGGAAAGAAGGCCTCGCCCCAGGACATGGTCCAAGAGGGGGACTTGGTGAAGGTTTTTTTCTCGGATGAAACCTTGGACAAGTTTGGCAAGGAGGCGAAAAAGTTTGTGGGCCAAGGGGTCAAGGTCTTGTATGAGGATGACAATATCATCTTGCTGGACAAGCCTGGGGGTCGACTGACTCATTCTTCTAAGGATTGCCGGGAGGGCAACATGGTGGATGACCTGGTGGCTTATTTGATCCAAAAGGGGGACTATAATCCCAGGTTGGAAAGGACTTTTACGCCGGCTTTTTGCAACCGGCTGGACCGGAATACGTCGGGGATTTTAATTGGGGCCAAGAATGCCCAGGCCTTGAGGCTTTTGAACCGGGCCATGGAGGCCAGGGAAATTGAAAAGCACTATTATGCCCTGGTCCGGGGAAATTTTCAGGAGGAGGCCCGGGTGACCAAGTCTGGGAAAAAACTCCGGGAGAAAAATAAGATGGTGGCTGGGGAGGACCTGGCCATGGAGACGGTTTTTAGGCCGGTGGTTTCCGGGGACTATTCTTTGGTGGACGCGGACCTCTTGACAGGCAAGACCCACCAAATTCGCTACCACCTCCAAAGTTTGGGCTTTCCCATTTTGGGGGACAAGAAGTACGGAGATGGGGGCCGGGGTCAATGGCTCCATAATTATCAAGTGGTTTTTCACACCCAGGGGGACCTGGCTTACTTGGATGGGCTGGAAGTTTTGAGCCCCATTCCGGAAAAGTTGGACCGGATTGCCCGGGACTACCTGGGCGGGGACTACCGAAAGTTTTTAAGGGTCTAGGAGTTTGCATAAAGGAAACTTTTCTCTTATAATAATATTGATAGGAGGTGTCGAAATTGAAGGAAAAATTTATCGTCACAGGTATGACCTGCTCGGCATGTCAAAATGCTGTGGAAAAAAGTGTCGGGTCTGTCAAGGGAGTTGAATCGGTTTCGGTTAACCTCTTGACGGGGGACATGTTGGTGGAGGGCCAAGGTGACCTAAGGCAAGAGGTGGTCCGGGCTGTCCAAGCGGCAGGCTACGGGGTAAAAGACCCGGCAGGTCAAGGGGCCCCGGCCAAGGAGGACCCGGCAGAAGACCTAAAGACTTTCTTTTTGTCGTCTTTGATTTTTCTAATCCCCTTATTTTATATTGCCATGGGGCCCATGATGGGGCTGCCGACTTTTTCTTTTTTCCAAGGGATGCAAAATAGTTTGATCCTGGCCCTGAGCCAGTGTCTTTTGACCTTGCCGATTTTAATCCTCAACCGGAGGTATTTTATTTCGGGTTTTAAGGCCTTGATCCACCGGCGACCCACCATGGATTCTTTGGTGGCTGTAGGGTCCGGGGCGGCCTTTTTATATGGCCTCTTTGTCATCTACCAGCTGGCCTATGGGTTTTCCTACCAGGATATGGCAAGGATTGATCGCTACCACCACGACCTTTATTTCGAATCGGCAGGGATGATTTTAACCTTGATAACCATGGGTAAGTGGTTGGAAGCCCGGGCCAAGTCCAAGACCACTGGGGCTATTGACCAGCTCATGGACTTGACGCCGGACCTGGCCACGGTTCGCCGGGAGGGTGTGGAAGAAACCATCCCCCTGGACCAGGTGAGGTTGGGGGACTTGGTTTTAATCAAGCCTGGCCAATCCATTCCTGTAGATGGGGTAATCGTTAAGGGTCAGACCACAGTGGACCAATCTTCTCTAACGGGGGAAAGTCTCCCGGTGGACAAGGGGGTCCAAGACCAGGTTTTGGCTGCCACCATCAACCTGGAAAGTTATATTGAAGTCCAGGTGGACCGGGTAGGGGAAGAAACCACCATCAATAAGATTATTGCCCTGGTAAAGGATGCCAATGCCAGCAAGGCTCCCATTGCCAAGTTGGCGGACGAAATTTCTGCGATTTTTGTGCCGGCGGTTATGGCCATTAGTCTTTTAACTTTTTTCGTTTGGATTTTTCTGGGCTATGGTTTGGAATTTGCCCTGGGCAAGATGATTGCCGTCTTGGTGATTTCCTGTCCCTGTGCCTTGGGCCTGGCGACGCCTGTGGCCATTATGGTGGGAACAGGTATGGGGGCCAAGAAGGGGATCTTGTTTAAAAATGCCGAGGCCCTGGAGGAACTCCACAAGGTCAAAGGAGTCTTTTTGGACAAGACTGGAACCATTACCCAGGGCCAACCCCAGGTGGTGGATTGGATTGACTATGGGGGCTTGGATGGGGAGAAGGAACGGATTGCTCTTTTAGAGGGCCAATCGGAACACCCTCTGGCCAAGGCCCTGGTGGATTATTTGCCTGAGGTCCAAGGAGAAAAAGAAGATTTTGACTTCCAAAACATTCTGGGCCAGGGCCTGGTGGGGGATTTTGCCTCGGGCCGGCTTTTATTAGGCAATAAAAAATTAATGGATGCTTTTTCCATCGAAGTTCAAGATTTGAAGGACCTGGAGGGCCTGTCTAGGGAGGGAAAAACCCTCTTGTATGTGGCCAAGGAAGGAAAGTTTTTAGGGGCAGTGGCCCTGGCTGACAAGATTAAGGATGGGTCCAAGGAGGCCATTGACCAATTAAGGGCCCGGGGTTTGAAAACCGTCATGTTAACCGGAGACCATGCCCTGACAGCCCAAGCCATTGCCAAGGACTTAGCCCTGGATGAAATTGTAGCTGGGATTTTCCCGGACCAAAAGGAAGGGCAGGTTCGGCAAGGACAAAAATTGGGTAAGGTGGCCATGGTGGGAGACGGGATCAACGACGCTCCGGCCTTGGCCCGGGCAGAAGTCGGGGTGGCCATTGGGGCCGGAACGGACATTGCCATTGACTCGGCGGATGTGGTTTTAATGCACTCTGACCTGGGGGACTTTGTCTATGCCTGGGACCTCAGTGCTGCCACGGTGAAAAATATCAAGGAAAATTTATTTTGGGCCTTTTTCTACAATGTCATTGGGATTCCCATTGCTGCGGGAGTCTTTTACCGGGCCTTTTCCCTGAGTTTAAGTCCCATGATTGCGGCCTTTGCCATGAGTATGTCCAGTCTTTTTGTGGTGACCAATGCCCTGAGGCTCAATGCCTTTAAGGCCAAGACCCTGCCGGTGGACCAAGAATCCAGGCCGGCAAGTCTTGTTAAAGAAGGTCATGATGAAAAAATAGAAAAAATAGAAAGGAAGGATTCCATGAATCAAATCGTATTAAAGGTAGAAGGAATGGCTTGTGGCCATTGTAAAAAAAGAGTAGAAGAGGCCCTAGGGGCTCTTGAAGGAGTCAAGGGGGAAGTGTCCTTGGAAGAAAAACAAGTGACGATTTCCTATCCTGATGAAGTGTCTGTCAAAGACTTAAAGGACGCCATCCAAGAAGCTGGCTATGAAGTGGTTTCCTAAAAAGTGACTCTACCGGGCCCGGAAGGACCCGGTTCTTCTTTTAAGGAAGGGAAGTCCAGACCAAAGAAGGCAAGGTGGACTTTTCTGCCAAGTATTCCTTGACCTGGAGGCAAATAAAGAGTAAAGTGAAGATATAAAGAAGAAAGAGCCTGGGGGCTCTTTTAGTTTAATGGAGGAGAAAAATGGCCTTTAAATATGAATTGTTGGAATCCTTAGGTGTCTTGTCGGAGTCAGCCAGTGGCTGGACCAAGGAGCTGAATATTGTCTCCTACAATGACCAAGAGGGCAAGTACGACCTGAGACAATGGGCTCCGGACCATGAAAAGATGGCCAAGGGGATCACCCTGACCAAGGAGGAACTGGTGGCCCTGAGAGACCTGCTAAATTCCTTGGACCTGGACTAGGTGGCCTATGGACCGCTTTAAAAAGTTTATCAAAAGCCGCTATGGCATGGACAGCTTAAACAAGTTTCTCATCTTGGCATCCTTGGTCCTATCTATCTTCCAGGGGCTGGCAGCAAGTTATGACAAGGTTAAGTTGGCCGGATTTTTATCCACCTTTGCCATTTCTTTCTTTGTCTTTTTTGCCTACAGGGCCCTGTCGGGGAATATGGCCTTGCGGCGGCTGGAAAATGAAAAGTTTCGCAAGATTTCCTGGCCCCTGAGGAAAAATTTACGAAAAAAACCCAGGGACAAGAAGTATGTCTATTTTACCTGTCCAAATTGCCATAAATCCTTGCGTGCCCCTAAGAATTTGGGTAAGATAAGGGTAACCTGTAAGGAATGCCACCGGCAGTTTGAGGTTCGGACCTAGGTCTTTCTTGTTGTTAAAATGGGCTTATGGTATAATTAATTAGTTAATATGCAAAATGGAGGATGAAAATGGATAAAAGTTACGAAAAGGAAAAGAATACGGTACGCTTTAGCTTGAGCCTGCCAGCAGAAGATGTAAAAAAAGCAGAAGATGCAGTTTACAAAAAGAATAGACAATATTTTAATATTCCCGGTTTTCGTAAGGGAAAAGCTCCTAAGAAATTAATCGAAAACATGTATGGCAAGGACTTCTTTGTAGAAGATGCCATTAACGAAGTGCTTCCCAAGGTCTATGAAGAAAAAATCAAGGAATTGGACCTGGATGTCATTGACCAACCAAGAGTGACCATTGACGAATACAATTCCGGCCAAGATGTGGAAGTAAAAATTGAAGTAGAAGTAAGCCCTGATGTAGAAATTGGCGACTATAAGAAGTTGGAAATTGCCAAGGTTTCTGAAGAAGTCACAGAGGACCAAATCAATACTCGTTTGGAACAAGAACGCCAAAAGAATGCAAGACGGGTCAACATTGACGACCGGAAGGCAGAAGACGGAGACATTGTGTCCATTGACTATGTGGGCCGTGTAGACGGGGAAGAATTTGAAGGCGGATCTGCCCAAGACCAAGAATTAGAATTGGGGTCTGGCACCTTTATTCCCGGCTTTGAAGAACAAATTGTTGGCAAGGAAATTGGCGAAACTTTTGATGTCAATGTAACCTTTCCTGAAAAATACCAAGCCAAGGAATTGGAAGGCAAGGATGCTGTCTTTGAAGTAACCCTAAAGGCCATTTCCAAGGAAGAACTTCCAGAAATCAACGATGACTTCATTATGGACATCAGTGAATTCGACACAGTGGATGACTACAAAAACCATATTAAGGAACATTTGGCTGAATCCAACAAGGCCTATGCTCGTCAAAAACGAGAAGAAGAATTGATGGAAGAATTGGTAAAAATTACCAAGGTTGACCTGCCCCAAGTCATGGTGGAAAGAGTCATTGATGACCGGGTATCCAGCTATTCTCAAAACTTCCAACAACAAGGAATTTCCATGGACCAATACCTGGCCATGCTCAATACCAACATGGAAGACTTTAGAGATTCTCTAAAAGAAGATGCAGAAAAAGTGGTTATTACCCGCCTGGCCATGGATGAAATTGTCCGCCAAGAAGGCTTTGAAGTAACGGAAGAAGAAATCAAAGAAGAAGCCCAAGAAATTGCCGACAAGTATTTCGGTGAAGACGAAAAACAAAAGGAAGAAATGGTTAAATTCATGCTCAACAGCAATGACGAGCGACTCAAACAAGATTTAACCTACCGCAAGGCAGTGGACTTCTTACTGGAACATGCAAAAGAAGTAGAAAAGAAAGAAGACGACAAAAAAGAAGCAGATGACCAAGAATAAGGTGGTTTGCGGATTTTTTGCAGGTCATAGATGAGGTGATAAATTTGGCATTAGTACCAATGGTTGTAGAACAAACAAATCGCGGAGAAAGGTCTTACGACATTTATTCAAGACTTTTGAAGGAAAGAATTATCTTCTTAAGTGGCGAAGTCAATGATGTTATGGCGGACTTAATCGTGGCACAACTTTTATTTTTAGAATCAGAAGATCCCGACAAGGACATTCAAATTTATATCAACAGCCCTGGGGGGTCTGTCAGTGCAGGTTTTGCTATTTATGACACCATGCAATATATCAAGCCCGACGTCTCTACAATTTGTATCGGAATGGCAGCTTCCATGGGGGCCTTTTTACTGGCAGCAGGTGCCAAGGGAAAGAGATATGCTCTGCCAAATGCGGATATTATGATCCACCAACCTCTTGGAGGGGCCCAAGGTCAAGCATCGGACATTAAAATCCATGCGGAAAAAATCTTAAAGACCAGGGAACGCTTAAATAGGATCCTGTCAGACCGGACAGGAAAGTCCTACGAAGATATTGAGAGAGACACAGACCGCGACTTTTATATGACTGCCGATGAAGCAGTGGACTATGGCTTAATCGATAAAGTCGTCAGCTCACGAGGATGAGGTGCCTAGATGTCAGATAAGAATATGAAGGACCAGGAAAGAACAAAAGAAGCTTTTTGTTCTTTTTGTGGTAAGAGCAATAAAGAAGTAGACCAATTATTTGCCGGAGACGGGGTCAATATTTGCAATGAATGTGTTGAAGTTTGCCAGGAACTCATGGACAAGAACCTGGTGGACTTGGACCAAGAGGAAGGACTGGCTCCTTTTCCTGAAATGCAAGAACTTCCGACTCCCAAGGCCATTAAGAAGATTTTAGACCAATATGTCATCCAACAGGAAAGGGCCAAAAAATCTCTAGCTGTGGCTGTTTACAACCACTTTAAACGGATGACAGCAGAGGTGGATGATGTGGAATTGCAAAAGAGCAACATCCTCATGATTGGCCCCACTGGGTCTGGAAAGACCCTCTTGGCCCAAACCCTGGCCAAGATTTTAGACGTTCCCTTTGCCATTGCCGATGCAACCAGCTTGACAGAAGCCGGCTATGTAGGGGAAGATGTTGAAAATATTGTCCTGAAGTTGATCCAAGCGGCAGACTATGATATTGAAAAGGCTGAGCACGGGATTATCTATATTGATGAAATTGACAAGATTGCCCGGAAGTCTGAAAATGTGTCCATAACCCGAGATGTCAGTGGCGAAGGAGTCCAACAGGCCCTCTTAAAAATTATTGAGGGAACTGTGGCCAATGTGCCTCCACAAGGGGGCCGCAAGCACCCCAACCAAGAATTTATTGAGGTGGACACCACCAATATCCTCTTTATCCTGGGCGGGTCCTTTGACTCGATTGAAAAGATTATTGAGTCTAGGATGGGCAAAAGCGGCATTGGCTTTGGATCGGATATTAAAAAATCCCACAAGAACCTGGGTCAACTTCTAGCCAAGGTCCAAACGGAAGACCTGGTTAAGTATGGCTTAATTCCTGAATTTATAGGCCGGCTTCCTGTGGTGGTAACCCTGGAAGAATTGGACGAAAAGGCCCTGATGGACATCTTGGTTAAACCCAAGAATGCCCTGGTTAAGCAATATCAAAAACTTATTGAAATGGACCAGGTGGACTTGGAATTTTCCCAAGAGGCCCTGGAAGAAATTGCTCATTTGGCCATTCAAAAGAAGTCAGGAGCCCGGGGGCTCAGGGGGATTATTGAAGAATCCATGATGGACTTGATGTACGAACTTCCCTCGGAAGAGGATGTGGAAAAAGTCATCATCACCAAGGAAAGTGTCCTAGGCCAGGAAAAGCCTAAAAAAATATATAGAGAAAAATAAGATTTAGGAGAGTGTATGGAAAAAGAAAAGTTAGGGGCAGACCTGGAAATGGAAATGGAAAGGCTGCCAATTATCGCCCTAAGAGGGCAGGTTATTTTTCCAAAAACAATATCTAATTTTGATGCAGGGCGACCCATGAGCATCAAGGCCGTGGAAGAAGCCCAAAAGAAAGATGGTAAAGTTTTTCTCCTAGCCCAAAGACAAATTGATATAGAACACCCCAGCCAGGAAGACCTCTATGAAGTAGGGACCCTGGCCCGGATCAAACAGGTCATTAAACTACCGGGAGGGCTCTTAAGGGTCCTGGTGGAGGGTGAGGAAAGAGGCCAATTAATGGAATTAGAAGAAGAAAATCCCTTAAGTGGCCTTATTAAAACTTTACCGATAAAGGGGATTGCAGACCCCTTGAAAAAAGAAGCCTACCAAAGGTTAATTGAAGAGGACCTGAACCAATATGTAACTATGAGTCCAAGGCTCCTGGCGGGAATTTTGGACCCCTCCTTGATTTTTGGGAACCTGGAAGACTTTGTTGAAATTGCAGCCAACTACCTGGACCTGTCTACAGAGGACAACATGGCCCTCTTGGCAGAGCAGGACCTGGAAAAGAAGTTGCAGGTCTTCCATCAAATCCTGGTTAAGGAAATTCAATTAGCCAAGATCCAACAATCCATTGACTACCAGGTCAAGGAAAATATGGACAAGGTCCAAAGAGAATATTTTTTAAACGAGCAAATTAAGGTGATCCGGCAAGAACTCAATGGGGACGAAGACGGGGGAGACCTAGTGGATGAATACAGGACCCGGCTCCAGGAAAAGGACCTGCCCCAAGAAGTAAGAGACAAGGGCTTGAAGGAGTTAAAAAAACTCCAACAAATCAACCCGGCTTCTCCGGAATACACGGTGCTCTTAAATTATCTGGATTGGATTTTAGACCTGCCTTGGCAGGAAGCAAGCCAAGACAATACGGACTTGGCCCTGGCCCGGGAGATTTTAAACCAGGACCACTACGGCCTAAAAGACGTCAAGGAAAGAATTTTAGAATTTATCGCCCTGCAACTGGCCAATCCTTCCGCCAAGGGGCCCATCCTATGTTTGGTGGGGCCACCTGGAGTGGGAAAAACCAGTATTGCCGCCAGTATTGCCCGGGCCTTAAATAAAAAATATGTCCGGATGAGCCTGGGGGGCCTTCGAGATGAAGCTGCCATCCGGGGCCATCGCAGGACCTATGTAGGGGCCCTGCCAGGGCAAATCATCAGCCTCATAAAAAAGGCTGGGACGTACAATCCCCTATTTTTACTGGATGAAATTGACAAGCTGTCTTCCAGCTACCAGGGAGACCCGGCTAGTGCCTTGTTGGAAGTTTTGGATCCGGAGCAAAACAAGAGTTTTAGTGACCACTACCTGGAGCTTCCCTTTGACCTGTCCAAGGTCTTTTTCATTACGACAGCCAATAGTGTTTCCACCATTCCCGGCCCCCTGAGAGACCGGATGGAAATTTTGCACTTGTCGGGCTATACGCCTTATGAGAAAAAGGAAATTGCCAAGAGATACCTGGTTCCCAAGCTCTTAAAAAATGCTGGTTTAGAGGAAAAAACCTTTAAGATAAGCGACGCGGTGATTGATTCTTTAATTGAATTTTATACCCGGGAGGCGGGAGTTCGGGCCTTGGAAAAGGAACTGGCCAAGATTATCCGCCGGGGGCTTTTAAAGATGAATGAAGAGGGGCTGGAAAAAATTTCTGTCAGCCAAAGAAACCTAAGGGACTTTGCCGGACAGAAGAAGTTTCTTAAAAATCCGCCCTCTCAAAAAAATGAGGTGGGATTGGTGACAGGACTTGCCTGGACCCCAGTGGGGGGAGTGACCCTGGATGTGGAAGTAACCATTAGCCAGGGCAAGGGCAAGGTTCTCTTAACCGGCAAGCTGGGAGATGTTATGAAGGAATCTGCCATGACGGCCTTGACCTATCTCATGACCAGCCTGGACCAAGACCTGGAGGACTTCCGCTACAGTCACGATTTTCACATCCACGTACCGGAAGGGGCCGTTCCCAAGGACGGACCTTCTGCAGGAGTGACCATTACCACGGCCCTTTACTCGGCGATTTTAAACAAGCCCGTCTACCGGGATATTGCCATGACAGGAGAAGTAACCCTAAGGGGTCAAGTCCTGGCCATTGGGGGCTTAAAGGAAAAACTCCTGGCCGCCCAAAGGGCAGGTATTAAGAGGGTCTTTATCCCCAAGGAAAATGAAAAAGACCTCTTGGATTTTGATGAAGAAGTTACCAAGCCCCTGGAAATTATTGGGGTCAAGAATGTCCGTGAAATTTTGGATTTAGCTGTGGAGGGAGCCCATGAAAATAAATGATGCAAGCCTGGAGCAAATGGCAGTAGGGCCCAACCAGTATCCCAAAACTGACCTGAAAGAAATTGCCTTTGCTGGTCGGAGTAATGTTGGCAAGTCCAGTTTTATCAATGCCTTGACCCAAAGGAAAAAATTGGCCTACACCTCTTCCAAACCCGGCAAGACCAGGACCATTAACTTTTATCGGATTGACAATTGCTTCCGCCTGGTGGATCTGCCGGGCTATGGCTATGCCAAGGTGTCCAAGGCCATGCGGGATGATTGGGCCCAGATGATTGAAGGCTACCTGGCCAACCGGTCCAACATTATTGAGATCATCCTCTTGGTAGATTCCAGGATTGAACCTACCAGCCAAGATCGGGAGATGTACCAGTGGATTGTAGACAATGGATTTTCTGGCATTGTCATTGCCACCAAGGCCGACAAGCTGTCCAGGAACCAATTAAACCGCCAGCTGAAAAAAATCCACACCAGCCTGGGCTGTCCGGAAGAACAGGAAATCCTACCCTTTAGTACCGAGGACCAAGACCTGATCCAAGAAACAGGGGAGGTTTTAGAGGACCTCTTGGCCTTTTATGGTGTCATCTAGCTGGGGAAATTTCAAGAAAAATGACCAAGAAAAAAGCAGCCAGACTCAAGAGCCTGACTGCTTTTAAATTTTTATTCAACTGGTTCGAATTCGTCTTTGGAAGCTCCGCATAGGGGGCATTCCCAATCTTCTGGAAGATCTTCGAAGGCGGTACCTGGTTTAATACCGTTGTCTTCGTCGCCTACCTTTGGGTCATAGATATAACCGCATGCTTGACATTCATATTTTTGCATGATTCATTTCTCCTTTCATCTGATGAAATACTTTCTATTGATATATCTATGATACCTAAAAAAGGAAATCTTGTAAACACTTTATTAAAAAATGGCGGATAATTTATGGAAATTCAAAGACAGGGTTTAATTTTCGCTTTATTGGGTAGAATATAAAGGCAATTATTTGTAATAATGATTCTAATAATGAATAGGGGTGAGGGGGATGAACTACATATTTGCAGGTTCAGTCCCAAGTGACATTCATTGTGCCAAAGAGTTTGTCGATTTGGCAAGTCGGTCGCTGCATAGTTTGATTTATGATGAAGAAGTATCTTTAGATATTAAATTGATTATCCAAGAGCTCTTGATGAATGGTGTTATCCATGGAAATGGGCTCAATAGGGACAAGTATGTATCTTTGGGAATTGACTATTCCAGCCATTGCCTTAGGATCCAGGTCCAAGATGAGGGACCCGGAATTGACTTTGAGGAAGATTGCGAGATGAACATGAAGTGCAATGGACGGGGCCTACAAATTGTCCGGGCCTTGAGTGACGGGGTCCAGTTAAATGGAAATGAAATCATAGTCATTAAAACAATTTAAAAGGGGAGACTAGCAAGGCCTTAGGAGTAAGTTTACTTCTTGGGCAATTGGCCCTTTAAGAAAAAAGCACTTCCACCCATAAGGGGGGAGTGCTTTTTTTCTGTCAACTTATTTAGGCAGGGCGTTCTCTTTCTTCCAGGCTCCTTAGGGCCTTGAGAGAAAGAAGGACAAGGCCTAGACTTAAGAGGATGTGGCCCAGTCCACTCATGCCCACAAGACAGGCCCTGACAAGAGAGCTGGGGTCGTAGGGATCCACCAGGCCATGGAGGAAGAAGGAAGAAAAGGTCAAGTAGATACCGAAATTAAAAATTCTCAGGGGCCTTTCCAGGGAGTCCTGGGCCGGATTTTTTCCCCTAAGTAGGAGGTAAAAAATCGATAGGATTAAGAAACCCAAGACAATTAGGTGGGGGTGGAGCCGGGCAAAGTAGGAGCCAAGAGGGTAGACCTTTCCCAACTCCCGGTAGAGGGCACCGGCAAAAATTCCCAGGAATAAATAGGAAAGGGCAAAGTCCATGATGTCTTTTTCCACAAAGTCCTTCTTGATGTTTTTATAGAGTTTCAGAACGATTAGGACATACATGACGGTTTTTGGCATCATAAGCATGCCAATGAGGGGGTAGGTATTTTTGAAAAGAACCACAGGAATGTAGAAGAAGAAGCTAAAGAAGACATAAATGGCCAGGTGGCCAAGGCTGGCCTTGTTCCTTCCTTGCCAAAGGAGGACAAGGTCCACCAGGCCCATAAGGACAAAGGGAATGTTGGAAATAAGGTCCATGGTCTGGGATTGTTTAAAGGACAAAAAGACGGTGAGAATCCGGACCAGGAAGCATCCATAATAGAAAAGATTTAAGGGCTTCCAATTTTTTTGGCCTTGGGGATTTTCCCTCCGGATGTAAAGGTAGAGGAGGAGGTAGAAAACCGACATGGTCAGGGCTGAAACCCGGGTCCCCAAGAAAAGGGCCCCTTGGTTTAGGTCAAAGCCGCTGTCCATGACTTGGGAGATGATTCTTGGAATGAGGTGGAAGGAATCGCCCAGGCCCAAAAGCAGGGTCATGGCCCCTAGAAGGGGGGCGGACTTGTCCTTGATTAAGAGCATCCGGATGCCGATAAAGAGGACAAGGCTGAGATAGAGACTGTCAAAAAATAATTCAAATACTTGCATGGGAAAGACCTCCTAGTAACCATAAAATATATAAGTTGCAAGTGGTTAAAAATTGATTTTTGTCGTAATTTTCTGTAATAGCTTCCTTAATGAGTTGGTGGAAGACAGCCATGAGGTAGACCATCCGCTGGTAGTCTTCTTCTGCCAAGGATTTTTTCAAGGCCGCCTTACCATGGGAGATAAAGTTGTTTTCGAAGAGAAAAAACTTGGCCCGGTAGAGATTTTTTAAGTTTTGATCATAAAGTTGGTCCACCAGGTAGTCCCTGTAGGCATAGAGGGTTTTATCCAGGTCCTGGTGGTTATCTTGAAGCAGGCGGACAAACTCATGATGGATTGGGCCGCTTTCTTTTTTCAAAACAGTAAAATAGCAGTCGGGCAGGTCTTCAAAATATTGGTAGAAGGACCCACGAGGGATGCCGAGTTTTTTCACAATGGAAGCAACGTTGATGTCTTCCAAGTTGGCCTCTTCAAAAAATTCCTTTAAAAGGGCATAGATTCTTGCCTGTTTTTCCTTGTTGACTTGATAAAAAGTGGGTTTTGCCATAAAAGCCTCCTAAAAGTGACATTGTGTCATTCTTTTTTTTTAGCTTAATCCTTTTTATCGCTTTTGTCAAATGGGAAAATTTTTTTGAAAAGGGAAAAATTTTCCTCTATGGAGAAAAAAGCCAAGAAAAGCCCATAATCCATAGGTCCCCCATCTTTTTCTTTTGTCCAAGTTCTGCTATAATAATTGAAGATAGAAAAGAAAAGAGGATTTTGATGACGAAAAATATACGAAATATCGCAATCGTAGCCCATGTTGACCATGGGAAAACAACCCTGGTAGACCAATTGCTTAAGCAATCAGGGGTCTTTCACCAACACCAACAAGTGCGTGAAAGGGTCATGGATAGCGGAGATATTGAACAAGAAAGAGGGATTACCATTCTTTCGAAAAATACGGCTGTCCACTACAAGGGAACAAAGATTAATATTATAGATACACCCGGCCATGCCGATTTTGGCGGAGAAGTGGAACGGGTTTTAAAGATGGTAAGTGGGGTTGTCCTCTTGGTGGATGCCTATGAAGGTCCCATGCCCCAAACCAAGTTTGTTTTAAAGCAGGCCTTTGACTTGAAACTACCTGTTTTGGTCTGCATGAACAAGATCGACCGCCCCGAGGCCAGACCCAGTGAAGTGGAAGCGGAAATTTTGGACCTCTTTATTGAACTGGGGGCAGATGACCACGCCTTGGATTTCCCCTTTATCTATGCCTCGGCCAAAAATGGCTATGCCAGCATGGATCCCCAAGACCGGGAAGGAACTATGGAGCCCTTGTTTGAGGCTATTTTAAAATACATTCCTGGACCGGAAGACAAGGATGACGAACCCCTGGCCCTTTTGATTTCCACCATCGACTACAACGACTATGTGGGACGGATTGGGATTGGCTGCATCAGCCAAGGGACAATCCATGCCAATGACCAGGCCCTGATTGTCAACCACCAACACCCTGAAAAAAAGGAAAAGGTAAAAATCACGGGAATTTTCGAATTTGAAGGCCTGGAAAGAGTCCCAGCGGAAGTAGGAACCAGCGGAAATATTGTGGCCATTGCAGGGATTGAAGACATCTCCATAGGAGATACCATTACGGACCTTGAAAATCCCCAAGCCATTGCCTTTAATAAAATTTCTGAACCCACCATCAGTATGACCTTCCGGGTCAATGATTCTCCTTTTGCTGGCCAAGAAGGGAAGTTTGTCACTTCCAGACAATTGCGGTCCAGGCTCTTTAAGGAACTGCAAACTGATGTCAGCCTAAGGGTGGAAGATGGAGATACAACAGATTCCTTTAAGGTGTCCGGTCGGGGGGAACTCCACCTGTCAGTCTTAATTGAAAATATGCGCCGGGAGGGCTATGAATTTTCTGTGTCCAAGCCCAAGGTCCTCTTTAAAGAGGTAGACGGGGCCCGCTTTGAACCCATTGAACTTGTAACCATTGATGTGGGTCAAGAATTTGTGGGTAGTGTTATTGAAAAGCTTGGCCGCCGGAAGGGAGAAATGCTCTCCATGTCAGAACCTTCAGGGGGATATGCTCGTTTGACTTTTGAAATTCCTGCCCGGGGTCTCATTGGCTACCGGCAAGAGTTCATGACCGACACCAAGGGCAGCGGGATTTTAAACTCTGTCTTTAAGGACTATGAAAAATACAAGGGAGACATTCCAACCCGGAAAACTGGGTCCATTATCTCCTATGATACGGGAGTTTCCAGTGCCTATGGCCTAAACAATGCCCAAGAACGGGGGAACTTGTTTATCGGACCAGGGAAAAATGTCTATGAAGGCATGGTTGTTGGGGAAAGTCCCAAGGGGATTGACCTAGAAGTCAGCGTAACCAAGACCAAGAAGCAAACCAATGTCCGGGCCTCCGGAAGTGATGATGCCTTAAAGTTGTCTCCGCCAGTCCTCATGTCTTTGGAACAAGCCATTGAGTTTATCGAAGATGATGAAATGATTGAAGTCACGCCTACGGACTTTAGAATCCGAAAAATGATTTTAGATACAGGAAGCCGCTATAAGGCGTCAAAAAGGAAGTAAAAAAGATAGGTAGGTGGCCATATGCTCACTAATTTTCTAAGTGGATCCTATTCGGTAATCAGGGCCTATTTTCTGGCCTTTTCCAATTTATTTATTTTAAACCTAGCTTTGAGTGCAGTGATTATCTTTCTGGAAAGAAAGAAACCCACATCCACCCTACTTTGGGTGATGACGGTGAACTTTTTTCCTGTGTTTGGTTTTATCCTCTACCTACTTTTGGGCCAGGACATGAGCCGGCGGAAGATGTTTGCTGAAAAGCAATCGGTGGATACCAATTTAAGACGCCAGGCCAAGAGACAGCTTAGAAAAATTAAGTGGGGGTCTATGACCTACCACAATGCCCGGATAGGGGACTATGAAGACATGCTTCAAATGTTCATTCGGGGGGAAAGGGAAATGTTGACCCGGGACAATGATGTAGAGATTTTTACAAATGGTCCCGACAAGTTCAACCAACTCATTAAGGATATCCAGGAGGCCAAAGAATTTATCTGCTTCCAATACTATATTTTCAAGTCAGACGGCCTAGGCCGGCGCTTGCAGGACCTTTTAATCCAAAAGGCAGAAGAGGGAGTCCGGGTTTTGATGTTGATTGATGGTATGGGGGGACGGAATTTCACCCTGAAGGATCGACGGCGGCTAAGGGCCCATGGCATCAAGATTGCCGTTTTCTTTCCGGGGATCCTGCCTCGGCTCAACACCCATATGAACTACCGCAACCACCGGAAAATTGTAGTGATTGACCATGAAATTGGCTATGTAGGGGGCTTTAATGTTGGGGATGAATACATCAACCAAAACCCCTCCTTTGGCTATTGGCGAGATACCCACCTTCGCTTGGTTGGCCCTGCCGTTCGAGACCTCCAATGGCGATTTTTCTTAGACTATCGCTTTGCAGGAAATGAAGATGACTTCATTGGCTTTACCAAACTTTCCTACCCAGTCAAGGGGGACAAGGAACTGGTTATTGTCTCTTCAGGGCCAGACAGCCACGCCGATTCCATCCGAAACGGCTATGACCGGATGATTACCCGGGCCAAGCAGGATATCTACATTCAAACACCCTACTTTATTCCTGATGAAGGACTTTTTAACTCCCTAAAGATTGCCCTGATGGCAGGAAAAAATGTCCATATTATGATACCCCAAAAGCGGGACCATCCCTTTGTCCATTGGGCCAGCCGGTCCTTTATTGGAGACCTTCTACCTCTAGGAGCCGACGTCTACCTCTACCAGGACGGCTTTATCCACTCCAAGGTGGTCTTAATGGACGACTTTATCTCCTCGGTAGGAACAGCCAATTTTGATATTCGGTCTTTTATCTTGAATTTTGAGGTGAATGCCTTTATTTTTGATGAGGACATCAACGGGAAATTGGTGAAAAAATTTTGGATGGACGTTTCCCATTCCAAACACCTAACCTGGGAAGACTACCAAAAACGATCCAATTGGACCAAGATCCGGGAAGACCTGTCCCGACTCCTATCGCCTATATTATAAAACAGCCCTTGTGGGGCTGTTTTTTTGTAATATAAAGAAACTAAATAGTATGGGGGTTATAAAAATCAAGCTATCGATTTAAAAGAGCATTGAAGATGGGGATCTACTTTGCTAGAATAAAGTAAAGAGGACGAGGAGACAAGTCTCATAGCTATTTTGGCTCTTATCATCGATATTTGCTGCGTCCTGGGTTGGATTCTATTTTTTATTCCAATAGGTCTACTGAGTATTTTTACTAGAAAAAAGTAGAAAATAGATTTTTTTAATGGGACAGGCCCAGGTTTAGGGGTCTGTCTCTTTATTTTATTAAACAAGAAGCTTTTAAGACCTTGTTATAGCTGGCCCTTTTCGGGTATCATTATAGGGAATGAGTAAAGAAAGGATCGAAAACAATGCGTTCAAAACTTTTGGAAAGCCAAGGGCTTTTAACTTATATTAGTGGGAAAAAATTTTCTATGTCCTATAAAAAAGAGGGCAAGAAGGTCAAACACTATGTTTTTGACTTGTGCAATGACCTGGGGGCTGTCCCCAAGATGATTTACACAGGCTACCAAGACCATTCTCTCAATATCCAATATTGTGATGGGGAAAATGGCCAGGACTTTGTCTATGGGAAAATTTTTTACAATACGGATGGTTTAATTACGGATAAGAAGGAAGTTGCCTTATTGGTGAAGTTTGCAGATTGTTCACCGGTGGTCCTCTATGACCTCAAGAAGGGGGTTTTGGCCCTGGTCCATTCTGGTTGGCGGGGGACAGCAGGAAAGATTGCTGCTCTGGCCCTGGACCGGATGGTCAAGGATTTTTCTTCTTCGCCGGAGGATATCTATGCCTATATCGGCCCCAGTATTGACCAGGAAAGTTACGAGGTGGGGCCAGAAGTCTACCAGGCTTTTGAGGATTTTGCCAAGCGGGATGACTTTTTTTATCAAAAGGGGGACAAGTACCACTTGGACCTTTTAGGAGCCAATGAGGCCATCCTTTTAGAAGGGGGCATCAAGAAGGAAAAAATCGAGATTTGTCCGGTGTCGACCTACCGGTCCAAGGACCTTCATTCAGCCCGTCGAGATGGGGCGGACTATGGCTTAAATTCTATGATTGTTATGATGAAAGACTAGGAGGATGGGATGAATTTAGTAATTATCGATTGTCAAAATGATTTTGTCCATGGTGCCCTGGCAGCAGTCAATGGGGAAGAAACTGTGGATGCCATTGTGGATTTTTTAAAAGACCATGATGATTTAAAGGTTTTTTATAGTCTGGACTTCCACCCTACAGACCACTGTAGTTTTAAGGACCAAGGGGGACTTTGGCCAGCTCATTGTGTGGCTGATACTGATGGGGCTAAGGTTCATGAAAAGTTTAGTCAAACAAAATATCCGGCGGATATCAACCGATCCTACTACAAGGGCAGGGACAAGGACCGGGAAGAGTATTCTGCCTTTGATGCGGAAAATGACCTGGGCCATCTCTTGCGGGATGACCTGGAAGGGCCTATTTACCTGGCGGGGATTGCCAGTGAATATTGTGTCAGAGAAACGGCCTTGGACTTTAAAAAGGCCGGCCGGGAGGTCATTGTCTTAAAAGATCTCTTGGGCTATATTGACCAAGAAGACCATGAAAAAAATTTGCAAGACTTGCTAGACCAAGGCATCCAAGTTCAATAATTTTATAATTTAAGAAGTCCTTTAAAGACCTGTAATTTTTTCTTAAGAATCCCCTGCTATAATTTTTCTAGGTGATAGATATGAAAAAATTTTTAAGGAGACTTTTTCTACTGGTCCTTCTCCTTATTGGCGGTGGCTTTTTACTGGCAACCCACCAGGAATACAAGCTGGGTAATAAGGACTTAACCCTATCTTCCAGCCCAAGTCTGGGAGACCTGGACCAGAGAGAGACCTATGTAAATCTTTTGCAAGAAGAGGCTTCCCAAGACCCGGATGCAGAAAAAATTTACCAACAAAAGGAAGTTTTACCTGACAAGCTCTTAAAGCTTGCAGCTTGTGAAAAGGAAGCTAGGCCCTTTGTTTTGGGCTTTTTAGAGGACAATCCTTCTTTGGCCAAGACGTCCCAGGATTTTTCTGTGGATTCTCCCTTGCCCTATTATGCCCAATGGGACCGGCGGTGGGGCTACCATGCCTTTAGTAGGGGGATTATGGCCACCCATGGATGTGGCCCCAGCTCCATAGCCATGGTTTTAGAGGGGCTTGGTATTCAGACGGACCCGGACCATGTGGCCAGCTACATGATAGAAAATGGCTACCTGAAGGATGGCTATAGCTCTTGGGAGGTTTTTGATGGTCTGGCCCGGGATTATTCGCTGGAAGTGGCGTCCATTCCCGTGGACCAAATCCAAGACCAATTAAACCAGGGAGCCTATCTTGTGGCTAGCCTGCGGAGGGGAAATTTTACTTCTACTTCTCATATGGTGGCCATTGCAGGCCTGGATGACCAGGGGCGGTTGATTATCAATGACCCCAATAGTGTGCGAAACTCCAAGCTCCATTGGCAACTGCCTAGGATTCGGAGCCAGATAAAAAATGTCTGGGCCATAAGAAAATAAAAGCAGCTTGCCAGGACCGACCTGGAGAGGATTAATTTTCTCTCTCCAGGTCGCTATCCAGGATAAGCTGCTTTTTTGTATTTTCGTCCAGGACTAAAAGAAGGGCGCCGAAAATTCCCGATCGGTCCTTTAGCCGGGGGGGCTTGATGTAGTCTTCCAGGGGAGGAAGGTCCAGGTAGTTGTGGAAGAGGTCAGAGAAGTTTTCCCTGACCCTGGTTAAGAGGTTGGGGCTGTGCATGACACCGCCACCTAGGGTAATTTGGTCCGGCCGCAAGACCACGGTATAGGATACAAGGGCCTGGGCCAAATAATAGGCCAGGAAGGTCCAAGCTTCATGATTAGGATCTAAGTCTTGGCCAAATTTTTTATAGCGGCCATAGATGCTGGGGCCGGCAGCCATTCCTTCCAGGCAATAGTCGTGGTAGGGACAGGTGCCGGAGAAGGAATCTTGGGGGTGGGGTCTTAGAAGGATGTGGCCCATTTCTGGGTGGGACAAACCTTGAAGGGGACGGCCCTTTAAGATATAGCCTCCGCCAATCCCGGTACCTATGGTTAAGTACAGGAGGGATTTTTTTCCCAGACCATTGCCCAGGTAATATTCACCCAGGCCGGCTACATTGACATCTGTATCCAGGGCCAGCTTGGTCCCAGGAAGGGCCTGGCTGAGTTTTTTATAAAAGGGATAATTTCTCCAGGCCTCCTTGGGGGTCTTTAAAAGACAGCCAAAAGTTTCCCGGCTTGGGTCCAAGTCCACAGGACCAAAAAGACCCACTCCCAGAGCCTGGACAGGATTTTTCCGGTAAAAAGAAATGATTTGGTCTAGGACCTCTTGGGGACTGCCTGTGGCAAGGGTCTTTTCCTTGATGATTTTTCCCCGGTCATTGGCCAGGGACAGGTTAAATTTCGTTCCTCCCGCTTCAATTGCTCCGTACATAGTGACCTCCTTGTTTTCTTTTATCCTAACACATTTATTGGAAAAATCGAAAAGATTTAAAAAAACTTTAGACGAATTTTTACTATTGCCCGGGAAAAGAAGCTGGATTTTAGGCCTTATCCTGTGTAAAATAATAGTGTAGAAAAACGAAAGGAGTTCGTATGCAGCTACTTAAAGAATTATTTCGTGCCCAGGAGGATGGTTTTCATTTTCAAGCCTTCAGCTGGTTACATATTGTCCTAATCCTGATGATGTTTCTAGGGGCTCGGTGGATTTATCGAAACAGGCAAGCCATTCGGACCAATAAGACTTTAGATGCTCGGATTCGGGGAGTCTTGATTGCCATGATCCTCTTCCACCAAGTGACCTTTCTTTATTTTTCCTTTTTTATCCGGACCGATGGTCTGGCTTCAGGTCTCCCTCTTTACACCTGCCGCATGGCTCTTTGGACAGCCTTGTTGGCCCTTATTAGTAAGAAGGAAGCCTTTAAGGGAATTACGATTTACTGGGGCTTAATTGGGGGGATCCTTCCCATGATTCTTCCCGACCTTATGGCCTATTCCTGGCCCCACATCACCAATTTCAATTACTTTTTAACACACTTTTCAATCTTTTGGGCCTCTGTTTACTTTTTAGGGGTGGACCAGTACCAATTCAACCAACATGATTTGAATTTCAGCCTGGCCTTTGTAAACTTGTTTTTAATCCTTTGCCTCTTTGCCAACAAATTTTTTGACACAAACTATGCCTACTTGTCAGCCAGCCCCATCTTAACTGGGAGTTTGGAAAGCATGCCTCGGATTTTTTACCATGCCCTGATCTTTTTGGCCTACAATTTATTTATCGTCCTGGTCCATTGGATTTTTCTCAACAAGGAAGAGCTTGCTGTTAAATGGTCTCAATGGAAAGAAAAGAAAGCTGCCTAGGCGGCTTTTTTTTAATTGGAAAGACTGTGTTATAATAAGAAGAGAAAATAAAGGAGGCTGGAATGAATTCTTATGTATTAAATCATGGATTGTTAATTGACGGAAATGGCCAAGACCCCATCCGGGACGGAATGGTGATTGTTGAAGGAAAAACCATAACTTATGCCGGCCCCAGCCGGGATTTTGACCGGGACAAGTATTTGGAAATCGACCTAAAGGGAAAGACCATTCTTCCGGGCTTGATTGACACCCACCTGCATTTTTCAGGTAACTTAACGGACAATGACCGGGATTGGGTTTTTGAGCATCCGGTACAAAAAACAGTGGTTGCAGTCCAACAGGCTCATGAGTGCTTGGAAAGGGGACTTACCACTGTTGGGGAAATTTCCTACAATGGCATCCATATTCGCAATATGGTGGAAGCCGGAGTCATGCAGGGCCCTCGCATTGTGGCGACAGGCCGGGGTTTTTGTCGGACAGCCGGCCATGGGGATAGCCACGAACTTCCCCTGGCCTATAATGAAAATTCCCACCCCTGGGCAGAAAGGGTGGATGGCCCTTGGGAATTAAGAAAGGCCGTTCGAAGACGGCTAAGAGACAATCCCGATGCCATTAAAATTTGGTCCACAGGTGGAGGCATTTGGCGCTGGGACCAAAAGCTGGACCAGCACTATACCTTTGAAGAAATTAAGGCGGTAGTGGATGAGTGTAAGATGGTGGGGATTCCCGTTTGGAGTCATGCGGAAGGCTATGGCGGTGCTCTGGATTCTGCCAAGGCAGGGGTCCACTTAATCATCCACGGACAAACTCTCAATGATGAGTGTCTGGATATTATGGCTGAAAAGGGTATTTATTTTTGCCCCACCATTCAATTTTTAAACGAATGGTTTAAGTCCTATGCTCCACCCTACGACCCGGCTGTCCATGACTTTTACGAGGGGGATACGGTGGTAGAAAAGGAATTAAACCGGGTTTATGCCAACCTGAGAAAGGCCGCCAAGAAAAAAATTGGCCTAACCATTGGGTCGGACTCCTTCTGCTCAAGCTTGACTCCTTATGGAACGACCGCTATTGGTGAGATGGTATCTTTTGTAGAAAAGGCAAAAATTCCCATTATGGACACCCTGGTTGCGGCGACAAAAACCGGGGCTGAGATGCTTAAGGTGGACCAGGTTACAGGAACTGTTGAAGCTGGAAAGTCTGCTGACATTTTGGTTTTAAGTAAGAACCCCCTGGACAACATCCGCAATGTCTCCCCAGAAAACATGGACATGATTATTAAAGAAGGGGAATGGATCAAGAAGAATTTATAAAAAATCCAGGATTTTTGGTTAAAGTGGACTCCCTTTGGGTAGTAATAAGATTAAAGAAAAAGAGGGAGGGATGGAATGAAGTTAAGTAAGAAATTAGAAAAAGCATTAAATAAACAAGTAGCCATGGAATATGAGGCAGCCTATAAATATAACGGCATGCGGATTTATTTAGACGACTTCGGTGTTCCCGGGGCCACCCACTGGATGACCCTGCAGACAAAAGAAGAAATCCAACATGCTGAGGATTTTATCCAATTTATCAAGTCCCTAGATGGACAAGTTGAATTGGCTGGAATCCAAGCGGAAACCACAAAGTATGATGGTCTAGCTTCTGTTTGGGAGGCTGGCCTAGTCCATGAAAAAGAAATTACAAAAAGCATTGAAGAAATCTTGGCCTTGGCCATTAAAGAAAAGAACTATGCTGCTGAAAATTTCCTAAGGACCTATGTGGACGAGCAAGTGGAAGAGGAAGAGAATTTTAGAGATGTCCTCCAATTGTTTGAACTGGCCGGGAAAGATAAGGCAGCGATGTTCCAAGTAGATAGCTATTTGGGCCAAAGGGGACAAGAATAAATAAGTATCTTGTCAGAATGCCGATTGATTGAAAGGGAGAATGAAATTATGAAATTAAGTAAAAAATTAGAAAAAGCTTTAAATGATCAAATTAGAAAAGAATATGAAGCAGCCTATGTTTACAATGGCATGCGGATTTATCTGGATGATGCAGGATTAAGAGGAGCTTCTTCCTGGATGACCAAGCAAACACAAGAAGAATTGGAACATGCTGAAGCCTTTATCCAACATGTTAAATCCATGGACGGAAAGGTTATTTTGGAAAAGGTTGAAGGCCAAAAAACTGACTACAAAGACTTGTTAGAAGTTCTTGAAGCAGCCTATAAACATGAACAAATGATTACAAAGAGCATTTCAGAAATTCTGGACCTGGCTATGGCAGAAAAGCAATATGCAACAGAAAACTTCTTGAGAAAATTTGTCGATGAACAAGTTGAAGAAGAAGAAAGCTTTAGAGACCTAATTGACTTAGTTAAATTTGTTGGCAATGACAAGGCAGCCTTGTTGAAAGTAGACAGTGGATTAGGAAAAAGGTAAAATACAAAAAGACTAGGAGGCAAGGGCGGGAGCTCTTGTCTTCTTTTTATATTGGCTAAAAGAAAGAAGGTTTGGATGAAAAAAGATACTTTGGTGGTTTATTTTTCCTGTGGTGGAACAACTGAATGGGCCGGCAAGGCCCTGGCAGGGATTTTGGGATGTGAATCTTATCCCTTTGAGGCTCAAGAAAGCTACACCAAGGAAGATTTGGACTGGAAAAATCCGGATTCTCGATCCAGTTTGGAAATGAAAGATGAAGGGGCAAGGCCGGCTTATAAAAAATTGCCGGTGGACCTGGAAGACTATGGGAGGATTTTTATAGGTTTTCCCATCTGGTGGGGCATCGAGCCCAGGATTATTGACCATTTTCTGGAAGAGGAAGACCTCAAAGGCAAGGAAGTGGTCCCCTTTGCCACATCGGGAGGCAGTCCAATAGATAAGGCCCAAGACCGACTGGAAGAAAAGTATGGGCCCGGACTTAAGATTTTAAGGGGCCAAAGATTGAACCGGTCTCTGGAAAAAGAAGACGTTGAAGCTTGGATTCAAGGCTTGACTCCAGAAAAATAAAAAAGCTTCCCTAGAAAGTGCTACTTTTTAGGGAATTTTTTTGCCACCAGGGAAAATGGAGGAAATTTTTTATAAATTGTACATTTTTTTCTATAAGTGTTAAAATAAAGGTGAACTTTCTGATGAAACTAGGAGTCTGACTTACTGGATCTATTAGATTGGAGGAAATTATGGAAAATAAAATTGCGATTTTATCCATTGTTGTTAACCAAAAGACAGCAGAAAATATTGACCAATTAAACTCCTTGCTACATGACTACCAAGACATGATTGTTGGTCGCATGGGGATTCCTTACAGGGAAAGAAAAGTTTCTTTAATTGCCGTTATCGTAGACGGCTTGGAAGACGACATCAATTCTTTGTCTGGGAAGTTGGGTATGGTTCCAAATGTAACAGTAAAAACCTCATATGCAAACACAAAAGATGACCGATAAGCTAGAGGGAATTGTGGATGATCTCCTGGAAGACCATCGGCTCTCCGGGGAAAAATTAAAAGTTCTCCTAGACCATCGAGAGGAAGTTCGGCAAACCCTTGCAAGGGAAGCATCAAGCTTGACAGACAGGGTCTTCCACAGGAAGATTTATGTCCGGGGCTTGATTGAACTGAGCAATATTTGTAAAAATAATTGCTACTATTGTGGAATTCGTAGAGGAAATCATAACTTGCACCGCTACCGTCTCTCTCAAGAGGAGGTTTTACAAGCGGTGAAGCTGGGAACGGATATGGGCTTTAAGACCTTTGTCTTACAAGGAGGGGAAGACCCCCTTTTAGACGATGATTTTTACCTGGACCTAGTCCGAAAAATCAAGGGTATCAATCCTCAAGCGGCCTTGACCTTGTCCATTGGAGAACGTTCCTACCAATCTTATGAGAAGTTAAAAAAAGCTGGAGCCAACCGTTTTTTACTGCGTCATGAAACAAAAAATAAAAAACACTATCGAAAGCTCCATCCAAAGGAGATGAGTTTAGAAAACAGAATTCAATGTCTTTATGACTTAAAGGAATTGGGCTACCAAACCGGTACTGGGATGATGGTTGGGAGTCCCGGCCAAAGTCTGGACCATCTTGTGGAAGACCTGGTCTTCATTCAAGATCTGGAACCGGAAATGGTGGGGATTGGGCCCTATATTCCCCATGAAGACACCCCCTTTTCTGGCGAAAAGCCGGGGTCAGTGGAATTGACTGTCTTCTTAATTCATCTCCTTCGTTTACTTTTGCCTTATGCCAACATACCGGCAACCACATCCCTAAATACCCTATCGCCCCAGGGAAGGGACCTGGCCATCCAGGGCGGGGCAAATGTCTATATGCCGAACTTGACACCGGCCTACCATCGCAAGGACTACGCCCTTTACAAGGATAAGGCCTGTTTTAATATCGAGGCGGCGGAAAATTTAAAGGATTTAAAAGAAGTCATGGAAAAAATTGGCTATGACTTGGTCATGGCCAGGGGAGATTTTGAGGTGAAACATGTATAAAAAAACATCCCATAATGCGGATGAATTTATTAACCACGAAGAAATACTGGACACGTTAGAAGAAGCAGAAAAAAATAAAAACAATAAAGACCTTGTGGAGAAGATTTTGGCCAAGGCCAAAAAGGCCCAAGGTATTAGCCATAGGGAAGCGGCCATATTGCTTTTAAACGATGACGACCAGGTGACCCAAGAGATGAAAAACATCGCCCGGTCCATTAAAAAGAAATTTTACGGCAACCGGATTGTCCTTTTTGCCCCCCTCTACCTGTCCAACTATTGCATCAACCACTGCGTCTATTGCCCCTACCATGCTAAAAATAAAAATATTGTCAGGAAAAAACTCAGCCAAGAGGATATCCGGCAAGAAGTCATTGCCCTCCAAGACATGGGCCACAAACGCCTGGCCTTGGAAGCGGGAGAAGACCCTGTGAACAACCCCTTGGACTATATCTTAGAGAGCATTGAAACCATTTACAGTATCAAGCATAAAAATGGAGCCATCCGCCGGGTCAATGTCAATATTGCTGCCACAGACATTGACTCCTATCGAAAACTCAAGGAGGTAGGTATAGGAACCTACATCCTCTTCCAGGAAACCTACCACAAGGACAATTATGAAAAGCTCCATCCCAAGGGACCCAAACACAACTATGCCTACCATACAGAGGCCATGGACCGGGCCAATGAAGGGGGAATTGATGATGTAGGAATTGGTGTTTTATTTGGCATCAACAACTACAAGTATGACCTAGTGGGCCTCTTAATGCATGCTGAACACCTGGAAGCCACTTATGGTTGTGGTCCCCACACCATTTCTGTCCCCAGGGTTTGCCCGGCAGATGATATTGATCCAGATGAATTTGACAACTCCATTCCGGATGAAATTTTTGAAAAAATTGTGGCCATTATCCGTTTAACCGTTCCCTATACGGGCATGATCATCTCCACCAGGGAATCCAAAAGGGTCCGGGGGGAAGTCTTGGAGCTGGGAATTTCTCAAATTTCCGGTGGGTCTAGAACCTCTGTTGGAGGCTACATTAACGAAATGGAAGACCCCTCCTCTGCCCAATTTGATGTATCCGACCACAGAAGCCTGGAAGAAGTTATCCATTGGCTCTTGGAATTAGGACACATTCCAAGTTTTTGCACAGCCTGTTACCGGGAGGGTCGGACTGGGGACCGCTTTATGAGTCTTCTGAAGTCGGGACAAATCATTAATTGTTGCCACCCCAACGCCCTGATTACCTTAAGAGAATACCTGGATGACTATGCAAATCCCCAAACACAAAAATTGGGGAACAAGGTCATTGAGGAAAATTTAGATGTGATTTCCAATCCAAAAGTTAGAGAATTGACCCAAGCCTATCTGGGAAAAATTGACCAAGGACAAAGGGATTTTAGATTCTAAAATGGAAAATCGAGGAAACCAAAAACACATTGGCATTTTTGGCCAGGCCAATGCCGGAAAATCTACTCTGTTTAACCTGCTCCTAGGTCAAGACTATTCCATTGTTGACCCCAAGGCTGGAACCACAACAGACCCTGTTTACAAGGCCATGGAAGTACAGGGTCTGGGGCCCTGTGTCTTTATAGATACGGCGGGTCTTTATGATGCCAGCCTCCTCCAGGAAAAGAGAACCCAAAGGGCCCTCCAGGTCCTGGATGAATGTGACCTCTGCCTAGTGGTTTTGCGCCAGGGAATGGAAGACTTGTCCTGGCTGCAAGACTTAAGAAGGCGGAAGAAAAAAATTCTTCTGGTGGCCAATGGTCCCCTGGAAAAAGATTTAAAAGACCAGGTTAAGGAAGAAGTCCTCCCCTTTGAAAAGGATAAAATTTTGCAAGCCCTTGCCGGGACCTTGAAGGAGGACCAAGAGCCGGGCCTATTAGATGGTCTGGCAAAAAAGGGAGACCTCTTACTTTTAGTCATGCCCCAGGACATCCAGGCCCCCAAGGGGCGGTTGATTCTTCCCCAAGTGATGACCCTTCGTGCCGGTTTGGACCTAGGGTGTAGGCTTTTGACCATCCAGCCCCAGGACCTGGAAAAAAGTTTGGAAGACCTGGGGGACAAGATTTCCCTAGTGGTTACAGACTCACAAATTTTTTCGCAAGTGAAAAAGAAACTTCCAAATTCTTTAAGGCTCACCAGTTTTTCTGTCCTGATGGCCCGGATGAAGGGAGACATCCAAGCCTATTTGGAGGGGGCCAGGAAGCTGGATGACTTAGGGGGAGATGCCCGGATTTTAATCAGCGAGGCCTGCAGTCATGCCCCCATGGAAGAAGACATTGGCCGGGTTCAAATCCCTCGGCTATTAAGAGAAAGGCTGGGGCCGGATGTCAAAATTGACTTTGCGCGAGGACTGGACTATCCTGACAATCTAAAGGACTATGACCTGGTTATCAGCTGTGGATCTTGCATGTTTAACCGGGCCATGACCATGGCAAGGATTCACCAGGCCCAAGAAGCTGGGGTGGCCATTAGTAATTATGGTCTGGTTATTGCCAAGATAAGGGGCATACTTGATGACATTGCCTACTAGGGTTCGGAAATTTTCCGGACCCTTTGTCTTTAAGGGAAGATATAACTTGGCCGTCTTTTCTGCTATAATGATTAAGAGAAGAAAGTGTAAATAAAAGGAGGAGTCTATGTTTCATATTGTCAAGGGAGACATTACCCAGTGTCCTGTAGATGGGATTGTCAACGCGGCTAATCCATCCCTCTTGGGAGGCGGCGGAGTGGATGGGGCCATCCACAAGGCGGCAGGACCGGGCCTCTTGGAAGAGTGTAAAAAATTAGCTGGCTGCCCAACTGGCCAGGCCAGGATTACGGATGGATACCAGTTAAAGGCAAAAAAAGTAATCCATACAGTGGGCCCCATTTACCAGGATGGTCTCCACAAGGAAGCCGACCTCTTAAGGTCTGCCTACCAATCCTCCTTGGACTTGGCCAGGGAATATGGTCTGAGAACTCTGGCCTTTCCCTTGATTTCTGGAGGGGTTTATGGCTATCCCCTCCAAGAGTGCATGGCCATAGCCATAGAAAATTTGCAGGCTGCAGAAAAAGATTTCCAGGACATCTACCTGGTCTTATTTACAGAGGACTTGAAGGAGATGGCCTTAAGAATACAAAAAGATGGGGAGGAAAGATGAAAAAAGTACTATTAATTGATGGCAGTAGTTTGTTTTTTAGGGCCTTTTATGCCCTGCCACTTTTGACAACCAAAAATGGTCTCTACACCAACGCCGTTTATGGTTTTATTTCCATGATGGAAAATTTTAAAGAGAGCTATCAACCAGATTATTTGGCTGTCTGTTTTGACCAAAAGGGCAAGACCTTCCGCCACAAAGAATATGAAGACTACAAGGGAACCCGGCAAAAGACCCCCAGTGAGTTGGACCAACAATGGCCCATGGTGCGAGAAATTTTGGACCACATGCACATCGTAACCCTGGATAGTCCCATTTACGAGGCAGATGATATTGCCGGGACCCTGGGCAAGATGGCTAGTGACCAAGATTATCAGGTTGTCTACCTAACAGGAGACCGGGACTACCTCCAACTGGTGGATGAAAATTCTTCTGTCCACTTAACCAAGCGGGGCATTAGCGAAACAGAAAAATATGACCTAGCCCGTCTGGAAGAAGAATACCAGTTGACTCCGGACCAAATGATTGACCTAAAGGGACTTATGGGAGACAGCTCTGACAACATTCCGGGGATTCCTGGCATTGGAGAAAAAACTGGCTTAAAATTGCTCCACCAATACGGGACCATGGACGGCCTTTATGCTCATGAAGAAGAACTTAAGGGGAAAATGGGCGAAAAAATCAGGGACTATAAGGCCCAGGCCTATATGTCCAAAAAATTGGGAACCATCTACCGGCAAGTCCCCTTGGATCTTTCCTTGGAAGACTTGGCCATTGGAGAGTATGACTATGATGCCCTAAGAGACCTCTATAGTAAGTATGAATTTTCCAGCCTCTTAAAAAAACTTCCCCAGGACTATCAGGGGATGGCAGGGGAAGACCAGGCCCAGGACATGGGCTACCTTGTCCTGGATGGAGCAGAGGTTCTGTCCAAGTGCAAGGGCAAGGATTTTGCCTTTTACATCCTGCAAGAAGGGCCAGTTTACCATGGCTACAAGCCCCATCTTTTTGCCTTTAAACTAGCTGAGGACAAGACCTATATTCTTAAAGAGGCCTTAGACCAAAACCAGCTTAGGACCCTATTTTCGGGAGCAAATAAAAAATATACCTATGGCTTGAAAGAGGCCTGGACCTATCTTTTAGACCAAGAAGTAGAGGCCGAAAATCTTGTCTTTGACCCGGAAATTGCCCAATACCTAATAGACCCAGGGCAAAATGATTATTCCATGCCCAGACTCTACCAGGACTATTTTAATGAGCAAATGGCTTCCCTGGAAGACCTACAAGGAAAGGGTAAGAAGAAAAAAAGCTTCCAAGACCTGGACCAAGAAGACCTCTACCAATATGCCTCCTTAACCTGCCAAGGAATCTTACGTCTTATGGAGCCCCAAAGGAAACAACTGGAAGAAAGCAATATGCTGGGCCTCTTTCAAGAAATTGAGCTGCCCCTATGTGAAGTTTTGGCTTCTATGGAATTAACAGGAGTCCAGGTAGATGCCCAAGTTTTAAAGGAAATAAATGAAGAAATTTCTACCGAAATTGATTCCTTGGAAGCCTCCATTAAGAAGGAGGCCGGGGTGGATTTCAACTTGAATTCCCCCAAGCAACTGGGCCAAGTCTTGTTTGAAAAAATGGGCATGCCTGTCATAAAGAAGACCAAGACCGGCTATTCTACATCAGTAGAGGTTTTGGAAAAGCTAAAAGGCCAAGGGCCCATTATTGATGACATCTTGCGTTACCGGTCCCTGTCCAAGCTGAAATCCACTTACTTGGAAAGTCTGGCGGATTTAATCGGCGAAGATGGTCGGATTCATTCCACCTTTAAACAAACCAATACGGCTACGGGGCGGATATCCAGTAACGATCCAAACCTACAAAATATTCCTGTTCGAACCAAGGAAGGGCGTTTAATCCGCAAGGCCTTTGTGGCTCCGGAAGGGTCTTGTTTTGTAGACGCCGATTACTCACAAATTGAATTGCGAATCCTGGCCCATATTTCCAAGGACGACCATATGCTGGATGCCTTCCGCCAGGGACAAGATATTCATAGGAGAACAGCAGCCCAAGTCTTCCACAAGGACCAAGAGGAAATTACTGACCTGGAAAGAAGACAGGCCAAGGCAGTAAACTTCGGCATCGTCTATGGAATTAGCGACTATGGCCTATCCAGGGACTTAAACATCCCCCGAAAGGAAGCCAAGGACTATATTGACCGCTACCTGGATAACTTTAGCGGGGTCCAAAAGTTTATGAAGGACATTATAGCCCTGGGGAAAAAACAAGGTTATGTGGAAACAATCTTCCATCGAAGACGGTATGTACCGGAATTAAGTGCCAAGAACTTCAATATCCGGTCCTTTGGGGAGCGGATTGCCTTAAACACCCCCATTCAAGGGTCAGCGGCAGATATTATTAAAATTGCCATGATCAAGGTCTATCGGGCCTTGAAAGACTCCAAGAGCCAGGCCAAGTTGATCCTACAAATCCATGACGAACTCTTATTGGAAGTCAAGGAAGAAGATAGGGACAAGGTGAAGAAAGAATTAGTGGACCTAATGGAAGGAGCAGCCAAGCTGGAGATTCCATTATCTGTAGATGTTTCAAGTGGGAAGAGTTGGTATGAAGCAAAATAAAGTGATTGGATTAACCGGGGGGATTTCTTCGGGAAAATCCTTGGTTACGGCCTATTTGCAAGAAAAGGGATACCCTGTTATTGACAGCGATAAAATTGTTCGGGACTTGCAAACAAACCCCCAGCTTTTAAAAAAGATAGGGGACTTATTTCCTGGCCTGGTGGACCATGGAGTCCTACAAAGAGAAAAACTGGGCCGGTTGGTTTTTTCCAATGAAAAGGAAAGAAAAAAGCTGGATGACCTGATGCACCCCTTGGTTTTTTCCAGCATTGAAAGGGAAATCCAAGGCCGGCAGGGCCTGGTTTTTGTAGACATGCCCCTTTTACTGGAAACCCTGGACCAGCAAAAAAATATTTCCTACGATGAAATATGGCTGGTTTGGCTTCCTAAAGACAAGCAAATCCAGCGTTTAATGAAGAGGGATTCCATCAGTCGAGACTATGCTCAGAAAAAGATTGATGCACAAATGTCCCTAGAAGACAAAAAAGTCCGTGCAGATGTTTTAATTGACAACAGCCATGATCCGGACACCACCTTAAAACAAGTAGACAGGGAGTTGAAGCGCCTATGCGACGGGGCCTTATAGTTTGCCTATTATTCCTTTTGTGCCTGACGGCATGCCAAGGAAGTAAAGATATAAAAATTAAAGAAATTTCAGAAGATGAACTGGTTGAAACTAGTCCTGTTTCGGGAGGGACCCTGGAACTTCCCTTGACCCATATGGACACAGTCAATCCGCTCTTAACCAAGAACACAGACTATTTTTACTTTTCCAAGTTGATTTTTGAATCCCTGTATATTTCGGACGCTCTTGGAAATTTTAAAAACAACCTGGCCGAGCACTATGAATTTTCTGAAGACGGCTTGACCCTATCAGTAACCCTGAAAAAGGACCTGCGTTGGCATGATGGCCAGTCCCTAACAGCTCAAGATGTGTCAGACACCTTTAATGCCATCCTGGACTTGCCGGCAGACAATCCCTACCTGGGGCTTATTCGTCACAGCATGGGCTCTTGCAACAGCTTTTCAGGAAGTGGCTCCTGTCGGGCAGTGGCCTTTGACGAAAGAAATGTAGACTTTCAATTTGACAGGCCCTATCGGAACGTTCTACAAATGCTGACCTTTCCAGTTCTTCCCAGCCACCTCTTAAGTCAGGAAGACCGATTAAAAGAAGAAAACTTCCCCATGGTGGGGTCCGGCCCCTTCCGTTATATGTCTGGAGACACCTTAAAGCCTTGGACCTTGGAAAAAAATCCAAATTATTGGGGACAACCTCCCTATATTGACAAGGTCCAAGGAAAGATTTTGGAAAACAAGGGCCAGGGAACCAATGCCCTGGAAACAGGCCAGGTGGACCTGTCCATGAACGACGGTTATGACTGGGATCGAGAAAGTAATTCCAGCCGGATTCAGGTGGAAGAATTTCCCACCAATGAATTGGAATTTTTAGCCATCAATATGAAGCAAGAAAAATTTCAAGGAAGCCAGGGTCAGGCCTTGAGACAGGCCATGGCCAGAAGTATCAACAAGGCCCGGATTATTGATTCCCTTTGCCTGGGCAAGGCCATTCAAACCAGCTCCCTCATCCATCCCAAGTCCAAGTATGCAGACTATATTAGCCAGTCCATCTACTACAATGTGGATACGGGTCGAAATATTCTAAAAAAAGCTGGTTTTAAGGAAAATGAGCGGGGGTTTTTTACCTTTCCTGATGGACGAGAATTGCGGATTGCCATTACCACCAACTCCTTTAACTACAACCGGAAGGCCACTGTGGATTTGATTATTGATGACTTAAGAAGAATGGGGCTGGAAGCCTATGGCAACTATCTCCCTGTAGACAATCGAAAGGAAAAAGATCCGGCCAAGCAAAAAGAAGAGTGGGACAACTTTCAAAAGCAAATTAAAGACGGCAACTTTGACCTGGCCCTGGTGGGTATGCAGATGACCCCCTTGCCAGACCTATCCAGTCTTTTATATTCAGGAATGGTCGGACAAAGCAATCTGAGTTCTTATTCCAGCCAGGAAATGGACCAGTATTTAAAAAAATTATCCCTGCGAAGTGTTGACGAAGATGAAAAAACTCTTTATAATAAAATTACTGAGTTATTTTATAGGGATTGCCCTTATATTCCCCTTTATTTTAAACAAGGGGCGATTTTAAAGGACAAGAGAATTCGCAGGAGCTTGGAACCGTCAGTCTATGACCTCTACCACCGTCTGTCGAAAACATACATCCCTAAAGAATACCAGGATTAGCGAGGATGCTGGAATAGGCAGACAGGCATGTTTGAGGGGCATGTGTGAGTTATCACGTGAGGGTTCAAGTCCCTTTCCTCGCACCAAAATAGCTTATAATCGTAGTGGTTATAAGCTTTTTTCTTAAAGCGGGCAAATATTTTTTTAACAAAGTTTCTGGCTTTCTTGATTCTACCTAGAAGGAGAGAAAGACAAAAAGCTGGATCCTAAATTGTTAAAAAAATATTGATACTAGCTTTCATAATTAGACGGACCTTCCTTTATTGTCAATATCTTAAAGTGGTTTTCTGTAAAAAGGGTCGGGGTAAAGGTTTCCAGCCCCTAAAACTTACATAAAATCAAGGAGCTTTTTTTAAATGTCAATATACAAGGCCTGGCAAGAGTGTTATAATTAAACTAGTATAAAATGTTTGAAAATATTTTTTACGCAGAGAGCTTGAACTGAATATGAAGAGGTGAAAGGTATGAATTTAAAAAATCTCACGTTTTCCGTGGGAGGAGTTCACATGGACGAACATAAAACCCTCACAGAAAGTTGTCCTATTGAGCGGTTAGACCAGCCGAGCATTGTGCACATTCCAATGAGCCAACATATTGGGGCACCTTGTAATCCAACGGTGAAGGTTGGAGACCAAGTAAAAATAGGTCAAGTCGTGGGAACATCAGATGCTTTCGTATCTGCAGACGTGCACGCCAGCGTTTCCGGTGAAGTGGTTGCTGTAGACAAACGATATACTGCTGATGGTCGGTATTGTATTTGTGTGTCTATTAAAAATGATGGAGCCAACACATATGTTGAAGGGTTAGAGCCCTTTAAAAATTACGAAACAGCTAATATTGACGATATTATGTCTTTTGTAAAAAAAGCCGGTATCGTTGGTATGGGTGGAGCAGGTTTCCCTCTCCATGCAAAATTAAAAAGTGAAGATCCGCTTTTAGATGTTGTAATCTTAAATGGTGCTGAATGTGAACCGTACTTAACTTGTGACCATCGGATTATGCTGGAACGGGCAGATGAAATTTTAAAGGGCTTAAAGCTCTTTGCAGATCTTTACCACACCAAGGAAGCCTATGTGGCTATTGAAGAAAATAAGCCGGATGCCATTGAAAAGATGGAAAAGCTTATCCAAGACAATCCAGAATGGAAGGATTTAAAGGTTGCCGGCTGTCAAACAAAATATCCCCAAGGGGATTCTAAACGATTAGCTGAAGCGGTTATTAAAAGGATTGTCCCACAAAATGGTGTTACAAATGATGTGGGAGTCTTCCTGACAAATGTTGGAACGACTCTGGCTTTTTATGAAGCCATTGAAAAGGGTCTTCCCTCCATTGAACGTGTCATTACAGTTAGTGGAACAGGAATTGAAAAGCCAAAGAATATTATGGTCCCCATTGGAACAAGTGTAGGGGAAATTTTAGAATTCTGTGGTGGTGTTAAGGAAAACTTTGTTGAGATTGTCTGTGGCGGTCCCATGACAGGAAAGTCTGTCTTTGACTTAGATAGTCCCATTACCAAGACAACATCCGGACTTTTGATTTTTACAGAAGTGGAAAAACCGAAAGAAGTGGAATCTCCTTGCATCAAGTGTTCTCGTTGCGTAGATCATTGTCCTGCAAATATCAATCCTACAGATATTAACGCGGCTATTTTGCGTAATCGTGTTGATTTAGCAGAACTTTATCATGCAGACCAATGTATGGAATGTGGAATTTGCTCTTTTGTATGTCCGGCAAAACGGCACTTAACAGAATCTGTTAAGCTGGCCAAGAGAGAAATCCGCATGGGCTCAAAGAAGTAGGAGGTAGAGATGGATAAAAATCTTAGAAACAGTGGAGACTATTTTGTATCTCTAGCACCACATATTCGTTCAAATGATACGGTTCAAAGAATCATGTTAGATGTATTAATTGCCCTAGTACCGGCTGCTATTGCATCTGTTTACTTCTTTGGCCTTTACAGTCTAGCCATTATGGCTGTATCTGTTGGAGCATGTGTTTTATCGGAATATGCCTTCCAAAAATTAATGAAAAAACCAGTCCAAGTTAAGGATTTATCTGCAGTAGTTACTGGAATTTTACTGGCCTTCAACGTACCGGCAGGGGCCCCTTTATGGATGGTGGCCTTTGGTGGCGTCTTTGCCATTATTATTGTAAAAGAATGTTTCGGCGGTATTGGAGGCAACTTCATGAACCCAGCCCTGGCTGCTCGGGTTATGTTAATGGCTTCTTGGCCCCAACAAATGACAGCCTATCTTAAACCGGATGGAATGACTGGAGCAACACCTCTTCAAATTTTAAAAGAGGGTGGCGGAGACTTGCCAGCATTAATGGATATGTTCACAGGAAACATCGGCGGTGTTATTGGTGAAACTTGTGCTATTGCTTTAATTCTTGGCGGAATTTACCTGATCGTTCGTAAGGTTATTGATTGGAAGACTCCAATTATTTATATTGTGTCAACAGCAATTTTCTTACTCTTATTTGGAGTCAAGGCTGACTTACTTGCTTATGAAGTGTTAGGTGGAGGTTTATTACTTGGTGCCATCTTTATGGCAACAGACTATTCATCCAGCCCCATGAATGCCAAGGGAAAGATTATTTTTGCCCTGGGAGCAGGTTTGGTTACAGCGGTTATTCGTGCCAAGGGCGGTATGCCTGAAGGTGTTTCCTACTCAATTTTACTGATGAATGTATGTACGCCTTTAATTGACAAGTTTACCGTTGGCGAAGCTTACGGGCCTAAGAAAGCATAGAGGTGAAGCAATGAAAGAAACTCTTCGATTAGGAGCTGTACTGCTAATTATTGCGACAATTTCCGGTCTCATTTTAGCAAGTGTGAATTTTTATACATCGGATATTATTGCTAAGCAAGAATTAGAAACAACCCTGGCATCTTATAGGGATATTTTTGGGGATAAGGCAGACGACTTTGAACCCTATGATGCGGCAGAACTTGCAAAATTAAAGGAAAAATATCCAACAATTACGGACATCTTTTTAGCCAAAAAGGGAGAAGATGTTGTGGGATATGGGATTAACTATCTAGCCTATGGATATGGTGGAGCCTTTAAAAATGCCGTTGGTATCCTTAATGATGGCACCATGGCAGGCTTTAGAAATATCAGCAACAGTGAAACTCCAGGTTTCGGAAGTCACATTTCAGAACCGGAATATGCTGAAAGCTATGTAGGTAAATCCATTGAGGGACCTCTTAAGGGAAATAAGTCCCCACAAGCTGATGATGAAATCATGATGATGACAGGGGCAACCATTACATCTAAGGGAGCTCTTGAAGGAGTCAACAAGGTTATTGATTTCTACCACAAAGAGTTAGTAAAGTAGGAGGATTTCATGGACTTAAAAAAAGTATTAAAGGATGGGATGTTTAAAAACAACCCAATCTTCATTCAATTAATTGGCTTGTGTTCAACTCTGGCTGTTACCAACACCCTCTTGAACTCATTAGCCATGGGGGTTGCTGTTACTTTTGTATTGATTATGAGTAATACGGTTGTCAGTGCCCTTCGTAAAATTATACCAAGCAAGGTCCGGATCCCTGCCTTTATCGTAGTTATTGCAACCTTCGTAACCCTAGTGGAAATGGTCCTACATGCCTATGTACCACCTATTTACGAAGCTCTAGGTATCTTCTTACCATTAATCGTTGTAAACTGCTGTATTCTTGGGGAAGCAGAAGGATTTGCCTATCAAAACAAGATTATTCCTTCATTTATTGATGGACTTGGAACTGGGTTAGGATATACGATTGCTGTATTGGCCATGGGTTTTGTTCGTGAACTCTTCGGTTCAGGAGAACTTTTTGGCACACGTATTTTTCCAGAAGCCTATCCTGGCATCGGCTTTTTAGTCGCTCCAGCAGGTGCTTTTGTTCTTCTTGGATTCTTAATTGCAGCTTTTCGTTATTTAATGGATAAGAAAAAAGAAGCCTAGGAGGAAGAAATGTTAAATTCAATATTTGTAATATTAATTGGAACAATTTTAGTTAACAACTATGTCTTCGCTCAATTCTTAGGGATCTGTCCCTTCTTGGGAGTTTCTTCCAAGGTTGAAACATCTGTGGGAATGAGTATTGCCGTAACCTTTGTTGTGGTTTTTGCATCTGCAATTACCTGGGTTCTACAAAGATTTATCCTGGATGTCTTGAGCTTAGAATACTTACAAACCATCGTCTTTATTTTGGTTATTGCTTCTTTGGTGCAATTTGTGGAAATGGTCATTAAGAAGATGAGCCCGGCCCTATATACTGCCATGGGTGTTTATCTTCCCTTGATTACAACCAACTGTGTTGTATTAGGGGTGACTGTATTAAACATTCAAAATGACTATGGTTTTATTGAAACCTTATTTAGTGGCTTAGGCGCATCCATTGGATTTGGTCTTGCACTGGTTTTAATTGCGGCTTTACGTGAACGCTTGGAACTTGTCGACCTGCCTAAAGCACTACAAGGTGTGCCGATTGCTTTAATTAGTGCGGGACTCATGGCTATGGCCTTTGGCGGTTTCGCTGGGTTAATATAAGGGGGGCAATCTATGTTAGGAGAAGTAATTCGTGCAGCCATCGTCCTGGCAATTATGGGGGGAGTCTTCGGTGTTTTATTAAGCATTGCTTCCCGGGTATTCTATGTGAAGATGGATGAACGTGTTGTCAATGTATTAGATGCACTACCAGGAGCAAACTGCGGTGCCTGCGGCTTCCCAGGTTGCGAAGGTCTTGCCAATGCCATTGTGGCTGGTGAAGCCGGGGTAAATGCTTGTGCCATTGGTGGCCAAGAAGTTGCCGATAAGGTAGCAGATGTTATGGGCGTCAATGCCGGAAATATGGAACGGGAAGTGGCTGTGGTTCGCTGTCAAGGAAGTTGCAGCAAGGCCAAGAACAAGTACAATTATGAAGGCCTGGTAGATTGTCGCTTGATCAACGACTATGTTGGTGGATCCAAGTCCTGTGGTTCAGGATGCTTGGGTGGTGGAACCTGTGTCGCTGTTTGTGAATTTGATGCAATCCACATTGTCGACGGAATTGCCCAAGTGGACAAGGAAAAATGTGTTGCTTGTAGAAAGTGTATTGACATTTGTCCCAAGAACATCATTGGCCTCATGCCCTACAAACAAAAGACAGAAGTCAAGTGTTCAACCAAGGATCCCGGAAAAATTGTCCGGACCAATTGCTCTATTGGCTGTATTGCATGTAAACTATGCGAAAAGAACTGTCCAAAAGATGCTATCCATGTAGAGGACAATTTAGCAAGGATTGACTATGACAAGTGCATCAACTGTGGTATCTGCGCAGCGAAATGCCCAACAGCAGCCATCTTTGTTGAGTATCCTGAAAGAGTTGAAAAAATTAAAGAAGCTGCCAAGAAAAAAGCAGCAGCTGCAGCCGCCAAGAAAAAAGAGGAAATGGCAGCAGCTAAGCAAAAAGAAGAAATGGCAGCAGGTCAAGCAAAAACAGCTACAGCAACTTTAGAAAAAGAAGCTGAAGAATAAAAAATATTGATTTTTAGAGTGGGATGAGGTCCCACTCTTTTTTTGTTATTAGAAATCCCGGCTAGACTGGGGGAAGTTAAAGGCAAGAAAAAAACCAGCGGGGAGTCCGCTGGTTCAAAGTTTCTTTTTTTATTTATTGGTCTACATAGGAGTCAAAGTATCCTTGGATCCAAACGACAGGGGTACCCTTGTCTCCACTACCGCTGGTTAGGTCACTTAAAGACCCCAAAAGGTCGGTTAAGTTTCTGGGAGTGGTTCCCAGGGTTTCATCTGCACCAACCAGGGATTCCGGCTTGGTCTTAATTTTTTCTTCTAGGACAGCATATTTTTCTTCATCAGACAGGCCTTCCAGTTGGTTGTCTGCAACGTATTTCATTTTGATTTCGTTGGGGGTTCCCAAAAGTCCCTTGGTATAGCCGGGAGAAACGACAGGGTCGGCAAGTTCCCAAATTTGTCCCACCGGATCCTTAAAGGCGCCATCTCCATAGACCAAAACTTCAATGTGTTTTTTGGTTTTTTCATAGAGGCGTTTTTGAAGGTCTTCAGCAAAGCTTTGGGCATCTCTAGGGAATAATTTTACCGTATGGTCATTGCTGAGGTTGGATCCCAAAAGACCGTAGTCATCATTGTAACCGCCAGTGGCACCAGGGGTGTTCATAATATCATCCAGGCCGTAAACTACCTTTGCACCAGCTTGTTTCAGCAGGTCTTTAATCCGTTCCCGGGTGTGGATACTGGCTACCAGGACTTCATCACAATACTTCAAGATGGCCCTTGGATCGTTGGCAAAGTGGATTTCCACCGGAGTGTTTCCACAAACCTTGTGGTAGAGGTCCACATAGTCCACACCAGTAAAGGCGTGTTCCAACTTGCCGAAAATATGGCGGAATTCAGCTTCTTCCAAGACATCTGTGTAGGGATTGGTCTTGCTTTTATAAAGGGCTTCAGGCAAGATTAAGTGGTTGCCCACTTCATCGGCAGGATAGCTCATTAAAATGTGAATTTTTTTGCCGGCTTGGGCAATGCCCTTTAATAAAATTGAAAAACGGTTCCGACTTAAAATTGGAAAGACAAGGCCAATTTCGCCGGAGTACTTTGAATTAATATCTGCGGCAATTTCTTCAGTGGTGCAATAATTTCCTTGGGCCCTGGCCACCAGGGATTCAGTAACAGCAACGACATCCTTGTCACGAAATGCAATGCCTTCTGACCTAGATGCCCGGTCCAGAGAATCTACTACAATATCAATAAGGGGGTCTCCATTCATAACAATGGGAGTGCGAATCCCTCTTACAGTTGTTCCAATATAACGATTCATTCAATAACTCCTCCATTTCATCTTCCATTATAGTCTAGTTTAACTTTAAATAAAAGGGAAAATCTCTAGATTTGCCTTAGGCCCTCTTCAGTAAAGAGGGCTTGAACTGGCATGTCGTTAGAGTCGGGCTTAAGGTCGGAGACAATTTGTTCTTCCAGGCAAAGGCCAATGCAATAACAGGGGTGGTCTTTTAAAAAACGGTCATAGTAGCCTCCACCATAGCCAATCCGGAAACCTTGACGGTCGAAAACCAAGCCTGGAACTAGGCAAAGGTCAATTTTTCCATCATAGGCAGGGGTCTTGGCTTCGATTAAATGAAAAGGCCCATCCACCAGGTCTTCCTTGGACCGGATGGGGCAAGCCTCCATGCTTCGGTCCTGGGGCTTGGTTCTGGGGATTAAAATTCTGTGTCGCTGCCAGTTGGCATAGATGGCCTGGCGAGTGGGGAGTTCGTCTTTGATGCTAAAATAGGAAAAAATAGTTTGGGCTTCCAGGTTGGAAAGAAAGTCGATGAGGGCTTCTTGAAAGGCTTGAATTTTTTCGGGATGGAAGGTCTTTCTCTTTTCTAACCAGTATTGGCGGTAGGTGTTTTTATCCATAAATCCTCCTAATAAAGATAATAAGTAACAAAAAAGTAACAAATTTTTACAAAATAGTTTCAATCTCATTCTACTTATATTATAATATAAAGTTGAAGAAAGTAGAATGAGGAGGAATAGCTTTGATTATTTTCAATCATGTCTACAAGGAATATAAGAATGGGGTTGTGGCATTGGACGATGTTACCCTAGAAATTCCTTCCGGGGATTTCATATTTCTTGTTGGGGCAAGTGGAGCCGGCAAGTCAACTATGATAAAATTACTTATAAGAGAAGAGCAGGTCAGCAAGGGCTCCATCCGTATTGACGACACAGACATTACAGCCATGCCTAAATTTAAAATTCCAAAACTTAGACGGGAAGTGGGGGTTGTCTTTCAAGACTACCGCCTATTAAACCGCAAGACAGTTTTTGAAAACATAGCCTATGCCTTGGAAATTACCGGGGAAAGCAGCAGCGAAATAAAAAAACGAGTGGAAGCTGTTCTGGAAACAGTCCACCTGGAAGACAAGCAAAACTGCTATCCAACAGAATTATCTGGGGGAGAATCCCAAAGGGTCAGTATTGCCAGAGCCATGATCCACCGGCCTAAAATACTTGTTTGTGATGAACCTACAGGGAACTTAGACTTTGATACAGCCAAGGATATTATGGATGCCTTGGATCGCTTTAACCAAGAGGGGGTTACCATTGTCATGGCAACCCATGCTAGAGAAATTGTAGATTCCATGAAAAAAAGGGTTGTGTCCCTAGACAGTGGATCCATTTTATTTGACCAAGAAAGTGCGGGATATTATGAAAATCCTCAGACAATTTAGAAATATTATTCGAGAAGGCCTGGTGGGCATGTGGAGGAACCTGGGCATGACCATGGCTTCAGTAATATCCATTACCTTTGTCCTTTTGATGTTCGGCTTTGTCCTTCTCATGGTACTTAATGTAGAACAGGTGGTTTTTGAATCCGGGGCCAAGTTACAAAAAATTGTGGTCTTTTTCGACAACACGACGCCCCAGGACAAGTTGGCAGAGGTGGAAAAGAAGTTTAAGGCCATGGACGGGGTAGATAAAATTGAATTTACCAGCAAGGAAGAAGCCTTAAATGAAATGAAGGCCCGCCTAAAGGGGGACGACTACATCCTGGAAGGGCTACCGGAAAATCCCCTACCGGTTTCCTTTACCCTCCACTTAAAAAGCCTCAATGATGGGGAAGAGGTGGCCCGGGAAGCCAAGGCCATTCCGGGAGTTTACAAGGTTCAATACTACAATGAATTGGTAAACAACATGCTGAGAGTCTATCGAGGAGTCCGCTATGGGGGAACGGCGACTATTGGGGTCTTGCTCCTAATTGCCATTGTCCTCATCCACAACACCATTCGTATTACCTTACAAAATAGGCGCAGAGAAATTCAAATTATGCGCTATGTAGGGGCCAACAACTACTATATCCGGGGACCCTTTTTGATTGAAGGACTTTTATTCGGCTTACTTGCAGGAGTTTTATCCTGTGGTATCCTCTATTTATTCTACCAGTACAGTTTTAATCGCTTTAATCCCCAATTATTGGATATTTTAGGAATCGGACTATTTATACCGGACCAAAGACTAGCCATGAATTTGTTTGTCATTTTGACAAGTTTAGGCATGGGGATTGGTTACCTGGGAAGTATTATTTCCGTAACCCGCCATTTAGATGTTTAGGAGGTTTTTGTGAAACATAAAGATTGGTTACAAAGAGGGCTCTGTAGCCTCTTGATTCTTACGAGTTTGGCCCCTGGAGCAGTCTATGCTTCATCCAAGGACCTACAAAAGGCTCAAGACCAAAAAAAGGCAATTCAAGAACAATTGAATAAGAAGCAATCTGTAATCAATTCAACCAAGGCAGAAGTATCCAGTGTTGCTGAAGAGATTAAGGTTTTAGACCTTTCCATAACCAGTGCCAGTGCAGAACTTTTTTCCTTAATGGACAACATCAAGGCCTTGGAAGGGGATATTGCCAAGGCTCAAAAAGAGCTAGACCAAGCCCAAGCGGAATTAAAAAAATCCCAAGATGCCTTTGCCCAAAGAATTAAGGTTATGTATGTCAAGGGAGATATAGGCTACCTAGATGTCTTACTGAATTCACAAGATATGGAGTCTTTTTTAACCAATATCGAATTGATTAAATCAATTAATAGGCAGGACCGGAAACTAGTGGCCAAGATTAAGACCCAAGTGGACATCATTCGGGCCAAAAAAGAAGAATTAACCCAGAAAAAATCAGCCTTGGAAGGGCAAAAGGCCCAAGTTGAAGAAAAGAAAAGGGCCCTGGAAGAAGCCAACCAGGCCAAGCAAAATTATATGGTCAACTTAAAGGGAGACCTTTCAGCCTATGAAGAAGACTATGATGAAATGCTTAAGGAAAGTAAGCAGCTGGAATCCAGGATCCAAAAGATCAAAAACGACATCCAAGAACAAAAACGTCTGGCTGAATTAAAGCGAAAGGCCCAAGAAAAAGCCAATAAGGCTAAAAGGGCAGGAGTCTCCGGTCGGGTGACAGAGCTTCCCATGGCTTCAAGTCCCTATGTTCGCAGTAATAAAAGTTTAACCTGGCCTGTACCGGGCCATAGTCGCATTTCTTCTCCCTTTGGCTACCGGATTCATCCGGTTTTAGGAATCCAGAGATTTCATTCAGGAATTGACATTCCTGCACCTGTTGGGACGCCTATTGTAGCTGCCAAGCCGGGAATTGTTATTACGGCCTCCTATATGGGGTCTTATGGAAATGTTGTTATGATAGACCATGGGGATATTGTTACTGTCTACGGCCACAACTCTGTCTTAAAGGTGAGTGTGGGCCAACAAGTATCGGCAGGTCAAGTAATTGCCTTGGCCGGATCTACAGGCCGGTCAACAGGTCCCCACTGCCACTTTGAAGTAAGGGTAGGAGGAAGACCTGTAAATCCCTTGGGTTTTGTATAATAAAAAGGGGGACAAGACAATGAAAAAAAGATGGGTTTTTATGACCCTATCCCTTCTGCTAGTGACTAATCTTTTTACCTTTTATATATCCAATAGGGGAACTGTTTTTTCCAACTCTTTAACGGGCCAACAAGCCATAAAGATGGAATATTTAAAGGAATTTATTAAAAAGAACTACCTTAGGAAGGTGGATGAAAGTAAATTTTATGAGGGCCAGTTAAAGGGCATCGTGGCCTCTCTTGGAGACCCTTATTCTGAATACTACAGCAAGGAAGAAATGCAGGAGCTTATGGACTTTACCTCAGCCAGTTTTTACGGAGTGGGTATTGTCTTGTCCCCGGGAGAAGACAACAAGATAACCGTTGTCTCGGCCATTAAGGGGAGCCCGGCGGACCAAGCAGGACTTTCAGCCGGAGACAAAATTATCAAGGTCAATGGCAAGGACTTTGCGGGAGACCAGCTAACCAAGGCCGTTAAAGAAATTAAGGGGAAAGAAAACACCAAGGTCCAACTCCAAGTTTTAAAGGCCGGCAGCAATAAGCTGGAAGACTACCAACTAGAGAGAAAGAAAATCAGCATAGATACGGTTATATCGAAAAAGCTGGACCAAGATATGGGCTATATTGGTATTACACAATTCTCAGACCACACCGCCAAGGAATTTAACCAACACTTAAACAAGCTCCAAAGACAAGGAATTAAGAGTTTAATCCTAGACTTGAGAGGGAATCCTGGAGGCTATATGGACACTGCTACAGAAATTGCAGATAGTCTTTTACCCCAGGGAACCATTGTTACGGCCAAAAATCGTGATGGGAAGTTGGTGGAAAATGTCCAATCCGATCCAAGGGCAGTCAACCTTCCTATGGTCGTGATCATAAACAAGGGGTCGGCCTCTGCCAGTGAAATTTTGGCTGGAGCCTTGAAAGACCACAAGAAGGCAACCCTGATAGGGGAAGGCTCTTATGGAAAGGGAGTCATCCAAATTGTAAAGAAGTTTCCCAAGGGAGATGGATTAAAGCTAACAGTGGCTGAATATTTTACACCAAATGGGGTAAGTATAGACAAGAAAGGCATCCAACCAGATGTTAAGGTCAAGTTGCCTGAAAATGTCAAAGGAATTGGTTTGGACTATCTTAAAACAGATAGCCAATTAAATAAAGCAAGAGAGATATTAAAAAATAAAGTTTGAAAAAAAGCTATCTAGTTTTGCTAGGTAGCTTTTGTGCCTATCTAGAAAAGAGGGAAGCAATGGAGTTTAAAGTACATGCACCTTTTGAGCCCATGGGAGACCAACCCCAGGCCATAGACCAATTAGCCCAGGGAATTCTTCGGGGAGACAAACACCAAACCCTCAAGGGGGTTACGGGGTCCGGTAAGACCTTTACCATGGCCAAGGTGATTGAAAAAGTGCAAAAGCCCACCCTGGTAATTGCCCACAATAAGACCCTGGCCTACCAATTGGCCAGTGAGTTTCGGGAGTTTTTTCCTGAAAATGCTGTGGAGTATTTTGTCTCCTATTATGACTACTACCAACCCGAAGCCTATGTGCCTCAAACAGACACCTTTATCGAAAAGGATTCTTCCATTAACGATGAAATTGACAAGCTCCGCCACAGTGCAACCATGAGCTTGTTTGAAAGAAAGGATGTCATAATCGTAGCCAGTGTCTCCTGTATCTATGGTTTGGGGGACCCTATTGACTATGAAAACCTGGTAGTCTCCTTACGGCCGGGGATGGTCAAGGATCGAAACGATATTATGTCTAAGCTAGTGGACATTCAATATGTCCGCAATGATGTCAACTTTATCCGGGGGACCTTCCGAGTTCGAGGGGATACCCTGGAAATTTTTCCGGCCCATAGTTCAGAAAATTCCTACCGGATTGAATTTTTTGGTGATGAAATTGACCGGATTACAGAAGTCAATGCCCTGACAGGCCATGTAGTGGGTTATTGCAACCATGTGTCAATTTTTCCGGCCTCCCACTTTGCCACTTCAGAAGAAAAGGTGCAAAGGGCCCTGGTGACCATTGAAGAGGAATTAGAAGAACGTCTAGCTCAATTGAAGGACCAGGATAAATTATTAGAAGCACAAAGGTTGGAGCAAAGAACCCGTTATGACCTGGAGATGTTGGCAGAAATGGGCTTTTGTACTGGAATCGAAAACTATTCCAGACACCTGTCGGGACGGGCTCCAGGCTCAAAACCCTATACCCTGATTGATTATTTTCCCAAGGACTTCCTCACCATTATTGACGAGTCCCATGCTACCATTCCTCAAATTGGGGGGATGTATAATGGAGACCGGGCCAGGAAGACAACCCTGGTGGAATATGGTTTCCGTTTGCCCTCGGCCCTGGACAACCGGCCCATGAGGTTTACGGAATTTGAAGCCATGATGCAGCAATGTCTCTATGTGTCGGCCACGCCTGGCCCCTATGAAAGGGACCATTCAAGTCAAATTGTAGAGCAAATTATTCGACCTACTGGCCTTTTAGACCCGGCCATTACTGTCCGGCCTACGGAAAATCAAATCGACCAAATTGTTGCAGACATCCACAAGCGGATGGAGAAAAAAGAAAGAGTCCTTATAACCACCCTGACCAAAAAAATGGCAGAGGACCTGACGGACTATTTAAAAAGCCTGGACCTCAAGGTAACCTATATGCACTCGGATATTGACACCATCGAAAGGATGGAGATTATTCGAGACTTGCGACTGGGAGTTTATGATGTCTTGGTGGGAATCAACCTTTTACGGGAGGGATTGGACCTGCCGGAGGTTAGTCTTGTTGTCATCCTGGATGCCGACAAGGAAGGTTTCTTAAGGTCTGAAACTAGCTTAATCCAAACGGCTGGCCGGGCTGCCCGAAATGTCCAAGGGCAGGTTATTATGTATGCCGACAAGATTACCGATTCCATGCAGGTAACCATTGATGAAACCAACCGGAGACGGGAAATTCAAGATGCCTTTAATAAGGCCCACCATATTGAACCCAAGTCTGTTCAAAAGAGTGTCCGGGCCATTATTGCTGCCACCATTGCCGCCGAAGAGGAAGCAGATTACCATGATGAATTTGACGCAGACGATATCCAAGCCATGATTGAAAACCTCAAGCCGGAAATGTACCGGGCTGCAGAAGAGTTGGACTTTGAACGAGCAGCAGAAATTCGGGATAAGATTAAAGAATTGAAGTTACAAATACAATCCATCTATGAAAGGGAGGAAGAATGAAAGATTCCCACATTGTCATTCGTGGAGCAAGACAACACAACTTAAAAAATATTGATGTAGAGATACCCAGGAATAAATTTGTCGTAGTAACGGGTTTATCAGGGTCAGGAAAGTCTTCCCTGGCCTTTGATACCATCTATGCCGAAGGGCAAAGACGGTATGTGGAAAGTCTATCCTCCTATGCCCGGCAATTTTTAGGCCAGATGGATAAGCCGGAAGTGGATGAAATTACCGGCATGAGTCCAAGTATCTCCATAGACCAAAAGACCACCAGTAAAAATCCCCGGTCCACTGTGGGGACAGTAACGGAAATTTATGACTATCTTAGGCTCCTTTTTGCCAGGATAGGTCGCCCCTATTGTCCCAAGTGTGGCAAGGAGATTACATCTTTCAGCATCGACCAAATGGTGGATGAGCTTATGAAACTGGATGAGCGGACCAAGATTCAAATCTTAGGTCCCAATGTGGTTCAGAAAAAGGGTACGCACAAAAAACTCCTGGAGTCCATTAAAAAAGAAGGCTATGTCCGGGTGCGGATTGACGGCCAACTCCATGATTTAATGGAAGACATTGATTTAAATAAAAACCAGGCCCACACCATTGAAACTGTTGTAGACCGGTTGATTATCAAAGAAGGCATTGAATCTCGCCTGGCAGATTCTCTGGAACTGGCTACAGAAATTGGCCATGGCCTGGTCCATGTGGATGTCATTGGAGGAGAAACGAAGGTTTTTTCAACCAAATTATCTTGCCCCCATTGTGGCATTGCCATTGAAGAAATTAGCCCCAGGTCCTTTTCCTTCAACAACCCCCTGGGGGCCTGTCCCACTTGTAATGGGATCGGCTACTCCAAGGAACCGGATGTGGACTTGATTTTACCCAACAAGGACCTGTCCATAGACCAAGGGGGGATTTCCTGCTATTCCAACAGTCCGGGAACCTACTACTATGAAATTATCCGAGGCCTGGCCAAGAAGTTTTCGGTAGATACCAAGGTCCCTATTAAGGACCTGCCAAAAGACTTTTTAGACGCCCTCCTCTATGGAAGTGACCAGGAAATTTCTGTCAGCTTTGACTCTTATTTTTCCGGTCGTAAGCGCTATCGGGGGACCTTTGAAGGGATTATCAACAACCTCAAAAGACGTTATACAGAAACCAATTCAGACCGGATGATTGATCGGATTGATGACTTTATGACCGACATCCCCTGTCCAACTTGCCATGGGGCCCGGCTCAAAGAAAGTCTTCTATCTGTTCGAATTGCCGGCTTAAATATTTATGAAGTGACGGAATTATCCATCAGCAAGGCCTTAGATTTTTTCAAAAAGTTGGAATTGACAGAAAAGGAAAAAATCATTGCCAGTGAGGTCTTAAAAGAAATTATTTCCCGCCTGTCCTTCTTAGACAATGTCGGATTAAACTACCTGACTCTGGCCAGGATGAGCGGTAGCTTGTCTGGGGGTGAGGCCCAAAGAATTCGTTTGGCTACCCAAATTGGATCGGCCCTGGTAGGGGTCATCTATGTTTTGGATGAGCCCTCGATAGGTCTCCACCAAAGAGACAATGCCATGCTCTTAAAGACCCTCCGGGACTTGACGGACCTGGGCAATACCTTGATTGTGGTAGAGCATGATGAAGAAACCATGGAGGCAGCCGATGAAATTATAGATATTGGACCGGGAGCCGGGATCCATGGAGGCCAGCTGGTGGCTCAAGGGACGGCTGAGGACATTATGAAGGTCAAGGAGTCCATTACAGGAGACTATCTGAAAAAGCGGCGACAAATCAAGGTACCCAAGGAAAGAAGACCTGGCAATGGCCACAAGATTCATGTCAAGGGAGCGAGTGAAAACAACCTCAAGGGCATTGATGTAGACTTTCCCCTGGGGAAATTCATTGTAGTTTCCGGAGTGAGTGGGTCTGGAAAGAGTTCCTTGGTCAATGAAGTTCTCTTAAAATCCCTCCAACAAAAAATCAACAAGTCCAGAGTAAAACCAGGCCACTGTAAAGAAATTACAGGCCTGGACCAGCTGGACAAGGTAGTGGATATAGACCAAAGTCCCATCGGTCGGACCCCTCGATCGAATCCTGCAACCTATACAGGAACCTTTGATTTAATTCGAGACCTATTTGCCATGACCAATGAGGCAAAAATGCGGGGTTATAAAAAGGGGCGTTTTTCCTTTAATGTCAAGGGGGGCCGGTGCGAAGCCTGTAAGGGAGATGGAATCATCAAGGTAGAAATGCACTTTTTACCCGATGTCTATGTTCCCTGTGAAGTTTGTAAGGGCAAGCGCTACAATCGAGAAACCCTGGAAGTCAAGTACAAGGGAAAAAATATTTCTGAGGTTCTGGATATGACAGTGGAAGAAGCCATGGATTTCTTTAAAAACCACCCCAGAATCCTGAGAAAGTTGGAAACTCTTATGGATGTGGGCCTGGGCTATATCAAGCTGGGACAACCTTCTACCCAATTGTCCGGAGGAGAAGCCCAGAGAATTAAGTTGGCAACAGAACTATCCAAACGGTCCACAGGAAAGACGGTTTATATTTTAGACGAACCCACCACAGGCCTCCACATGTATGATGTGGACAAGCTGGTCCAAGTTTTAAACCGCCTGGTGGACTTGGGAAATACAGTCATTGTTATTGAGCACAATCTTGATGTCATCAAGGTGGCGGATGCAATTATTGACCTGGGACCGGAAGGCGGAGATGGTGGTGGCCAAGTGATTGCCACTGGGACTCCGGAAGAAGTTGCCCAATGTAAAGAATCATATACCGGCCAATTTTTAAAGAAGATATTATAGGAGGCAAGGAATGAAAAAGATGAAAAAGAATCTGATGGTTTTGCTGGCGGGTCTTCTCTTATTCCCAGTAAATGTACATGCCCAATGGATTAGGCCCAACCACTTTGTCAACCAGAAGGGAGCCCAAAGGGTTGCAGAAATTAAAAGGTTCCAAGCCCAAAACAACCTGGTTGTTACTGGGGGCTTGAACAAGGAAACAAAAAACATGCTCTACAATCAGGACCTCCGAGCCCGGGATGTAGTGAAAAATCCACCAAGTCAAGGCTATTGGATTGTTGTAAATAAGACCCGGCTCTTCTTGACCCTCTACAAGGGAGACCAGGTTGCCGGAAAGTATCCCGTTTGCCTGGGCACCAGCCGGACCTCTACCCCATCGGGTAAGGGGAAAATTCAAAGTCGCCATGTGAACCCTGCTTGGGGAGGAATGAATGGGAAATATAAGGCCATTGGAGCCAATGATCCTAGAAACCCTCTAGGAGAACGCTGGATGGGCTTAAACCTTCCTGGCAAAAGTGGCTATGGGATCCACGGAACCATTAAGCCCCACCAAATCGGGACCTATTCCAGCAACGGCTGCATCCGCATGTACAATTATGATATTGAAAATTTTGTCTACCCCAGGATGACCCTAGGGGCCCCCGTTTGGATTGGAACAGATGCTGAATTGGCTAACATGGGTATCCTGCAGGTTATTGAAAAGGGAGCAAGCCAGGCTCAAAATCAAGAGACTCCAGTGGAAAAAGAAGTTAGCCCCAAGGCCATGAGCCTATATTAAGAACTTTTTAGGGCTTGAAAGAATTCATAATATTTTCTTTAGATTCAACTTGATTTTATCAGATAAAGTGGTATATAATGATTCCATTCTATTCAATTTTGGAAGGAGGCCTTAATCTTGATGCCCAATTTGTCATGCAAGAGCCACTGGAGCCACTGGGTCCACACTACAGACTCCAAACCCATGAGAAGAATCCGTCTGTAAGTTAGCCGAATAATCAGAATACAGAGGAGGAAAATCATGTTAAAAAAATTATTTACTTTATTATTAGTTGCAGTAATGATTGTAAGTGTTGGTGCCTGTGGAAAGAAAGAGTCCACTGGAGACTCATCTCAAGGACCGACCCTAGCGAAAATAAAAAAAGAGGGAAAATTAGTTCTCGGAACAAGTGCAGACTATCCACCCTATGAATGGATTTCTAAGGACAAGGATGGCCAAACCAAGATTATTGGAGCCGATGTTGCCTTGGCTCAAGCCATTGCTGATGAGCTGGGGGTTGAATTGGTAGTACAAGACATGCAATTTAACGCCATTATCCCATCTTTAAAATCTGGAGAAGTAGATATTGGACTGGCCGGAATCGTAGACAACGAAGAACGTCGTGAAGTTGTGGATTTTTCAGATTCTTACTTTGCCGGTGACCAAGGAATCCTGGTTCGTAAGACCGACGCAAAAAAATATACATCCAAGGAAAGTCTAAAGGGAGCAAAAATAGCGGCACAAATTGGGACAACTCAAGATGAATTGGCTAAAACCATTGAAGGCGCAGACTATGAAGGGATGACCAACCAAAACAATATTGTTTTAGAGTTGAAGAACCAAACCATTGATGTAATGGTTGTGGCAGGCCCTCCAGGACGTCAATTTGCAAGCCTAAACTCAGACCTTGTCTACCAAGATATTGGCTTTGAAGACGAAGGAAAAATGTCAGTGGCTGTGGCCAAGGGCAACGAAGATTTAATTGCAATCATCAACAAGGTCATTGGGAATTGGACCAAGGAAGGTAAAATGGATGCAGAAATTGCAAAATATACTGACCTGTCCAGCAAAGAAGTCGAAGAATTACAATAAAACTCCCGTTAGGGAGTTTTTCATTTAAGGAGGAAGCATGGACTTTATACAAAAGCGAGTCTTGTTCATTAGCAAATATTGGCAGGACTATGCCAACGGATTAAAAATAACCTTAATTCTGTCTATTATTGGGGTTTTTTTTGGGGCTTTAATTGGAACCCTCTTGGCCCTGGGACGGCGGAGCAAAAATCCATTTTTAAATAAGCTTTCCTCGGGAATTGTAGAAATCATCCGTGGAACTCCTTTAATTGTGCAAATTACCCTATTTGTTTATTCCTTCCTAAATATTATTCCGCCGGAATTCACCTTTTTAAGAAATAAGATTTTTCTAGCCTCTATCCCCATGTGCTTAAATTCAGGGGCCTATATCTCTGAAATCATCCGGGCGGGTATCCAAAGTATTGACTCGGGACAAAGTGAGGCAGCCCGGTCCCTGGGTATGAATGAGCGACAAACCATGATCTACATCATCCTGCCCCAGGCTGTGAAGAATATCTTGCCGGCTCTGGGAAATGAATTTGTCACCCTCATTAAGGAGTCGGCTGTTGTCTCCATTGTAGCCCTCCACGATATGATGTACTATGCAGAAGCCATCCGGGGAGCCACCTTTAAGGCCTTTGAACCCTATTTTTATGTGGCCGTTATCTACTTTGTCTTAACCTACAGTCTGACAAAGCTCTTGCAACAATTTGAAAGGAGGCTCCACCGCAATGATCGTGACTAATAAAATCAGCAAATATTTTGGGGACCACAAGGTCCTGGATGAAATTTCAGAGGAAATTCAAGACGGGGAAGTGGTGGTTATCATTGGTCCCAGCGGGTCAGGGAAGTCCACCTTCCTACGGTGCTTAAATGGCTTGGAAGAAGTAACATCGGGGTCTATCCTGATAGATGGGCAAGATATTACCCAGCCGGATGTCAATATCAACCAAGTCCGGGAAAATTTGGGTATGGTTTTTCAACACTTTAACCTCTTTCCCCACAAGACTGTTTTGGAAAATTTAATCCTGGCGCCCAAGCTTGTCAAAGACAAGGACGCCAAAGAAAAAGCCCTCCGTCTCCTGGAACGGGTGGGTCTTTTGGACAAGAAGGATGCCTATCCATCATCCCTGTCCGGGGGACAAAAACAAAGGATTGCCATTGTCCGAGCCCTATGCATGGACCCCAAGGTGATGCTTTTTGATGAACCAACATCTGCCCTGGACCCTGAAATGGTTGGGGAAGTTTTGGAAGTTATGAAGGACCTGGCCCACCAGGGAATGACCATGGTCTTGGTAACTCATGAAATGGGCTTTGCCAAGGAAGTGGGAGACCGGATCCTCTTTATGGACAAGGGACAAATTATAGAAGAGGGGAGACCGGAAGACCTCTTTAATAACCCCAAGGAAGAAAGAACCCGGGACTTTTTGTCCAAGGTGTTAAGTTAAAATGTATTCAGGAAAGAGTGAGAGCAATCTCACTCTTTTTCCATGCTGGAAAAGGAAAGGGGAATTTACCTAGGGCCAAGAGGAGAAAAGACCTGACAACTTTCAAAAGGAACTTGTAAGCAAGGGGCTGGGAAAAATTAAGGAATCTATTTTGCCTAGCTACTTTTTTATTTGGCCTATTTCGGATATAATAGATAAGAATGAAGATTTCAAAGGGGTGAATTATGATTGTTTCAATCGTTCTGGCAGCAGGCGAAGGGACACGAATGAAGTCGGACCTACCCAAGGTATTGCATCGAATTGCAGGTAAACCCTTGGTAGACTATGTTATTCGTAGTGCCAAGGAAGCCGGCGCAGAAGAAACAGTAGTTGTTGTGGGCCACAAGGCAGACTTGGTCAATGAGGCATTAAAAGATAAGGGGGTTCTTATCCGGCAGCAACCAATGTCTGCAGATGTCCCCTATGGGACGGGTTTTGCTGTCATGCAAGCCCTAGATTGTTTTAAAGATGACGATGTCGTGGTGGTTTTAACTGGGGACACTCCTTTAATTAAGGGGGAAACCTTAAAGGGCTTTATTGACTTCCACAAGACCAATCACTATGAGGCCTGTGTTCTAACTGCAAACTTAAAGAATCCTAAGGGCTATGGGCGGATTGTACGTGAAGAAAATTCCAGTATCGGTAAGATTGTGGAAGAAAAGGATGCTTCCATCAAGGAACAGGCTATTCACGAAGTCAATTCTGGAATTTTTACCTTTCAAGGGGGAGCCTTACGGCATGCCTTAAAGTATTTGGAAACGGACAATGCCCAAGGGGAATTGTATCTAACCGATGTCATTAAGATTCTCAATGAAGGGGGGCACAAGGTTGGGGGCTACACCCTAAAAGATGCCCATGAAATGTTGGGAATCAATTCCCGCATCCAGCTAGCCCATGTAGAGGGCTTGATTCGGAAGCGGATTAATGAGCGCCACATGCTAAATGGGGTCTCCTTCTTAGATCCTGGGTCCACTATTGTGGAAGATGATGTGGAAATCGGTCAAGACACAATTATTTATCCAGGAGTTGTCTTGGCAGGTAAGACCAAGATTGGAAGTCACTGTGTCCTATATGGGTCCACCCGGATTGTAGATTCGACTATTGGGGACCATGTGATTTTGGATAATGTCTTGATTGAAGAATCCATTGTCCATAACCATGTAAAACTTGGGCCCTATGCCCACTTAAGACCCAAGTCGGAAATCAAAGACCATGTGAAAATCGGAAACTTTGTAGAGGTAAAAAATGCCAGTCTTGGGGAAGGAACCAAGGCCGGCCACCTGGCCTATATTGGAGATGCCAGTGTGGGAGACGATGTAAACATCGGTTGTGGAACAATTTTTGTCAATTACAATGGCCTGGAAAAATTCCATACAAATGTGGGTGACCATGCCTTTATAGGGTCTAATTCAAACCTGGTAGCACCGGTAGACGTGGAAGACTATGGCTATATTGCCGCTGGATCCACCATTACCAAGACGGTGGAGGAGGGTCAATTGGCCATTGAAAGAGGAAAGCAAAAGAACATTGACCATTGGGCAGAGAGAATGGGCATGAAAAAAGATGAGGGGGTTCAAAAATGAGTCAAAATTATGGAGATATCATCGTATTTACAGGAAATTCAAATGATTCCTTGGTGGAGTTAATTTGTGAAAACTTGGGAATTGAAGAAGGGGATTGCGAAGTTCGTCAATTTTCAGATGGAGAAATCAACATCAACATTGGAGAAACCGTTCGGGGCAAAGACGTCTTTGTCATCCAGTCCACATCCAGCCCGGTAAATGATAATTTAATGGAATTATTAATCCTCATGGACGCCCTAAAGAGGGCTTCTGCCGGCCGGATTAATGCCGTGATTCCCTACTATGGCTATGCAAGACAAGACCGCAAGACCAAGGCCAGAGAACCCATTACATCAAAACTGGTAGCCGACCTCATTACGGTAGCTGGAGCAGACCGACTTGTTTGTATGGACCTGCATGCTGGTCAAATCCAAGGATATTTTGACATTCCTGTGGACCACCTCAGTGCCATTCCCTACCTGGCAGACTACTTTAAGGACATGGTCAAGGAAGAAGACTTTGTGGTTGTTAGTCCAGACCTAGGCGGGGTAACCCGGGCTCGTAATTTCTCCAACCACCTAAACCTTCCCATTGCCATTATTGAAAAGAGACGGCCTAGACCCAATGTCAGTGAGGTTATGAACATCATTGGAGACATCGAAGGGAAAAACTGTATCCTCATTGACGATATTGTAGATACAGCAGGAACCATCTGCCAAGCAGCCCAAGCCCTTCAAGACCGGGGAGCCAAGAAAGTCTATGGTTGCGCAACCCATGGCGTATTGTCTGGACCGGCCCTAGATCGCTTGGAAAATTCTGTTTTGGAAAAATTTATTATTACAGACACCATTGAACTGCCGGAAGAAAAACGAGGCCATTCTATTGATGTCGTCAGCGTTGCCAAGGTTTTTGCAGATGCCATTTCCAGGATCAATGCCAACGCATCTGTTAGTGCCATGTTTGATTAAGGTGCCCTGTGAAAGTTATTGTTGGCTTAGGAAATCCCGGGAAGGAATATGAAAATACCCGGCACAATGTAGGCTTTAACGTGATTGACCTTTTGTCCCAAGCCCTGTCCATCCCTGTAAACAAGGCTAAGTGCAAGGGGCTTTACGGCCAAGGGACCCGGAATGGAGAAAAAATCTTTTTGCTAAAACCTCAAACTTATATGAACAAGAGTGGGGAATGTGTTCAAGAGTTTATTCGCTATTTTAATATTCCCATCCAAGATGTCTTGGTTTTGGTGGATGATATTGACATTGACTTTACTGAAATTAAAATCAAGGCCAAGGGGTCAGCAGGGACCCACAATGGTTTAAAGTCCATTATTGCTATGACAGGGTCCCAGGACTTTCCCCGCCTGAAAATTGGCGTGGGGAAAAAGCATCCGGGAGAAGACCTGGCGAATTTTGTCCTGGGTCGCTTTCCCCGGGACCAACAAGAAGAAATGGGCCAGTGTCTTGACCGGGCTGCTGAAGCCGGGATAGCCATCTTGGACCATGGGGTTGCTTACGGAATGAATCACTTTAATGGAAAAGCAAAAGAGCTCAAGTCTTAAGACTTGAGCTTTTGAAGTGGAGGAAAGATGGATTTTTTTATTGAATGCATGGAAAAGACAAGTTCATACCAAGAGCTAAGGACCGGCATTCAGGAGAAGAAATTTCCCCTTATGCCCTATGGCCTGGTGGATGGGGCCTATGAACACCTCTTGGCCAGCCTTGCTCAAGACCTGGATCAAGCCTTTTTGGTCTTGTGTCCCGACGTCTTTTCTGCTCGAAAATTTTATGAAAGTATCAAACATATGGGGGAAGAGTCTGTTTACTTGCTTCCCTATCGGGAATATTTTTATTTTACCAGCCTGTCCTCCAACCAATCCGACAAGGGAGAGGGCCTGGAGGCCCTAAAGGCTCTTTTGGAAGGCAGGTGCAAGGTCCTGGTTACCAGCATTGAAAACCTGCAAAAGAAATTTATGGCACCAGATCGGATGAAGAAGGCTTCTTTTTCCCTTGAAGTGGGAGATGACCTTGACCTGGAAGACCTCTTGGCAAGGCTTGTAGCCCTTGGCTATGAGCGGGTGGACCAAGTAGAAGGCCCGGGACAATTTTCTAATCGGGGAGGGATTGTAGACCTCTTTACTTATGAAAAAAATCCCATCCGGATAGAATTTTTTGATACGGAAGTGGACTCCATACGAACTTTTGATGTAGCCAGTCAACGGTCCATTGCCAGTATAAATCGGATAGATCTTGTCCCCTATGGGGAATTTATCTTCAAGGCCGGGGAAAAAGAAGCCATTGTAAAAAGGGCTAAAAAAGACCTGGAAGGAGAAAATATCTCGGACCGGAGCCTAGAAAAATTCCAGCCCTACTTTGAAGAATTTTTAGAAAGCAACCAGGTATCCAACATGGACCTCCTCTTGCCCTACTTGGGGAAGGCTTCCTATGCTAGTATCCTGGACTACTTTCAAAGTCCACCCCTGGTTTTTGTCAAGGACCTCCACCAGGCCCTGCAAAATTTGGACCAAAAGGCCCAAAAAAACCTGGAAGATTTGACAGAAATGCTCCAACTAGGAGAGGTTTTAAAGGGACACCTAAGCCTAGTTAAGACCAGGGAAGATGCCCTGAAGGTCTTAAAGGGTCAAGACCTGGTCCTCTTTCAAGGAGTCATCTCCTCTTTGGAGGGAGTCAGAGTTAAGAAAAAAATTCCCTTTGACCTAAAGGCTACAGTCCAATACAAGGGCAGGATGGACCTCTTTTTAGAAGAAATCCAAGGCCATGCCACAAAAAAGACCCGGGTCATTATTTTTGGAGGAGACGACAATAGGTGTCGGGACCTGGTGGACTATTTAACCAGCAACCACCTGGCCGTTTCCTACCTGGAAGACCGCCAGCAGGAAGCCAAGGATGGGATTATCATCACGCCGGGGTCTCTTGTTTCTGGTTATGAGTACCCCAAGGAAGGCTATGTCATCTACAACCATGGAGAAATCTATGGACAGGGGAAGAAGAAAAAGAAAAAGTCTAAAAAGGGCAAGGCCTTAAACTTTGAAGACTTAAAAATTGGTGACTATGTGGTCCATGAGGCCCATGGGATTGGTCAATATGTCGGCACCAAGCAATTGGAAATCCAAGGAACCATAAAGGACTATATTAAAATTTCCTACCGGGGAGGCGATAATCTCTTCCTACCCATGGACCAATTAAGCATCATCCATAAGTTTATCGGCAAGGAGGGCCAACCGCCCAAGATAAACCGCCTAAACAGCCCCGAGTGGAACCGGACCAAGCTCAAGGCAAGAAAAGCTGTGGAGGTCATGGCAGAGGACTTGATCCAACTCTATGCCAAGAGGGAAGAGGCCAAGGGCTTTAAATTTTCCAAGGATGATAGTTGGCAAAGAGAATTTGAAGACGCCTTTGAATATGAGCCCACAGAAGGACAGTTGGAAGCTGCTAAGGAAATCAAAAGAGATATGCAGTCTAACCGGCCCATGGACCGGCTCTTATGTGCTGATGTGGGTTATGGAAAGACGGAGGTGGCTTTAAGGGCAGCCTTTAAAGCCATTTTAGACGACAAGCAGGTGGCCTTTTTGGTTCCCACTACCATCCTGGCCCAGCAACACTACAATACGGCCCTTAAAAGGTTTCAAGACTTTCCTGTAGACCTGACGGTCCTGTCCAGGTTCCGAACGGCCAACCAGCAAAAACAGGACCTGAAAAAATTAAAGGCCGGGCAGCTCAACCTGGTTATTGGGACCCACAGGCTCCTATCCAAAGACGTCCACTTTAAGGACCTGGGCCTTTTAATTGTCGATGAAGAGCAACGTTTTGGAGTCCGCCACAAAGAAGCCCTGAGAATGTTAAAGGAAAATGTAGACACCTTGACCTTGACAGCAACGCCCATTCCCAGGACCCTGCAAATGTCCATGGTGGGCATTCGGGATATGAGCGTCATTGAAGAACCACCCCAAGAGAGGTTTCCTGTTCAAACCTATGTAGTGGAACAAAATGACTACATGGTTCGGGAGGCCATCTTGAAGGAAATTGAACGAGGAGGCCAGGTCTATATTGTTTATAACCGGGTAGCCACTATGGAATCCAAGCTTAGACAGCTTAAAGACCTGGTGCCTGAAGCTCGGTTTGCCATTGCCAATGGGCAAATGAGTGAAAGTCAACTGGAAGATACCATGCTGGACTTTGTCAATGGAGAGGTAGACGTCCTCTTGTGTTCCACCATTATAGAAACAGGCATGGATGTAAAAAATGCCAATACCATGATTGTCTATAATTCCAACCACTTGGGCCTATCCCAACTCTACCAACTAAGGGGGCGGATTGGTCGAAGTAACCGGATTGCCTATTGCTATTTAACCTATGAAAAAGACGTCAGCATGAGCCAAGTGGCAGAAAAAAGACTTCAGGCCATTAAGGAATTTACAGAATTCGGATCCGGCTTTAAAATTGCCCTTCGAGATTTGGAAATTCGTGGGTCTGGGTCGATTTTAGGCAGTAAACAGTCCGGCCACATTGATGCCATTGGCTACGATCTTTATGTTAAATACTTGAAAGAGGCCATTGCCCAGCTTAGGGGAGAGGCCCCGCAAGAAAAAATAGAGACCAGCATTGAATTAAATGTAGATTCCTACATTGAACCATCCTATATTCAAGACCCCTCCCAAAGAATGGAAATTTATAAAAAAATTGCTATGGTGGAGAGCGAAGAAGACTTTGAAGACTTGATGGATGAACTGATTGACCGCTTTGGAGACCCTTCCAAGAAGTTAATTAGCCTCTTAAGAATCAGCTGGTATCGAAATGTCAGTGGCCAGTATGGAATTGAAAGCATCAGCCAAAAGGGGCAAGATATCCAAATTAATTTTGCCCAGGGAGAAAAATTGGACCTGGCTGTAGTCAATGAATTAAAGCAAAAGTATCGTGACCAGGTGACCTTTTCCCTATCTGGAGCCAATTACATTCACTTTAAAAGGGTCAAGGACCCCCTTTTATTGGTTGAAGATAGCTTAAAAACTCTTAAAAAACAGAAAAATTTCACATAAAGTTCATAGAATATTGTATAATGAATACTATAACTGAAGAAGATGAAGAAAGGATGTTATTAGATGAAGCATAAAGCAGTAAAATTAGTAACAGGTGCCCTACTTTTATCCTTGTTGGTAACAGGATGCGGGAAAAAACCAGCAGGAGTGGCAGCTACCGTAGGCGGACAAGATATTCCCATGGAAGCATACCAAACAGAATATTGGATGCAAAGAAACTATATTGTCCAACAATATGGAGATAAATACCTGGAAGAAAATGTAGTCCAAGGTCAAGATAAGACAGTAGACACAGCCTTGAAGGAAATGGTCTTGAAAAACTTGGAACAATTGGAAATGATTCGCCAAGAAGCCAAGGATGCCGGCATTGAAATTAAAGATGAAGACGTCAACAAGGTTCTGGACAACATGAAAAAACAATATGGTGGAGAAGAAGCCTTCCAAAAAGCCCTAAAAGCAGAGGGAATGACTGAAGACTATTTAAAGAAGAATATTAGAAACTCCCTGTTAATGGAAAAATATTCTGCCCACCTCCAAGACACCATTAAGGTTTCAGATGATGAAGTGAAAAAATACTATGACAAGCACAAGGATGAATTGGCCCAAGTAGATGCTTCTCACATCCTGGTTAAGTCCGAAGATTTGGCCAAGAAAATCAAAAAAGAACTGGACAATGGGGCCAAGTTCGAAGACCTGGCTAAAAAGTATTCCACAGACACCTCCAACAAGGACAATGGAGGGGCCCTAGGCTACTTTGGCAAGGGACAAATGGTCAAGGAATTTGATGACAAGGTCTTTTCCATGAAAAAGGGTGAAATTTCTGATCCCGTTAAGACGGAATTTGGCTACCATATTATCAAGGTTAACGACATCAAGGATTCTCTAGAATCCATGAAAGACTCCTTGGCCCAAAAAGTGAAGTCAGAAAAAGTTCAAGAAAACATGAAGAAGATTGAAAGCAAGAAAAAAGTTAAAGAATATGTCGACTTTAAAGATGACGTGGAATTACCCAAGGGCATGAAAAAAGTGACAAAAGATGACAAGGCCAAAGACCAAGGCCAAAATCAAACCACAAAAAAAGAAGATAAAAAAGAAGATAAAAAAGAAGATCAATAAGTCAAAGAGGGCCGGAGTTTCCGGTCTTCTTTTTTGACTTTTAAAATAAAAAAGAATAAATTGACTGGAAAAAGCAAGGAAAATAAGGCTTTGGGATAAAATTTTATAGAAAAATACTGAAAAGAGGCTTTTCATCTAGACAAACGGTCTATAATCTAGTAAAATACATACTTGTTAGGGGGTTCGAATTGGGAAAAATATATATTGTGGGTCTTGGACCATCGGATGCAGACCAGCTAACCAAAAAAGCCCTGGAAGCCATCCACAGTGGCCGGAAGAACTTTCTTCGCACAGACCAACATGAAAGTGTAAACTATTTTAAAGACAATGAGATTCCCTATCTAAGTTTTGATGGTCTCTACCAAAAGCTAGATTCTTTTGATCAAATCTATACCAGGATCTATCAAGAGCTAATCCAAGCTGCGGAAAAAGAAGATATCAACTACCTGGTACCTGGAAGTCCAATGATTGCTGAAAAGACAGTAAAAATGCTCTTGGACAAGCTAGAACCGGACCAATATGAAGTCATCCAAGGCTTAAGTTTTCTGGAACCGGTGTTTACCCTTTGCCAGCTGGATCCTGTAGAGGGATTTATCCTGGTGGACGGGGACAATTTTCACTGGACGGACTTTAATCCCCACTTGGAGAACTTGGTTACCCAGGTTTATAATGCGCGGATTTTAGCTGACTTAAAGCTGTCCCTAGGAGAAATTTATGGAGATGACCATGAAGTTTTTCTAGTCAGCGATGCAGGCTTAAAGTCTCAGAAAGTGGACCGGGTGAAGGTTCATGTCCTGGACCGGTGTCAGGCTTCTTACCAAACCAGTCTCTTGGTCCCAAAATTGGCCCAGAAGAAAAATTGGCAAGACCTGGCCAAGGTTATGGAAGAGCTTCGGGGACGCCATGGCTGCCCCTGGGACTTGGAACAAACCCATGAAAGCATCTGTCCTGATATGATTGAAGAATCCTATGAGGCTGTGGATGCCATAAAAAGTGGCGATTTAGACCAAATGGTTGAGGAGCTGGGGGATGTTTTATTTCAAGTTTACTTCCACAGCCAAATTGCCTATGAAGAAGGGGAGTTTAACCTCTATGATATTTGGACCCAGGTGACCAACAAACTTATCCATCGTCATCCCCATGTTTTTGACCAAGAAAAGTATGATGAAGGAAATTGGGATCGGATTAAAGACCAGAGTCGAGGCTTTAAGACCTTTGCTCAGCGTCTAGAAGATATCCGAGGGCTACCAGCCCTAATGCGGGCGCAAAAAATAACCCATCAAACCGGTAAAATTGGATTTTTTTGGAAGGATGCCCAAGAGGTTTTTTCCTGTGCCCAAGAAGAAATGGACGAACTAGCCCAAGCCTTGGCAGAAGGAGATTCCAACCACATCCAAGAAGAAATTGGAGATGTATTTTACAGTTTGGTCAACTTGTGCTATGCTTTAAATTACACAGCAGAAGACATTATGCACCAGGCCTGTAAAAAAATAATTCATCGACTGGCTAAAATGGAAGAATTGGCGATGAAGGATCAATTGGATTTTCAACACCTAGATTTCAACCAGTTAGAAAACTATTGGAAGCTAGTGAAGAAAATAGAAAAATAATGCATTATTTTAGGAGGAAAATCATGAACAAATCTGAATTAGTAGCAAGCATTGCTGAAAGTGCTAACCTAACCAAAAAAGATGCTGAAAACGCATTAAACGGCTTTTTATCCGCTGTAGAAGGTGCACTTTCTAAGGGAGAAAAAGTTCAATTAGTTGGCTTTGGAACTTTCGAAGTACGTCAAAGAAAAGCTCGCGAAGGACGTAACCCAAGAAATCCAGAAGAAGTCATTAAGATTCCAGCAAGTAAGGCACCTGTTTTCCGCGCAGGAAAAGCTTTAAAAGAATCTGTAAATAAGTAAAAAAAAGCACTTGCCTAGCAAGTGCTTTTTTCATAAGGAAAAGTTATGCGAATTGATAAATTTTTAAAAATATCCAGGTTGATTAAGAGAAGGACTGTAGCCAAGGAGGCCTGTGAAGGGGGCCGGATCAAGATTAATGATAAGACGGCAAAGCCTGGCGACGATGTTAAAATTGGCGATATCATTGAAATCTCTCTGGGCCAAGGAGACTTTAAGTGTCGGGTTGTGGACCTAAGAGAACATGTTGGGAAAAATGAGGCCCAATCCTTGTACGAAAGTCTTTAAATGACTTGAATATTCCCATTAAACGTGTGATAATAGACTTGAATGGGTGATAGGATGAAAAATTCAAAAAAAGGAATTTTTTTGCTGGCCTTTAGCCTAGTCGTTTGTATAGGACTTACATATCGAGTATATACATCGAGTAATTTACGCTATGACCGGTCAAAACAAATTGTCAAAAACAAGGAAAATATCCAAGGACTCAAGAGTGAAATTAAGAACATTCACTCTGAAATTAAAGAGTCCAATTCAATGGATTATGTCGAACAAGTTGCGCGTGAAGATTTAGGAATGGTAAAACCCAGGGAGATTATCTTTGTTGACGAAGGGGCCAAGGCTCCCAGTCAGGAAAGTCAAGTGGAAGAAGGAGGAAAATAAAGCTTGTCAGTTAAAGTAAATGAGATTGTTGAAGGTGTAGTGACAGGAATCACCAATTTTGGTGCTTTTGTTCAAATTGATGAAGAAACCAGTGGCCTTGTCCATATTTCTGAAATATCGGATGAATATGTGGAAAAGACATCGGACTTTTTAGAAAGGGGTCAAAAGGTCAAGGTAAAGGTGGTCAATATTGACAAGGATGGAAAAATTGGTCTGTCCATTAAAAAAGCCCAACCTCCTAAAAGCAATAATAAGCCCGTGGATATCAATTGGCTGAAGAAGGATAGTCAAAAAGATCTTTCCTTTGAAGATAAGATGGCCAAGTTCTTAAAAGAAAGCAACGAAAAAATTGAGTCTGTTCGACAAAGAAATAATAGTCGCGGCAATGGAAAATGGAGAAAGTAAAGAAAAAGTGATAGTTCGCTATCACTTTTTCTATTCGAGGGAAAAATGAAAAAAGTCATTGATGAAATTTTATCCCGGGGCTGGCTAAAAGAAGGCAGCCGTTTGGTGGCGGGAGTATCTGGCGGGGCAGATTCCATGGCCTTGGCCTGTATCCTATATGACCTAAAAGAATACTTGTCTTATGACCTGGTTATTATGCACATCCACCACGGCTTAAGAGGCCCGGAGGCAGACCGGGATTTAAATTTTGTCAGGGCTTGGGCCCGGGACCACCAACTTCCCTTTGTGGAAAAACATGTCAAGATGGACCAATATGCCCAGGACCACAAGTTGTCCCAGGAAGAAGCCGGTCGAATTTTACGAAGACGGGCCCTTTTGGACCAGGCGGGAAAAGATGGTCTAGTGGCCTTGGCCCACAGCCAGGATGACCAGGCGGAAACTGTCCTACATAGGATTATTCGGGGAACAGGGCCTGATGGTCTCCAGGCCATGGTGGAAAAAAATGGCCCCATCCTCCGGCCCCTTTTAAGGGTTTCCAGGAGGGAGATTTTAGCATTTTTAAGAAAAAGGGGTCAGGACTATTGTCTTGATTCTACAAACTTGGAAGATGATTATACGAGAAACTATATCCGCCACCATATTTTAAAGGAATTAAAGGTTTTAAATCCGCAAATTAAAGCCTCTTTGGCCCGGTTAGCAGACCTTGCAGCCCTGGACAAGGCCTATTTTCAAGAAGAAGTTCAAGGACTTTACCATAATTTAGTCCAGGAGGGGCCGGACTATGGTCTTTTAGGAATCCAGGACCTTAAAAAACTCCCGCCAGCTTTACGCTTTCGCCTCTATCGAGAAGTTTGCAACGCTTATGCGAGCCAGGGGATGAAGGACCTGGCCTACAAGCACTTGCTGGCCATAGACCAGCTCTTGACCCTGCCATCTGGCAAGGGGATTGACATCCATGGCCTACGGATTGAAAGAACTTATGACCAGGTCATTTTTTTCCAGGAAAAAATCTACCAGCCCTACAAGCTCCGAGAGGGAGACCAGGTTTGTGACTTTGGATCTTATTCTGTCAAGCTTATTGACCAGGAGGGGACCAGGGGGCTTCCCTGGCAAGAGGGAGAAGAACTCTGGCTTCGGCCTTGGAAAAAGGGGGACCGAATCCTCCTAGGAGGGAAAAGGGTCAAGGTCAAGGAAATTTTTCAAGAAAAGAAAATTCCCAGACCCCTAAGAGAGCGGATGCCTGTTTTAGTGGGTGAAGAGATTTATGCAGTGGCCGGTTGTTATAGTGACCATTGGGTGAAAGATGGTCCAAGGATACTTATTAGGAGAAAAAATCAATGAAACACGAATTAGAAGATGATATTTTAGATGTTTTAGTATCAAAGGAAGAAATTCAACAATGTACCCAGGAACTTGCAGATAGGCTTACAGAAGACTACAAGGGAAGACGGCCTCTTTTAATTGGGATTTTAAAGGGAGCTTGCCCCTTCTTGTGTGACCTGATGCAAGCCATGCCCATTGACATTAGCCTGGACTTTATGTCTGTTTCAAGCTATGGGGCCAGCTCTTCCTCTACAGGGGAGGTTCGGATTTTAAAAGACTTAGACACCAGTGTCCAGGACCGAGAAATTATCATTGTTGAAGACATTATTGACTCGGGCAATACCCTCTTTTATTTAAAAAATCTCCTCTTGAGTCGGGGGGCCAAGTCTGTTGAATTGGTGACTCTTTTAAATAAACCCGACCGCCGGACTAGGGATATTGAGGTTAAATACATTGGCAAATCCATTCCGGACCACTTTGTGGTAGGTTATGGCCTGGACTTTAATGAAACCTACCGGAACCTCCCCTACATTGGAATTTTAAAACCTGAAGTATATTCATAAGAAGTCCGGCCGGATGGACCGGACCCAAGCACTGGATTCCGATATTGAAGCTCTTAAAGAAAGTATGCTATAATAGAAAATATTGGAAAAGTAAGGAGGAAGACGATTGAAAAGAAGGTTTAGTGGGGTGAGTTTTTATCTTGTCCTGCTCTTAATGTTACTAATGGCCTATAGGTTTATCAGTCCTCCCAGACAAGCTGTACCTGAGATGGACTACAACACTATGGTTACCAGCATTCAAAATGGAGATGTAAAATCCATAGAAATTCATAATCGAATTGTCCGTGGGGTTACCAAGGAGGACAAGTCCTTCCAATCCATTATACCGGAAGGGGCTGAAGACTCATTTTACAATAAATATGTCCAACCGCAAGTGGAAAAGGCAAGTTTAAAGGTAACGGGGATTCCTGAAGAAACCACCTCTAAGTGGATTTCAATCTTGCCCAGCCTACTCCTGGTAGGGGTGATGGTTTTTTTCTGGTTCGTCTTTATGCAAAACGCCCAAGGGGGTGGCGGCGGCCGGATGATGAATTTCGGCAAGAGCAAGGCCAAGCAATTAAAGGACGACGAAATGAACCATGTCACCTTTGCAGATGTGGCTGGACTCCATGAAGAAAAAGAAGAATTAGAAGAAATTGTTGATTTCTTAAAGAACCCAAGAAAATTTGTTAAAATGGGCGCCCGCATTCCCAAGGGCGTTTTAATGGTGGGGCCTCCGGGAACCGGTAAAACCTACTTGTCCAAGGCAGTAGCCGGAGAAGCAAAAGTTCCCTTCTTCACCATCAGTGGGTCGGATTTTGTTGAAATGTTTGTAGGGGTTGGAGCCAGCCGGGTTCGGGACCTCTTTCAAAACGCAAAGAAGATGGCCCCCTGTATTATCTTTATCGATGAAATTGATGCCGTAGGTCGCATTCGGGGCGCCGGCGTTGGCGGTGGCCACGACGAAAGAGAACAAACCCTCAACCAGCTTTTAGTTGAAATGGATGGGTTTGGCACCAACGAAGGAGTTATTGTCATGGCGGCCACCAACCGGGCGGACATCTTAGACCCGGCCCTTTTAAGGCCTGGTCGATTTGACCGGACTGTCACTGTAGGTAGGCCGGACATTCGGGGACGAGAAGAAATTTTAAATATTCACGCCCGAAAAAAACCCCTGGCCCAAGATGTAGACCTAAAAGTTGTGGCCAAAAGAACACCGGGCTTTACTCCGGCAGACCTGGAAAACTTGATGAATGAAGCGGCCCTACTAGCTGCCCGCTTCAATAAGTCCTCCATAGACATGGATGACATTGAAGAAGCAAGCATCAAGGTCCAAGCTGGACCGGCCAAAAAGTCCAAGGTGGTTTCAGAAAAAGAAAGAAAGTTAACAGCAGTCCACGAAGCGGGCCATGCTGTAGTTTCTAGACTATTGCCCAACCACGATCCTGTCCATATGATTACCATCATTCCCAGAGGGGCAGCTGGTGGTTTTACCGCCTATCTTCCAGATGAAGACCAAAGCTTTATGACCAAGGGACAAATGGAAGAACACCTGGTATCCTTATTAGGAGGACGGGTTGCAGAATCTTTAGTCCTGGATGATATTTCCACTGGGGCCAGCAATGATATTGAACGGGCTACCAAAATTGCCCGGGCCATGGTAACCCAATATGGGATGACCAAGGAGCTAGGAACCATTACCTATGGTACAGATGACGAGCAAGTCTTTATGGGTCGCGACTTTAGCCGGGGACGCCATTTCTCTGATGAAACGGCCAGCATGATTGACCGGCAAGTACGGGCCATTATTGACCATGCCTATACCACCTGTGAAAACCTCTTAAAGGAAAATATGGATAAACTCCTAAGAGTGTCCGAGGCCTTGTTGGAAAGAGAAACCATCAATCGAAAAGAATTTGAAGACCTGTTTTTAGGTCAAGCCCAACCCAGTTACGACCCTGATAAGGGAGACATTTTTAAGGAAGAAGATATTTCTGAAAGAGCCAAGGAAGCTCTCAAGGAAAGTGAAAAAAAGTCTGCCGATAAGCTGGCTGGAGAAGACAATAAAGAAGACTAAAAAACACGCCTAGGCGTGTTTTTGTTTTTCTATAAAAATCAAGAAAGGGAGATGACCATGTTAATAGAAGAAATTTTTCAAGAAATCGACCAACGAAAAGATGAAATGATTCAACATAGGCGCCATATTCACCACAATGCCGAAGTGTCTTTTAAGGAAAAAGAAACAGCGGCCTATATTGTCAATTATTACAAGGGGAAGGATGTAGAAGTTACAAAAAATATGGGAGGTTACGGTCTCCGGGTCCTTATTGACAGCGGGAAAGCTGGAAAGACCATTGCCTTAAGGGCAGACTTTGACGCTCTCCCTATCCAGGAAGAAACAGGTCTAGACTTTGCTTCAAAAAATCCAGGAGTCATGCATGCCTGTGGCCATGATGCCCACACAGCCTACCTTATGGTCTTGGCAGATATTCTTTTAGAAAAGAAAGACCAGCTTAAGGGAAAAATCGTCATTATCCACCAACATGCAGAAGAAGCCCCTCCAGGAGGAGCCAAGCAAATGATTGAAGCTGGGGTCTTGGAGGGGGTAGACAATGTCTTTGGCATCCACGTCATGTCTGCCATGGACTTTGGTAGCATCCAATACCACAAGGGCAATACCCAAACCGGTCGGGCAAAATTTACCATCAAATTTCAAGGCAAGGGTGGGCATGGGTCCATGCCCCACCAGGCTAATGACTCTATTGTAGCGGCCTCTTATTTTGTCACAGTCCTTCAAACCATTATCTCCCGCCGCCTATCTCCCTTTGAAAATGGTGTGGTAACCATTGGATCCTTTGCCGGAGAGGGAAGCTTTAATATTATCAAGGACTCGGTTACCGTTATGGGAGATGTCCGGGCCATGGCTGATGAAACAAAGGATAAAATTGAAGCAGAAGTTAAACGCATCGCCAAGGGGGTTGGACTTACCTTTAACATGGATGTGGACATTGACTATGTCAACGACTATCCTGTCCTCTACAATGATCCGGCCATGACCCAACTTGTGGTGGATGCAATAACAGAAGCAAAAATTCCTGGAGTAGTGGATATTTCAGATGGAGGACCCCAGCCACCCTCAGAAGATTTTTCCTACTATGCTGCAGAAAGACCCTCCTGTTTTTTCTATGTAGGAGCCCACAAAGAGGATGCCCCCTATCCCCACCACCATCCCAAGTTTGATATTCGGGAAGATGCCATGGTTATTGCAGCCAAGGCCATGGCTGCCGTTAGTCTAAAATATTTACTGGAAGACTAGGGAATTCAGTTTATAAAAAATTTTTATTTAAATAAATTAGAAATTCAGCAAGCTTTGATGACAATAAAAAACACCCATAAGTTCTAGCAATTCCGCCTAGATTCTAGGAGGAAGGTTAGAGGCTTATGGGTGGTTTTTTAGAATTGGTCCATGCCGGAGAAACCAAGGAAGAGTAAAAGGCCTCCAACTAGGACGATTCCTACAATAATACTGAGCATATGCAACCTACTTTCCGGACTTTAATTTTTCTTTACAGTCGGGACATAGGCCAGTTAATTCAAACACATGGCCTGTAATATCAAAACCAGTATCCTTACGGATGTAGTTATCAAAGGCATCCATGGGACAATTTTCTAAAGCGGCCACCTTACCACACTTGGAACAGACAATATAGTGGCGGTGTTCACCGGAATTATATTGGTAGTACATAATCCCGTTTTGGTAAAGCGTCGACTTTAAAAGTCCTTTTTGAGATAGCTGGTTCAAGATACGATAGACAGTGGATAAACTGGAACATATCTCACGAGGAACCAAGTCATAGACTTGTTCGGCTTTCATAGGCTCATCTTTTCTTTTTTCCATGAGCCTTAGGACCTCTTTACGACCTTTCGTGACCTTTAGGCCATTTTTTCGTAAGAGATCCTCTAACAGATTTTCTGTCATATTAAATTACCTCCTTAGTGAAATCACTATAACTATATTATAAAACAAATAATAATCTTTTGCAATCTCTTTATAAAAGGAAATTGTCCAAAAGCTGGGTCCATGTTACAATAAGGGGGGAGGTATCTAAATGAAAAAAACAAATGCAATGCGAAAACTTGAAGAGTTAAAAATCGACTACCAGGCCATTGAGTATGATGCAAATACGGAGGTGGATGGAGAGGTCATTGCCAGTGTTGTTCATGAAGATCCAAAACATGTATATAAAACATTAGTGATTGAAGGGGTCCAAGACCATGCCTATTATGTTTTTTGCATCCCGGTGAATGACCACTTGGACTTAAAAAAAGCAGCTCGGCTTACTGGGGAAAAGAAGCTAGATATGCTGGCTATGAAAGACCTGCGGGCTGTGACAGGTTACATCCGCGGGGGAGTCAGTCCCCTGGGGATGAAGAAGGACTTTCCAACCTTTGTTCAAGAAATCCAGGAGGGTCCTATTTGTATTAGTGCTGGTAAAAAGGGAATGCAAATTAAGCTGGATCCAAGAGAGCTGGTGGAAAAATGCGGCTTTACTTGGGGGGATATTGTAAAGGAGTAGCCATGAATCAGAATTTAAGAGACTGGTTGGAAGATTCTGGAATCGATGCTAGGATTAAAGAAGCCATTGACAGGATGTCTCCGGAGGAAAGGGAAGATGCCTTTTATCAAAAATTGACCTTTGGAACAGCCGGCTTAAGGGGGAAATTAGGTCCGGGTAGCAACCGGATGAATATCTATACTGTGGGCTTGGCTGTGGAAGCCCTGGCCCAATTTTTGCAAGAAAGGGGCCAGAAGGACCTGTCTGTAGTTATTGGCCATGACACCCGCCACCAAAGCGATGTTTTTGCCAAAGAAACGGCAGAAATTTTACAGGGTCATGGAATTAAGGCCTACTTATTTAAGATTCCTGTTCCAACGCCCCTTTTAGCCTATAGTGTCCGGGACTTAAAGACCTCGGCCGGCATTATGATTACCGCTAGTCACAATCCTAAAGAATACAATGGCCTCAAGGTCTACAATAACAAGGGAATTCAAATTGACGCTTCTTGGGCCCATGGCATTTTAGAAAAGATGGACCAACTGTCTTTTGGCGAGATAAAAAAGTCTAAGGAAGAGGAGTTTTTCCTGGTTCCTGAAAAGACCATAGAATCCTATTTTGCCAACCATCTCAAGAGAAAGTTAAGGGAGGACATCAATAAGGATTTTTCCATTACCTACACTCCTTTGAATGGGGTGGGCAATCTTTTTGTCCGTCATATTTTAGAAGAGAGAGGCTTTAAGAAGGTCCAAGTGGTCAAGGTTCAAGAAAAACCTGACCCTGATTTTACCACTGTGGGCTATCCCAATCCAGAAAATTTTGCAGCCTTTGACTGTGCCATTCAACAGGCCGACCAAGAGGGAAGTTCTTTTATTTTGGCAACAGACCCGGATAGTGACAGGGTGAGCCTGGCCATTAAGCATGATGGAGAATGGATCCATCTAAACGGCAACCAAATCGGTGCTCTTTTGATGGACTATATCCTCCACGAATTAGACAGGCAAAATCGTTTACCTGAAAGGCCAGCTGTGGTCAAGAGCATCGTAACAGGAGACCTGGGTTTTGAAGTGGCCAAAGAATTAGGCCTGGAAAGATTCAACACCCTAACAGGCTTTAAAAATATTTGTGCACCGGCTGTGGACTGGGAAGAAAATGGAGATTACACCTTTGTCTTTGGCTATGAAGAAAGTATAGGCTATATCTACGGCAATGATGTTTTTGATAAGGATGCCGTGATTATTTCCATGATCTTGTGTGAAATGGCGGCCTATTATGATAGTCAGGGCCGGGACCTCTATGACCAATTATTGGACCTTTATGCCCGGTATAAACCCCACAGGGAACTTCTTTACAGTATTATTTATGAGGGACAAGAGGGTCTAGGAACCATGGGGCGGATTATGGACCAGTTAAGGAAGAATCCTTTGACAAAAATTGCCCAAGAAGAAGTGGGAGAAGTCATTGACTACCTCCATGGCCAAAAGGGAAAAATTGACCTGGCGCCACAAAACCTAATCCAATATGTCTTAAAAGACCGTGGAAAAATTTTCTTCCGTCCTTCTGGAACGGAACCGAAATTAAAGATTTATATTTACCTAGTAGATGATGACTTAGAAGTTGCTGATAAACGCTTAGAGGCTATTCAAGAAGATCTAGCAGGTATCTTTAAAGAAATTGAGGAAGTCCAATGATTTTAATCTTTGAAGCCAGCCCAAAATTAGTGACCCAGTACAAGATGGACCCTGTAAAAATGGGACAGGTCAACCAATTTAAAGAAAAATTTGTGGATATTGCATCCCCGGGAATTTTGGCGGCAAGAATTTTTAGGCAGCACGATGCCAAGCCCCTACTCCTAGCTCCTATTGGAGGAAAGATTGGTCAAAAAATCAAGAAAATTGCTAAGGCTGAAGGACTGGGTCTGGTGGATATTGATTTTCGAGATGAGTCTATGGAGGAGGTTAGACTGGGCCTAGAAGACCCTCTAATTCTTCAATCGAAACCCACCCGGGCGACCCAGGAAGAGTTTAACCGACTCTTCTCCACTCTGACCAGCTACCAGGAAGAGGTTAAAAATTTCCTACTTTTAGGGGGGACAGAAGCCATTGAAGAAAAGTACCCCTATTTAATCAAAAGGTCCCATGACCTGGCCTATCCTGTTTTTGTCTGCCTAAACGGGAGAATTCAAGATTGTGTCAAGGAACGGCCCTTTAACCTGGTGTGTAGTAAGGAACAGTTGGAAGACTACAGTGGATTAAAGTGTAATTTTAGTCATGAGGTTATCCAGGCCGGCAAGATGGTTTTGGCTGCAGGGGTCAAGGGACTTTTTATCGGGGGTAGGGGAAAGACCTCTATTTATATGAGGGACCATTCCTATTGGACCATCCAATCAAAAGACCTGACTCGGCAAGACCTAACCTTGGTTACCATTGGCCTATCTGGGGCGTATGAAAAGAAATATGACCTGGAAATGACCTTGAAATTTGCCCGGGCTTTGGGGGCTTTTGACAGCCAGTCGGTAGATAAAATTGACCTGGCCGATTTAAAACAAAGGATGAAGGACCTATCAATTAAGGAGGGAAAATTTGAATAATCGTTGGAAATTGAAAAGAGAAGACTGCCTACTTTTGGCTATAGACTTTCAAGACCGTCTGATTCAAGGAATGTACGATGCAGAAGACTTGATTAAGCAAAATCAAATTTTACTGCAAGGATGTGGAATTTATAAGGTTCCTGTCCTCTTTACAACCCAATATAAAAAGGGCCTGGGAGACCTTTCTGAGTCCCTGGGTCAATATGCAAAAGATGCCAAGAGTATTGACAAGAATGGCTTCAGTGTCTGGACCCAGGCTGAAGTCCAAGAAGAATTAAAGAGACAGGGAAAGAAGCAAATCATCGTTACAGGAATGGAAAGTCATATTTGCGTTTTAGCATCTGTTAGGGACCTGATTGATGCAGGCTATGAGGTCTTCCTTCCCAGGGATTGCGTTTCTTCAAGAAACCCCATGCGCTACACCAATGGTTTAGACCAAATGAGAGAATATGGGGCGGTCATTAGTAATACCGAGTCCATCTTATTTGAAATCGCCAGGGTAAGTGGGACGCCGGAATTTAAAGAAATGCAAAAGTTAATTAAATAGGTGGCCTGGGCCATCTATTTTTAGATGGAGAAAAAAATGAAACTTGTGCACAGTGCAGATTTACATTTGGGTCGGGCCTTTTCAAACCTGACCGGTCAAATGGCGGAAGCCCGACGGGAAGAACTTTGGTTGGCCCTGGAAAACCAGGTGGCCTATTGCTTGGACCGGGGGATATCCTACCTCTTATTGGCAGGGGATATCTTTGAACAAGACTATACCAGCTATTTTGACTTAAAACGCTTTGCCTCTATTGTTTCCCCTGTGGACCATGTCATTGTTATTAAGGGCAACCACGACTATAAGTTGGGAAATCTTGAGGGGGAAAATATCCACCTAATTGATGATTTAGAAGTCTTGGACTTTCCAAAAGACCATTTGACAATCTATGGCCTTTCCTGGACGGGTCCCCTAGAACCTGACCTAAGTCGTCTTAGGGACCTGGATGTCCAAGGAGATGGCTACAAGGTTTGCCTCTTACATGGGGATTTCCAGGCCAGGGATTTTCAAAAAGCGGAAGATTTTTTTAAGAAGATGGACTACCTGGCCCTGGGCCATATCCACAAGGGAGGCCAGCTGACAGACCGGGCCTACTATCCAGGATCTCCGGAGCCCTTGGACATTTCAGAAGAGGGGGACCATGGATTTTTGCAGGTAGACCTGAGACCCTTGAGGGTTGAAAAAATTCCTGCTGCCAAGAGAAGGTGTCATCGACTGGTTTTAAGAGATGAAGAGACCTATCCCAGTAAGTGGATTGAAAAATATGGCCTGAAGCAAGAAGATTTTTATGAGTTAATCCTAGAGGGGCCAGAAAAGTTGGATTTAAATGGGAAGTTAATTGAGAGTTTTTTCCATAAGAATGCCTACCAAGTAAGAGTTGTAGACCAAAGAGAAAGGCAAGAGGATGCGGTGGATTTTATGAAAAGGGAAGATATTTTTGGAGACCTCTATCGGAGCTTGTTGGATAAGGAAGACCCCTCTTATCCACGGGCCAGGGAACTTTTTATCGACCTAACCAGGGAAGTCCTATGAAGATAAAAAAACTTGAACTATGGTCTTTTGGTAAATTTCATCAAAAAAGCCTGGACCTGGGAGAGGGGCTAAATGTCATTTATGGTCCCAATGAATCCGGCAAGTCCACTATCCACCAATTTATTTTGGGAGTCTTTTACGGCTTTAGCAAGTATTGGACCAAAAGCCACAGCTACCGCCAAGAGCAAGACCTCTATGCTCCCTGGCATGGCCGGCAGTATGCAGGGGCCATAGAGTTTGAAGATGGGGGTGTGGTCTACCGGGCAGAGAGGGACTTTAGCAAGAAGCAAGAAGACTTGAAGCTTTTTAATTTAACAGAAAATAGCAGGGTAGACCATGTGGATTTTTATCGGGGGTCTAGGACACCAAATATGGGGGACTACTTCCTGGGAATGAATGAAAAACTCTTCCGAGAGGTTTATTTTATTCCCCAATTGGCCCTGGAACAGAAGGACATTGAGTCCAATGACCTTTTAAACTTTTTTTACCAGGTCAACTACCAACAATCCAATAGCCAATTGGCAGCCTTTCAAAGGGCCCTTCAAGAAAAGATAGATTCCTATGGGACAGAGGGCCAGTCGCGGTCAATCCTGGGGTCAAAAATCAAAGAACTCCAAGACTTGGAGGACCTGGAGGGCCAGTTGAAGATTGGCCTATACAAGGACTATGGTAAAAGAGATGATTTTGAAAAATTAAGAGACCGGGAAAAAAGCGTTGGGGAAGAAATGGAAAACTTGGAGGAAGTCTTAAGACTTTTAGAAAATCAGGAGGCTCCTAAGGAAGAAGAGGAAAGCCAGGAAGTGAAAGTGGCCTACCTAGAAAAGAAAGAAAAGGCTGAAAACTACCAAGCCCAGCTGGCCCTGATTCGCCAATCTGAAGAAAGCTACAGGGAAAAGGACCGGACTCTAGTGAAAGGAATCGGCCTGCTAAAGGGGCTGCCGCTGGTTTTTGTTCTGGCCTTTCTAGGTCTCTTTTTGGGACAGGGAGGCTTGTCGAAAAAAATCTTGATGTTCGTGGGGGTATTTCTGGTTTTTTTAGGCCTGGGGACCTACCTATTAGGCCGGTTTTTACAGGGAAGACTGGAAAAGTATTATGGGCTTTCCTATTCTCAAATCAAGCAAGACCTGGCTAGGAACAAGTTAGACAGGGATAAGAAACTGGAGGAATTAAGGCGGGACTACTCTCGCTGCCTGGAAGAAATGGAAGTCTTGGAAAATAAATATCCCTACCTAATTGAAGAAAATAGTCTTGAAATGGAAAATTCCAAGTTGAAAGAAGTGGCCCGGATTAACCGGCAGCTTAGGGATCGAATGGAAGAAAGAACAAGAATCTTGGGAGAAATTAAGGACTATGAACACATCTTCCGGCAAGAGGAGACAAAAATTGCAAGACTCCAGGAAACCGTAGAAAGAAGACAAAGGCTAGAAGAAGACCTGGTTAAAATTAGACAAGATATAGGAGCCTTGGAGAAAATTCAAAAAAATCTCCAAGACTTGTTGAGCCGGAGGCAAAGGGTGGACCAAGATAAAGTTTTTCAAAAAGCATCCACTTATTTAAAGCGTTTAACCCAGGGACGCTATGTGCGGATCCAGGGGCTGGCTGAAAAGGTGGAAGTCCAGATGAAGGACGGCCCTACTATTCCCTATAAGTACCTATCCCAAGGAAGCAAGGACCAGGTCTTCTTAGCCACCAGGCTGGCCATGGGCGACTGTTTAAATACAGGAATGTTTATTGCTCTGGATGATAGCTTCAACCACTTTGACCAAGACCGCCTGACCCGGGCCTGGGACCTATTGGCTGACTTGGGTCAAAGACATCAAATTATTTACTTTACAAGTCGTAGGGAAGAAATTCCAAACCTTCCCTGTCATAAAATTTATTTAGGAGGTGTGAATGAGTAGAATTTGGGCCATTGGAGACTTACACTTAGACTATACAAAAGACAAGAGCATGGACATCTTTGGCCAAGACTGGAAGGACCATGATCAAAAAATTTTCGACTATTGGCAAAGCCATGTGGGCCCTGAGGACTGGGTCCTGGTTCCGGGAGATATTTCCTGGGCCCTAAAGTGGGGAGAAGTCTTTCAAGACCTCCATGCCCTAGACCAACTTCCGGGACAAAAAGTCCTATCCAAGGGCAACCATGATTATTGGTGGACCAGTCTGGCAAAAATGGAAGGAGCAAATTTTAAAAGTCTCCACTTTATCCATAATACAGCCGTGAAAATCCGGGAGGGCCTCTATGTGGCCGGGACTCGAGGTTGGATTCCCAGGGATGCAAAAGACTTTGATGAAAAGGATGAGAAAATATCCCTAAGGGAAAACCAACGCTTGAAAAATTCCTTGGACCAGGTCCCTCCGGGCAATGAAATTATTGCCATGATCCACTACCCTCCGCTCTTACAAAGTTTTGACGATTCCGCCTATACAAAAACCCTCCAAGACTATCCTGTCAGCCTTTGCCTTTACGGCCACCTCCATGGGGCAGGTCACCGCTTTATCTATGAGGGAGAAAGAGATGGAATCCAATATACTTGTGTAGCGGCAGACTATTTAAATTTTCAATGTAAGGAGATTCTATGGAAAGAGAAATAGAAGTTAAACTGTTGGGAATAGATGTTGACCAGTTGGAAGAAAGGTTGAAAAATCTAGGGGGAAACTTTTTAGGCGAAGAAGAACAAAGAAACATCAATATCTGGTCCACAAGGCAATATTGGCCCCAAGACCAAGGCTACCTACGTCTTAGAACCATCAAGACTGACCAAGGAGAAGTCCATGAGTTTACCTTTAAAAAACAAGTTTCCAACCAAGGAGTCCGGGACAATTATGAATACACCACCCATATTGATGACCCTGCTGCCCTGGTTGAGATTTTAAAGGCAACAGGCTTTGATCGCTTTGATAGGGGCTATAAAAAAAGACGGAGCTACACTTATAAAAACTGTCGCTTTGACTTTGACCAATGGGATCCAGAAACCTACCCGGAAGCCTATGTAGAAATTGAAGCCCCAAGTAAGGAGACCCTCTATCAAATGTTGGATGACCTGGAAATTCCAAAGCATGCCGTATCCACCCTGTCCATAGCCCAACTAAAAAGTTTGGTGAAAAAACAAAATAAAGAGTGACATAGACAACAAATATGTTATAATAAATAACAAAGGAGGGATTAAGTATGTCACAATACTCTTATATTAAGTGGTTTACAGAAATTCAAAAGGAAGATGTAAATGTTGTAGGTGGTAAGGGAGCCAACCTTGGAGAATTAACCTCCATGGGCGTGGATGTACCACCAGGATTTTGCGTTACTGCCGGAGCCTATGATGTCTTTATGAAAGAAGCAGGTCTCGTGGACAAGGTCCAAGAACTTATGAAGGACTTGGATGTCGAAAATGTTGACGACCTACAAGCTGTCAGTGGCGAAGTAAGGGACACCATTGTCAACGGTGAAATTTACAAGCCTTTGGAAGATGAAATTATCAAGGCCTATGCAGAATTTTCTAAAAATATTGGCATTGAGGATCCGGAAGTTGCTGTGCGGTCTTCAGCAACTGCAGAAGATTTACCCGATGCATCTTTTGCCGGTCAACAAGATACTTATCTACACATCCATGGTGACCATGAGCTTATGAACCATGTCCGTAAGTGCTGGGCATCTCTATGGACAAGCCGGGCTATCTACTACCGGGAAAAACAGGGCTATAACCATTTTGATGTTTCCCTATCCGTTGTCGTTCAAAAAATGGTAAACTCTGAAAAATCAGGTGTTATGTTTACGGCCAACCCCATTAACGGAAACACCAATGAAATGATGATCAACGCATCTTGGGGTCTAGGAGAAGCCGTAGTAAGCGGCACGGTAACCCCAGACGAATACACCGTTGACAAGGTAGAAAACACCATTGTTGAAAAACATATTGCTGAAAAGAACACCATGGTTGTTAAAAAGGCATCCGGTGTTGGAACAGAAGAAATTTCCATTGCAGAAAGTCTAGGACCGGACTTTGTAGACAAGGAATGCTTGACACCAAAAGAATTAACCATCCTAATTGACCAAGGGCAAAAAATCGAACAACTCTATAAAAAACCACAAGATATTGAATGGGGTATTGATCGAGATACTAAACATCTCTACATTCTTCAATCTCGACCCATTACAACTTTGAAAAAAGAAGATAAAGGAGAGGTGGAAGTAGTGGAAGAAAAAGAAGAATTAAAGGCACTTTTAAGAGGTCTTGCAGCCAGTCCCGGAATCGGTCGCGGCGTTGTTCGTCATATCAAAGATGTCAATGAAATCAACAAGATTCAAAAGGGCGACATCCTAGTTACCGGCATGACCAACCCAGACATGGTTCCTGCTATGCGGAAGTCTGCAGCCGTTGTAACCGATGAAGGTGGACGGACCTGCCATGCGGCCATTGTTTCCAGAGAATTGGGAATTCCGTGTATTGTTGGGTCTAAGAATGGAACAAAGATTCTTAAAGAAGACCAAAAAATCACTGTAGATGCAACTCGGGGAGTTGTCTATGAAGGCCATGTTCTTCAAGAAAAAGAAGAAGCCAAGACAGAAAACCAAGCTGGCGGCATTGCCAATGAACAATTCTTAAAAGCCGTTGCTCCTGTTACAGCAACCAAGATTTATATGAACCTTGGAGAACCCAGCCTAATTCAACGCTACAAGGACCTTCCCTTTGATGGAATTGGCCTGATGCGGACAGAATTTATCTTTACCAACATGATTGGTGCCCATCCTATGTACCTGGTTAAAACCGGTCAAGGACAAATGATGATTGACAAGTTGGCTGAAGGGATCTCCACTGTAGCAAGTGCTATCTATCCAAGACAAATTGTTGTCCGGATGAGTGACTTTAGAACCAATGAATTTAGAGGCTTAAAGGGTGGGGACGAAGTAGAACCCATCGAAGCCAACCCCATGATTGGATGGCGGGGCGTATCTCGTTATATCTCTCCTGAATACGAAGAAGGCTTCCGTTTGGAATGCCGGGCCATGCGAAAGGTTCGCGAAGAATTTGGCCTGACCAATGTTGTGGCCATGCTTCCCTTTGTCCGGACTCCTGAAGAATTAAAAGTCGTTAAGGGCATCATGGAAGAAGAAGGTCTAAAACAAGGTAAGGACTTTAAGATTTGGATCATGGCAGAAGTTCCCTCTGTTGTCTTCCAAGCTGAAGAATTTGCCCAATTAGTAGACGGATTCTCCATTGGATCCAATGACTTAACCCAATTAGTTATGGGGGCTGACCGAGACAATGGCGTCCTAAATAACATGGGTTACTTTGACGAACGAAATGAAGCTGTTAAACGGGCCATTAAGATCTTGGTAGATGCTTGTAACAAGTATGGCACAACCTGCTCTATTTGTGGTCAAGGACCAAGCCAATATCCAGAATTTGCAGAATTCTTGGTAGAAGCAGGCATTACCTCCATGAGTGTAAACCCAGATACTGTAGACTATACAAGAAGACTGGTTGCCCAAGTAGAACAAAAGATGATTTTAAGAAAATTGAGAAACCTATAAGACGGATTCAAGTCCCTGGTAGCCAGCCGCTACCAGGGATTTTTTTAGTGGAAAATTCTGCCGGCTCTAGTATAATAGGGAGTAAGAGAATGAAAAAGATAAAGAGAGGGAAGAAAAAGATGAAAAAAATCCACCAGTCCTTGGTCTTACTCCTTGTAATTTTCCTCTGTGCCTGCCAGCAGGTGGGACCTGGGGAAAAGAAAGAAGACCAGCAAAAAGTGACCCAGGGTCAGGAAGAAGTCAAAGAAGCAAAACTTGCCCGCTTATTTTTTGTAGGAGATGTGATCTACCACTATCCTATTTATAAAAATCTAGCCAGGAATGAAAATCCAACACAATTTCGGACCCACTATGAACTCATGGAACCCTATATTCAAGGGGCAGACTTTGCCCTGGCCAATTATGAGGGATCTGTATCTCCTGATGGACAAACCCACTCCTATCCCATGTTTCGAGCCCCTCATGAAACCATAGACGCCTTAAAGCTCAATGGTTTTGATGCCCTGTCTACAGCCAACAACCATTGCTTGGACGGAGGAGTGGATGGAGCCAAGAAGCTTATAGACCTTTGCCAGGAAAAGGGGCTCTACCAATTTGGAACCTATAAGGACCAGGATAAAAAAGGAATTTTGGTAGATATCAATGGGATTCAAGTAGGATTTTTAGCCTATTCTGAAATGTTTAATGGCCTAGACAGCCTGGCGAAAAATGAGCCCTACTTGATTTCTCCCTTGAACCTGGACCAAGTCAAGGCGGATATTGATAAAATGAGACCCCAGTGTGACTACTTAATTGTCCTGCCCCATTGGGGAACAGAATATGCCCAAGGGCCCAGTGACCACATCAAGGCCATGGCCAATGAAATCCTCTCCTATGGGGCGGATGCCATTATTGGGTCCCACCCCCATGTGGTCCAAGGTCTAGAGCGGCGAAATGATGGAAAATTTATTGCCTATTCTTTGGGCAACAGCCTATCCAACCAAAAACGAGCTTTCCAAAATACCAAGAGGGTTGAGGGAGGCCTGGCCTTGGAATTAACCCTGAGTAAGAGGGAGAAAACTCGAGTTATTGGCTTAAAAGAAATAGCAACCATGGTTGTTCGAAGACAGGGCTTGGCCCAAGTGGCTGCTTGCCAGGATGTGATGGATGGAAAAATTCCAGGAATATCTCAAGAAGACCTGGCTAGAAGTCAAGAACTTTACCAACAAGTTTTAGAAGACACGACAAAATATTAAGGAGACCAGATGAATAAACAAGATGGACTTACAGGAAGCAGTTTAAAATGGTTGGCCATGCTGTCCATGCTTATAGACCATGCTACGGTGGCCCTGGTGGAACCAATCTATCTTTATCAAGATAATCCTCAAATTATGGGGATAGATGTCTGGAAGGTCTACGATATGGGGAGGAACCTGGGTCGGTGGGCCTTTCCTATCTTTTGCTTCCTCTTGGTAGAGGGGTTTTTCCATACCAGAAATCGGAAGAGGATGTTTCGAGACCTTTGTCTTTTTGCCATCCTATCTGAAATTCCCTTTGACCTTTTATTTAATCATGAAGTCTTAGCAAATTTTTCTCAAAATGTGTTCTTTACCCTGGCCTTGGGTTTTATGGGCCTATGGGTTATGTACAAGGAAGGGATGAGTAAGTATTTAAAAATTTTGATCCTGGTGGCTTTGGGGTTGGCTTCGTATTATTTTCAGGCAGACTACGACCTAAGGGGCTACTTGGCCATCCTCTTATTTGGCCTGGTCCATCCCTATAAAAAGATTTACCGCCTACCGGCAACCTTGGCGGGCTTTTATTTCGAGGGTTTTTGGGGAATGTCGGCCTGTCTACCGATTTATTTTTATAATGGTAAGAGGGGGGCCTTGGGCCTGCCAAAGTATTTCTTTTACGCCTTTTACCCAGTCCATCTTTTGATTCTTTGCCTAGTACGCTATTTGATTTATGGAGGAAATTCTTTCTAAATTTAAGCTTTACGATTGATAAAAAAAGGTGTATACTATTATGTATCTTATGCAGAAGTGGCGGAACTGGCAGACGCGCAGGACTCAGAATCCTGTGATGGCGACATTGTGAGGGTTCAAATCCCTTCTTCTGCACCATACATACTAGTATTTTTACCTATCTTTACAAATGGCGTAAAATATACATTAAAAAGGACGTAAAGATTTTATCTTTACGTCCTTTTACATAGGTCAAGATGGAGCTATAAGCAGTAAAATGGGAGGGAAATGATGAACTTATATGAGCTAACGGAAATTTATCAAAATTTGTTGGATTTAGATCTAGAGGACGAGGACCTTCAAGTCCACTTGAAAAATATCAATGACGCCATTGAAACTAAGGCTGAAAATATTGCCAAGGTTTTAAGGGACTTGAATGCCGAAGCAGAAGCCTACAAGGAAGAAATTGAACGGATGACCCTGAAAAAGCAAAGGGTAGAAAATAGGATGAAGAACTTAAAATCCTACCTTGAAGAGGCCATGAAGGATGTTAACAAGCTAAAATTCAAAACAAGATTGTTTTCTTTTGCCATTCAAAAAAATGCCCCTTCTTTAAAGATTTTAGATGAGAGTAAAATTCCGGAGGAATACTTTAAGATTGAACGGAAATTAAATAAACAGGACTTAAAAGAAGCTGTGAAGAAGGGTCTTTATCCTGAAGCGGCGGAATTAGTCCAAGGGGAAAGTTTAAGAATCCGCTAAGAGGACTTTGATAAAAATAAAAAGAAAAAAATCGAAAAATACTATTGATAAATAATATCAATTCATATATAATAGTCCCATAAGAGTTAAGAAAGAATATTTTGAAAAAACCTTCTTAAAGATCTTGATGAACTATTGATTTAACGAAAAAAACTTCCTGCACTTTGCAGGAAGTTTTTTTGTCATTAAAAGTTTTTTCTTACTTAATTGAGGGCTTTCCTAAAAAATTTATTCCTTCAAAAGGTAGTTTTTAATACCTTGGGCACCAATCTTACCGGAACTCATAGCCAAGATAACTGTTGCGGCTCCTGTAACGGCATCTCCTCCAGCAAAAACTTCTTCTCTGGATGTTTGGCCCATTTCTTCCACTACGATGCCACCCCAATCTTCTGTTTCAAGACCCTCTGTAGTCATGGCAATTAGGGGGTTGGGGCTGGTTCCCAGGGCCATAATGACTGAGTCGGTTTCCAGGATAAATTCAGACCCTTCGATAGGGGAGGGACGACGGCGGCCACTGGCATCTGCTTGACCCAACTCCATCTTGATACATTTCATGGCTTCAACCCAGCCTTGGTCATTGCCCAAAATTTCCTTGGGGTTGGTTAGGTAGGCAAAGTGGATACCTTCTTCAATGGCATGGTGGACTTCTTCGGCTCGAGCAGGAAGGCTATCTTGGTCACGGCGGTAGACAATGGTTACATCAGATCCCAAACGTTTAGCCACCCGGGCAGCGTCCATGGCAACATTGCCGCCACCAATGACAGAAACTTTTTTCCCTAGCTTAATAGGGGTGTCATAGTTTTGGTCATTGGCCCGCATAAGGTTGGCTCGGGTTAAAAATTCATTGGCGGAAAAAACACCATTTAAATTTTCGCCGGGAATATTTAAGAACTTAGGAAGGCCGGCACCTGAACTGACAAAGAAGGCTTCAAAACCCTCTTCTTTTAATTGGTCAATGGTTACGGTTCGGCCAATAATTACATTGGTTTCAAAATGGACTCCCAGGGCCTTTAAATTTTCCACCTCAGCTTCAACCACATCATCCGGCAGGCGGAAGGAGGGAATCCCATAGATTAAAACGCCTCCCAGTCTTTGTAGGGCTTCAAAAACATGGACTTCAAAGCCTTCTTTGACGAGTTCGCCGGCACAGGTTAAACCACCGGGGCCACCGCCAACAATGGCAACTTTATGGCCGTTGGCCGGCTTTTTTCCCTCTAAACGCCAACCTTGTTCTCTGGCATAGTCTGCAGCAAAACGTTCCAGCTTACCAATGGATACGCTATCGCCTCGGTTGGTCAAGACACAATTCTTTTCACATTGTTTTTCTTGGGGACAGACCCGGCCGCAAATAGCCGGCAGGGAAGTATCTTCCCACAAGCTTTCAATGGCCTCTTTAAAGTTTTCGTTGGCCAGGCCGTGGATAAACTTAGGAATATCAATGGCAACAGGACAGCCCTTCCGACAACGGGCAACCTTACATTGGAGGCAACGTTGGGCTTCCTTGATGGCTTCTGCCTTAGTATAACCCAAGCAGACCTCCTGGAAGTTATTCTTGCGAACCTCGGGGTCCAATTCTGCAACAGGGATTTTTTGGAAACGCGGAGATTTATTGTCCATAGCCATCCCCTCCTTTTAATTTTTCCACATCGGCGTATTGTCTTTGCCTTTGCATGGCTTCGTCAAAATCTACTTGGTGACCGTCAAATTCCGGACCATGGACACAGGCGAATTTTGTCTTGCCGGCCACGGTGCACCGGCAGGCACCACACATGCCCGTACCATCTACCATAATGGGGTTTAAACTCACCGTTGTAGGAATCCCTAATTTTTTGGTTAAAAGGGATATGTATTTCATCATAACCATGGGACCAATGGCAACACAATGGTCATAGTGGTGGCCCTTTTTAACCAGGTCCTCCAAGCAGTCGGTAACCAGACCCTTGAAACCTTTTGATCCATCATCTGTAGCAATATAGACTTTTTCGGCCACTTGCTTCATTTCTTCTTCCAAAATAACCAGGTCCTTGGACTTACTACCGATGATGACTTGGCTGGCAATTCCGTGGTCGTGGAGCCATTTTACTTGGGGGTAGACCGGGGCAGCCCCCAGGCCTCCTCCAACGAAAAGATATTTTTTCTTTTTTAAGTCCTCCAAATCCATATGGACAAACTCACTGGCTTGGCCCAAGGGACCGACAAAACTATGGAAACTATCTCCTTCGTTAAATAGGTTGATCTTTTGGGTTGAAGGTCCCAGGGCTTGGATGACAACCTGGACGGTGCCTTTTTCCCGGTTATAGTCTGTAATGGTAAGTGGAACTCTTTCGGCATACTGGTCTGCAATGATGATGACAAATTGTCCCGGAAGGGCTGCTTTGGCCACCCGAGGGGCTAAAACATCAAAAGCGACAATATTGGCTGCGAGAGTTTTTTTCTTTATAATCTCAAACATGGAAAACTCCTTAAAGTAGTCTTGATTTCTTAATGAACGTATTCTATATTATAACCGATTATGAGACTTTTGTATAAATTTATTTGAAAATAAGCTTAGAGAAAGTCAAAGTGGGCTTTTCTTTTCTTATTAAATAATCTTTGCTATAATAGGATAAAGTTTAGGGGGAAGTATGAATACAAATTTTAACCATATAAAACGACTTGTTATTAAAGTAGGCTCATCGTCCATTACCCATGAAACTGGGGAAATTAATTTAGAAAAAATAGACCAGCTGGCTTGGGAGTGTGCTAATTTGAGAAATAAGGGTATCGAGGTGGCCCTGGTTTCTTCTGGAGCCATCTTTGCAGGAGCCCACCGGATGCTATTGAGTGAAAAGCCCAAGGATACACCTAGAAAGCAGGCTGCCTCAGCAGTAGGCCAAGTGGCCCTAATGAACACTTATGCTCGAAGTTTTCACAACTACAACTACCAGGTGGCCCAACTTTTATTGACCCGGATGATTGAAGAAAATACCACCATGGGGGTCAATGTAAAAAATGCCTTTGATGAACTTTTTAACTTAAATGTAGTGCCCATCATCAATGAAAATGATGCCATATCTACCTTGGAAATTGAATTTGGGGACAACGACAAGCTGTCTGCAGTGGTGGCTCGGATTATCCAAGCTGACCTCTTAATCCTGCTGTCAGACATTGATGGACTTTATAATTCCAATCCCAAGACCAATCCCCAGGCCAAGCGCCTGTCTTTGGTGGAAAAGGTGGATGAAGACCTCTATAAGATGGCGGGCAATGCCATTTCATCTGCTGGCACAGGAGGTATGATTACCAAGTTGGATGCAGCCAAGCTCTGTATGGAGCGGGGAATTGACATGGTGATTGCCGACAGTCAAGACCTATCGGTTATCCGTAAAATCATGGATGGAGAAGATGTGGGAACCTTATTCGTAGGAGGTAAAAATGCTGGACTTGTTTAAAAATGCAAAAAAAGCAGCGACCAAGTTAAGAGACTTATCTAGTAGAGAAAAAAATGAAATTCTCCAGGCCTGGGGTCAAGACCTTTGGGCCAGACGAGAAGAAATCATTGAGGCCAATGCAAAAGACCTGGCCTATGGGGAAGAAATTGCATTAAATCCAGGTCTCATGGACCGGTTACGTTTAAATGAAGACCGGATCCAGGGAATGATTGACGGTTTAAAGGTTGTAGCCGGCTTGGAAGACCCCATTGGATCAGTGGACAAGATGGTTGAAAATGAAAATGGCTTGAGGATAGGCAAGATGCGGGTACCCATTGGAGTGATTGCCATTATTTATGAGGCAAGACCCAATGTGACAGTGGATTGTGCAGCCCTGACCTTTAAAAGTGGCAATGCTCTTTTGTTAAGAGGGGGCAAGGAGGCCATCCACTCCAACCGGAAATTAGTTGAAATTTTAAGAAAAACCCTGGAAGACAAGAATTTGGATCCAAACTTTGTCCAATTCGTTGACGACCCCACCCGGGAAAGTTCCAAGGCCTTGATGGAGGCTGTGGGTTATGTGGATCTTTTGATTCCCAGAGGGTCTGCTTCCTTGATTCGGGCCTGTATAAACCAGGCCAAGGTCCCAGTCCTACAAACTGGAGAAGGAAACTGTCATATTTATATAGATGAAACAGCCGACTTAGATATGGCCCTAGCCATTGTGGAAAATGCTAAAACCCAAAGAATTGGTGTATGCAATGCCATGGAAAGTCTCCTGGTCCATAAAAAAATTGGGGCAGACTTTTTAAGGGCCTTTAAAGAAATTCAGGAAAAGCATGGAATCAAGGTTCATGGAGATTCGGGAACTTGTCAGATTTTAGATGCGGAAGAAGCCACAGAAGAGGATTGGGGAAGGGAGTACCTAGCCATGGAATGTTCCTGTAAGTTTGTAGATTCCGTAGACCAGGCCATTGACCACATCAACAAATATTCCACCGGCCACAGCGAAGTCATTGTGACCAACAGCTATGAAAACAGTCAAAAATTCTTACAAAAGGTAGATTCAGCCTGTGTTTATGTAAATGCATCCAGTCGTTTTACCGATGGAGGTCAATTTGGTATGGGGGCTGAAATGGGAATTTCAACCCAAAAAATCCATGCTCGGGGACCTGTTGGTCTGGAAGAATTAACCTCCTATAAGTATATTATTTATGGAAATGGACAAGTGAGAAAATGAACTATATTAGCACAAGAGGAAATCAAGAAAAAAAGACTTTTTGGCAGGGAGTCCTCCAAGGACTGGCACCAGATGGGGGCTTATATGTTCCGGAAGAGCTTCCGACCATAGACTTTCATGACTATGTAGACCTGGATTATCGGGACCTGGCAGTAGAGATTTTGAGCCTCTTTGTAGACCCTGAGGACCGAGATAAAATCAAATCATGTGTCCTTCAAGGCTATAAAAACTCTTTTTTTAAGGAAAACCTAATTGGCCTCCACCAAGAGGAGGATTTTAGTGTTTTGGAATTGTACCATGGCCAAACAGCGGCCTTTAAGGACTTTGCCCTGGCTCTTTTACCCCAGTTTATGAAAGAGGCGTCTAAGGAGAAACTCTTGATTCTTACAGCTACTTCAGGAGATACTGGCAAGGCTGCCATGGAGGGTTTTAAGAATGTTGAAGGGATTGATATTGTAGTTTTTTATCCCCACCAAGGGGTCAGTGAAATCCAATACCTTCAAATGGCTACCCAAGAAGGGGACAATACCCATAGTCTTGCTATTCAAGGAAATTTCGACGATGCCCAAAGGGGGGTCAAGGAACTTTTCCTAGACCAGGATCTAAAAAGTCATCTAGAAAAAAACCAAGTCCACCTGTCCTCAGCCAATTCCATCAATATTGGTCGGCTCTTGCCCCAATGCATCTACTACATTTACGCCTATTTACAATTGGTAAAAAAAGGTACCTTGGCCTATGGAGACAAGCTGGATGTCGTCGTTCCGACAGGAAACTTTGGCAATATTTTAGCCGGTTATTTGGCTCAAAAGATGGGCCTGCCCCTGGGAGACTTTGTTTGCGCCTCTAATAAAAATAATGTCCTATCTGACTTTTTAGAGACAGGAGTCTATGACATCAATAGACCCTTTTTCAAAACCAGCTCTCCTTCAATGGACATCCTGGTATCCAGCAATGTTGAACGCTTCCTTTACTTTTTAACTGGGGATGCCAAGAAGGTCAAGAAGCTCCAAGAAGACTTGGCTCAAAAGGGGCGTTATGAAGTGGACCAAGATTTGAAAGATAAGATGGCCTCCTGGCATGGATACTTTGCCCAAGAGGAAGAAGTTCAAGAGGAAATTTGTCGAATCTATCGAGAAAAAAATTATCTCATGGACCCCCATACAGCTGTGGCCAGCCTTTGCTATCAAAAATACAAAAGGGATTTTGCCCCCCAAGGGCATGCCTTGATTTTGTCTACAGCCAGCCCCTATAAGTTCCCCCATACGGTTTTAAAGGCTCTGGGACAAGAAGGGGATTGGACGGACAAGGAAGCCATTGACCACCTGGCAGACCTTACCGGCAAGGAAGTTCCATCGGTAATTAGGAACCTTTGGGTCAAGACGCAAAAGCCGGAGGAAGTGATTTCTTGTCAGGAGATGAAGAAGATTGTAGAAAAAATAGGAGATGGAGAATGAAACTAAGGATTCCGGCAACTTCGGCCAACCTGGGTCCCGGCTTTGACACCATAGGTCTGGCCCTATCCCTCTACCAATACTTGGAAGTGGAAGAGGCTAGGGAAAGTAATTTAAAAACAGGCCACCTGGTTTACGATGCCTATGTCAAAACTTTTGCCCATGTGGGAAAAGACCCTCTAGCAGCAAACTTCAACTTTTACGGAGACATTCCAAGATCCAGGGGTCTAGGATCCAGTGCAGCTTGTATTGTGGCAGGAATTACTGCAGCCAATGAATTGGGCAAATTGGGCTTGTCTCAAGGACAGCTTTTAGAGATTGCAACGGAAATGGAAGGCCATCCGGACAATGTAGCTCCAGCTCTTTTAGGGGGCCTGGTTTACGCCATGCGGGATGGGGGCCTTTACTATAAAAAAGTTTCTGTCTCTTCCAACTTGGTTTTCACCCTCTTAATTCCCCAAGATGAGCTCTTAACGGATGTAGCCCGAGACTTACTGCCAAAAAAAGTTCCCATGGAGGATGCCATTTTCAACCTCTCCCACCTACCTTTTCTCATTGAAGCCTTTGAAAAGGGGGACTTTAATCTTTTAAAAGTGGCTTCCCAAGACCGCTTACATGAACAATATCGTGCAAAATATATTCCTTATTTTTCAGACCTGAAAGAATCTTTAAAGGACCGGGCCTGTGTCCATATTTCCGGAGCCGGGTCCACCAGTTTGATAATTTCGAAAGAATCCACCTTGCAAGACTTGGAAGATTTGGCCCAGGAAGGGGTTCAAATCCTAGAAGTAACTGTGGATGGAGAAGGGGTAACAAAAATAAAGCAGTAGGTTTTCCTACTGCTTTATTTTTGTTTGAAAGCTGATTAAGAACTTTTCCATAAGTTCGGGCAGATATTTACTTTGAACATTTCCTTGGACTCTTAAATAGTTTCCGCCACCCTCTAATTTATAGCTATCTTTTAAACCATCGTAGATTTCTTTTAAGTCCTCATTGCGGTTTTTAGACAGGCAAATTAAAAATTGGGATTGGTCAGGAGAGGGTAGGCCATATAATTGCAAATAATCATCTTGGTCCATAATCTGGGCTGAGGCCTCTTTTAAATCGTTAAAAGGCACATGACTTATGCTCTTATAGATTACCTTAACCCCCTTGAAGTCGGAAGCTTGGGCCATGAGCTTTTGGGCCAGGTCATTTTGCTTGCTTTTTTCCGTTTTCTTTACTTCAGACCGGTAGTGGTCTTTTTTTAAAAGAAGCTGTTTGACCTTGCTGGGGACCTTGTCTACAGGACAATTTAAGATTTGGGCCAAGTTGTCCATGGTTTTGGCAAGGTCCACATAGTTTTCATGGGCCAATTGACCACTGATGAAGGAAATTTCGATTCCCTGGTCAACTTTTTTTAAGTCGAAAATTCGACTTTCACCCACCTCGCCAGTTCGCACCAGGTGGGGTCCCATGGATTTTTGTAGGGGGTAGTCCCCAACCCGCACCAGAACTCCGTTGTCTATTTTTGTTTGGTGGACCAGGAGGTTGGCCAAAACTGTATAATTCACCAGACTTTCAACCTGGTCCAGGGACCGGAAGGGAATATCCTGGGCGTCCAGGACAATTTGTCCATGTTGGTCATGGATATGGTAGTCCAAAGTGGGGATATTCAAGAGGTGGTTAAAGGCCAAGCTATAAAGAACCCGGCCCAGGGAGAGCTGCATAAAGCGCAGGCGTTTTTGCCAGTCAATTTCTTGGAGATTATTTTTTGCCTGGTTAGCCAAGTGGAGAATGTAGCCTTCAGGAGATTTCTTTAAGTCCAAAACTTGGGCACCGCCAACTTGCCCCAACTGTTGGTCATAGTGGGGAGTTTTTTCTAAAAAGATTGTATCTTCAACGGCATATGTATTTTCTTCCTCCCTTGCTTGGAGGGCCAGGTCAAGGGTTTTACGATAGGGTCTATAGTCTAATTTATCCATTTTTCATCCATCCTTTACTACTTTTATTTTACCATAATTTCGGCTACAATGGTATGGTAGGAGGGGCATATGGTCTACTTAATAAGTTCTTTAATGGGTTTATTTTCAGGCTTTCATTATGAAAATTTTTTCATCTTATTGCCTGTTCTGGTAATGGCAATTTTTTACCTATATCCCTATATAGATGGGGAGATAAAGGAAAGGGTCTTAGCTTGTTTTCTTTTATTTGCCTTATTTTTCGCCAGGTCCTCCTTGGTGGATACAAGTCCCATTCAAGGATATAAGGGGACTTTTCAAGCAAGGGTTCTGGTAAGTGAAAAGAAGGAAAATTCCTACCAGCTGACTTTAAAGCTAGAAGAGAAGGGATCACCGAAAATTATTTTTTATAGTAAAAAAGACCTTTCTCCAGGGAGTCGGGCCATTTTCCAAGGACAAATTCAGGCTAGGGAAGAGGCTAGTGATTGGTCTACGGAGTCCTACCCGATTTACTTGCAGTCCAAGGGCATTCGGGGCCAGGGACGTGGAAGATGGGTTAGGGTTTTAAAGAAGGGAAATTTCTTTTACCAGCTCCAGGACAAAATCCAAAAAAAATTAGTAAATAAGGACTTGGATCCCCAGGCCAAAGAACTTTTTCAACAAGTCCTCCTGTCTAAAAAGGAGAGCAATTTCTGGTCTGACCAATTAAAAGACCTGGGCCTGGCTCATATCCTGGCCATATCCGGTCTACATATTGGCCTCCTCTATGGGAGCGTTCGAGGTCTTCTCATTCAATTTTTACCAAGGCGAAAGGCTCTAGGCCTGGCCTATCTGTCGGCAGTTTTCTACCTTTTATTGATAGGGGGATCCATTGGGGGATTTCGAGTTTTATTTTTCCTTCTCTTTACCCTAATAAGTGAGCTCAAGGCCATTAAATTTGACTATGGAAAACTCTTTGTTTTTGCAGCCTGCCTCCAGCTTCTTATTTTTCCCCTCCACCTATATTCCATGGGATTTTATCTTTCCTATGGGGCCTATTTTAGCTTGATTTTCATCAAGCCCTACCTGGATAGGGCCTTTTACCCCTTCAATGGAGGATTTTTCCAATTAATTACGGCTTCTATCGCTGTAAACATTGGGATTCTACCTCTTTTATTGACCATGCAATTTGAAATCAACCTGGCTCAATTTTTGGCCAACATTCTCTTGTTGCCCTTTTATAGTTTATTTATCAACGCAAGCTTTCTCTATGGACTGGGGCAACTTTTGGGCATCAAGCCCTATCTGTTTACCCTTCTTTTAAATAGTTTGTCGAATTTTCTCTTGTGGGGAAACCAGATTTTGATGGTTTTTACAAGGCTCAAGCTCAGGTTTGGCAAGGCCAGCCTGGAGGCACAAATCCTCTTTTACCTTGTGCTTTATCTTGCCTATTTGGGAAATAAATTCAGGGGAAATACGCGCAGGCTCTTTAGCTTTTGTTGCCTTATTTTCACCCTGGGCCTTTTAACTACAAGTTTTTTACAGGCTAGGGAAGAAGGGGTTTATTTTATCTATGTAGGCCAGGGGGATAGCAGTCTAATAAAAAGCAAACATAAGATATGCCTGGTGGATACTGGTGGGGCGAGAAAGTCCAGACCGGCCAAGAAGTACCTGGTTCCCTTTTTAAAGGCCAGGGGGGTCAGCCGTATAGACCACATTATCATTACCCACTGGGATGAAGACCATTGTGACGGTCTGAGAGACTTGGCAAAAGAGTTTAGTATAGGTCAAGTCCACTTTTCCCATATCTATCCCAAGTGGGTCAGGTTTTTACAGGGGGCAAAAATTTCCGGGACCTATATGGAGGCGGGGTACAAGTATCCTATGGATGAGGGTTTCTTTTTGGATGTCTTGGCCGGAAATACTGTACAGGACCAAGAAAACAACCGGTCTTTGGTTTTTTACGCCTATCTGGATGGTAAAAAAATCCTCTTTACGGGAGATGGGGAAAAAGAATTGGAAGACAGGTTAAAAGCCTATCCCACAGATGTTTACCAGGTTGGCCACCATGGGTCTAAAACATCTAGCGGAGAAAAATTTCTAGATCAAATCAAAGCCAAAATAGCCGTGATTTCCTCAGGGAAAAATAATCCCTTTGGCCACCCCCACCAAGAGGTTTTGGACCGGCTAAAGAACCATGGTGTGGCAACCTATTGTCTCAAGGACCTGGGCTGTCTATTTTATGGGGCCAAGAGTGATAAAATAGTAAAAACAGGGCAAGAAATGGGCTTGAGCAAGTATGAGCTCTTGGGCTATTTTCTTGTTTTAAATGGATATATGTATGGATTAAGAAAGGTTTTTAAGGACCATGAATTACTTACAAATAGAAGAAGAAATTGCTAAAAATCAACTGGTTTTATTGTCCGGGGAAGAAAAATTTTTAATGGAAGAAATTGCCACCACCTTTGCCAAGAGGTGGGTTCCACAAAATTTAGTGGACTTTAATGTAGTCTACATTAAAGGGGAGGCAACAGAGGACAAGGTTCTTGATGCCTTGGTGACCCTGCCCCTAATGAGCCCTAGAAAACTTGTGGTCATCCAAGATATTGAGGAATTTACCAATGGGAAAAACTTGTCCAAGGAGTTTTTCAACAATTTGGAAAAGATCCAAGAGGGGACAGTTCTCCTTTGTCTTGAATCAAAAAAAGCCCTGGACAAGAGGACAAAAGTCTATAAGAGCATCCAAAAACATGGGAAAGTCATCCCCTGTAAGCCCCTACAGGCCAGAGAATTGCTTCAATTTCTCCAAAAACAGGATCCGGAAAAAAGAGAGATTGCCTACGGGGTCTTTCAATATTTTATTGACCTTATGGGCTACCTCCAAAACAATGCCAGCCTGCTAGAAGTTAAGCTGGAATGGGAGAAAATTTTACAGGCCTGTTCCGGACGGCCAGTAGAAAAAGCGGATGTTGATTACTTCATCTCCTATGAAAAAGAAAAGAGCATCTTTGCCCTGACAGATGCCTTTGTAGCTAAGAATGTAAAAAAGACCTTTGAGGCCATAAAAAGCCTTAAAGATCAAAACATTGACAGCTATCAAATTGTGGGCCTTTTAAACCGCCAGGTTGAAAACCTCTATCGGGCAAAAATTCTATTGGACCAAGGCTACCAAGAACAGGCCATAAGGCAGAGAATGGGAGTCCACCCCTTTGTGGCCAAAAAACTTTGCCAAGAGGTGGGGCGTTTTAGTCTAAAAGAATTAAAAAATATGCTGGATGCCCTCATTAACTTGGATCAGGATCTGAAGAGTCTATCCATTCCAGACCAATACCTGGTGGAAGTAAAAATTTTAGAGATGATGAGCCAAAAATAAGCATAAAAAATAGAAGGCCTAGACCTTCTATTTTTATTTTACTAAAGTTTTTGCCATCTTGCTAAGGGTGCGAGCAGCTTTATTCTTGTGCATAACACCTTTTTTAGTAGCATTTTTGATTTTTTTATCGGCAGCTTTTAATAAGTCTTTTGCTTCATCTTTATTTCCAGCTTGGATTGCTTCGTTAAATTTGCGGATTGCAGTTTTAACCCCAGAATTTAAGGAACGATTACGAGCTTCATTTTTACGAGCAATATCCACACGTTTAATTGCTGATTTAATATTTGCCATATCTTCACCTCCATGCACTCTTTAACTCTTTGTATTCTACCACGATTTAAAGGCTTTTGCAAGAAGTTTTCACAGTCCAATTTGTCCCGATATTGCAAGGACTTACCAGGATATGATAAAATACCTTATTAGATAACAGGAGGTTTATATGGATAGAGAATCAATAAAAAGTTGGCTTATAACCATTGCAGTGGCCTTTGTATTGGCCCTGTTCATTAGAAATTTCATTTTTAATACATCAAATGTAAAAGGACCCAGCATGGAGGCAACCCTCCACCAAAATGACCATGTCATTAGCCTGGTTTTTCCTCTATTTTTTAGGGATCCGGAGCCTGGACAAATTGTCATTATACAAAGTCCCTTTGAAAATAAAAGGTATGTTAAGCGGTTGATTGGTCTACCTGGAGACACGATTCAAATTCTCAACGGCAGGGTTTATGTCAATGAAAAAGAAATTGATGAACCCTATATCCAAGGGACAGAAACCCTGGTAGAAAATGAAAATACCTGGACCCTGGGGCCGGATGATTACTTTGTCATGGGAGACAACCGTCTACCGGGAGAAAGTATGGACTCCAGAGCCTTTGGACCCGTTGGGAAGAAGGCCATCAAGGGGATTGTTGTTTTCCGCTATTTCCCATTTAACAAAGTTGGAAAATTATAAAATAGGATAGGAGTAGTATGGCAAGACAAGATTATATACGCAACTTTTCCATTATTGCCCATATAGACCACGGAAAAAGCACCCTGGCTGATCGTTTGATTGAGTCCACTGGGATGCTGACCAAGCGGGAAATGGAGCAGCAGGTCCTGGACAGTATGGACTTGGAAAAAGAGCGGGGAATTACGATAAAATTAAAAGCTGTTCGTTTGATCTACCAGGCTCAAGATGGTCATGAATATACCTTTAACCTCATTGACACACCGGGCCATGTGGATTTTTCCTATGAGGTTTCTCGGTCTATGGCAGCCTGTGAAGGAGCCCTATTGGTAGTGGATGCTACCCAGGGGGTGGAGGCTCAAACTCTGGCCAATGTCTATTTGGCCTTGGATGAAGACTTGGAAATTCTTCCGATTTTAAATAAGATTGACCTGCCCAGCCAACGTTGCGACGAAGTGGTTCAAGAAATTGAAGATATTATAGGTCTACCGGCAGCAGATGCCCCCAGGGTATCTGCCAAGACTGGTTTAAATATCGACCAGGTCCTAGAGGCTATTGTCCGGGATATTCCAGCACCTAATGGAGATGAAGATGCCCCCTTAAAGGCCTTGATTTTCGATTCAAACTATGACTCCTACAAGGGGGTTATTTGTTATGTTCGAATTTTCGATGGCCAAGTAAAAGTAGGGGATACCATTCAAATGATGAATACAAAAAAATCTTTTGAAGTGGTGGAAGTAGGTGTCAATGCCAACGGGCACATTCCCTTAGATCAATTAAGAGCCGGAGATGTTGGTTACATTACTGCCAGCATTAAAGAAGTTCGGGATGCCCAAGTAGGGGATACCATCACCCTGAAAAACCGCCCCACCGATAAGCCCCTAAAGGGCTATAAGAAGGTTTCCCCCATGGTCTATTGTGGGATTTATCCAGCCGAGGGGGAAGAATATACAGAAATTCGTGATGCCTTGGAAAAATTAAAGGTCAACGATGCAGCCTTGGACTTTGAAGCAGAAACTTCGGCAGCCCTGGGCTTTGGTTTCCGTTGCGGATTTTTGGGTCTTTTACACATGGAAATTATCCAAGAAAGATTGGAAAGGGAGTTTGACCTTAACCTAATTACCACGACGCCCTCTGTAATTTACCATGTCATGACCACGGACCATGAACTCTTAGAAATCCAAAATCCCTCCAACCTTCCGGATCCATCTGAAATTGAATACATGGAAGAGCCCATTGTCCGGGCTGAAATTATGACACCAACAGACTATGTAGGGGCCATTATGGAGCTTTGTCAAAATCGCCGAGGGGTTTTTATTGACATGCAGTACCTGGAAGAAACCAGGGCTCAAATTACCTATGACCTTCCCTTAAATGAAGTCATTTATGATTTTTTTGATGCCTTAAAGTCCAAGACCAGGGGCTATGCCTCCTTTGACTACGACTTAAAGGGTTACCAACAAAGTGACCTGGTAAAAATGGACATCCTCATCAACCAACAAGTTGTAGATGCCTTTTCCTTAATCGTCCATAGAGATAAGGCCTATGAACGGGGCCGTAAAATATGTGAACGCCTGACGGATGCCATACCAAGACACCAATTTGCCGTTCCCATTCAAGCAGCCATTGGGTCAAAGATTATAGCCAGAGAAACCATTCGGGCACTGAGAAAGGATGTCTTGTCTAAGTGCTATGGAGGAGATATTTCTCGGAAGAAGAAACTCTTGGAAAAACAAAAAGAAGGAAAGAAACGGATGCGGTCTATTGGGAATGTGGACATTCCCCAAGAAGCCTTCTTGTCTGTTCTTAAATATGACGAAGAATCATGATTTCTCTCTATATCCACCTGCCTTTTTGTCGGAAAAAATGCGCCTATTGTGACTTTGCATCAACGAGTAAAACAGGGGACATGGACGCCTACCTAAGAGCCTTAGACCGAGAAATAAATCTTTATAAGGAAGAGTTAAGGGACCAAGAAATCCGGACCATTTATCTGGGAGGAGGGACTCCCAGTGTCTTGGGTCAGGGGCGCTTGGTCCCCTTGTTTGAAAAAATTCAAGAGTCTTTTAACTTGACTAAAGACATGGAATGGACCATGGAGGTCAACCCGGAATCTGGAAAAGATTTGGACTTTCAAGCCTTAAATCAGCTGGGCCTAAATAGGGTGAGCATGGGAATCCAGTCGGGACAAAGGAAATTTTTGGACCTAATGGGACGGATTCATTCCTTGGAAGATGTGGATGCCTGCCTCAATCAATTGGCCAAGTCTTCTATAGAAGAAGTCAATGGAGATTTTATTTTTGGTCTTCCTGGCCAGGCCTTGACCCATGTTAAAAAAGACCTAGACTATATTCAAGGTTTGGCCTTGACCCATCTTTCCTATTATAGTTTTATTCCAGAAGAGGGAACTCCTTTGGGAGAAGAAGTCCTTTCTGGCTTGAAAAAGTTGCCCAAGGACCAAGAGGACCGGCTAATGGACCACTATATCCAAGACCGGCTGGCAGAACTTGGCTACCAACAATATGAACTTTCTAATTTTACCAAGAAAAATCCCTGTCGCCACAATTTAGCCTATTGGCAGGTCCAGGATTATTTGGGTTTGGGCTTAAGTGCCCATTCAAGTTACCGGGACCAACGCTGGGCCAACACGCCTTGTCTTACTTCTTACATGGAGGATCTTGCCCTGGGTAAAAAACCTATTGATCAAAGAGAAAAGCTAAGTGATAGAGACCGGCTGATGGAAAAAATTATCTTGTCCCTAAGACTCAATTCTGGAATTCCTGTTAAAGACCTTGAAGAAGACTATGGAATTGATTTTAAAAAAGTCTTTTCCCGGGCCATTGAAAAAAATATCCAGGCCCAAAGCCTGGAAGAAGTAGAAGGAACCTACCGGCTTACTAGCTATGGACAAGATGTGGCCAACCAAGTTGAATTGGATTTTTATCGAACTTTTTAAAGAGCTTTAGGGGCTCTTTTTTTCTAGAAAAAAATATTTTAGAAAAGATTAGCAGTCCTATTGACAAAGTGCCAAAACCATAGTAACATATAGACAGAAGGTTTGGCACTCCCTTTAATTGAGTGCTAATAAGAAAGGGTGAAGAAGATGGATGAGCGAAAAATTAGAATATTAAATGCCATCATTCACTCCTACTTGGAAATCCCTATTCCTGTAGGATCCAGAAAGATTTCAAAGGAATATGACTTGGGAGTGAGTTCTGCTACAATTCGCAATGAGATGAGCGACTTAGAAGACTTGGGTTACCTGAACAAGCCCCATACCTCTGCAGGGAGGATTCCCTCTGACAAGGCCTACAGGTTTTTTGTAGAGGAATGGAAGGACCAAAAGCGGGCTCTTGCTTCAGACCAAAAGCTCTATATTGTTGACCTGCTAAAAAAAGCCATGTATTCAACAGAGGAGCTTTTTAGTCAAACGGCAAAGCTGCTGAATGAAATTACCAAGTTTCCGGCTTTTGTTCTGGCCCCCAGCCGTCAAGATCGTATCTTAAAGCAAATTGAATTGTTGCCAATTCATGATAAGTTTTTGTTAGTCATCCTTGTTGGTGACCAGGGAATTGTTGAAAAAAATATTTTAAGGTTGCCGAATAGAATTTCTGAGGAAGACTTAAAGTCTTTAAAGTACAGCTTGAATAAAAACTTATGCGGTGTTGACTTCTCTTCCTTTGATTCCGTCCACATTCAATTAAAAGGGGATATGGTGGAATATAAAAATCTAATTACAGCCATTGTGGACCTAGCCATCCACTTGACGGAAAAGGTCGAAAAGGTGGATGTCTACAGCCAAGGGCTGACAAGTATTTTAGATATGGAAGAATTTCAAGACTTTAGCAAGGCAAGAAATGTAATTAAATTTATGGAAGATCCCAGAAACATTGTGGAAATCTTTCCTAAGGATACGGATTTAGGAGATGTGCATGTTATTATCGGCTCGGAACATAAAGAAGAAGTTTTACACGAAAACTCTTTAGTAACAGGAACCTATGCTATTGACAGTAACCGCATAGGACAAATTGGTGTTATTGGGCCGGTTCGTATGGATTATCCCTGGATTATAGATATAGTCAGCACTGTTGCAAAGAATCTTTCTAAAAGTATTCAAGTAATGTAGAGAAGGTGATGAAATGGCGAAAGAAAAAAAGAAGCAAGATTTGGAACTGGAAGAGGAGAGTCTTTTAGAGGAAGACCTGGACCAGGAGCAAAAAACTTGTCCGGAAGAAAAAGTAGTATCGGAAGGTCAAGAAGACCCCTATAAGGACCAACTCATTCGGTTAACGGCAGATTTTACCAACTACAAAAGAAGGGTTGAAAAAGAAAAAAAGGACTTTTTAGCCCTGGGGGTTAAAAAGGTTGCCCTGGATTTATTGGGAGTCATTGACAATTTTGAGCGGGCTCTAGACCACTCAGATGAAGAATCCTCTTTTAAAGAAGGGGTTGAAATGATTTACCAGCAACTTTTAGACCTGTTAAAGAAAAACAATATATGTCCAATGGAAGCTCTGAATGAAAAGTTTGATCCCAACCGGCACCACGCTGTTTTAGTAGAAGAAAAAGAAGGTGTGGAAGAAGGAGTTGTCATCGATGTCGTTCAAAAGGGCTATATGATAAATGATGAAGTATTGAGACCTGCCATGGTCAAGGTTTCACAATAAGGAGGAAAATTATGAGCAAAATTATTGGTATTGATTTAGGAACAACAAACTCAGCTGTAGCTGTAATGGAAGGTGGAGACGCCATTATTATCCCCAACATTGAAGGGAACCGTACCACTCCTTCAGTAGTGGCTTTTACAAAAGATGGGGAAAGATTGGTTGGGGAAACAGCAAAACGTCAAGCAATTACAAATCCTGACCGGACAATATCTTCTATTAAAAGGCACATGGGAAGTGACTACAGCGTAGAAATTGATGGAAAGAAATACTCTCCTCAAGAAATTTCAGCCATGATCCTTCAAAAATTAAAAGCAGATGCTGAAAGCTACCTAGGAGAAAAAGTAACGGACGCCGTTATTACCGTTCCGGCTTACTTTACTGACGCCCAAAGACAAGCTACAAAAGATGCAGGAAAAATTGCTGGCCTGGAAGTTAAACGGATTGTCAATGAACCAACAGCCGCTGCCTTGGCCTATGGAGAAGACAAGGACAAGGATTCACAAACCGTTATGGTCTTTGACCTTGGAGGAGGAACCTTTGACGTGTCCATCCTGGAATTATCCGATGGAGTCTTTGAAGTCCATGCAACTCGAGGCAACAACAAACTTGGTGGGGATGACTTCGACAACCGGGTCATTGACTTTATTGCTGAATCCTTTAAAAAGGAACACGGTGTTGACTTAAAGGCTGACAAGATGAGCCTACAACGTTTAAAAGAAGCTGCTGAAAAGGCTAAAAAAGAATTGTCTTCAACCATGTCTACAAATATCAACCTTCCCTTTATTACTGCAACAGCAGAAGGTCCCCTTCACTTAAATATGGACCTAACCAGGGCTAAGTTTGATGACTTGACCAAGGACCTTGTAAAGGCAACAGAAGGACCAGTTAAGGAAGCCTTAAAGGATGCTGGCCTATCTGCAGGAGATATTGATAAGGTTCTATTGGTTGGTGGATCCACTCGGATTCCTGCTGTTCAAGATTCAGTTAAAAAATTAATCGGTAAAGACCCACAAAAAGACATCAACCCAGATGAATGTGTAGCCCTAGGTGCTGCAATCCAAGGGGGAGTTTTAAGTGGAGATGTAAAAGACTTACTTTTACTTGACGTAACTCCCTTGTCCCTAGGTCTTGAAACCATGGGTGGGGTTACTACACGCTTAATTGAAAGAAATACAACCATTCCTACCAAAAAATCTCAAGTATTTACAACAGCTGCAGACAACCAAACCAGCGTAGACATCCATGTTCTACAAGGGGAACGTCAAATGGCTGCAGACAATGTGACCTTGGGTCGTTTCCAACTCGACGGAATTGCTCCAGCTCGCCGAGGAATCCCTCAAATCGAGGTTACCTTTGATATTGACGCCAACGGAATCGTAAATGTTTCTGCTAAAGATTTAGGAACTGGAAAGGAACAACACATTACCATCACTTCCTCTTCCAACCTAACAGACCAAGAAATTGAAGAAAAGGTTAAAGAAGCAGAAATGTATGCAGAAGAAGATAGCAAGAAAAAAGAATCCATTGAAGTGAAAAACAATGCAGATTCCATGATCTACCAAGCAGAAAATACCTTGAAAGAAGTTGAAGGTAAGATTGGTGATGATGATAAGAAAAAGGTTGAAGATGCTATTGCAGCCTTAAAAGAAGTAAAAGACTCAGACGACATTGATGCAATCAAGGCAAAAACTGAAGAATTAACCCAAGCCTTCTATGGAATTTCCGAAAAGCTCTACAAGGAAAATGGAGGCCAAGGAAATCCGGGAGAAGCAGGAAATTCTGAAGAAAATGTAAGTGATGCAGACTATGAAGTTGTCGATGAAGATGAAGAATAAGCCTGATGGACCCTCATGGAGAGGGATCGGCTTTTAGAAAAGGTAAGAGGGGCTCAAGATATGGGTCCCTCTTTTCATCATGTTCGATAAGGGGAAAAGAAAATATAAGGTAAGAAAGCAAGAAATCTAGCTTGATTTATGGTATAATAAAAAAAGAAGGAACTTGAAGGCCGGGTGAATCTCGGCCTTTTTTGTTTAAAAAATACATTTAGGAGAATATATTGAGATTTAATGAATTAAACTTATCGAAAGATCTTTTACGGGCAATTGAAGATATGGGCTTTGAGAAACCATCAGAAGTTCAGGAGGCAACGATTCCCCACATTCTAAAGGGCAGTGATATTTTAGCCCAAGCCCAAACAGGAACGGGAAAGACAGCGTCTTTTGGAATTCCAATGGTGGAAAAAATCCAAGATAAGCAATCAAAAGCCCCTCAGGGCCTAGTCTTAGTTCCTACTAGGGAACTGGCAAGGCAGGTGACGGAGGAATTAAAAAAACTTGCCAAGTATAAAAAGTTTATTAGGGTAGTGGCCATTTATGGTGGGGCTGATATGGGAAAACAGCTAAGCCAACTTAAAAGTGGGGCAAGTATTGTTGTTGGAACTCCTGGTAGAATTATGGACCACATGAAGAGGAGAAGCCTTCAGCTGGACAGACTGGACTTTCTAGTCTTGGATGAAGCGGATGAAATGTTTGATATGGGCTTTAGGGATGACATGAAGACCATCATTGAAAAGACCAATCCCAACCGCCAAACCTTGTTTTTTTCTGCTACCTTTGACAACAATATCAAGGGATTTTCCAAGCTCTACCAAGATAAGCCTCAAAAGGTCATTATCGAAAAGAAGGAATTAACGGCTGAAAAAATTCACCAATACTATTTGGAATTAAATAGGAATATGAAGACGGAGATTTTAAACAGACTCCTGCTAATGCATAGGGCCAGTAAGTCCATTATCTTTTGCAACACCAAAAGAATGGTGGATAGCCTGGAAGTGGAAATGGCCCAAAAGGGCTACCAGGTGGCCTCTCTCCATGGAGATATGAGACAATCTTCCAGGGACCAAGTCATGAAAAAATTTAGAGACGGTAGCATTGACCTATTAATTGCAACAGATGTAGCGGCTCGAGGCTTGGATATATCCGATATTGACCTGGTCTTTAACTACGACCTGCCCCAACAATCTGAATACTATGTCCATAGGATTGGCCGGACAGCCAGGGCGGGGAAAAAGGGAATCTCCTTTACTTTTGTGACCAATAAGGACTATGACAAATTTAGAGAAATTGAAGACTATGCCAATATAAAAATGGACAGGATGGGTCTGCCTACAAAAAAAGACGTTGAAAAAGAAAATATGGAAAGTTTGTATGAAAGGGTCAATAAGAGCATAGTCTCATCAGAAGACCAAGAAGAATATACAAAACTGTTAAACAGACTTTTAGGTCAAGGCCACAGCCTCTATGATATTGGAGCATCTCTTTTAAAGATGGTTAACCAAGAAGCCAATAATGAGACCATGACCGAACTGGACAGGGTGGATTTTGGCAGAAAATTTGAATTATCCAGGTCAAAAAAATCAGCTGGTTTTGGCAAAAAGGACAAGAAGGACCGGGCAAATAAAAAGATCCAAGGGCCAAAAATCTTCATTAACAAGGGGAAGAGAGATGGGGTTGATTCAAGAGAGGTCATCCGCCTCATTAGAAGATATACAGACCTGGCAACCAAGGATATTGGGAGAATTAACATTATGCCCAACTTCACTTTTGTAGAAATGCCTAAAGCTAGCATTAAAAAGGTCCTCAAGGATTTAGAGGGTAAGAAGATCAAGGGCAAGCCCTTTAAGGCAGAGTATTCGGAAAAATAAAGAAGACTCTAAGGCTTGGAAAAAGCAGAAGAAGGATTCTATTTTCCAAGTTAGGCCCAAAAGTCCAAGATCTTAAGGACTAGGGGCTTTTTGCGGAGAAGTATTCCCTTTTTTATGAATATCGGGTACAATAATATCATTTAAATTGATAGAAAGTGGGATTGGATTGAGAGATTTTTATGAAATTTTAGGAATCAAAAAAGAAGCAACACAAAGAGAAATCAAAAAAGCCTACCGGATCCAGGCAAAAAAATACCATCCGGACTTGAATCCCGGAGACAAGGAAGCGGAACAACAGTTCAAGGAGGTTTCCTTGGCTTATGAAGTTTTAAGCGATGAAAGCAAGAGACAAAACTACGACCTCTATGGAGAAGACTCTTTAAAAGATGGTTTTGCCAGCCAAGGAGGTTTTGGTGGATTTGGCGATATTTTTGGAGATCTTTTTGATATTTTTGGTGGCGGATTTTCAGGAAATTATGCTTCAAACAATCAAAAGGTTCCAAAAAGAGGTGGCGATATTCGGGCTGATGTCCAGCTTGACTTCAAAGAAGCTGTCTTTGGCTGTGAAAAAGATGTAAACATTCGCCGGACAGAAACCTGTCGGAGCTGCCAAGGTAGTGGGGCAGAAGAAGGAACAGAAATCCACAAGTGTGAAAGGTGTCATGGGTCCGGTCAGGTTAGAGAAAGCCGGCAAAGCCCCTTTGGCCGTGTAGTTCAAGTGGTTCCCTGTCCGGATTGTCAAGGAAAGGGTGAAGTCATAGAGACTCCTTGTTCTCATTGCCATGGAAGTGGACGAGAAATTTTTTCGAGAAAAATCCATGTCCATATTCCAAAAGGGGTCAATAACAAAAGCATCCTTTCCATGCCTGGAGAAGGGAACCATGGAGAAAATGGGGGACCGGCAGGAGACCTCTATATTTATATTTCTGTAAAAGAGGATCCCATTTTTAAGAGAAAGGGCCATGACATCTATATTGACCTGCCAGTTTCTTATATGGATGCAGTCCTAGGGGCAAAAATTGAAGTACCCACTCTGGATTCCATTGAAAGTTTTGACCTTCCCCCAGGAACGGTAGGAGGAAAGATATTTAGCTTGCCAGGCAAGGGAGTACCCAAGCTCCAATCTGTAGGGCGGGGTGACTTTTACTTTAGGGTGGAAATTATTGTTCCTCAAAAAATCAGCAAGAGACAAAGGGAGCTCTTGGAAGAATTAAGGGGAGAAAGCCCCAGCGAAGCCAAGACGGAACGCAAGGGCTTTTTTGACCGGGTCAAGGAATGGTTTGAAGAATAGGAGAGACTATGCAATATTATGAAGTAAGCCTATTTGGACAAGAAAAAGATTATAATGAAGTCTTATCCTGGCTATTGGACCATGGTGTAGACACTTTTAGGGAGGAAACTCCCGCCCTAGTGGATGAATTAAATTTCAGTGAAATTCAATGGGACTATGTTGATGACAACCTTTTAAATACAAAAAAAGGACAATTGTTTATCCAGTTCTATCCATCGGAAGAGGAAAAGGGTCTAATTAAAGAGTTTGAAAGCTATATTGTAGAAAATGACCTGGGAGAAGTGGGGGTCAGACAACTACAAGAATCTGACTGGGCCAATGATTGGAAAAAATACTTTCAACCCTTTGATTTAGGGGAAAATCTGGCCATTGTTCCCTATTGGAGCTCCTATGAGACCAACCGGCAGAAAATTTTAATTGATCCTGGCATGGCCTTTGGGTCAGGGAGTCATGAAACAACCTATTTTTGCCTGGAAATGCTGGAAAAATATGTCCGCCAGGGAGACCTGGTTTATGATGTAGGCTGTGGATCGGGGATCCTATCTGTGGCCAGCTCGATTTTAGGAGCAAGTCGGGTCCAAGGAGTGGATATTGACCCTCTAGCTATTGAGGCATCCTACCATAATAGTCAGTTGAACTCCTGTGAAAATTGTGCGTTTTCCAAGGGGGACCTCCTGGCTAACTTCAAAGAAAAGGCAGACCTGGTGGTGTCCAATATCTTTGCTGAAATTATCATTGGCTTTTTGGGAGACTTGGACCAATGTTTGAAAAAGGGAGGAATCTTTATTGCCTCAGGAATCCTTACAGAAAAAAAGCCTGCCGTTATGGAGGCTTTAAAAGAACAAGGATTTACCCTTCTAGAGGACCAGGACAAAAATGATTGGTCTGTCATTGTGGCTAGGGCGAAAAATGACTAGGGTATTTTTAAATGACGACCAAAAACTAAGCCCGGAAGACCTCCACCACCTCTTTCATGTGTTAAGGATGACATCTGGGGATTCCCTGGAGGCAGTTTATAAGAGGGACCTCTATAGGGCGAGGCTGACAGACAACAGTGCTCAAGATGGGAGCTTGGCCTTGGAAGAAAAATTAGAAGCCAGGCAAAAAGACTACCGGGTCTTCCTCTTACAGGGCCTAGCTAAGGGGCAAAAGTGGGAAGAAGTTTTAGAGCATGGAACAGAGGTGGGTATTGACGCCTTTGTGGCCATTCAAATGAAAAGAAGCCTGAGGAAGGTCGACCATAAATGGGACAAGCTAAAAAATCGCTGGGAAAAAATTGTGGAAAAAGCTGCAAAACAATCGAAACAAGTAGACATTCCCCAGGTCTACCCTCCCATGACCTTAAAGGAAGGTCTAGAAATTCTTCCCAAGGATAGCTTGATTTTGGTTTGTTATGAAGAAGAAAAAGACCACTTTATGAAAGATTATATTCAGGGTCAAGAAAAAAACATTGCCCTAATCATTGGTCCGGAAGGTGGTCTAGATTCTGAAGAAGTTGACCTAATCAAGGCCAGAGGCGGTCATCCAGTAAGTCTGGGAAAAAACATCTTAAGAACGGAAACGGCTCCTTTAATTGCTGGAGACCGAGTATATTGCTTAATGGAAGAGAGGTGATTTTATCTCTACAAATCATAGAAAGAGTGTCCATATTTTGACCCTGGGTTGTAAGGTAAATGCCTACGAATCCGAGGCCATGCTGGAGCTATTTAAAAAGGCCGGCTACACAGTTCACAACGATCCTGAGGAAGTTTCGGATATCTACATCATCAATACTTGTACAGTAACGAACTTGTCGGACCGGAAGAGCCGGCAATTTATTCGTAGGAGTAAAAGGGCCAACCCCCAGGCAGTGGTGGCTGTGGTGGGTTGCTATGCCCAAACTTCTCCGGACCAAGTAGAGGCCATGGAAGATGTGGACTTGGTCATGGGGACCAAGGACCGGAATAAAATTGTGGACTATGTCGAAGAAATTTTGACCAAGAGACAAAAAATAGTCCATGTTACAGATTCTTCAAAGCATAGAGAATTCGAAAGTTTTTCCATAGAAGACCAAAAGGACCACACCCGGGCCTATGTGAAAATCCAGGATGGCTGCAATCAATTTTGCAGCTATTGCATCATTCCCTATGCCCGGGGGCCCATTCGGTCTAGAGATCCCCAAGAAACCCTGGAAGAAATTCAATCCTTAGTGGACCGGGGCTACCAAGAAGTGATTTTAACAGGAATCCATGTTGCTAGTTACGGGGTAGACTTAGGAGAAATTCGCCTAATTGATTTGATTGAGCGGATCGCCAGGATTCCCGGTCTAAGGCGGATCCGCCTGTCCAGTGTAGATCCCAGACTGGTGACGGAGGACTTTATTCAAAGGCTCCAGGCAACAGGGAAGGTCTGTGACCATTTCCACCTGTCCATGCAACATGCATCCAATAAGATTTTAAGGGCCATGAACCGAAAGTATAGCCAGGAAGAATTTTTCGAAAAAACGGAAATTATCCGGAAATACATGCCCTATGCCGGGCTGACAACAGACTGTATTGTAGGTTTTCCAGGTGAAGAAGAAGAGGACTTTGAAATTTTAAAAGACTTTGTAAGAAAAGTTGGTTTTTCCAGGATCCACGTCTTCCCATATTCTCCAAGAGAGGGAACCAAGGCTGCTGGTATGAAACAGATAGATGGTAACATAAAGCAGATGAGGTCCAAGGCCCTAATGGAGGTTGGAGAAGAGCTTTCTTTGGATTTTATTGAACAAAATAGGAATCGAGACCTGGAAGTCTTGTTTGAAAAAGAGGAAAGGGGCCTCTATCATGGCTATACCACCAACTACATCCGGGTGGCGGCTTCCAGTCAAGAGAACTTAACAAATAAAATCTATCATGGTACAATAAAAGACAAGACAGTGGAACCTGTAGAATTCCAAATAAGGAGGTAAAAATGGACTGCCTATTTTGTAAAATTATAGCAGGGGAGATTCCCAGCGAAAAAATTTACGAAGATGAAGAGATGTTTGCCTTCAAGGACATCGACCCCCAAGCTCCTGTACACTTTCTTTTAGTCCCAAAAAAGCACATCAAAAGTGCTGACGATTTAAAAGAAGAAGATGCAGAATTAATTGGTCATATTTTCTTAAAGGCTGCAGAAATCGCCAGAAGCCTAGGTTGTGAAAATGGCTACCGGATTGTCAACAACTGCAAGGAAGACGGGGGACAAAGCGTAGACCACCTTCATTTCCATATTTTAGGACAGAGATCTTTGCAATGGCCACCAGGTTGATGGCCTAGAACTTTAGCCTAGGGAAAATCGTTGCTATTTTTGATGAAATCGTGTATAATGATACAGTATTAGCCATAGGCTTAACTCTTAGAAATGAGAGGAGGGAAATTATGTCAGAAATCCGTGTAGGAGAAAATGAATCATTGGACAATGCTTTAAAGCGCTTCAAACGTCAATGTGCTACTAGCGGTGTATTAAAGGAATATCGTAAGAGAGAACATTATGAAAAACCCAGCGTACGTCGTAAAAAGAAGTCTGAAGAAGCACGTCGTAAAAAACGTAAATACTAAGGAATGGTGAATATGTCTTTAAAAGAAGAACTTATGGCCGATTTAAAAAAGGCGATGAAAGAAAAAGACAAACAACGCAAAGACACCATTACTATGGTGCGTGCAGCCATAAAACAAAAAGAAGTTGATGAACGAGTTGACTTAAAGGATGAAGATGTTTTAGCCATTATATCCAAGCAAGTCAAGGAAAAGAAAAAGTCCATCGACGAATTTAAAAAAGGCAATCGACAAGATTTAGTAGACGCCACAGAGGCTGAAATTGAAATTTTGTATGATTATTTGCCAAAACAATTATCAGAAGATGAACTTAAAGACATTGTGCAAGAGACAATTTCCCGCTTAAGTATCCATAGTAAAAAGGACATGGGACGTTTAATGCAAGACATTATGCCCCGTATTAAAGGGCAAGCAGATGGTCAAACCATTAATCGTCTTGCGCAAGAATTCTTCACAGAAGAATAATGACCCGGACTTTCCGGGTCTTTTTTTATAAATACTTTTCCTGGGTATATATAAGTAGGTGGTGGTAAAAGTGAAAAAAATTATTTATCTTTTGACCATTTTTATGTTTTGGGGACAAATTACATATGCAAGTCCCCTGGAAGGTCAGACTTGGTCTCGGGAACTTTGGACATCATCCCTGCAAGAAGAGGGGGTAAAGCCTTCTGCTAGTAGGGACTTGACCCTATTTATCCAAGATAAGGATAAATTAGGGGGCCAGACCCAGCTTCAAAAAACCATGCAAGAGCTTATGACCAATTCATGGATTGTGGACTCCCTCCTTATTTTAGGGATGGTTAGCCTTGTCCTGGAATTATTCAGGCCCAAATTTGCCCTATGGGGGATAGTCAGTGCCCTATCCTTCGCTTTTTTCTTTATAGGAAATATTTTGGCAGGCTATGCCAGCCCCATATCTATTTTTTTCTTTATCCTGGGAGTTTTTCTCTTGCTTGTAGAGGCTTTTATTCCTGGTTTTGGCATTCCGGGAGTTTTGGGAATCTTGTCCATTTTTCTAGGCCTAATGACGGCCATGCACTCTGTCAACGCAGCTTTTGAGAGTCTAACTGTTGCCACTTTATTCACCCTGGCGAGTATTTTAATTTTGATTAAAAAAGGAGTTCGCTCCCCCTGGCTAGACCGGGTTACTTTGAAGATTACCAACAATAAAAAAAGAGGGTATAGTTCAAACCCCCAAAGCCCTGTCCAAGTTGGAGACTTGGGTATCGCCCTGACAAGTCTTAGGCCATCGGGCTTTATCTCCGTCCAGGGAGAAAAACTGGATGCCGTTAGTGATGGTGAATTTATTGAAAAATCGAATCCCGTGGAAGTAGTTAAGGTCCAGGGATCAAAAATTATGGTAAGGAGGAAGTAAAAGATGGAGTATTTGATTTTGGGCTTAGTGGCTCTTGTAGTTCTAGGAGTGATTTTATTTTTAAATTTTGTCCCCCTTGGTCTATGGATTACGGCCTTTTTCTCTGGTGTTTCTATAAAAATTACAACCCTTGTGGGAATGCGGCTAAGAAGGGTTCGGCCTAGGAGGATTGTCAACCCCATGATTAAGGCCACAAAGGCAGGCTTGGACCTGAAAATCGAAAACCTAGAGGCTCATTATTTAGCTGGAGGAAATGTCAACACCCTGGTTGATGCATTAATTGCAGCTCAAAGAGCCAATATCAATCTAGAATTTGAACAAGCGGCAGCCATTGACCTAGCTGGTCGGGATGTTTTAGAGGCTGTCCAAGTATCTGTTAATCCCAAGGTTATTGAAACCCCCAATATTTCTGCTGTAGCCCAAGACGGAATTGAAGTGATTGTTAAGGCAAAGGTAACTGTCCGGGCCAACATTGACCGCCTGGTAGGTGGAGCAGGAGAAGAAACAATTATTGCCCGGGTTGGGGAAGGAATTGTAACAACAGTAGGGTCGGCAGCAAGTTACAAGGCCGTTTTGGAAAATCCGGACTCCATATCAAAGGTGGTTTTGGAAAAGGGACTGGATTCAGGAACAGCCTACGAGATTTTATCCATCGATATTGCTGATGTGGATGTTGCTCGAAATATTGGGGCCCGACTTCAAACAGACCAAGCGGAAGCTGACAAGAAGATTGCCGAAGCCAAGGCATCAGAACGTCGTGCCATGGCCATGGCCCAAGAACAAGAAATGCGGGCCAAGGTTGTAGAAGCTGAGTCTCAAGTTCCTTTGGCCTTGGCAGAAGCCTTAAAAGAAGGCCACCTGGGAGTCATGGATTACTATGAAATGCAAAATGTCCTTAGCGACACCTCCATGAGAGAAGCCATTTCAAAGGCGACAGACCCCAAGGAAAAGATGATTAAAAAAGATTCCTCTAGGGACAAGGATAAGAACTAATGGGCCTTTTTTTAAAACACCAATCCATAAAAGACCTGGTTGACCTTTTGGAAGAAAACCTTGTGAAATTGGACCAAGCAGATTTAAAATTAGCCCAAGAAGGACAAGGTTTAGTCAGAAAAAAAGGGACAAGTCGACAAAAAGATAGGCCCATGAAGAAGAAAAAGAAAAAAGACCCTGGATTTGGCCAAAAGATTCAAGAAAAAAGACAAGAGGACCTTCGGACTAATCCTGGAGACAAGGGAGCCCAGGAAGAGTTTTTAGACCTGGAGGACCTTCCCTATTGGGCTCGAGGAATGGTCTATCAGACAATTTTTGAAAGACCCAGGTTTAGAAATAAATATCGACATCCAAGAAGATAAAAAGAAAGGTGGATATTTTTGCAAGAAAGAGCAAGTGTTGAATTTGAATCCAACGATCAAGTTTCCTCCTTATTGGGGAGGTTGGATGAAAACATACAATTAATTGAAGAAAATTTTGGCGTGAAAATCCAGCTGGATGGATTGACTTTAACAATTAAGGGGCCCCAGGACAAGGCAGACCAGGTTAAAGACCTCATTGACCAACTTCTTCAAGTTTTGCAAAAACAAAAAAGACTGGACAAGCAAGACATCCTGTATGCAATGAATTTAAAAAAAGACGGGATTGAGTCAAACTTGGTGGACTTATATGGTGAAACTTTTGTGTATACGGCAACGGGAAAATCCATCCGAGCCAAGACCCTGGGTCAAAAAAGATACCTGGATGCCATCCAAAAAAATGATGTTGTCTTTGGTGTGGGACCGGCGGGAACAGGAAAGACCTATCTTGCCATGGCTTGTGCAGTCAAGGCCTTTAAGGAACAAAAGGTATCTAGAATTATTTTAACCAGGCCGGCTGTTGAAGCAGGAGAGAGCCTTGGATTTTTACCGGGAGACCTACAAATGAAGGTGGACCCCTATTTACGGCCCCTATATGATGCTTTGTTTGATTTAATGGGCCATGACACCTATCAAAAATACGTAGAACAGGGCCTGATTGAAGTGGCACCCTTGGCCTATATGCGGGGGCGGACCCTGGACAATGCCTATATTATTTTAGATGAGGCCCAAAATACAACGACCCAGCAGATGAAGATGTTTTTAACCCGTCTGGGCTTTGGATCCAAGGCAATTATAACAGGGGATATTACCCAAATTGACCTACCTGCCGGAAAAAAATCGGGTTTAAAGACAGTTTTACAAATCTTAAAAGATGTAAGAGGAGTTTCCAGTGTGTATTTAACCCGCTATGATATTGTGAGACACCCCTTGGTCCAAAGAATTATCGACGCCTATGACCGGTTTGACTCCAAGGAAAAGGCCAAAAAGGATGAAATAAAGAAAGAGGAAGAGGTTGATGAACAAGCTAAAGAGTGAAAAAATCTTCTTAAATTTAAATGATTGTGATATAAAAGAGGATGACTACCAGGCCATAGTCGAGGCTTGTCAAGTGGCTCTGGGCCAAGAAGGAATTGAAGATGAGGTGGCAATCAGCCTATCTCTTGTATCTCCTGAAGAAATACAAGAGCTAAATAGGACCTATCGTCAAGTGGATTCAGTTACGGATGTCCTATCCTTTCCCATTAACGAAAGTTTTGATGGCCATTTGGAATTGGGAGATGTGGTTATCAACCTGGACCGGATTGCCAGCCAGGCCCAAGAATATGGCCATAGCTTTAAACATGAATTGCAATATCTGACAGTCCATAGCATCTTACACTGCCTAGGTTATGACCATATGGATCCTGAGGATAAAAAGGTCATGCGGGCTAGGGAAAAAGAAATTATGGCCTGTCTTGATGGGGATGAGGTAGACCATGAAGAGGGGTAATTTTATCAGCTCCTTTAACTATGCAGTTCAGGGGATTATCTCGTCTCTCCGGACGGAAAGAAATATGAAAATCCACTACCTAGCAGCCATTGCAGTTATTGTGGGGAGCTTGTTTTTTAACCTGACCCGGGTAGAATTTATGCTTCTTTTCTTTGCGGTGACCTTTGTTTTAACCAGTGAGTTAATCAATACCGCCATTGAAAGAACAGTAGACCTGGTAACCCAGAGTTACAATCCTGTTGCCAAATTGGCCAAGGACATTGCGGCTGGAGCAGTATTAATTGCTTCTTTAAATGCCTTGGTGGTGGGCTACCTGATCTTCTTTGATCGACTGAACACAGGAACGGAACTCCTGGTTTTTAAACTCAGGTCTTCCAACCCCCACTTGGCCTTTGTGGCAGTTTTTCTGGTGATTGTTCTCGTGGTGGCAGGCAAACTCCTGTGGATGCACCGTAGTGGAGGGACCTTCTTTCAAGGGGGCGCCGTAAGTGGGCATACAGCCTTGGCTTTTTGCATGGCCACCATTATCAGCCTAATTGTTGTCAAAGGCCTGGTTATAGGCTTAGCTTACTTTATCGCCTTTCTTGTGGCCCAGTCTCGGGTAGAGGGAAAGATTCACAAGGTATCGGAAGTTGTTCTAGGAGCTCTGGTAGGGAGCCTAGTGGCCTTTATCATCTATCGATTGGTGGGATATTATGGATAAAAAAGACCTATTTAAAGAAGCTTTAAAAATGAAAGGCCGGGCCTATGTCCCCTATTCTCATTTTCACGTAGGGGCTTGTGCCCTAGGAGACAATGGCAAAATTTATGGGGGATGCAATATTGAAACGGCCTCCTATTCTCCTACAATTTGTGCAGAAAGAGTGGCCATCTTCAAGGCTATTTCTGACGGAGCCCAATCCATTCAAGCTATTGCTATTACAGGGGATGCCAAAGATACCATGCCTTGTGGAGTCTGTAGGCAGGTCATGGTAGAATTTGCAGACCCAAATATGAAGATATACATTGTCAACAAGGAAGATGAGTTTAAAGAATACTCTTTGGAAGAACTTTTGCCCTTTAGTTTTTCGGAAAAAGATTTAAAAAAGGAGACGAGATGAAGTCAGGATTTGTTACAATTATTGGTCGGCCCAATGTAGGAAAGTCGACCCTAATCAACCGGATTGTAGGTGAAAAATTGTCCATCACCTCCAATAAACCTCAAACCACAAGAAATAAAATTCAATTGATCCACACAACTCAAGAGGCTCAAATTATTTTCATGGATACACCGGGAATCCAAAAGCCAAAAAACAAGCTGGGGACCTATATGTTGGGAGTGTCCAGGGAAACTTTGGGAGAGGTGGATGTGATTACAGCCATGGTGGATGCCTCTAAGAAAATAGGAAGCATGGACCAATGGATTTTCAAAGAATTAGAGGGATTTAAGGATAAGACTCCAATGATCCTACTCATCAACAAGATTGATGAAATTCCAAAGCCGGATATCCTACCCTTGATTGACCAATATGCCAAGTTAAATCTTTTTGAAGAAATTATTCCAATTTCAGCCATCAATGGAGAGAATATAGGGGAATACTTATCGACCCTGGAGAGCTTTTTACCTGAAGGACCCCAATATTTTCCCGATGACATGATTACAGACCAGCCGGAAAAATTTATTGTCGCTGAGTTCATTCGAGAAAAGGCCCTGGAAAACCTCCAAGAGGAAGTGCCCCATGGGGTCATGGTGGTGGTTGAATCCATGAAGATGCGAGAAAATAAAAATTTGATGGATATTGAAGCCACAATTTTTGTGGAAAGAAAGAGCCACAAGGGAATTATCATTGGAAAATCAGGGAGTATTCTAAAGAAAATCGGATCTGCCAGTCGCCTAGATTTGGAACGGTTGTTGGATACAAAAATCAACCTACAATTGTGGGTCAAGGTGTCCAAGGATTGGCGGGAAAAAGAAAATCAGGTTGAGCGATTTGGCTACCAATAGATTTAGAAGTCGGGGGATTGTCCTTGATGAACAGGTCTACGGCGAGTCCAGTAAAATCCTGCGGATTTTCACCCGGGACCGGGGAAAATTAGCCGTTATGGCCAAGGGGGCCCTGAGGGCAAAAAGCTCAATCCTATCTTTAAGCCAACCTATGTTGGAAGGGGACTATCTTTTTTCCATGGGTAAGACCTTCGCCTACATCCACGAAGGCAAGATTATCAAGGACCACTATAAGTTAAAAAATGACTTTCGGGCCATGGTGGCCGGAACATTTATTTTAGAAGTTTTGGATAAAAGCTTGGAATATGGCCAGGTCAATACAAAAATGTATGACTTGGTGGATAAGACCCTAAGTCAGCTGGAAGAAGGATTTTCAAAAACCCTGATAAATGCTTTTTTAATTAAGGGTCTGACCTTTTTGGGCTACCGGCCAATGATTGGGAAAAAATCAAAATTTATAGGCAATAGTACTAGGTATTTTGACCCAAAAAGTGGTATTATAGAATATGGCTTAAAAGCTGGAAAAGGAAGAATTATCCAAGAGGAGGACCTAGACTATATAGAAAAGATTTTATATAATCCCTTGGATGACCTACCAGGGCCTAACACTTGTGATGAACACTGGGTCTTTGATCTTTTAATGGACCTTCTTTACACACACTTAGACCTTACGAAAATTAACAGCTATGACTTACTAGCCACATTTTGAGGAGGATAAAGAACTTATGCATTTTCAAGAACTAATGCAAACTTTAGAAAGCTATTGGAAAGAACAAGGCTGTATTATTATGGAGCCTTACGACATAGAAAAGGGAGCAGGAACCATGAATCCCTTTACCTTCCTAAAGGCTTTAGGGCCTGAACCTTGGAAAACAGTCTATGTTGAACCATCTAGACGGCCTGCAGATGCCCGCTATGGGGAGAATCCAAACCGTCTCTACCAACACCACCAACTGCAAGTCATCTTAAAACCATCACCGGAAAATGTCCAAGACCTTTACTTAAAAAGTCTACAAATGATTGGGATTGACGTGAAAAAGCACGACATTCGTTTTGTAGAAGACAACTGGGAGTCACCAACCCTAGGTGCCTGGGGCTTGGGCTGGGAAGTTTGGTTGGATGGAATGGAAATCACACAATTTACTTATTTCCAACAAGTAGGATCCATCAACTGCGACCTGGAATCAGCGGAATTGACTTATGGTTTGGAACGGATTGCCATGTACCTTCAAGATGTGGACAATGTCTATGACATTAGCTGGAACGACCAATTAAAGTATGGAGATATCTTCCACAAGGCAGAATATGAACATTCAGTCTATAGTTTTGAGTTGGCAGACGTTCAAATGCTTAGAGGTCTCTTTGACACCTATGAAAAAGAGTCAGAAAGAGTTATTGAAAAAGGACTGGTTATGCCGGCCTATGACTATGTTTTAAAATGTTCGCACACCTTTAATGTCCTAGATGCCAGGGGAGCGATTTCTGTTTCTGAACGGACAGGCTATATTGCAAGAGTAAGAAATTTGGCAAGGAAGGTTGCTTCAGAATATTTAAAACAAAGAGAAGAAATGGACTTTCCACTTTTAAAGGCAGGTGCAGACCATGAATAATCAATATTTACTTGAAATTGGAGTAGAAGAACTTCCGGCTAGATTTGTTGAAATGGGGCTAGGTCAATTAAAGGATCAAATAAAAAAACGTCTAGATGAACAAGCTGTAGACTATGATGAAATTGAGAGTCTAGCAACACCTAGACGGTTGACCATCATCATCAAGGGCCTTGCTGACAAGCAAAAAAATATGGAAGAAATTGTCAAGGGGCCATCTGTAAAGATTTCTTATGATGAAAACCACCAGCCCACCAAACCCCTCCTAGGTTTCATGAAGAGCAAGGGCTTAACAGAAGAGGACCTCTACCAAGAAAACCTCAAGGGAACGGACTACATCTATGCAAAAATCCAAACTGGAGGCAAGGATGTTGAAAGTATCCTACAAGAGATTATTCCTGAATCCATTCGAGGAGTTTCTTTTCCTAAAAACATGCGCTGGGGCGGAAAGAATATCCGCTTTGCCAGACCCATCCGTTGGATTGTCTCCCTCTTTAATGACCGGGTCATTGCCTTTGATTTTGAAGGAATTCCTGTGGGACAAGAAAGCAGAAGTCATCGCTTCTTGGGTAAAAACCCTCTTCTTATCCCAAATGTGGACTCCTATGAAGACCTGCTCTTGGAAAACTATGTCTTGGTAGACCAAAAGAAGCGGTATGAAAAAATTAAGTACCAAGCCACGCGTAAGGCCAAGGCTCTGGGTGGGGAAATCAAGGAAGACGAAGATCTTTTCCAAGAACTAACCTATATCGTAGAATACCCAACAGCCATTGTAGGAAATGTCAATGAAAAGTACATGAGCCTACCCCCTGTAGTCATTACAACACCCATGAGGGAGCACCTAAGATATATTCCTGTTTATGATACAGAGGGAGCCTTAAAACCCTACTTTATTACCATCCGAAATGGAAATAGCGACTATGAGGAAATTGTAGCCCAAGGGAATGAAAAAGTTTTGGCAGCCAGACTGGAAGATGCCGTCTTTTTCTATGAAGAAGACCAAAAGAGAAAACTAGAAGATAGACTGGAAGACTTAAAGGGTGTTATGTTCCATGACAAACTGGGAACCCTCTATGATAAGACTGGTCGTCTTCAAGCCTTGACTGAACAAATTGGCGATTACTTGCAAGTGGCTGAAGAAACCAAAATTGCCCTAGGAAAAGCTTCAAATCTAGCCAAGACAGACCTGGTAACCAATATGGTTCAAGAGTTTACAGAACTTCAAGGCCTTATGGGGGCAATTTATGCCAAAAATGAAGGAAGACCGGATATTATAGCCACTGCCTTAAATGAGCAATACATGCCTCGTAAGGCCAACGGAGACCTGCCTCTTACAACAACAGGATCTATTTTGTCCATAGCCGACAAGTTAGATACCATTGTAGGTCTATTTGCCATTGACCTGATTCCTACAGGGAGCCAAGACCCCTTTGGACTTAGAAGACAGGCTATTGGCTTAATTAACATTATTAAAAATAAAAATTGGCACCTGCCCTTGTCCATTGTCGTTGACTATGCCCTATATATTTATGTAGGTCGCCAAGAATTGGTCTTTGACTACAATATCGTCAAAGAAGCCATTATGAATTTCTTATTGGGACGTATTCGACAAATGCTCTTGGACGAAGGCTACCGCTATGACCTTATTGATGCCGTCTTAGCTACAGGCTTGGATGATGTTGTAGACATCTTTAAACGCTGCCAAGACCTAAAAGTTGCCCTTGAGGACCTGCCTAAAGACTTCTTTGAAGCCTATATCCGCTTGGGACATTTGGCTGTAAAATACCAAGACTCTATGGAATTTTCTCAAGACCAGCTCCTGGAAGACCAAGAAAAGAAATTGTATGAAGAATTTACAAGGGTTAAGGCGAAAATGGATGAAGAAATTGAACCTTCAGACTACCTAGCCAAGATGCAAAGTCTAAATGAACTGACAGACACCATCCATGATTATTTTGACCAAGTCATGGTCTTAACAGAAGATCCAATCTTGTCCTCTAACCGGTTAAGTATGCTTCATAATATTTATGAAGAAGTTAAGGGGATTCTTGATATCAACCAATTAGTTTTAGAATAGGATGATTCCATGAAGTTTACAGCGAGACAGAAAAAAATTATCGATATTGTAAAGGAATTTCAACCCATTACGGGGGAGAAAATAGCAAGCAAATTAAATTTGTCTCGTGCAACCCTTAGACCAGACTTTACTCTTTTAACCATGGTGGAAGTTCTAGGAGCAAGACCCAAGGTAGGTTACTATTATCTAGGCCACAATGGATCTGTGAATCAACGCAGGGAATCTTTAAGTATGTCCGTAGAAGAAGTGATGAGTCTACCCACCCTGGTTGATGAGCAAACGTCCATTTATGATGCCGTGGTATCTTTATTTTTAGAAGATGCTGGCACCTTGTTTGTCACAAATGAAGGTCTACTCACTGGGGTCGTTTCCAGAAAAGACCTCTTAAGGTCCTTTCTGGGAGGGCAAACTCAAACAACCCCGGTAGGGGTCCTAATGACAAGAGAACCCAAGATTATAAAAGTTGATAAGGATGCCTCAGTGTTGGAGGCGACAAGACTCATTGTAGAACACGACATTGATGCCATTCCTGTCGTATCCAAGCAGGAAGGCGGATATCTCGTGGTGGGACGCTATACGAAAACGAATATTGCAAAACTATTTGTAGAAGTGGTAGGAAATGATTAAGGGAGAGAGTATGAAAGACAATCCATTAATGATTTATGTAATTTCAGATTCCATTGGGGAAACTGGAGAATTAATCGCCAAGGCAGCAGCCAAGCAATTTGAAGCTTCGGATTATGAAATTTTAAGATTTCCTTATCATAACTCCATAGAAGCCATTGAGCCTGTTTTTGAAGACATGATTACAAAGGAAAAAAAGGCGCTCATTTATACAAATGTGGAAGAAAATACCAGAAAGTACATTGAAAACAGGACAAAAGAGTTGAATATCCCCACAGTGGATGTCATGGGCCCTCCCATGAAGGCCCTGGAGCAAGCCTTGGGTTATGGACCCCTTAGGGAACCGGGACTCATTCGTCGTCTGGATGAAAACTACTTTAAAAAGGTAGAGGCCATTGAATTTGCGGTAAAATATGACGACGGTAAGGACCCCAGGGGAATTATGGATTCAGACCTTTTGATTCTTGGTATTTCCAGAACATCAAAGACACCCTTGTCTATGTACCTGGCCCATAAATTAATCAAGGTTTGTAATGTTCCCTTGGTACCGGAAGTACCAGTACCAGCAGAAGTTTATAAAAAAGACCCTAAACAAATCGTGGGTCTCATTGCCGGGTCGGATAAGATTTTTTCCATCAGAGAAGAGAGGTTGAAGTCTTTGGGACTGCATTCCTCTACCAAGTATGCAGACCTTAAGAGAATCCAGGAAGAAATAGATTATTCTACTCGGGTTATGAAGGAAATTGGATGTCCCATTATTGATGTAACCCATAAGGCCATAGAAGAAACTGCTGAGTTAATTTTGGAATACATTAATCATCCTGAACTATGAGGTGAATTATGTTAAGAAATCGTCTTGCCTTAGAAGCATTAGAAGAAGAGATTCTTTGCCAGCAAGCAAGTCTTGCCAAAAAAAGCCAAGGTCGCTTAAGGCCGGAAGAGCCTTGTCGGTGGAGGACTGACTTTCAAAGAGACCGAGATCGAATCCTACACTCCAAAAGTTTTCGACGTTTGAAACACAAGACCCAGGTTTTTATAGCTCCGGAGCAAGATCATTACCGGACCCGACTTACCCATACCCTAGAGGTGTCACAAATTGCCAGAACCATTGCCAGGACCCTGGCCTTAAATGAAGACTTAACAGAAGCCATGGCTTTGGGACATGATTTAGGTCACACCCCCTTTGGTCATAGTGGGGAAAAGGTCCTAAATGAAATCCACCCCGGGGGATTCAAGCATAATCAACAAAGTTTAAGAGTCGTAGACTTTTTAGAGCACGGGGACAACCGGCAAGGGCTAAACCTAACCCTGGAAGTTAGGGATGGCATTGTCAACCACTCAGGGGACCAAGTGGCCAAGACTCCAGAAGGAAAAATTATCAAGTTTGCCGACCGGATTGCCTATATTAATCATGACATTGAAGATGCTCTTCGAGCAGGAATTATTGACCAAGACGATCTACCCAGGTCCAGTCGGAAGTATCTCGGTGAGACAAAAAGTCAGAGGATTACAAGTCTTATCCGGGGGATTTTGGATTATTTTGACCAAAATGGACAAGTGGGTATGGTAGAAGATATCTACCAAGAGATGATGGGTCTGAGAAGTTTTATGTTTAAGCGGGTTTACTTAAACCCCAAGGCCAAGGGGGACGAAGACAAGATTAAAAAGGTTATTGGAGACCTGTATACTTATTATATGGAAGAAGATCTTCCCCAAGAGCATATTGCCCTATATAAGGATAGAGAAGACTCTCGCGCAGACCAAGTATGTGATTATATCGCTGGAATGACGGATCGGTTTGCCATGCAATGTTGGACGGAGTTATTTATGCCAAAACATTGGAAGGGATAAAAATGTCTTATCGAATTGATGACGATGTGTTAAATGAAATAAAGGACCGGGCCAATATTGTCGACCTTATCGGACAGTATGTCCAGCTAAAAAAAACAGGCTCAGGCTATGTAGGCCTGTGCCCTTTTCATAATGAAAAAACACCTTCTTTTCACGTTCGCGAAAGAGAAGGGTATTATTATTGCTTTGGCTGCCATGCCACAGGGGACATTTTTAGCTTTATGATGGAACACAACCATATGAGCTTTGTGGATTCGGTAGAGGAATTGGCCAAGCGGTATGGGGTCCAGTTAAAAGAAGAGAATAAATTGGATCAAGCCAAGAAAAAGTACTTAGAAAACTTATATCAAATCAATCGAGAAGCCGCCTTTTTTTACATGAAAAACTTATCCAGGGAAAAGGGCCCCTTGCTTTACTTGGAAAATCGGGGAGTGGGAAGAGAAACCATCCTAAAGTATGGCCTGGGTTACGCTCCCTTGCGGAAAAAAGATTTGTGTGAACATTTACTTTCTTTGGGGTATAAGTTAAATGAGATTGAAGACTGCAATTTAGTTTTTATCAATCAAACCAGTGGTGAGGCATCTGACCGCTTTAAAAATCGGATTATTTTCCCCATTATCAATTCTAGGGGTAGGGTCATTGGCTTTGGTGGCAGACAGTTTAACAGTGATTATGGCCCTAAATATTTAAATTCCAGGGACACCCCAATCTTTCACAAGGGGAACAATCTCTATGGTTTAAATATCATCCAGCAAAAAAAGAACCGGGACCGGATTATTCTTGTTGAAGGTTACATGGATGTCATTGCCCTGGGAAGTGTAGGGATTTATGATGCTGTAGCCAGTTTGGGAACAGCCTTAACCAAGGACCAGGGACAATTGCTAAAAAAATATGGCCAGGAGGTTTTCGTTTGCTATGATGGGGACGAAGCTGGAATTCGGGCGACAAAGCGAGCAATCAACATCCTTTTTTCTGTGGGAATTAAGGCAAAAATTATCTGTCTCAAGGATGGGATGGACCCGGATGACTTTATAAAAAGTCAGGGACCTGATGCTTTTGAGTTGGAAGTAAAAAGAGCCAAGGATGCCATTGAATATCTTATTGAAGATTTGAAAAAAAACTTTACATTAGACTCAGCAGAGGGTAAAATAGGTTTTTTAAAAGAAGTTTCTAAACTCTTAAGGGGAGTCCAAAGTCCTGTGGAAAGAGACATCTACATTGACCAGGTTTCTAGAAACTATCAAATTAGCCGGGAAAGCTTGAAGGCGGAAATTGAATCTGGCCAAGCCAGGAAGAATGTTGTGGAAAAAGCGCCTACAATTCGAACAGGACCGGATTCGGACATTGGCAGCAATATCCACCAAAGGAGCCTGATGCGGGTTCTTTTAATGGATAAGAATCTTTTTGATGACTTTCAAAAAAGAAAAATAATTTGGAACAACACGGGTTATGAACGGGCCTTTGAAGACTTAAAGACTTTGGAAAACCTGGACTTCCCTCTGGATGTAGAGGGGACTGCGGACCGGTGGGTTGAAAAGAATTATTTATCCAGGGAAGAGGGCTATTTTTTAAAGAATTTGGAAATTAACCCGACAATGAATGACCAAATTGCAGAAGAAGCCCTGCATAGACTCGAGATAAACTATTTAAAGAAGAGAAGGCAGGAATTGATTCAAGACATCGATGATGCTGAGGCTGACAGTAGCCGGGATCTTTCAGACTTAATTCGAGAATTTAATGAAATAAATAAGCAGATTTTAGAGGGGGATCGATATGAAAACAGAACTAACGAATAAACCCGAAAACTCAAGAGGGATCATTATCGACCAGTTAATGAAAAAAGGGAAGAAGGATGGTAAGTTAAGCTATGAAACCATTGCCCAAGCTCTTGACCAATGCGAAGAGCTGGATAGCGATGAAATAGATGACCTTTATCAAAACTTTGAAGATCATGGAATTGACTTAATTGGCGATGAAGACAAGGAAGAAAAAGAAGATGAGGACAAAAAGGACAGGGAAGATGACCTGTCTGTTCCCAAGGGTGTTAGCGTTGACGACCCTGTGCGAATGTACTTAAAGGAAATTGGAAAAATTTCTCTTTTAACTGCGGATGAGGAAGTAGCTATCGCCAAGAGAATGGAAACTGGCGATGAGCTGGCCAAGCAAGAATTAGCTGAAGCCAACCTTCGTTTGGTTGTTAGCATTGCCAAGCGCTATGTAGGTCGGGGCATGAGCTTTCTTGATTTGATTCAAGAAGGGAACCTGGGCCTTATGAAGGCTGTGGAAAAATTTGACTACACCAAGGGATTTAAATTTTCAACCTACGCCACCTGGTGGATTCGTCAAGCCATTACAAGGGCCATTGCGGACCAAGCTAGGACAATCCGGATTCCTGTTCACATGGTAGAAACCATCAACAAGCTTGTCCGTGTTCAAAGACAATTGGTCCAAGACTTGGGACGGGATCCTTCTCCGGAAGAAATTGCCCAAGAGATGAATCTGGATGTGGAAAAGGTCCGGGAAATTCAAAAAATTGCCCAAGAGCCAGTCAGCCTTGAAACGCCCATTGGGGAAGAAGAAGATTCCCACCTGGGAGACTTTATTCCGGATGACGAAGTTCTCTCTCCTGTAGATGCAGCGACCTTTACCCTTTTAAAGGAACAGTTAGACACGGTCTTAACCACCCTAACAGAAAGGGAAAAGAAGGTCTTAACCCTACGCTTTGGCCTGGAAGATGGCCGGGCCAGAACCCTGGAAGAAGTAGGTAAGGAATTTGATGTGACCCGGGAAAGGATTCGACAAATTGAAGCCAAGGCTTTGAGGAAATTAAGACACCCCAGTCGCAGCAAAAAATTAAAGGACTACTTGGAATAATGGAGAGACTAGAAAAAATCCTATCCTTATCGGATCCAGTTGACACAATGGCAGATATTGGCACGGACCATGGGTTCGTGCCTTATACATTTCTAAAAGAAAAAAAGGCGAACTTTGCCATTGCTACAGATATTTCTGCCCCTTCCCTGGAAAAGGCCAAGGCCCTTTGTAGCTCCTGGGGCAGTGAAAAAATTCAATGCCGTTTGGGCGATGGTCTAGCTCCTTTGAAGCCAGGAGAGTGCCAGGCCATTGTCATAGCTGGTATGGGTGGAAACTTGATTTATACAATCCTCCAAGAGGGAATGGAAATTGCAAAATCCTGCAAATATTTAATTCTTCAGCCCATGCAGGCTGTTGACTTTTTAAGAGAAAATTTAGAAGACCTAGGCTTTTATATCGAAAAGGAAGACATGGCCTATGAACGAGGGAAGTATTATCATATTTTTAAAGTCTTTTATAATCCTGACCTGTGCAAGGAAAACCAAGACCCCTATAGGGCCTTTTTAAAAGACAAGAGCCCCATAAAAAAAGCCTGGATAGATTATGAAATTAAGCGTTTGGAAAATCTATCAAGCTTCATAAAAAAGGCTCAAGACCCCTCAAGGCAAGAGGAAAAGTTAGAAGAAGTGGAAAAGAAATTATTGAAGTTAAGGGAGTGGTTGGATGCGTTTTGTTAAAGAAATCTATCAAGGCCTATGTGAATTTGCTCCGGAAAATTTGGCGGAGGATTGGGACCCTGTAGGGCCTCAAATTTATTTTCCTCAAGAAAAGGTTCGGGGAATTTTACTTTGCCTAGATGTGACAGACCGGGTCTTGGAAGAAGCGATAAAGCAGGACTGTAATGTGATTGTTTCCCACCATCCTATGTTTTTTAAGGGCCTACAAAGAATTGATGTGGAGGACTACAAGTCCGGCCTAGTCTACCAGGCCCTGAAAGAAAAGATATCTATTTTATCAGCCCACACAAACTTGGATCGAGCTAAGAATGGAGTGAATGATGCCCTAGCTGAAAAGTTAGGCCTGGAAGACCTGGCTCCATTCTATTTGGATGACCAGGGAAGAAATATGGGTTATCTGGCTAAGGGGCAATTTAAGACCATGGAAGATCTTTTGGCCAGGTTGGAGGACTTGACCCAATACCGGGAGCCTATCGTCTATGGAAGGGCCCCCCAATCCGTAGAAAGAATTGCTATTCTAGGAGGTAGTGGAGCAGAATTTCTTGATAGGGCCATTCAAGCAGGAGCCGACCTTTTCATCACTGGGGACGTTAAATACCATGACGGCCAAGATGCCTATGAAAAGAATTTTTGCCTCATTGACATTGGCCACTATGACAGTGAAAAATATGTCTTGGAAAAGTTACAGGACCTGTTTAAGCAGGAAAGAACTGTCCTTTATGGGTCTTGCGATTTTATTGTTCAAAAGTGTTTTCTTGACAGGAAAACTTCCCGTTGTTAGTATAGTAAATAGATAAAAAGACTAAAATTAAACCAGGAGGTAGAGAGATGAAGGTAGCAATTATAATGGGTAGTATTTCAGATCGTAACATTGCTGAAGGGGTGCAAAAGATGCTGGACAAGTTTGGTGTGGCCTATGACACCAAGGTTATTTCAGCCCATAGAACCCCCTATGCAGCCAGTGAGTTTGCATCAAAAGCTGAAGAAGAAGGCTATGGGGTCATTATAGGAATTGCCGGAAAGGCTGCCCACTTGTCAGGAGTCTTAGCTGCTTATACAACTTTACCAGTTATTGGGGTACCTGTTGCAGGCTCAGTAGAAGGCCTGGATGCCCTTTTAGCTACAGTGCAAATGCCAACAGGGGTACCTGTGGCAACAGTTGCTATTAACGGGGGCAAAAATGCAGGAATTTTAGCTACAGAGATTTTAGCAGTGGCAGACAAGAGCCTAAGGGAAAAATTAAGGGCCTATAAAGAAGAATTAGCAGCTGAAGTTGACGAAATGAATAAGGAACTATAATTTATTTTACAAGAGGGGGGAAGTCATTGAAAACTGATGTTGAAATTGCAAGGGAAGCTCAACTAGAAAACATTGAAAAAATTGCTGAAGGACTAGGCCTATCAAGAGATTCTTTAATTGAATACGGCAAGCATATGGCCAAGATATCCAAAAAAACCTTGGATCAATGCCAAGAAAAAGAGGATGGGAAACTTGTCCTTGTAACAGCCATTAACCCAACTCCGGCAGGAGAAGGAAAAACCACTACGAATATTGGTCTTGCCATGGCTCTTTGCCAAAGAGGGAAGAAGGCCATCACAGCCCTAAGAGAACCCAGCCTAGGACCTGTTTTTGGTATCAAGGGGGGAGCCTGTGGTGGGGGATATGCCCAAGTTTTACCCATGGAAAATATCAACCTCCACTTTACCGGAGACTTCCATGCCATTACCAGTGCCCACAACTTAATTTCTGCAAGTATTGATAACCATATCCACCAAGGCAATGCTCTAAATATTGATTTGAGAAAAATCATTTGGAAAAGAGTTATGGATATGAATGATCGGGCCTTAAGACAAATTGTTGTAGGACTGGGATCGGAAAAAAATGGCTTCCCTAGAGAAGATGGTTTTGATATTACCGTTGCTTCTGAAATTATGGCCATCTTATGTCTGTCTCATGACCTGATGGACTTTAAGGAAAAAGTGGCCAAGATTACGGTAGCTTATACAGTAGATGACCAACCGGTTACTGTTGCTGATTTAAAAGTTCAAGGTGCAGTGGCTATGCTTATGAAGGATGCTCTCTTGCCAAACCTGGTCCAAACCATTGAGAATACACCGGCTATTATTCATGGAGGGCCCTTTGCCAATATCGCCCATGGTTGTAACTCCTTAATTGCAACAAAAACAGCCTTAAAGTTGGCGGATATTACCGTTACAGAAGCAGGCTTCGGTGCAGATCTAGGGGCTGAAAAATTCTTAGACATCAAGTGCCCTGCCGGCGGCTTAAAACCTGATTGTGTAGTTCTTGTAGCTACAATTCGGGCTTTAAAATACAATGGAGGCCTGGCTAAATCCGACCTAGGCCAAGAAAATATCCAAGCCCTAAAGGATGGGGCAGTCAACCTTAAACGCCACATAAGTAATTTAAAGAAATATCAACTTCCTCTGGTTGTTTGTATCAACACCTTCCCGACGGATACAGAAGAAGAATTGGAAACTTTGGAAAATATATTAAAAGAAGAAGGCCTGGCCTATGCAAGGTCTACTTGCTTTGCTCAAGGTGGTCAAGGAGCCTTAGACCTGGCAGATCGGGTCTTGGAAGCCCTGGACAAGGAGTCTAATTTCAAAGCTCTTTTAAGCGAGGACATGGACTTGGAAGAAAAATTACTTTGCCTAGCAAGAGAAATCTATGGGGCCAAGGATGTGATTTATTCGGACCAAGCAAAAAAACAAATGGAAAAAATTCGCAAGGAAGGCCTGGACCATCTACCGGTTTGTGTGGCAAAGACCCAATATTCATTTTCTGATGATCCCAATAAATTAGGAGCCCCAACAGGTTTTAACCTAACGGTTCGTGAACTTATTGCACAAACTGGGGCCAACTTTATTGTGGCAAAAACCGGAGATATTATGACCATGCCTGGCCTATCCAAGGATCCGGCAGCCAACCATATGGATATCGATAAAGATGGAAGCATTACAGGACTATTTTAAGGAGGGAACATGGCTTATCAATCAAAAATTAAATCAGAAAATACAGATGCTCTTTTTGATGCAATTCTAAGTTTAAAAAATAAGGAAGAATGCTATCGGTTTTTTGAAGACATCTGTACAGTAAAGGAACTACAATCCATAGCCCAAAGGCTAGAGGTTGTAAAACTCTTGGTATCTAAAAAAACCTACCATGACATCGAAGAGGAAACAGGTGCTAGTACAGCCACCATTAGTCGGATTAACCGGGCTTTAAATTATGGGGCAGATGGCTATAAGCTTGTTTTGGAAAGACTGGACTATATAAAATAAAAGAGCAATCAAAAATATCCCCACATTCTTAAGGATGTGGGGATATTTTGCTGATGTGGGTCAAAATTTGGATAAAAAGATTGGAATTTAGCCTTGTCGAGTCAAGGACTTGGGAATATTTTGTCCTGAAACGTGGACTGTTTTAAAGTTTGTATAATGGACTAGGCCCAGCTTGTTTGAAGGGTGCCTTTTAATATATTTTTTCAGGGTATAGTCAACATCAACATGTTTAGACCCTCGCAGCTTGCTAAAGTAGGCGGCGAGTCCGGCGGCAGCCAGCATATCCTCATTTTTAAACTCTTGACCATTGGATTTTAAGAGGACATGGGAACCGGGATTGTTACGAACATGAAACCATAGGTCATCTTTATTGGCAATTTTAAAGGTGATTTCATCATTTTGCCGGTTATTTTTACCTACATAAATGAGGCCTGCCTTTCCTTGGAAGACCATGGGATTGGAGGACTTATTCTTTTTATTTTTCCGAGACTTTTGCCCCGAAATTAACCGGTAGGAGTCCTTGATTTCGTCCAGGTCTCTAGGATTTTCAGCCCAATCAATTTGTAGGGAAATTTCTTCATAGGCCTGAATTTTTTCTAAGGTTTCCTGGATTTGGTCTTTTAAAATATTGGCAGCATGTTTCAACTTTTGATAGCGTTTATACATTTTGTTGGCATTTTGAGCAGGGGATAATTTAATGTCCAGGGGAATTTTAATGGTTTTAAGGTCCGGGTCATAAAAGTTTTCAGCCAAGAGTTCTTTTTGACCCGCTTCAATGGCGTGAAGGTTGGCAGAAATCAAGTCTCCGTAGACCTTATATTTTTCTCGGTTTTGGGCAGCATCCAATTCATCCCTAAGCTTGCCCAACTTTGAATAGTCTCGGTTGAGTTGGATTTTTAAATTTTTTCTTAGGTCAGCTGACTTTTGCTGGATGAGGTCTTTTTCAGCTCTTTGGGTGTAGACATTTTCCAAAAGTTCCGAAGGGGAGTCATAAATTTGACTTCCGTGACCATACATGGTTAGGGGAAGGTTGGAAAAATCGAGAATTTTTTCGTCTGCCTGGTCTTGGTAGATGGCAAAGAAGTAGTTTTTTTTCTTTACTTTTTGGAAAAAATCATAGGCTATTTTTAAAAGTTTTTCTTGGTCTTTTGGACCTAGGGCTGATTTAGGCAAGCCTTCATCAAGACCGGCCCGGAAGTTGATCTCCCGGGTTAGGGTTTTGGAAATCCCCATGTAGTTTGTGATTAAAAATTGTTGAAAACTTTTGTTTTCAGGAGAGTCCAGGTAAGACTTGGCAAAGTCTTGGTAGCTTTCATCCAGGATGGATTTTTTTTGGCTGATGACATCAGATGAGTAAATTTTTCCAGGTAAGACTTCGCGGACAGAACTCATACTGGACCCCACCTTGGTAAGGCAGTCAATAATTTGGCGACTATCTGTATCAATTAGGATAATGTTGGAATATTTTCCCATAATTTCAACGATTAAAGAGAGGTTGACACTGTCCCCCAATTCGTTATAGCCTTCAAAGACAAATTCAGCAATCCGGTCTTGGCCAATTTGCTTGACCTGGATGAGTTTGGACCCCTGGAGGTGTTTTCTCAAGACCATACAAAAGAGAGGGGGATGCATGGGATTTTCCAATTTATTTTTTGTTAAATACATTCTAGGGTGGTTTGAAGATACGCTAATTAAGAGGGTTTCGTTGACCTGGGTCTTGCGAAAGCTCATAAAAAGTTCATGGTGGGTGGGTAGGTGAATTTTATCCACCCGACTAGAAAGTAAGTGGCTATTTAATTCTTCAAGGACGCTTTTCAGCATCATTCCATCATATGACATAGTAATTCCTCCTTTGCCTATTATAACATAGCCGGGACTTGAAGAAAATTTTCCTGGGAAAAGGCAATATCTTATAAAAATAAGGCCGAAAAAGGCCCGGGGATTTGAAAGAATTTTGCCTAATTTCTCCCATTTATTCGTCTTCCATGTTATAATAAAAAGAAAGCACTATAGAGACAGTAGGCGTGTCTTTCAAAGGAAGAAAATATACACTTATTTGGAGGCAGCCTGTCTGAAAAATACACAGAATTTGATAAGGATGGTGGAAGACAGGAATGTCAAAAGGTTTTTTACTTGTATTATCTGGACCTAGTGGGTCTGGCAAGGGCACAGTTAGTGCAGCTTTGATGGAGAAAAACAAAGAAATTAAGTATTCGACTTCTGTGACGACCAGGACCCCTAGACCGGGGGAAGTCAATGGCGAAAACTACTTTTTTGCCACAATGGAAGAATTCGAAAAGATGGTTGAAAAGGATGAATTACTGGAACATGCCCATGTTCATACAAATTATTATGGGACACCCAAGGAGTTTGTTTTCAATCAAATTAATCAAGGTGAAATTGTACTTTTGGAAATTGATGTACAAGGAGCCCTTCAAGTAAAGGATAAATATAAGGAAGCGGTCTTCATCTTTTTACTGCCACCGTCTATGGATGAATTGCTTGACCGGATCCGCAAGAGAGGAACTGAAACAGAAGAAGATATTGAAACAAGATTTTCCAATGCCTTTAAGGAATTGGACTTTGTTGGAGAATATGATTACTTTGTTGTCAATGACTCTGTAGATCAAGCTGTTAAAGATATTGAATCTATTATTGCAGCAGAAAAACTTAGGGTTAAAAGGCATTCAGATATTAAGAAGATTATGATGAAGGGAAGGAAGGATTCATTTGAACATTCCAAGTTTTAAAACCATTGATAAAATAACCGATAGTCGCTACGCTCTTGTGATGCTTGTTTCCAAACGGTCCAGAGAGTTGGTAGATGGGGAGCCGGCCTTAATAGATACGGACTTGAAAAAACCGGTATCCATTGCTATCCAAGAAGCTGTGGAAGGGGCGATTACCTTTGCTACAGAAGAAGAGCACCAAGCCCAATTAGAGCTTGAAAGACAAAAAGAGCTGGAAGAAGAATTGCTGCTGGAAGCTGAAATGGAAAAGGAAAAGGAAGCTGAAGAGATTGAAGAATAAGAGAATCTTAATTGGCGTTACAGGTGGAATTGCAGTTTATAAGGTTGTGGACCTTATTAGTCGCTTGAAAAAACAAGGGGCTGAAGTCAAGGTCATTATGACAGAACATGCAACAAAATTTGTCACGCCATTGACTTTCCAAACTCTTTCAAAAAATGTGGTCTATACCGATATGTTTGCTAGCCTAAGCAATATGGACGTAGAGCACATCAGCCTGGCTAAATGGGCAGACCTAATCCTCGTTGCACCGGCTACAGCCAACACCATTGCCAAAATTGACTTGGGCCTGGCGGACAATATGCTTACAACGGTATTATTGGCCAAGAGGTCGCCAGTTATGATTGCGCCGGCCATGAATACCTATATGCTTAACCACAAGGCCACCCAAGAACATTTAAAAAACTTAGAAAAAAATGGCTATATTATCTTGCCCTGTGACCAAGGTCTTCTGGCTTGTGGAGATGCCGGAAGTGGCAAACTTTTAGCTCCTGAAAAAATTTTAGAAGCCATCCAAGACCACTTTACAGTCAAAGACTTGGAAGGGGTAGACATTGTAGTAACAGCAGGAGGCACAAGAGAACCCATTGATCCAGTTCGCTATATTGGTAACCGGTCTTCCGGCAAAATGGGCTATGCCATTGCAGAAGCAGCTAAAAAAAGAGGGGCTCGGGTCCACTTGATTTCGGCAAATTCCTCCCTTCCTGTACCAGAGGGAATAGACTATATTCCCATTGAAACGACTGAAGAACTCTACCGGGAAGCCAGCAGCTTATTTGATAGCTGCGATGTTTATATTTCTCCGGCAGCCCCGGCAGACTACCGGCCCAAGGACTACTTTGATCAAAAAATCAAGCACAAGGACCAAGAAGCATTAAGCATAAATTTAACCTCTAACCCAGATATTATTAAAAACCTGGCCAAGAGAAAGAAGAAACAAATAATGGTGGCTTTTGCAGCAGAAAGTCAGAACCTGGTCGAGCATGCAAAAGAAAAGCTAGAATCCAAAAATGTAGATTTTATTGTAGCCAATAATATTAAAAAGAAGGATGCAGGCTTTGCTACAGACACAAATATTGTCACCATTATTGACAAGGACTCTGCTATAGACTATGCCAAACAGACAAAAAAGGACTTGGCAGAGATTATTTTAAACAAAATCGTAAAGTTGTTAGGATGAGCTAGAGGAATCTAGCTCTTTTTATCGGAGGGCTTGTTTGTATATTGATGTTTGTGTTCAACAAAATTTCATAGGCTTTGACCAGGTTTACACCTATTCAACCAAGTTGAGTAAAAATGACCTTTTCCTTGGACAAAGAGTCAAGGTTCCCTTTGGTAAAAAGATTTTAATGGGGATTGTTCTAGCCATTGATGTCGAAAACACCTCAGGCTTTGAAGCTAAAGAAATACTAGGAATTTTTGAAGACCAAGTCTTTCTTCCCAGAGACCTGATGGTTTTGGCTGAAAAAATGTCTGAAAAGTATTTTATTGGACCCTTTACTAGCCTGGCCTACATTTTACCTCCCAGCAATGGTCAGGGGATTTTTTATGACCAGGGGGAATTTAAAGTTGAAAATTTACCGGACCTGAACCGTTATGGTTATCTACAAGGACAGGGGAAAAACCCCTCCCAAGAAAAGGTCTTGAACCTTTTAAAGAGTCAGGGTCCCTTGTTGAAGTCAGAAATTTTAGACCGACTAGATATTAGTGCCTCCCCCATCCAAACCCTGATTAAAAATGGGGTCATCGGTCCGATTAAAGAAGAAAAGACCTGCCAGCCCCCGCAAGTGTTGACCCCAGACCAAGAAAGGGCCTACCAAGAATTTTACCAAGACCAGAACCTGGAGACCCTACTTTTTGGTGTCACCGGTAGTGGAAAAACGGAGCTATACCTTCATTGGGCCCAGGATTGCATTGAAAGGGGCCAAAAAGTTTTGATTATTCTGCCTGAAATTGCCTTAACGCCTCAAATGGTGGAAAGAGTCCAGGCCAGGTTTGGGTCTAGAACCAGCGTTATGCACTCCAAGTTAACAGATAGCCAAAGAAAGTTGGAATGGACTAGGATGCGAAATGGTCAGGTGGATATCCTTGTTGGAGCTAGGTCGGGAATCTTTGCTCCCATGGAAAATCTAGGCCTAATCATCCTGGACGAAGAGCAGGAAGCATCCTATCAATACCACCAGTCCCTTCGTTATGATGTGAGAGAAGTTGCCAAAATGCGGTCTGAAATTACAGGGGCCCGCTTGGTTTACGGGTCGGCTACTCCTGAAGTTTCCCTATTTTATCGGGCAAAAAAAGGGAATATAAAGCTTATCCAGTTAAAAAATCGAATCATGGACCGGCCTTTGGCCAGGGTCCATCTTGTGGATATGCGGGAAGAACTTTCTACGGGAAACCTGTCCATCCTAAGTAATGTCTTGCATCAAAAAATTCAAAACACCCTAAGTCGAGGTAAGCAAGTTATTTTATTTTTAAATCGGAGGGGGTATTCAAACTTCGTTTCCTGCAGGCATTGTGGGACGGCTATCCGTTGTGATTCTTGTGATATTTCCATGAACTATCATAAAACCATCCACCGCTTAAGATGCCACTATTGTGGGTCTACAAAGCCACTACCAAAGACTTGCCCTGTTTGTGGATCAAAACTTATTAAGCCCTTTGGAGTCGGGACCCAGCAGGTAGAAGAGCTGGTAAAAAATTTATTTCCCCAAGCAAAAGTCCATCGAATGGACCGGGATACAACCAATAAGAAAGAGACTTATTTTTCCCTCTATGAGGATATGAAAAATAGGGAAATTGACATTTTAATTGGAACTCAAATGCTGGCCAAGGGCCTGGACTTTGAACATGTAACCCTGGTGGGAATTTTGGCGGCGGATACATCTTTATTTATATCGGACTACAAGGCGCAAGAGCAATGTTATTCTCTTTTGACCCAAGTTTCTGGGCGTTCGGGCCGGGGAAAAGATCCAGGAGAAGTGGTTCTTCAAACCTATAATCCCGACAACTATGCCATAAAGACTGCCTGTCAGGGAGACTATCAAGATTTTTATGATATGGAAATCAAGCAAAGGCAGGCCTATGACTATCCTCCTTTTAAAAAGCTCATTAGCATCCAGCTAACGGGACCAGATAAGGAAGAGGTTTATGAGGCAACAAGAAATTTTTATCGGGATTTAACAGGGGCTACCCGGACTTTACATCTTGTAGGAACTAAAATTATTGAAAATCCCAAGATTAAAAATAAATATACCTTTAAGTTTCAGCTAAAATCCAATAAAGCTGACTTAGCCTTGTTAAGAGACTCCCTGGAATGGGTATTTAAGAAACATATGAAAGAAAATAAGGGAAAAATTTATATAGATATTATTTTTGAGAGGTGATGAAATGGCCTTAAGACAAGTAAGAATAGATGGAGACCCCTTGCTAAGAAAGAAATCAAGGGAAGTTAAGGAAGTGAATGACCACATTCGTCAATTGATTGATGACTTGTTTGACACCATGTATGAAGAAGAAGGAGTGGGGATTGCAGCCCCCCAAGTGGGGGTCCTGCGTAGGATTTTCGTTGTTGATGACCGAGAAGGAAATAAGTTGGCCCTTATTAATCCCGTTTTGGAACTTGGCGGAGAAGATGTTATGGCCTATGAAGCCTGCCTATCCGTTCCGGATAGACAGGGGACTGTCAGCCGAAAAAAGAAAGTCAAGGTCCGTTTTTTGGACCGAGACGGCCAAGAACAAGTCCTAGAAACGGAAGAATTTTTAGGGCGGATTATCCAACATGAATATGACCACTTGGATGGGATTTTATATACAGATCGAGCCAGTAGGGTCTATACCATGGAGGAAATTGAAGCCATGCAAAAAGAAGCAGAAGGAGAAGGGCTAGAGGAGGAAGAGCTTTGAAAATTATTTTTTTCGGGACACCTGACTTTGCCTGTCCAGCCCTAGAGGGTCTTCATGAATCCAACGAAGTTTCCCTGGTTATAAGCCAACCGGATGCGCCGGCAGGGCGAGGGAAAAAATTAAAACAATCAGCAGTAGGAGACTTGGCGGAAAAATTAGGTCTTCCCCTGATTAAACCCCAAAGTTTAAAAGAAAAAGATATTTTGGACCTTTTAAGAGACCAAGAGGCAGACCTCTTTGTGGTTGTCGCCTATGGTAAAATTTTATCCCAGGAAGTTTTAGATATCCCCAAGTATGGATGCTTTAACATCCATGGATCTTTGCTTCCCAAATACCGGGGAGCAGCTCCAATTGAAAGGGCCATCCTAGAGGGAGAAGAAGAAACGGGGATCTCTATAATGAAAATGGGACCGGGGTTGGACGACGGGCCTGTAGCCCTGACAGCCAGCGTAGAAATTGCCGAAAAAACTTCTTTGGAATTAAGAGAAGAGTTAAGTCATCTGGGAGCAAAACTTATTTTGGACCTTGTAGCTTTAATTGAAACAAAGGGTTTAAATTTGAAGGCCCAAGATGACCAACTAGCTACTTATGCCCATAAGATTGGCAAGGAGGATGGTCAATTAAAGCTGGGGCAAGATAGTGTCTTGCAAATGCTTAGAAAAATTCAAGGGATGGATGGCTACAAGGGGGCCTTTTTTACAACAAAAGATGGAAATTACAAGGTCTTCAAGGCGAAAAGAGTGGATAGACAAATCCAGGACCTCTTACTTGTAAATGGAGACCTCTACTTGAAGGCTCAAGATGGCTGCATTCAAGTGGAAATAATCCAGGCTCCTGGAAAAAAGAGAATGAATACCAGGGACTATTTAAGAGGAAATAGTCTAAGTTTATAAATTAGAAGGGTTGTGGAAGAAAGATGCCTTATTATTATTTTAATACATCCTATATTCTGTACATTTTGCCGGGGTTTTTCTTGGCCCTCTATGCCCAGGCCAAGGTTCAAAATGCCTATAAGAAGTATGGGCAAATTTTTACTGGATCCGGCTTTACCGGAGCCAGCTTGGCCCGAAAAATCTTAGACGACCATGGTCTTGGCCATGTGTCCATCCATAGGGTGTCAGGGAACCTAAGTGATTTTTATAACCCATCAGATCAAACACTTCATTTAAGTGAAGGGGTTTATAGTCGGTCTTCAGTGGCCTCTTTGGCCATTGCCGCCCATGAGTGTGGCCATGCAATCCAAGATGCAAGGGATTATTTTCCCTTGAAGTTACGGTCTTATCTTGTACCGGCAGCCCAGTTTGGGTCGAATTTTGCCTTTATCTTATTTTTTGCAGGCTTGGTCTTTAGTCAATTTTTAATGAACCTAGGGATTGCCCTCTATGCCATAGCCGTTTTATTTACCCTGGTAACTCTACCGGTAGAATACAATGCCAGCCACCGGGCCAAGGAAATTCTAGGCGGCCTCTTGCCAATGAATGAAATGCAAGGGGTTAATACTATGTTGGATGCAGCGGCCCTAACCTATGTAGCCAGCCTAGCAACAGCCCTAGGAACCCTCCTTCGCCTCTTGGCCTTAAGTGGAAGTAGAAGAGATTGATATGCTAAGAGAGGAAGTTTTAAAAGCCCTATTGGCCATTGACTCCGGAGAAGAATCTTTGGAGGAGGTCTTAAATGTAGGGGGTCAAAATGAAAAAGATGCAGGTCTTTATCGAGAAATTGTAAAAGGGGTTTTTCGTCATAAAATTACCCTGGACTATGCCATTGAATCCTTTATGAATCGGAAGAATCAAAAACTCCACAAGCCCATTGAAATGATTCTTAGAATGGCTTTTTACCAATGGATTTACCTGGACCGGGTTCCGGCCCATGCCATTGTCAATGAAAGTGTAAACTTGGCTAAAAAAGTCGGCCACAAGGGATCCGTAGCTTTTGTCAATGCGGTTCTGAGGAAGGCTACCAAGGAAAAAATTCATCCGGAAGACTGGAAGTTTTCTTCCTTGGAGGAGGAAATCAATATTAAATATTCCCTCCCCATGGAATTAACTTCTTATTTGATTAAATCCTATGGAGAAGATTGGACCTTGGACTTTGCCCGTCATTCCATAGAAATCCCTGCCACGGATTTAAGGGTCAATACATCTAAGATTTCAACAAAAGACCTACTGGACAGTTTGGCTAAAGAAGGGATTCAATGTAAAGAAATCCCTGGATTGGATGGCTTAAGGGTTTTAAAGGGAAATATCTTTTCCACTAGGGCCTTTAAGGAAGGATTTTTTTATGTCCAAGACCAGGCTGCCATGGAAGTGGCGGACTTTGCCTTAAAGGGCCAAGAAAAGGAGTTAAAAAAGGCCTTGGATGTCTGTGGAGCTCCAGGAGGAAAGTCTATTGGTCTGGCTTTAATGAGACCAGACTTGAAGATTCAATGTTGCGATGTCAGCATAAAAAAAGTAAAGAGAATCCAAGACAACATCCAAAGACTGGGCCTAAAAAATATAGACCCTAAATTAAGAGATGGACAGAGGCCTTCAAAGGATGAAAAAGAAGCCTTTGACTTGGTTTTATTGGATGCTCCTTGTTCCGGATTTGGTCTTTTAAAAAGAAAGCCTGAAATAAAATATAAGCGGACCTTAAAGGATATTAAGAGCCTGGTAAGCCTACAAAAATCCTTACTAGAGGCTTCGGCAACCTGCTTAAAAGTTGGGGGAATCCTGGTTTATTCCACCTGCACTATAAGCAAGGAGGAAAATGAATACTTAATGGAAGACTTTTTGAAAAACCGGGAAGATTTTACCCTTGTGGATCAAAAATCCCTTCCCTTAAACCAAGAGACGGATGGATTTAAAATGTTTAAATTGGTGAAAACATGTTAGCCCTAAATGAACAAAGGCTGGAGGACTTGGAAAAGACCCTTAAAGACTTAGGTCAGGCAAGTTTTAGAGGCCGACAATTGTTTGAATACTTCCATAAACAGTTAGGAAAAGATCTTGATACTTGCAGCACCCTGCCTAAGAGCCTCAGAGAGAATTTAGGGGACCTGCCCCTGAAGAGTGTGGACATAGCCCACACCTTTGCATCAAAAAAAGACCAAACGAAAAAATTTCTTTTTCGCCTGGAAGACCAAAGGCTTATTGAAGGGGTCTTGATGAAAAACAACTATGGCTATAGCCAATGTATATCCACCCAGGTGGGGTGTCGCATGGGTTGTCATTTTTGTGCTTCGACTAAAAATGGGTTGGTAAGAAATTTAAGTCCCTATGAAATGCTGGGTCAAATATATGAAACTACACGAAGATATGGTAAAATTCATAGTATCATCTTAATGGGTAGTGGGGAGCCCTTGGACAACTTAGAAAATGTTCTTATTTTTATGGATATTTTAAATAGCCCCTTGGGATATCCCATGAGTTATCGAAATATGACTCTTTCAACTTGTGGCTTGGTGCCGGAAATTTTACAGCTGGCCCACCAGGACCGCAAGGTAAACCTGGCCCTTTCCCTGCATTCTCCTTTTCAAAAGGTTAGGGAAGGTATGATGCCCATAGCCAAGCGCTATGACTTGAAAGAAATTTTTCAAGCCCTGGACCAATATACGGATCAATTGGGGCGTCGGGTTTCCTATGAATATACCCTAATTGACGGAGTTAATAATAGGGAAGAGGACCTGGAAGAGTTGAAAAAATTATTGAAAAACCGTCTCCACCATTTAAACTTAATTCCCTTGAATCCTATTGATGAATATGGGGAAGACCGTCCGGAAAGGGCCAAGGTCCTCTATTTCAAAAAAAGATGCGAGGACATGGGCTTAAATGTAACCATTCGGCGGGAGCAAGGCGGCGATATTAACGCATCTTGCGGGCAGTTAAGACAAAAATTTGAGGAAGAGGAAGGATTATGATAGCATACGGAGCTACGAACGTTGGAAAGGTTCGTAAAAATAATGAAGATGCCTTTAAGATATCAAACAAGGATAAGATTTACTTACTGGCAGACGGAATGGGAGGTCACCTGGGTGGTGAATTTGCTTCAAGTATGGCTGTGCAAGAGTTGGAAAAGCTCTTGGTTGATGTTAAGGACAAGGCAGAAATCAAAGAGGCCATTGAAGAAGTAAACCGAAAAATTTACCAAAAATCCCTGGAGGATGAAAATTTATCTGGAATGGGAACCACCCTATCCCTGATAAAAATCCTGGACGACCACTTGTATTTTGCCAACATTGGTGATAGCCGGATCTATTGCTTGAAGGGCAAGGATTTAATCCAATTAACCATTGATGATTCCTATGTAAACTACTTATTGGAAGTTGGAGCCATCACCTCGGACCAGGCCAAGGACCATCCCAAAAAGAATGTTTTATTAAAGGCCTTGGGAACAACGGAGGATATTGAGGTTTTTGTCCAAGAAGTTCAGTGGGAAGAGGATGACCTTTATTTACTCTGCTCAGATGGATTAACAAATATGCTGGAGGAAGAGGAAATTCAAGAAATAATCTCTTCCAATGAGGCTGAAAAAGCAGTTGACCTGTTAATTAACCAGGCCTTGGATCGGGGAGGAAAAGATAATATTACTGTGATTGTCTTAACCATAAAAGGAGGTGCCCAATGATTGGTAGTACTTTAGCAGATCGCTATGAAATTTTAGAAAAAATTGGTAGCGGAGGCATGGGCGATGTCTATAAGGCCTATGATAAACGATTAGATCGAATTGTGGCCTTAAAGGTTTTAAAAACTGAATACAACGAAGATGAATCTTTTGTTCGAAAATTCAGGAGGGAATCCCTAGCAGCAGCTAGCATCTCCCACCCCAATATCGTCAGCATCTACGATGTAGGGTCTGAAATTTTAGAAGGGCAGACCTACTATTATATAGTTATGGAATATATTGATGGCAAGACCCTAAAAGAGGTCATCCAAAAAGAAGGACCACTTCCTGTCAAGCAAGCCTTCCATTTTGCCCTGCAAATTGCTGAGGCCTTAAAGGTAGCCCACGCCAAGCACATTGTCCACCGGGACATTAAATCTCAAAATATTATGGTAACCAGAGACTACCGGGTCAAGGTAACCGACTTTGGTATTGCCCGAATTGTAGGAAATTCCACAGTAACCATGACAGACTCTGTTATGGGGAGTGTCCATTACTTTTCTCCAGAACAAGCCCGAGGGTCCAAAATTGACACCAGGTCGGACATTTATTCTTTGGGAATTGTCTTATTTGAAATGTTGACAGGGGATGTTCCCTTCGATGGAGAAAATCCAATTTCTGTGGCCTTGATGCATATACAAAACCACATGCCCCTTCCTTCAGACATCAATCCCAATGTGGATGTGGCAGTGGATGACATTGTACGAAAAATGACCATGAAGGATCCAAAGGAAAGAATCCAAAAGGTAGAAGATGTAATCCAAGTCTTAAAAGACTACCTTTTAAATCCCAAGGCACAGAAAAAGAAGGTTAGCCAAATGAAAAAAGGTGAAACACAACCCTTGAGTCAAACTGAAATACTTCAAGCCCAAAGCCAAGTTGACAATAGACCCCGTCCTACGCGAAGACCCAATGAAGCTAGAAAAGACCCGGAACGGAGAAATAAGAAAAAGTCCAATATCCTGGGGACACTTTTAGGGGTCCTGGTGGCAATTTTGATTTTTGTAGGTGTGATTTTTGGGGGATATAAGTATTTAACCAGAGACAAGTCTACAGACCTTGTCTTGGAAGATTATACCAACCAACCCGTTGCAGAAGTACAGGAAAAAGTAGAGGCCATGGGACTTCTTTTCGAAATCAGTGAGCAAAGAGAAGACAATGAAGTCCCTGCAGGAACTGTCTTGGAACAAAATCCTCCCAAGGGAACCCACATGAACAAGGGGGATACTGTTTATGTAGTGGCTTCTACGGCGTCCAGTGAAGTGATTGTTCCTTCAGTCAATGGTCGTAGCTATGATGAGGCTAGGTCTATCTTGGAAAAATCTGGATTGACCATTGCTTCTGTTGACTATCAATTTGACAAGGATATTCCTGAAAAGATGGTTATTGGCACAAATCCGCAGGCTGGAACTTCCGTAAAAAATGGAAGCTCTCTTGTCCTGATTGTTTCTAAGGGGGAAGACAATGAAACAGTTGTTGTTCCAGACCTTAGGGGCAATAGCGTTGAACTTGCCCGAAAGTATTTGGAAGAAGTTGGCTTGAAACTTGGCAGTGTTGATGAAAAGTCAGATGACAGTGTGGATGTAGGCGAAGTAGTAAAACAAAGCTATGAAGCTGGAACTAAGGTCTCCAAGGGAACAGCTGTCAACCTAATTATCCGCAAGGATAGAGATGACTCTGATAGTCGAGAAAAAACAGACAATAAGCTTAGAAACTTCAAACTAAATGTAAATATCCCGGATGACGACCAATCCCACAATTTAACTGTCCAAAGAAAGTCGGAGGATGGTAGTGAAACAGTTGTGGACCGAACGGTAGAAAGCGGACAAACATCAAATTTAAAATTGAAGGGTAGACACGGAGATGTCTTTGAAGTCTATGTCGATGGAAATATTGTAAATTCTTACACGGTGGGTCAATGACCAGGGGAAAAATCATCAGGTCTCTAGGGGGCTTTTATACAATAGACTCAGATCTAGGCTGCCTAGAGGCTCGGGCCAAGGGAAATTTTAGACACTTTGGTTATAAACCCCTGGTGGGAGATTGGGTCACTATTTCCTTTGACCACAAGGAGGGAGTTGACAACCTAGCCTATATTGAATCCATTGAAGAAAGGAAAAACACCCTGATCCGCCCACCGGTGGCCAATATAGACCAAGTTTTATTGTGTATTCCGGTTCAAGATCCCAAGTACAACCTACCTCTGATTGATAGCTTATTGGTTCATTATGCCCTGGAGGGACTCCCAGTCCTTATCTTGGTTAGCAAGGCGGACTTAAACCCCCAAGAGGCAGAAAAGTTAAAAGAAATTTATAGTAAGGCCCATTATTCCTGCTACCTAATGAATTTAAAGGAAGAAGAAAGCAAGGAAAAACTTTTACCCCTATTAGAGGGAAAGACAACGGCCCTGGCAGGGGTTTCTGGTGCAGGAAAGTCCACTCTTACCAGCCTATGCATTAATCAAAATTTAAAAACAGGAGGGGTCAGCGAAAAAACAAAAAGGGGCAAGCACACGACAAGGCATGTGGAACTTTATCCTGGTCAGGGTTTTTATCTTTTGGATACACCGGGATTCAGTCGTTTGGATATTGAATCCATCCAGGCAGAAGATTTGGCCTTATATTTTCCGGAAATGAAAGAAGACTTGGGGCACTGTAAGTTTTTGGATTGCAACCACATCAATGAACCGGGTTGCGCTATTAAAGAAAAGCTGGCCCAAGGAGAAATTCCCCAATCTAGGTATGAGAATTACTGCAACTTGTTCAAGGAATTAAAAGAAAAGGAGAAGAACAAATGGCGCTAATTGCACCGTCAATCTTATCGGCTAATTTTGCTAATTTAGAAAGGGACTTTGACCTTTTAAACCAAAGTGCCTGTGACTACATCCATATTGATGTTATGGACGGCCACTATGTCAACAACCTGACCTTTGGTCCTCCTGTTATTAGTCATTTAAGACCCTTGACTAAAAAACCTTTTGATGTTCACTTGATGATTGACCGACCTGAAAGAAGCTTGAAAGCCTATAAAGAAGCTGGAGCAGACTTTTTAACTGTCCATACGGATGCCACAATCCACCTCCATAGGACTATTCAAGAAATTAAAGAAATGGGTCTAAAGGCAGGGGTAGCCTTAAACCCGGCCCAAAGCCCAGAAGAAATCAGATATATTTTAAGAGACTTGGACTTGGTCCTTTTAATGAGTGTAAATCCAGGTTTTGGTGGCCAATCCTTTGTGCCCCAGGTTTTGGATAAGATTAAGGAGTTAAAGGACATCCGGACCCAGGGAAACTACTCCTTTAAAATTGAAGTAGACGGCGGGGTTAAGCTGGATAATGCCAAGGAAGTTCTTAACGCAGGGGCAGATATCTTGGTAGCCGGAAGTGCAGTTTTTAACGCTCCAGACCCCCTTAAACGGATTCAAGAATTTAAGGACATCCAATGAAGGTGGCCATTGTTTCGGGAGGCCAGGCCCCCTCTAAAGAATTTCTTCAACAATATAGGGATTGGTATATTATTGCGGCAGATTCCGGAGTCCATTGTCTTTTAGAAGCAGGAATAGACCCCCAGCAAGTCATAGGAGACTTGGACTCCATTGATTCCCAGGACTTAAAAATCCTTGAAGACAAGGGGATTAAAATCAAGAGCTTTCCCAAGGAAAAAGATGAAACAGACACCCATCTTTGCCTCTTGGAAGCAATCCGATTACAGGCTGAATCCATTCATATTCTTGCCTGCTTTGGTAGACGGTTTGATCAAACTTTGGCCCACTTGGCCCTGCTTGAAATAGCCCATGACTACAAGATTACCTGCTCTCTAGTGGACCAGGAAAATAAGGTGGAATTTTTAAGTCCAGGCAAATACCAAGTCTCTAAAGATGGCTACCAATACTTAAGCCTAGTGCCTGTAACAGAATCCATTACTGTGAGCTTATACCATATGAAATATCCCCTGGAAAGGGAAAATCTCTATCGAAAAAAAAGTCAAGGCATTAGTAATGAGATTCTAGACCAGGAGGGAACTATAAAATTACACAAGGGAAAGGCATATTTAATCCATTCGAATGATAAAAAAAGGTGAGTTCCTAGGAACTCACCTTTTATAAATGATTTAATTTTAAAAATCTTGGGATTAAAGAGCTCTTTTTACTTTACGAGAGCGTAGACAACGCGTGCAAACATAAATTCTCTTTGGACTTCCATCTACGATAGCACGAATGCGGCGTACATTTGGAGACCAAGTTCTATTTCCTCTACGATGAGAGAAAGAAACAGTGTTTCCAAATATTTTACCTTTACCACAGATTTCACATGTTTTTGCCATAGAGCACACCTCCTATCCCAAATTTACAATTTCGTGTTTTTCAATACTCCTTATTTTACCACACAATAGCTAGACTTGCAATAAAAATAATGGAGCTTTTAACCAGGTCGTATTCTCTTGACAAGTAAATTTACTATCCATATAATAACGTTAGCTTAAACACTTTAGATAGGGGGGAAGTGATGAATTATTTACACATACAAGATATTTCTAAAACTTTCGAGGATAAAAAGGTTTTAGACCATATTGACTTACAGGTCAAAAAAGATGAATTCCTAACTTTATTGGGGCCCAGCGGCTGTGGAAAAACAACCTTATTAAGAATTTTAGGTGGTTTTGAAAGGGCGGACTCCGGTAAAATTTTATTTGAAGGTAAAGATATTAGTAAACAGGCTCCCTATCAAAGACCCATGAACACTGTCTTTCAACAATATGCCCTATTTCCACACTTAAATGTCTACCACAATATTGCCTTTGGCTTGAAATTAAAAAAATTACCAGGCAAGATAATTAAAGAAAAAGTATCGAAAATTTTAGAGTTGGTGAACCTAGTTGGCTATGAAAATAGGACCATTCAAAGCCTCAGCGGGGGTCAACAGCAAAGGGTGTCTATAGCCCGAGCCCTAGTGAACGAACCCAAGGTCCTCTTATTGGATGAACCCCTGGCAGCCCTAGACCTTAATTTAAGAAAAAAGATGCAGCTGGAATTAAAAACCATGCAACAACAAGTGGGAATTACCTTTATCTATGTAACCCATGACCAAGAAGAGGCCCTAACCATGAGTGACCAAATTGTGGTTTTAAATGAAGGGAGGATCCAGCAGGTAGGTTCTCCTGTTGAAATTTACAATGAGCCCAAGAATTCTTTTGTGGCAAAATTTGTGGGCCAAAGCAACATTCTAAAGGCCACCATGAAAAGAGACTTTTTGGTTAACATAAAGGGAATCGACCTGGATTGTGTAGACAAGGGTTTTGCAGAAAATGAAAGAGTTCAAGTAGTTATTCGTCCTGAGGACGTAGAGATATCCAAGGCCAGGGGGCAGTTTCAAGGCCGGGTCCTTTCTACAGTTTTTAAGGGGATCCACTATGAAATGGTCCTGGAAATTATGGGAAAACAATGGTTAAGTCAATCCACCCGGCCATGGAAAGAAGGAGAAGAAATTCGGGTCTATATCGACCCTGATAATATACATGTTATGAAGGAGGAAGACCATGCGTAAGTTAACCTTGCCCTATTTTTTTTGGTTACTGGTCTTTGTTGTTTTCCCCCTTATTTTGATTGTCTTATTGAGCCTACAAGAGGGGAAAAGTTTTGACCTAGCCCATATGAAATGGACCCTGGACCACTATGAAAAGTTTTTTTCTCCCATGTATTTAAATATCTTGGCCAGAAGCATTAAATTTGCTGTCCTATCCACCATTGCCTGTTTAATTATCGGCTATCCGATTGCTTATTTTATTAGTCAATTACCGGAAAATAAAAGAGACTTTTACATCCTACTAATCCTAATTCCTATGTGGATGAATTTTTTATTAAGAACCTATGCCTGGATTACCCTCTTAGGGAAACATGGTATTTTAAACCACCTATTGGGCTTTTTGGGCCTCGGTCCATTTTCTTTTATGTATAACCAGGGGGCCATTTTTGTCGGCATGATTTATAACTTTTTGCCCTTTATGGTCCTGCCTATCTACACAGTCCTTTTAAAGATGGACAAGGACTTAATTGAAGCAGCCAGGGACTTGGGAGCCACCAATAGGATGGTCTTTACAAAGGTTATTTTCCCCCTATCTATTCCCGGCGTAACCAGTGGTATTGGTCTGGTTTTTATTCCGGCCATCTCTACCTTTGTGATTCCTGGATTCTTGGGAGGGAACAAGTACCCCTTTATTGGAAACTTTATTGAACAACAGTTTCGCTTCACGGGAAATTGGTCCTTTGGGTCGGCCTTGTCGGTTAGTTTAATTGTTATTTTAATCCTATTTATCTTTATAGGAGCCTTGGTAAATAAATCTAGATTGAAGGGAAGGGATAAGCAAATTGAAAATATTTAGACGGTGTTATTTATTTTTTGCCTATTTATTTCTCTATGGTCCCATTTTTGTCATGATTGGCTACAGCTTTAATGACACCAAACTCAGAGGGGTTTGGGCTGGATTTACGGGGCGGTGGTATCTAAATTTATTTCAAAACCAAGAGATCTTAACCAGTTTTTACTATACCTTAATTACGGCCCTAGTGGCTACCTTGATTTCCGTTCTATTGGGCACCATTACAAGTCTAGGTTATTATTTCTTAAAAAAACCCCACCAGGCCATACTAATCAACTTAAACCAACTACCAGTTTTTAATCCAGACATTGTAACAGCCATTGGGTTAATGAGTATCTACCAACTCATGCACCTGAGGTTGGGGCTATTTACCCTAATCTTGTCCCATGTAGTCTTTTGCACCCCCTATGTAATCCTAAGTATTTTGCCTAAACTAAAACAGTTAAATCCCAGAATGATTGAAGCCTCTCTGGATCTCGGGGCAACCCCCTTGCAAACCCTAAGTAAGGTAGTGATTTATCAAATCAAGCCGGGAATCCTGTCTGGAGCCTTAATGAGCTTTACACTTTCCTTGGATGACTTTGTCATCAGCTTTTTTACTACAGGATCCGGAGTGAGCAACTTAAGTGTATCCCTCTATTCCATGGCAAAAAAGGGGATAGACCCCTCTATGTATGCCCTGTCCACCATTATGCTGGTTTTGGTTTTTGTCCTGTTATTTATCATCAATAAGAAGTTTGATGGCTTACACTGGTCCTAAGGAGTAAAATGAAAAAATTAATTGTTCTGCTGGCTTGCTTGTTCCTTCTAACATCCTGTAAAGGATCTGAAGAAAATACTGTCCATGTCTATAATTGGGGAGAATATATGAGCAATGAAGCAATAAAGTTATTTGAAAAAGAAACTGGGTATAAAGTAATATATGAAACCTATGCTTCCAATGAAGACCTTTATGTTAAGTTGTCTTCTTCCACTGAGGCCTATGATGTAGTGGTTCCGTCGGATTATTTGATTCAACGTTGCATCAAGGAGGGGCTGGTGCAAAAAATAAACAAGGAAGCCATTCCCAATTTTAAAGGAATTTTTGATTCCTTGAAGAATCCCTCTTATGATCCCGGAAGCCAATATTCGGTCCCTTATTTTTGGGGGACCCTGGGAGTGGTCTATAATGGAAAAAACATCAAGGAAAAATTAGACAGCTGGGACTGCCTGTGGGATCCAAAATACAAGGGAAAAATTCTCATGTATGACTCCCAAAGAGACAGTCTTGCCATTGCCTTGAAGAGGTTGGGTTTTAGTATGAACTCAAAAAAAATCCAGGAGTTAGTCCAAGCCAAGGATTCTTTAATCCAGCAAAAGCCACTTGTCTATGCTTATTTGGCAGATGAAAGTCGGGATGTCGTGGTTCAAGGAGATGCAGACTTATGTGCCATGTACAGCGGGGATGCCGTCTTGATGATGGAAGAAAATAAGGACTTGCGTTATTTTGTTCCCAAAGAGGGCTCCAACCTATTTATGGATTCCTTTATGATTCCTAAAAACGCTAGAAATCTAAAGGGAGCGGAGGCTTTTATCAACTTCATGTGCAGACCGGACGTTGCCCGGTTAAATGTAGATGAAGTTCAGGGCTATTCAACGCCTATTAAAGAAACCTATGAGGGCTTGCCGGCAAGGATTAAAAAGAACCCGGCAGCCTATCCGGATTTAAGTAAGTTGCCCCCCCTAGAAGTCTACCAGGATTCTTCAGATATTGCGGATCTTTACTATGATCTATGGGCTGAAGTTCAAGCTGCTTCTTAGGATGCTATGAAAGGAAAGGGTGTAGTAAAATGCATTACAAATATTTAATTTTAGGAAATGGAATTGCAGGTCATGCTGCTGCAAAGGAAATTCGGAAAAATGACCCAGAAGGGTCCATTGCCCTTATTGGCAATGAAGGGTATCCTACTTATTTCAGGATTAAATTAACAGAGCTGATTCGCAGTGACATTGATGATTCCCTATATATGGGCAAGCAAGAAGAATATGACCGCTTGAAAATCGACCTATTTTTGAATACAGAAGTAGACAAGGTGGACTTTGATAAAAAGAGCTTAAAAACAAGCCAGGACAAGGAATTTAACTGGGACAAACTCTTAATTACAACAGGGGCTTCTTCCTTTGTGCCTCCTATTCCAGGGGTAGACAAGAAAAATATTATGACCATCAGAAGCTTGGATGACCTGAAAAGCTTTAAAGAAGCCTTAAAAAAAGCCGAAGATGTAACTGTAATCGGTGGAGGTCTTTTAGGAATTGAAGCAGCTTATTCCATCCATCAAACAGGGAAAAAAGTCCATATTATTGAAACCTTTGACCACCTCTTGGGCCGGCAACTTAATACAGAAGAGGGAAGAAAGGTGGAAGAAGCCCTGAAGAAGATGGGCATGGACGTCCACTGTGGAAAAAATACTGCCCACTTCCTAGGCCAAGACCAAGTGAGTGGAATCGAATTGGAAGATGGCAGTCAAATAAAATCTGAACTGGTCTTATTATCCACAGGTGTTCGGCCCAACCTAGGTCTTTTCAAGGGAAGTAACCTAGAAATTGACCGGGGAATCAAAGTAGATCCAACCATGAAGACAAACCTACCGGATGTTTATGCTGCTGGAGACTGTGCCCAATTTGGCAATGTAGTTTTAGGCCTATGGACAGCAAGTATGGAAAATGGGAAAATTGCCGGATACAACCTATCTACAGATGGCCCGATGAAAAGCTACGAAACACCTAAAAACTTTACGGAACTATCCGTTGGAGATATCAAGGTCTTTAGTGTGGGGCAAACTGGTGATGAACTGGTAGTTTACGGAGAAGACACGCCTGAATATGAACTTAGGGTCTTTGTCCAAGACCGCCAACTAGTGGGGGGAATCCTTTCAGGAAATACCAAAGAAAAAACAAAGTTAAAAAATGCTGTCTTTAACCATATTTCTATTGACGAATTTAAAAAGGAATTTCCAAATTTAAAAGCTTGATGCTTTTTATTTTCTTTCATTCATGGTATGATAAGTTAAAGTAAAACCATTGAAAGAAGATGGAGGATTGTGCAATGAATAGAAAACTAAAAAACTTGGTAGTTCTCGCATTATTTTTAGTAATATTATTTGTGAGTACTTTTACCGGCGCCTTTGGCCACCAGTATGAATGGCCACAACTTGATAAAGACCAGGGAAATTTTCACGGATTGATTTTTGATGCCCCGACAAATGTCAGTAATTTAAATGTTGTTCGGTCCATTGATCAAAACGAAAAAGACCCCTTGGTGCGCTATGATATTCAATTCACCTATGCTGGGGATAATTCCAATATGCGGATTTTGGGAGTACCCAACCGGCATGTTTATTTACCGGAAGGGGTCCAAGCCCACAGGAGCAATGTTACCCTTAAGGGCGAATATGACAAGATTAATCAAAATTTATTTGAAAAACTTTCCACCAACAACCTCTTAAAAAAAGAAGGGATTTCAAGTTTTAAGGCTATTTCTCAAATGAGAGTCCCCCTATCCAGCAAGGTGGCAGACTATGCTTTTACAGTTTATGAGAAACCAATTCCTCTATATTCCAGGAATTACGATAAGCTTGCCGACTTGAGTGTTTTCATTACCAATGCTCGGATGGACCGCTTTACAGATTCCAATATAGCCAAAAAGGGATCTAGCCTAAAGGTAAATACCAAGGCAGATTCTCAAGCTGGAACCTATGTAAACCACTTGGAAAGAATCGATGAAGGAAAGTTAAATAATATTTCCCTAAGAAAGAATATCTGCACAGTATTATTTATTGTTTCTCTAATTGCCTCTGCCCTGTTTATTTGGTTGGACAAGAATAAACTATTCTACGGAGCCATGATTTTTATGATGATTATGATTCCGTCCTTCTATCCTCTAATGGATGTAGGGGTATCGACCCTGGCCATGTTGTTGCTATATCCTCTATTGGCCTTTATTGCAGCCTTGGCATCTAAGTTAATGCATTATGATCAGGTCAAATTAACCACCAATGATTTAAAACAATCTTTTGCCTTTACAATAGTATTCTTTATTTTAAACATGGTGATTTTTATTTTACCCAGAGCCTTTTAATTTAAAGATTTGAAAAACCTCCTAAGAATTCTGCACTGACCCCCAAAAGTTGGACCAAGAAATCCAACCTTTGGGGGTCTTTTAATGGCAAAATACAGTTACGAATTGAAGAAGAAAATCGTCGAGGAGTACTTGTGTGGTAAAACAAGTTATCAAGCCTTAGCAATGAAATACCAAATCGAGAAGTCCGTTCTCAGGCTATGGATTAGCAATTACAAAAATTATGGCGATGAAGGCTTAATGCGCTCTAGAAATAATCGTGCGTATAGTGTAGAGTTTAAGTTAGAAGCCATTACACGCTATGAAACGAGCGAATGCAGCTACCGACAACTTGCCCTCGAACTCGGTTTGACGAATCCGTCCATGATTGTCAATTGGCGAAGACAGTACCGAGAGAAGGGCATCGAGGGGCTGCTCCCGCACAAGCGAGGGAGACCTGTGACAAAGAAAAATGACCACAACCAACCACCAAAAACTGTAAAGAAAAGCGAATCTATCGACGCCTCCACACGCGAAGCATTGGAAAATCGCATCAAAGAATTAGAGACAGAAAATCGGAAACTTACCATTCAAAAGATGTTCTGGGAACAGCTCAGGAGTTTGGAGAAAGAAGAAGCAATGAACAAAAGGCGAAGATTGTCTCCAAACTCCGAGAACAATTCCAACTAACAGAGATTCTTGCCGCCATCCATTTCCCAAAGTCCACCTTTATGTATTGGCAGAAAAAATGGTCCGAAGAAGACAAGAATCAATCCTTAAAAGACGAAATCCTTGCCATTCGGAGCCAACACAAAGACTATGGTTATCGCCGCATTCATCTGGAATTAAAGAACCAGGGTCGGGTGGTGAACAAAAAGAAAGTACAACGACTAGTTCAAATCATGGGCCTTCAAGTCCACTCCTATGGCAGGAAATACAAAAAATACAACTCCTACAAAGGAGTCGTGGGCAAAATCAAGAAGAACCGAATCAACCGCCGGTTCAATACCTGCATCCCCTTGCAAAAAATCACCACCGACACCACGGAATTCAAATACTATGAAGAAGATAAGACCGGGAAACTTCAAACAAAGAAACTCTATCTCGATCCCTACATGGACATGTACAACCTGGAAATCATCAGTTACGTCCTATCCGATCAGCCCAATGGAGTCACCATGCTGCAAGGTTTAGAAGTAGCCATTGAGCGAACAAAGGCCTGTCCTTATCGACGGACCTTTCACTCCGATCGTGGTTGGGGATACCAAATGACCACATACCAAGCCATGTTAGAAAAACATCATATTTTCCAAAGTATGTCAAGAAAAGGCAACTGCTATGACAATGCACCTATGGAAAACTTCTTTAGCTTATTGAAAAGAGAAATCTACTATGGCCACAATTACCGTAGTCGTAAAGAACTGGTGCAGGCAATTGAGCAATATATCCGTTATTACAACGAAGATCGAATCAAAGAAAAGTTAGGAGGTCTAAGTCCAAAACAATACCGTGAACGCATGCAATCCGCATAGAACGAATATTATGTAAAAACAAAATCGAGCAAGCGAAATGCTTACTCGATTAGGTCCAACTTTATGGGGTCACTCTATTCCAAGTGGAATTTTGGGAGGTTTTTCATGTTACAAAAAAGAAGGGCCTTATGGCCAAAATAGAAAACCTTTACATGCTTGTTAATTAATTATGGATAAAGTATAATAAGAATATAAAAAGAAATGGAGGAAAATTATGAAGAAAACATCACTTGTACTTGCTTTAATCATGGTACTTTCCACCTTGCTGGTTGCCTGTGGAGGAACAAACAACAAGGGAGCCAACGATGGGGCAGGAGAAGGAGACACAAAAGCGGTAGACATCTCTGTAGGATTTGTTACAGATGAAGGTGGAGTCAATGACGAATCCTTTAACCAAGGCGTTCACGAAGGTCTAATCAAGGCAGAAAAAGATCTTGGAATCAAACAAAGCTACCAAGAATCCAATGTTGCTGCAGACTATGCAAAAAATATTGACACCCTACTTGATGCAGACAACAACCTAATCGTTGCAGCAGGATTTAAGTTGGCTGACGACGTAGAAAAGAAAGCCAAAGAAAATCCTGATGTTAATTTTGCCATTGTAGACTTTGCCTATGAAAAGGCCCCCAAAAACTTAGTGGGAATTGTTTTCCAAGCAGAACAACCATCCTTCCTAGTGGGCTATATTGCCGGACGTACAACCCAAACCAATAAAGTTGGTTTCGTTGGAGGTCAAGAAGGAAATGTAATCTGGGGATTTGACTATGGCTATGAAGCTGGAGTTAAATATGCAGCAAAAGAACTTGGTAAAGAAATTGAAGTAACCAAACAATATGTTGGAAACTTTAAAGACGTGCCAAAGGGTAAATCCATTGCACAAACCATGTTTAATGGTGGATGCGATGTTGTCTTCCATGCAGCAGGAGATGCAGGAGCCGGAGTTATTGAAGCAGCTAAAGAAGCTGGAAAATGGGCTATTGGTGTTGATAAAGACCAATACAGCTTGGCACCTGAAAACGTACTAACTTCTGCCATGAAACGTGCAGATGTTGCCGTTTATAATATATTAAAAGACATGGCAGATGGTAAACCATTCCCAGGCGGTCAAACCATTACCTACAGCTTAAAAGATGGCGATGCAGTAGATATTGCTCCATCTTCAGACAAAAATGTTAAACCAGAAATTTTGCAAGAAATTCCTAAATTGAAAGAAAAAATTATTAAAGACGAAATCAAAGTTCCTTACAATGCAGAAACTTATAAAGAATTCGAAAAAACTCTTTAATAAATTAGGATTTGAGGCAGGGGAACCTGCCTCTTTTTACATAAAAGAAAGAGGGAAGAAAGGCCATTAAACATGTGTCCATAGGGACTATTTTATGGTATAGTATATTTACATAAGGAGGTATCTTTTGGTTAATTTAGATCATGACTTAGCAGTTGAAATGCGGCAAATAACAAAAAAATTTGGCAACTTTACGGCCAATGACTCCATTAATTTCGATTTAAGAAAGGGAGAAATTCATGCCCTTTTGGGAGAAAATGGCGCCGGCAAATCAACTTTAATGAATATACTTTATGGCCTGTATACACCCACAGAGGGCGAGATTTTCATCAATGGAGAAAAAACAAACATCTCTAATCCAAACGATGCCATTGCCCACGGTCTGGGTATGGTCCACCAACATTTTATGCTCATTGAACCCTTTAAGGTTTATGAAAATATTATATTGGGGGTTGAACCCATGCAAGGTATGTTTATTCATCGAAAAAAGGCAAGAGAAAAGGTAAAGGACCTATCTGAAAAATATGGACTTTCCATTAATGTGGACAGCTATATCAGAGATATTAGTGTCGGTATGCAGCAAAGAGTGGAAATTTTAAAGGCCCTTTATCGGGGAGCGGAAATTTTAATTTTTGATGAACCCACAGCTGTTTTAACTCCCCAAGAAATTGATGAATTTATCGAAATTGTGCGTAACCTTGCCACCCAAGGTAAAAGCATTATTATCATCACCCACAAGTTAAAGGAAATCAAGGCCATGGCCGATCGGTGCACCATCATTCGGCGGGGTCAAAAAATTGATACAGTAGATGTTGCCACAGTTTCTCCGGAAGAACTGGCCAGTAAGATGGTTGGTCGAAATGTGGACTTTTGTATTGCAAAAAAACCGGCAGAAACTGGAGATGTGGTCTTAAAAGTCGACCAGTTAAACTATACCGATAAACGGAAGGTCAAGATTTTAAATGATTTTTCCCTGGACCTCCACTATGGAGAAATTTTAGGAATTGCTGGAGTTGATGGAAACGGGCAATCAGAACTCCTAGATATTTTGACTGGTTTAAGAAAGACAGATTCCGGTAAAATTTACTTGAAAGACAAGGACATTACCAATAAATCTCCCAGAGAAATACAGGAAAGTGGTATGAATTGCATTCCGGAAGACCGGCAAAAAAGAGGCTTGGTCCTGGAGTTTACAACGGCGGAAAACCTAGTTTTGGAACAGTACCGTCATGCTCCCTATTGTAAAAAGGGTATCTTGCAAGAAGAAGTCATTCGAGACCATGCAGACCAACTCATGACCAAGTTCGATGTTCGCCCCAACAATGCCAACTACATTGCAGGAGACTTATCCGGAGGTAACCAACAAAAACTTATTATTGCTCGGGAAATAACCAACGATCCTGATGTTTTAATTGCAGCCCAACCTACCAGGGGACTGGATGTAGGAGCCATTGAATACATCCACCAATTTTTGGTAGAGCAAAGAGACAAGGGCAAGGCGGTTTTACTAGTGAGTTTTGAATTAGATGAAATTATGAACCTGTCGGACCGGATAGGGGTTATTTACGAAGGAAAGATTAACTTCCTAACCAAAAGACAAGATACCAATGAGAGAGAACTAGGCCATTATATGGCAGGAGGTGGAAGAGATGAAGCTGAATAGGAGAAGTCATTTATTTAACACCGTCCTGAGTATTTTAATGGGCCTTTTGGTAGGGGGAATCCTCCTACTGGCCATTGGGGTAAATCCTCTTGCTGCCTTAAAGGTCATTATCCTAGGAGCTGTTGAAAAACCCAAATATATTTCCTGGACTCTAGTCCAAGCTACCCCCTTAATCCTAACAGGTTTAAGTGTGGCCTTTGCCTTTAACACAGGTCTCTTCAATATTGGAGGAGAAGGACAATTTGTTGTAGGGTCCTTAGCTGCTGTTATTGTGGGGGCCCTTGTACCCTTGCCACCTGTGATCCATCCTATTGTAGCTATCTTGGCAGGGATGTTGGCTGGAATTATTTGGGGCGGTCTAGTAGGCCTTTTCAAGGCTAAATTTGGCATCAATGAAGTAGTAAGTTCCATTATGTTAAACTGGGTGGCCCTTTACTTAAGCAATCTTTGTATGGCCTATCCTTTTATTAGAAAACCTGAAAGTGATAACTCCTATGACATTTTGGAATCTGCTAGTATAAAATTCCTAGGCCAATGGAAGATATCCGAAGCAGGAAGGTCCTTTTTAAGGGCCCATAAAATTCTAAAAGACTTTATGACCCCTCCCCTTAACTGGGGCTTGGTCCTAGCCATTATCTGTGCTATTGCTGCCTGGTATATTTTAAAACGTACAAGCCTGGGCTATGAATTAAAGGCTGTTGGCTTTAACAAGGATGCCGCAGAATATGGCGGGATTAATATTAAAAAAAGTATTATCGTATCCATGGCCATAGCCGGAGCCTTAAGTGGGCTGGCTGGAGCCGTTATGGTCTTAGGGGTTAATGAAAATATCGCCATGCTATCAGGCCAACAAAACTACGGATTTAATGGGATTGCCGTTTCCTTAATTGGAGCTAATGCTCCCTTGGCTTGTATACCGGCAGGAATCCTCTTTGCAGCCCTGACCTATGGTGGTGGAAAACTGAATTCCCAACTTAATACACCATCAGAAATTGTCAACATAATCATTGGAATTATTGTATTCTTTATAGCCATGCCAAAACTCTTCCAGCTGATTAAAAATTATCTAAATAAAAGCAAGGGCATGAAAAAAACTGGGGAGGTCAAAGTCAATGAATGATATTGCAGGAATCTTAGGAATTACATTAATGTATTCCACCCCACTAATCTACACAGCTATGGGGGGCTTAATTAGTGAAAATTCAGGCGTTGTAAATATCGGCCTAGAAGGCATGATGACCATAGGAGCTGTTGTTGCGGCCACTGTTGGTTACTATGTCCAAAACCCCTGGATAGCCTTTTTCTGTGCTGGCTTAGCAGGAATGGCCCTGGCCCTCTTGCATGGGATTGCCACCATTCAATTTGGCGCCGACCATGTAGTTTCAGGGACAGCCATTAACCTAATCGGCCCCGGTCTTAGCGTCTTTATTGCACGAATCTTTTTTGACGGAGCCGCTATGACCAAGCCCATCCCCTTTGACAAGAAACTACCTCAATTATTTTCAAATACCTTTGAGCCAACAAATCCCTTATCTTTAATCTTCAAACAATACGCTACAGTCTACCTGGCCTTTATCCTAGTAGCCATGGTCTATATCTATTTAAATAAGACCCGGTCAGGCTTGCGTTTAAGATCTGTTGGAGAACACCCCAGAGCCGCAGAAACTGTGGGGATTAATGTCTATAAGATGAAATACATTGGGGTCTTGACATCAGGCTTTTTAGCTGGATTGGGAGGAGCCAGTCTTTCCCTAGCCATTGTAGCCAACTTTAAAGAAACCCTGGTATCTGGTCAAGGGTTTATCGCCTTGGCAGCCGTTATTTTCGGTGGTTGGAAACCAATTGGAGCCTTGGTTGCCTGTCTTCTTTTTGGAGCGGCAGAAGGCCTTGTAGTTTACTTGGGCTATTCCGGCTACAATATTCCACCAGACTTATTAAATATGCTCCCCTATGTTTTAACAATTATCGTCTTAATCTTGTTTGTAGGAGAAGCAAATGGCCCAACAGCCAATGGAAAACCCTATGAATCACAAAAATAAAAATCGACTTGAAGATATTGGGGCCCTGAAAAGTCCCAATATTTTTTTTAAACTATTGGAAGATAAAACCCTGAAATTCACAGTCCTAAAAAGAAAGGGAAAGATATGATTCGAATAGCTCTTATAGATGACCAGGAAATTTGGCTTCAAAAATTAGAAAAAGACCTCCAAGAGATTCTTTTAAGCTTAGGAAAAGAAGGAAAAATTCAATCCATGACCAAGGCTTCCACCCTATTGGAAGAGTACCAAGATGGCTATTATTTTGACCTATTATTTATAGACATCCAAATGAAGGACTTAGACGGGATTCAGTTAGGAGAAAAAATTCGGAGTTTAGGAGATAATCGGGTAAAGATGGTTTATGTTTCTGCCTTTCCAGACCTGGCCTATAAGGCCATCAACAATGAAGTGATTGGATTTATAGACAAGGCATCCTATTGCAAAGAAGATGTAGAGCTTGTTTTAAAAAGGGCACTTAAAAAGTTGGAAAAAACCCCAGAATACTATGAATTTTTTCAAAATAGGCAAAAAAGATCTATTGACAAAGAAAAAATCCTCTACTTTTTTAAAGAGGGGAGAAAGGTTGGTATCCAAACCATAAGCCCTGAAGGCTACCAGGTCCTATGGATTTCTGGAAATTTAAAAACAGTCACCCAGGACTTGGGAGATAGGTTTTTGCAAATTCGCCAGGATCTTGTCATTCAACGGTTTTATGCTAAAGATTTGGGGAATTATAGGGTGAAAATGCAGGATGGAAAAGTTTTTACAGTAGGCAGGTCTTATCAAAAGGATTATTGGGGTGTGGGTAAATGACTAAAGGAGAACTTATTTTATTTGGAGTAAGTGAGATTATTTACGTTTACTGCATATTTTCCTTTTTTGGACTTTTTTTAGGAAGAAATGACTATAAAGAAAATATCTTACTTGCATTGGGTATAGTAGTATGGTTCATAGAAATGACGATGATTTTTCTTGAAACATCTCCAGGCCTTACTTTAATAGTAAATATATCTATCTTTTTTATCCTATCTAGTAAAATTTATGGAGGAAGTATAAAGAAAATAATTCTTTCTAATTTCTTAATACTTTCTTTTCTAATGATAACAGATGTTTTGAGTTACGCAGTCTTTAAAAGAACAGGAATAAAAATTGTGTACTTATTTGCAATTTCTGTTCTTTGGGATTTCTTCTGGATAAACTTTATAAAAAAATATATTGATATTAAATGGAAAAACTTACCTCATAGATATATTTTTGCGTTTATTTTAATTCCAGGGATCTCTATATTTTGTTTACTATATAACTACCTATATAATAAACAAGCAGTATCTTATTATAATTTTGATTCCTTTTTACTGGCTCTGTTAGTTATAAATATGGCCTTGCTCTTTTTCTATGAAGGCATAGGAAAATACATAGAAGAGACTAGACAAAAAGACCGGATTAAAAATCAAAGAGATGGTCTGGAGAAAATCTTAGAAGAAAAGGAGCGTAGCGAAATGGAGATACGAAAGTTTCGCCATGAGTATATTAATGATTTAACTAAACTCCAATACCTTCTGGAAGAGGGAGATTGTGATTTAGCTCGGGAAGCTATTGGAAGCCATCTTAATAATTTAGAAAAGACTTCTAAAAAAATATGGCTAGGAGACCCTCTTTTAGACTATCTTTTAGAGGAAAAAAGACAGGCCTTTTTGGACCTGGGGACAGAACTTATTTGGGATGTTGAACCCATCGGAAAAAGAGAGTCCATTAACTTTTCCCTCTATACTATTTTAGAAAATCTTTTAAAAAATGCCCTGGAAGCCTTAGAAGGAGCAGAGAATAAGTATTTATCCTTAGAAATTTCAAAGAACCAAGGCTTGGAGATCAAAATTGAAAATTCTTTTAAGGAAAAACCTCTAACTAGAAGAGGACGGTTTTATCGACGGGATAAAAAAGTTGCTAGGGGATTGGGCCTGGTAATTACCCAGGAAGAAGTTCAAAAGCTCAAGGGGAAAATGGATACCTCTGTGGACGATAACTTGTTTACAGTATGTATTCAAATTCCCTATTAAAGGAAGATTCTTGCTAAATCTACATGTAAAATGTAAGTTCTACATCTTTTTACATTTAAGAGAAAAAAGGAGTAGAATGGACTTATGGGAGAAGGGTAAATTCTTTCTAGATTTTTACTGGGAGATGGAAAGGAAAAATATTTAGTCAAAGGAGTTCTTGAGACCAATGTTTAGGGTGGTCAAGATTTCCATATAGGAGGGAAGAAAATGAAAGAATTTTTTAAAAGTCGAAAGTTTCTTTATTTGTTAATTGTCCTACTTTTAATCACAAATATTTACACAGGCAGGTCCTATTGGGGAATGAAGCTTGCAGGAATGGGAAAACATGTCTATCAGGTTGAGGCGGAAGACACGGAAACTTTTAAATTCTTTAAACCCATTACTCTTGGAATGGAAGTAAGGAGTGCAGAATTAAGTTACGATAAAGAAGCCTTTAAAAAAGTCTTTCCAGACTCAAAACAAGAGGATGAAATTAACCTAACCATGGCCATGTGGCTTACCCAAGTGGACAATTACTATAAGTTTTCCAATGGCCATGAGCTAGTAGACAAACTTTTAGAAGAGGAAGGAGACAAGGTCTTCAAGGGACTGAATGTAAAAGAGGATCAGATTCTATGGTTGAGGGAAAACCTAGATGCTCAGATAAGGGATAAGAAAACGCGAGAGCTACTGTTAAAGGGAGAGACCTATCCTAAATTTGAAGCGGTTTATCATTAAAATAGGCTCTTTGTCAAATGTTGGGGTGAGATTCATTCTCGCCCCTTTCTTATGCTCGAAAGACCATTAAAATGCGACTCTTAAAGTTCTCAAAATTCCGATACCCATAGGAAACCCGTTTAATCACTTTGATTTTGTTGTTAAAGCCTTCTGTTTGTCCATTGGTGATGCCTGTGGAAAAGGCGTTTAGGATTTCTTCTTTCCAGTTTTCATAGGCCCGAATACTGGCTTTAAATTCCTTTAATCCACTTTCTTTAGCAACCCACAGCCACTTGTCTAAGGCCTGTCTTGCTTCTTCTTTGCTGGAGGCATCTAAGACGTCATAAAAGCGTTCTTTTAAGAAATAAGCTTCTTTGATTTCCTTGTCTTGCCAAAGCATTAGTTCCAGCTTTTCTTTTTCTTCGGGGCTTAGCCGACTGCCTTTTTTCCGTAGGATGGACTTGGACCGTTTAAAGTAGAGACGATACTTTGCATCCCTTGTCTTTTGTCGTGTCTTGCGGACATTCTCTAAGGCCCAAAAGACTTGTCTGGCAAAATGAAACTTATCCGCAATGAAGGTTGCCTGAGGGAAGAATTCCTTTAAGACGGCGTAGAAAAGATGACTCATATCCATAACCACATACTTCACCCTTCTTCGTTCTTCCTTGGGAAAAGAAGAAAAGTAGTCCATTAAAGCCTTTTTTCGTCGAGAGGGTAAAATATCCAGTACCTGGTGATGGATTGGATCCACTAAAATACATTGGTATTTATCCCCACCAGCATTTCCCTTAAACTCATCCATACTTAAGACCCGAGGAAGATTTGGCCGCCTCCTTGGAGCCAACTTTAGATAGCTTGTGAGACAAGAGGAAGATAAACCCAAGTCCTTGGCAATAGAAGATAAAGACCGGACCTGTTTTAATTGGTCTTGGATAAAGAAGTGGAGATCCTTAGTCCGTCTAGAATAGGGAGCTAAGAAATCCAAAGACTCATAAAAACGCTTCTGACAATGAGGACAAACAAAGCGCTTCTTCCGAAGAAAAAGAAAGACCTTCCGCAAGCCAATAGGCGTGTGTTGGATCCTTTGCAGACGATAATCATGGATGCGAGAGGTCTTATGACCACAAACAGGACAAAGTCCCTCCTTGTATAAAGAATGGAGTTTTACATCAATGTGATCATCAAAAGAGACCACCTCGTCAATAGAGACACCTTTTAAATTCAATAGATTTGTGTTAGTATAGTTATGCACTTATCTCACCCTTTCATTTTGTTGTGGTAACTTTATTGTAAAGGAAAAAAGAGATAAGTGCATTTTTTATGGCAAAAAATAAATGTTGGAGTCTAGGGGGACCCCAACATTTATTATAGAACCTTAAAATATGCGGGAAGGAAAGTGGAAAAATTAAAAATCCAATAAAAAATCCTAGAAGATTTTTCATCTTCTAGGATTTTTTAATTTTCTAAAAACTTTTCGCCAATAAGGTAAACATCTCCAGCTCCCATGGTTAGAAGGGTATCTCCGGGTTGAAGTTTCTTTTTACAAAAATCTACAATTTCATCAAAGTCGGCAAGGTATTGGGCATGGTCTCCAATCTTATTAATGGCATCTACCAGGGTCTTGGAGTGGATGTCTCCGTAGTCTTTTTCTCGGGCGGCATAGATGTCTGTAATAATAACAGAATCGGCTTCATGGAAGCTATGGGCAAAGCCATCTAAGAGCAATTTGGTCCGAGTAAAGGTGTGGGGTTGGAAGACACAATAAATCTTTCCTTGGGCCGCCTGTCTTAAGGCGTGGAGGGTGGATTGGATTTCTGTAGGGTGGTGGGCATAGTCGTCAATAACGCTAATGCCGTTTTTACTTCCCTTGTATTCCAAACGACGGTGGACGCCTCGATAGGATTCCAGGCCTTGGATAGCAAGATCAAAGTCCAGACCATTTTCATGGACGCTGGCAATGGCTGCCAGAGCATTATAAATATTGTGCAGGCCCATGACCTTTAAATGAATGGGACGGATAAAGTCTCCGTGATAGTAGAGGTCAAAGCTGGCCAGACCGGCTTCGGAAAAGCGAATATTTTTTGCCTGGTAGTCGGCTTCTTGCTGGATGGAAAAGGTCACAACATGAGCCTGTACTTCCGGAATTAATTTTTGAACATAGGCATTGTCCATATTTAAAACAAGATAACCTTCCGGGGGGATATTTTGACCATATTGGAGAAAGGTACGGTAAATGTGGTCCATATTGTCAAAATAATCCAGGTGGTCTTCGTCCATATTTAAAATAATGGCTGTAGTGGGGAAGTATTTGACAATATTGGCCTTGTATTCACAAGCTTCGGTTAAAAAGAGTTCTTTCTTGCCAAAACGGACATTTCCCTTTATTTCATCCAATTCGCCGCCTAGCAAGATGGTAGGGTCTTCTTTTAGATTTCGAATCATACAGGAAATCATGGAAGTCGTAGTGGTCTTGCCATGGGTTCCAGAAACGGCAATGGATTTTTTATAGTTTTTCATGAGCATGCCTAAAAAACTGGCCCGGTCAATTAGGTCAACCTTGGCTTCAATGGCCCCTCGAAGCTCTTCATTATCCAGACTAATGGCATCGGTAAAAATCACCACATCAGCCCCCTGGATGTTTTCCTTGCTATGTCCAATCGTTACAGGAATTCCAATTTCTCTTAGATGTTGGGTAATTTTGGATTCTTTCATATCAGAACCGGAAACGATAAAGTGATTGTGGTGGAGTATCTCTGCCAGGCCACTCATAGAAATACCGCCAATGCCGATAAAATGGACATGGCGCTTATTATTTTTAAAATCAAATGCAATCAATAGACGGTCCTCCTCATATAGGATAATTATAGCACAAAGTCTGAGGGAAAAGAAATTTCTATTTATATCGAAGAAAGTTCATAAGTGTTTACTTTTATTCTTATAATATAGTATAATGGTAAAAGGAAAGGATGGTGACACCATGAACATTACGGATATTCGTATTCGGCAAATTAAAGATGGGGGCAGAATGAAGGCAATTGCTTCCGTAACATTTGATGGAGATTTTGTCGTTCATGATATGAAAGTGATTGAAGGAACGGATGGACTTTTTTTAGCAATGCCAAGTCGTCGCATTCCATCAGGATCCTTTAGAGACATTGCACACCCAATTAATTCAAAAACAAGAAATGAGCTTGAAGAAGCCGTTATCAATGAATTTCAAAGAGTAGCGGCAGAAGAAGATGCCACAGAAGAAAGTTTTATTGAAGAAGATGTGGTAGATGGTCAAGAATTGAATTAAGCTTTATAGACAAGCCATTCAAAATAGCTATAAGTAGATAAAAAAGGAGGACAGGTTAACCTGTCCTCCTTTTTTATCTATAAAACTTACTTGGCTAGAATTATTTTCTGGTATTCCTTAGGGGTACAACCGGCATATTTTTTAAAGGTTGTAGAGAAATGACTTTGACTTGAAAAGCCGCAAGTATAAGAAATCGAGGTAAAGGAATCTTTTCCTTCTTCAATTAACTTTTTGGCATGTTGGATCCGAAGAAGAGAAATATATTCACAAAACTTGTGGCCGGTTTCCTCTTGAAAGAGGTGGCAGAGGTAGTTTTTAGAAAGATGGAGCTTTTTGGATACAGTATCCAGGGTGATTTTTTCATGGAAGTGTTGTTGAATATAGGTTAAGGCTTGTTTAATCAGTTGATGGTCCACAGATAGGAGGACGGTTCCAAAGCGGTTTTTATACTCATTTAAGATGTCTTCGCCAAGAAGAAAAGCTTGTTCAAAGGTTTCTACTTCTTGGATTTTTTGGTCAAAAATCTCGGCAATTTTTTCTAAATGTAGTTTGTATCTAAGTAAAAAATATGTACATAAATAAACATTTAAATGGTCCAGATACTTTTGAAGAGAGGCTAGGTCTTCACTATAGGGCATAAGTTCCCGGTAGAGGGTATCTTTTGCATTTTTTAAAGTGGAATTTTTTAATTTTTTAACTAAATTAAGATAATCGTACATAAGAACTCCTTTTTTTATATGATAAATAGGCGATAAATGAAAAGCAATGAATTATCAAAGCTACTATAATAATAATATAAATGATAGCAAATATCAATGAAATTTAGGAGGAATTATGAAAACCATTAAAGTAATCTATTGGACCGGAACAGGAAACACTGAAAAAATGGCCCATGCTGTTGTTGAAGGAGCCAAGGAAGAGGGAGCAAATGTAGACCTACTCTTTGTAACAGATGCCACAGCAGAAGATGTAAAGTCTGCTGATGCTGTAGCTCTTGGTTGCCCAGCTATGGGAGCTGAAGAATTGGAAGAAACTTGCTTCCGACCCTTTGTTGATGAAATCAAACCCCTCTTGTCTGGCAAGGCTACAGCCTTATTTGGATCCTATGAGTGGGCTGACGGTCAATGGATGAAAGAATGGGTGGAAGAAATGGAAGATTGTGGAGCAAGACTGGTTGCAGACGGTTTAATTGCTTATGATGATCCAGACGAAGATGCCCTTTATGACTGCAAATTATTGGGACGAGACTTGGCGCGGTCTTAAGATGCCCAAGGAAAGTCTCCTGTCTTTTTTTGAAAAGTTGGGTCAGCTGGACGAATTTTCCTATCTCTACGGATATTTAAGGGTCCAGCTGGCCCCAACCCTCTATTGCAACAAGGCTGGGACCCTCTTAAATTTATCCATGACCCACTTGCCCCTACATAAAATTTTTCTAGCCAAGAAAAAATACTTTGAAGAGGCTCTTGGAGTGCAATCTTTTATTTTAAAAGAGTCCCAGCAGGGGGTTTTGGTTTACTTTTATAAAAAAGAATCATTGGAAGCCCATTTGGGGCAAGAAGAAATTCAATTGTTTTTAAAAAAGTACAAGTATAAAGATCCCGCAAACCTATCCGAGGCCCTAAAGACGCTAAAAAGACATTTTCAAAATTCCTGTCCCCATGAAGTTGGAATTTTCCTAGGTTATCCAACCTGTGATGTTCTAGGTTTTTCCACCCTGGGAGGGAAGAAATGTAAGTTTAAGGGCTATTGGTGCGTTTATCAAAATGTCGATTTCTCTAAAAAAATTTTTGCCCAATACGATGCGATTAAATTAAAAACTATGGCTCAAGTCATGGATGAATACAAATTAAAGCAGTCTGTTTAGGGTAAACAAAGGCCACTAGTAAGCTTTTAGCCATACTAGTGGCTTTTCTTGTGCAGGGAAATATCAAACTGGCAAGAATTAGAAAGCTTGCTTGCAGGTCAGGCTTGGGAAAATAAAAGCCAGGGAAAAGTCGCGGCAATAGGTGCTTTTTTTCCCTCTTTATTGTAAAATAAACATATAAAGAAAGGTCGTGTATGATGGAAGTTTTAAAAAAATTAAGAAATAAAATGCAAGAAAACAAAATAGATATTTACTTGGTTCCTACTGGGGACCCTCATGGTAGTGAATATCCACCAGACGCCTATAAGTATCGGACATTTTTAACTGGATTTACCGGATCTGCTGGGGTCGCAGTGGCTTTTAAGGATGAAGCTTATTGCTGGACGGATGGTCGTTACTATATTCAAGCTGGGAAACAATTGGAAGGTTCCGGTTTTGCCCTACAAAAGGATGGTCAACCAGAGATTTTATCTCCCTATGATTATGTGATTAAAATGGCCAAAGAGGGGGACACAGTTGGCTTCCATGGGGAACTTTTAATGATGAAGGACCTGCAAAAGTTGGAAAGTCAAAGACCAGACCTAAACTTTAAGGCTGTGGACCTAATGACAGACTTGTGGGAAAACCGACCCGGCCTGCCCCAAGAACCCATGTTTATTTTGAAAAACGCCTATACCAAATTTTCCACCCTGGAAAAAAGAGACCAGGTTATGGAGGAATTAAAAAAACACGAGGCAGATACTCTGGTTTTGTCTTCTTTGGATGACATTGCCTGGTTCACCAATCTTCGGGGAAGAGATATTCCAAACAACCCTGTTTTCTTGAGCTTTTTAACCTTAGACAAGAAGCACCTGGTCCTTTATATTGACCTAAAGAAAATTGACCAAGAAATCGTAGAGTATTTTGAACAACAAAAGATTGTCGTCAAGGAATACCATGATTTTTACCAAGACATTAAAAAACTTAAGGGTAAGAAGATCTTGTTGGACCCCAGCAAGACAAATGCCTTGGTCTATAAAAACATCAAGGAAAAGAACCAGCTGATTGAGGCTATTAACCCTACAACCATGTTAAAGGCCGTAAAAAACAAGGTAGAGTTGAATAATGTAAAGGCGGCTTATGTTGATGATGGGGTGGCCTTGGTTAAATATTTTTCCTGGTTAAACCAAGAAGTGTTGGCAGGAAAAACCATTACTGAATTTGAAGCGCAAAACAAGCTGATTTCTTTTAGGAAAAATATTGTAGATTATATTGAAGATTCCTTTACACCGATTTCTGCCTATGGATCCAATGGGGCTATGATGCACTATTCAGCCCAAAAGGAAAGTGCAGTCATTGGAAAAGATTCTTTCTATTTAATCGACAGTGGTGGCCAATATTTACGGGGAACCACAGATATTACACGGACCCTACACTTTGGTCAACCTACAGAAGAAGAAAAAAGAGACTACACCCTGGTTTTAAAGAGTCATATCGGCCTAGCCAACACCATCTTTTTGGAAGGGACCAAGGGAAGTCAATTGGATGCCATCGCCAGAAGACCTATTTGGCAATATCATATGGACTATAAGTGTGGAACAGGTCACGGGGTGGGCTATCTTTTAAATGTCCATGAAGGTCCCCATAGGATTAGTCGCTGGACAGAGGATTGTCCCTTGGAAGAAGGGTATATTGTTACCATTGAGCCGGGCATTTATAAAGAAGACATGTACGGCATCCGCCTGGAAAATGACGTGGCTGTAAAATTAGATGGAACAGCTCCTGATGGAACTTTTTACTCTTTCGACATGCTAAGCTATATTCCCTTTGATCGGAAGTGTATCAATCCAGACCTCTTAACCCGGGAAGAAAGACAATGGTTAAATCGTTACAATGAACAAGTTTATGACTTGTTGGCTCCTAATTTAAACAAGGAAGAAGAAGCCTACCTTTCCATCCAAACGGAACCTTTTTCGGAAAAATAATGGTTAGTAAGGAACAATTAGACCTACTTCCCAACAATCCGGGAGTCTATTTGATGAAGGATGCTTCGGATACGGTAATTTATGTTGGTAAGGCCAAAAATTTAAGAAAGAGAGTCCGCCAATATTTTGGATCCTATGGTCAAAGCTCTTCAAAAGTGCGGGCTATGGTATCCCACATTGAAGACTATGAATATATCATTGTTGAAAATGAAATTGAGTCCTTGGTCCTAGAACAAAACTTGATTAAGGAAAAGCGGCCCAAGTACAATGTCCTCCTCAGGGATGATAAACAATACCCATATATTAAAATAACTCGCGGGGAAGAATTTCCTCGCGTTTTAAAAACAAGACGTCTGGGCAAGGATGGATCTAAATATTATGGCCCCTTTCCCAATACCACAGCGGTGAATGAAGCCATTGATCGGATCCATGAATTCTATCCCATTAGGGACTGTCATTTAAATATTGAAAAGTCCATAGGCAAGGTGAGACCTTGTTTAAACTACTTTATCCATCGCTGTATGGGCCCTTGTACTGGAGAGGTTTCTTCTCAAGACTACAAGCAGCACATAGAGGATATTCAAAATTTTTTGGACGGAAAGAAGACAGACCTCTATGAAAAAGTAAGGGAAGCCATGGAAAAGGCTTCTGAAAACTTAGAATTTGAACAGGCGGCTAAATATCGAGATTCTCTAAGGTCCTTGGAGATTCTAAGTGAGAAACAGAAGATTACCGAGGCAAATTCGGACAAGGAACAAGATGTCATTGCTATTGCTCGAGATGTCAATGATGTTTTGGTGCAAATCTTTTTCATTCGGAACGGAAAAATCATTGGCCGGGAGCACTTTTTGTTGGACCACTTTAACCAAGAGTCTACAGAGGAAATTACCGAGACCTTTATCAAGCAATTTTATAGTGGAACAGCCCATATTCCCAAGGAGATCCTCGTTGAAAAAGACCTAAGTGACTCCACCATTGAAGATTGGCTGAGCCAAAAAAGAAAGAGCCGGGTCCATATCCAGTCTCCTAAAATTGGAGAAAAAAGAGACCTGGTTCGCCTGGCCAAGCAAAATGCCATAGATATGTTGAGTAAAAACTCAGACAAGTATAAGAGGAAGAAGAATGAACGCAAGATGGCCTTGGAGGATCTGCAGGATATCTTGGATTTAAAAGATTTTCCCCACCGCCTGGAATGTTATGATATTTCCAATATTTCCGGAGTGGAATCTGTAGGGTCTATGGTGGTTTATGAAGATGGTCTAGCCAAGAAAAGTGACTATCGGAAATTTAAAATCAAGACAGTCCAGGGGCCGGATGACTACAAGAGTATGGAGGAAGTCTTAACCCGACGTTTTTTACGGGGACAGGCAGATAAAAAAGATGGCAAAATCAATTCTTTTTACATTTATCCAGATGTACTTTTGATTGACGGGGGCCTGGGCCAAGTCAATGTGGTAACAAGGGCCTTGGACAAGTTGGGGATACAAATTCCCATTGTGGGTCTAGTAAAAGATGACTTCCATAAAACAAGAGGGCTAGTCTACCAGGGAAAGGAAATCCGTCTCAAGGTTGCTTCAAGGCTCTATAGGCTCTTATTTTCCATCCAGGAAGAGGCCCACCGCTTTGCCTTGAACTACCACAAGAGTTTACACACAAAGTCCATGTTCAAGTCTCAACTGGATGATATCCCCGGCATAGGTCCCAAGAGGAAGCAGGCCTTGATGAAGCACTTTAAGAGTATTCAAAAAATTAAGGAAGCCTCTATTGAAGAGCTAAAAGAAGTGGATGGCATGAACAGTAAGGCAGCAGAAAGCTTAAAGAATTATTGGAAGGAGAACAGCTAATGAATGGATCTTTCTCTCTAAAACAACTGATTGATGATATGGGTTTTGAGGTTGTTTATCTGGCTAAGGATTATGAAGAAGTAGAAATTGAATCAAATGAACTAAATCGTCCAGGTCTCCAATTGTTTGGTTATTTTCGAAAATACGTTTCGGAACGAATTCAAATTATTGGAGGGGCAGAGTGGCAATTTTGCAATGACTTGACCCATGAAAAGCGCTGTCAAGTTTTGGAGCCTATTTTTGCCAGCCATATTCCTGTTATGATTTTTTCTAGAGGAAATGCAGTCTTTAAAGAGGCCGTCGACCTTGCAAAAAAATATGATCGAACCATTTTAACCACCAAGGCCACCACCAGTCGTTTAGTTAACCAGCTTATTAACTATACGGATGTTTTGCTGGCTCCCAGCATGCGGGTCCATGGGATATTAATGGATATTTACGGCGTTGGTGTCCTACTTACCGGACCTTCCGGGGTAGGAAAGAGTGAAACTGCCCTGGACTTATTGGTTAACGGACACAAGTTAATCAGTGACGACTCTGTAATTATCCGTCGTTTGGACGAGCAATTACATGGAACGAGCCCCAAGGTGACCCAACACTTTATGGAAATTCGGGGCGTGGGAATCATTGATGTTCAAAGGATTTTTGGCGTGGGTTGTGTTATGGAGGAAAAAGAAATTGACCTCATTGTCCACCTGGAGCCCTGGAACGAAAATATTTCCTATGATCGCTTGGGAGAAAAAAGTCAGTATGGCCAATACTTGGGCATTGAGGTTCCCATGATGACCATTCCGGTAAAGAGCGGAAGAAACACTTCCATGGTTATCGAGGTGGCCACTAAAAACTTTAAGTTAAAAGACCTGGGTTATAATGCAGCTGTGGCTTTAAATGACAGGGTTATGAATGAAATAAGTCGACGGAAGAAAAATAGCTAAAAAAGTTAGCGTAACCTAATGATAAGGCAGGCGGGAAGGGCTGGTGGGATGTCCATTATCCAAGAAAAGAGCCTGATCTTTTCAAAATATTAAGGGCAATATTTTAAATCTTTAGGGGAAACTTATTGCTTTATAAAAATCCATTTGATATCATAAATTTAAAGGTATTCAGACCTACGTTAAATCATAGATATAGAGAATAAGGAGGTATTCTTATGGCAAAATTCATGAAAACCATGGATGGAAATGAAGCGGCTGCCCATGTAGCCTATGCATTTTCAGATGTGGCATGTATTTACCCCATTACGCCGTCCTCTCCAATGGCCGAACATATTGATGCTTGGGCTGCAAAAGAGAGGAAAAACATATTTGGACAAGAAGTTCTTGTAAAAGAAATGCAAGCAGAAGGTGGTGCATCCGGAGCGGTCCATGGATCTTTACAAGGAGGAGCGCTGACATCAACCTTTACTGCTTCTCAAGGTTTGCTTTTAATGATTCCAAATATGTATAAAATTTCCGGGGAATTATTGCCGGGAGTCTTCCATGTTGCTGCACGATCTTTGGCAACCCAGGCCCTAAGCATTTTCGGCGACCACCAAGATGTTATGGCCACTCGGGCTACAGGCTTTGCGCTTTTGGCATCGGGATCGGTACAAGAAGTTATGGATTTAGCCGGAATAGCTCACTTGTCTGCCATCAAGGGCAGGGTTCCTTTTGTACATTTTTTTGATGGTTTCCGCACAAGTCATGAAATTCAAAAAATTGAAGTTTTGGACTATGAAGACCTAGATAAATTAGTGGATCATGAAGCGATTCTTGCCTTCAAGCAAAGGGCCTTAAGTCCTTCAAATCCAAAGATTCGTGGGACAGCACAAAATCCTGACATCTATTTCCAATCCATGGAAGCCTCAAACCACTTCTACACAGACATTGTAGGTATTACTAGAGACTACATGAAGAAGATAAGTGATTTGACAGGTCGCCATTATGACCTCTTTAACTACTATGGGGCAGAAGATGCCAAAAAGGTCATTGTTGCCATGGGATCTGTCACTGAAACCATTGAAGAAGTTGTTGACTACTTAAATAAAAAGGGAGAAAAGGTAGGTCTCTTAAAAGTCCACCTCTATCGACCCTTTAGCAGAGAAGTTTTCCTAGAAAATATGCCAAAGACAGTTGAAAAAATTGCTGTCTTGGATCGGACAAAAGAAAAAGGAGCCATGGGAGAACCCCTATACTTGGACGTAAGAGATATTTATTATGATCTCGAAGATAGACCTCTTATTATTGGTGGTCGCTACGGCCTGGGTTCAAAAGATACGACTCCATCACAAATCCTAGCTGTTTACAAACACCTGGACCAAGACCAACCCAGCCACAACTTTACCATCGGCATTGAAGATGATGTAACTCATTTGTCCCTGCCCTTGGATGAAATTGTCCACACAGAACCCGAAGGAACCATTGCTTGTAAATTCTGGGGATTTGGGTCAGACGGAACTGTTGGGGCCAACAAGAGTGCCATTAAAATTATCGGTGATGGAACTGACATGTACGCTCAAGGTTATTTTGACTACGATTCAAAAAAATCTGGTGGCGTCACCATGAGTCACTTGAGATTTGGACATAAGAAGATAACTTCAACCTATTTAATTACTGAAGCCAACTTTATTTCCTGTTCTAAGCAATCCTATGTCCACCAATATGACCTTCTAAGAGGGATTAAAAAGGGTGGTAAGTTCCTATTAAATACCATCTGGACCGAGGAAGAATTGGGGAACCACCTGCCATCTTCTTTAAAAAGAGCCATTGCTCAAAATGATATTGAATTTTATACCATCAATGCAACTAAAATTGCAGCAGAAGTAGGCCTAGGTGGCCGGACCAATATGGTTATGCAGGCAGCCTTCTTTAAACTTTCCGGAGTTCTTCCCATTGAAGAAGCTCGGGAAAAACTAAAAGAAGCCATTGTGAAGGACTATGGTCACAAGGGCGACGATATTGTTGCAATGAACAATAAGGCTGTCGATCGAGGTATGGATGCCATTGTTAAAATTGAAGTACCGGAAAGCTGGAAGACAGCAGATGAGCCAGAAGATTATACAATTCCAGGAGCTCCAGACTTTATCAATGACATTGTCATTCCAATGACCCGGCAAGAAGGAAACGACCTGCCTGTATCTGCTTTTGTAGGCCGTGAAGATGGGACCTTCCCCAATGGAACCAGTCGCTTTGAAAAGCGTGGTATTGCCGTTAATGTTCCCCAATGGCAAAAGGATAAGTGTATCCAATGTAACCAATGTTCTTATGTCTGCCCCCATGCTGTTATTCGTCCCTTCTTGTTAAATGAAGAAGAGGCCAAGAAGGCACCGGAAGGGTTTGAAACAATTCCGGCTAGAGGCAAGGGAACAGAAGGACTAGACTTTAGAATTCAAATCTCTCCCCTAGACTGTACGGGATGTGGAAACTGTGCCCAAGTTTGCCCTGCTAAGGAAAAAGCTTTGCTTATGGTTCCTTTTGAATCAGAATTTGAAGAACAAAGTGTCAACTGGGATTATGCTTCTGACGAAGTGGCCTCTAAACAAGACCAATTCGAAGCAAATAATGTTAAAAACTCACAATTCTTCATGCCTCACCTGGAATTCTCAGGAGCATGTGCTGGTTGTGGAGAAACTCCCTATATTAAATTAATTACTCAACTCTTTGGAGACCACATGATGATCGCCAATGCAACAGGATGTACCTCTATCTGGGGTGGATCTGCTCCAAGTATGCCCTATTGCACAGATGCATGTGGAAATGGACCCTCTTGGGCCAACTCCCTATTTGAAGATAATGCAGAATATGGCTATGGAATGAAGGTTGGTTCCAACCAAGTCAGAGACCGAATCAAACTCTTGGCAGAAGAAGTGATTGAAGCCAAGGTGGACCAAGAACTTTCAGATGCTCTAGGCCAATGGATCCAAGGTAAGGATGACTACAAAGAATCCAAGGCTGCTACAGCTAAAATTCTTCCTCTCTTGGACCAATCCTATGGTGGTCATTGCCAAAAAGAATTAGAAGAACTGAAGGGCCTTAAGGACTACTTTATCAAGAGAAGCCAATGGATTATTGGTGGTGACGGCTGGGCCTATGATATTGGCTTTGGCGGGGTAGACCATGTTTTGGCTTCAGGAGAAGATATTAACATCTTTGTTGTAGATACAGAAGTGTATTCCAATACAGGAGGTCAATCTTCTAAGGCAACCCCAACAGGAGCTGTAGCTCAATTTGCAGCTGCCGGAAAGACCACTAAGAAAAAAGACTTAGGCTTAATGATGACCAGCTATGGATATATTTATGTAGCTTCCATTGCCATGGGTGCAGATAAAAACCAAGCCCTTAAGGCCATTAAGGAAGCAGAAGCCTATCCAGGGCCATCCCTAATCATTGCCTATGCTCCATGTATCAACCATGGAATCCGGACAGGAATGGGAACTTCTATTGAAGAAGAAAAGAAGGCTGTTGAAACAGGATATTGGAACCTCTATCGCTACAACCCAAGCCTGAAGAAAGAAGGCAAGAATCCATTTATCCTAGATTCTAAAGAACCTTCCAGACCCTATCGGGAATTCCTGGATGGAGAAGTTCGCTATACTTCCTTGAAAAAACTCTTCCCAGAAAGAGCAGAAAACCTCTTTGGTATGGCAGAAGAGCAAGCTAAAGACCGATATGAACACTATAAGAGACTGTCAGAAAATTATGACAATGAATAAGTAAAAAAAGAAGGGTGCCCACAAGGGCATCTTTCTTTTAGTTAAAACTGTTTTGAGAATCTTCTTTGGGAGAAATGAAATTTTTTGAAAAAAAGTTCTTGCACTTATTCAGGAACTAGTGTAATATATCCATATACTTAAATACTTCGATGGAGAGAAAGATACTGGATGTTCTTTACAGAGACCTGGATGTGGTGAAAGCCAGGAAGAAATAAGGTATGTAATATTCACTCTGGAGTAGGGTTGTTGAAAATGTAGACAATTTCGGAAGCCACCGTTATCTTAGGCTATGGATTAATTTGATCCTGATAAGAGATAGTAATTATACTATAATTTAGGTGGTACCGCGAATCTTTCGTCCTATTGGATGAAAGATTTTTTTATTTTGAAAGGAGAAAAGATGAAAAGAATTATTTTAACCCTGTGCTTGGTCTTGGCCCTAGTCGCCTGCCAACAAGCACCGACCAATGACAAGAAAGAAGAAGCAGCTCAAGAAAATACGAAAATGAGTCAAGAGGGAACTTCTCCTAAAATTGGTATCATCCAATTTATTGATCAAATTAGTCTGGATGCAGTAAGAGAAGGCTTTGAAAAGGAAATTAAAAGCAAGTATCCAGGGGCAGAAATTATCGTCCAAAATGCCCAAGGAGAAGCTGGAAATATTCCACAAATCACGCAAAAAATGGTCCAAGAAAAGGTAGATGTTATCTTGGCCATTGCCACACCTGCTGCCCAAGGGGCCTTGACCACTAAGGGGGACATTCCCCTGGTCTTTGCGGCAGTAACAGATCCAAAGGGGGCTGGATTGGAAGGGAAATGCACAGGAGTCACCGATGAGGTAGACCCTGGCCAACAAATTGACCAGTACATCAAATTGTTCCCCAACATAAAAACCATAGGGACCCTCTATAATACTGGGGAACAAAATTCCAGGGTCCAAGTAGAACGACTAGAAAAAGCTTGTGCCAGCAAGAACTTAAAACTAGAGGCCATGGGGATTAACAACATCAACGACATCCCACAAGCCATGACCATCTTGTCTAAAAAAATTGATGGCTACTTTGCTTTGTCAGACAACTATGTTGCCTCTGGTGTCCCCCTCTTGGTTAAGTCATTAAACGAAAGTCAATTGCCCAGCTTTTCTTCAGAAGAAGGTCAGGCTAAAAAGGGCCTTTTAATGGCCTCAGGAGTTGACTATTTGGAAAGTGGAAAGCAAGCAGCAGACTTGGTGGACAAGCTATTGCAAGGATCTAAAATTGAAGACTTGCCCATCGAAAAGCCGGCAAGTATGCACACAGTCTTTAATGAAAAAACAGCAAGCATGTTAAAACTGTCTAAAGACCAATATCCCCAAGGGGACAATGTGGTCGTCATTAACGAATAAGAATTAGCGGATTAAAAGGAGTAAAAAATGGGAGCAATGATTTTAATCTCCATAGAGCAAGGGTTTATCTTTTCCCTTTTAGCTATAGGAGTTATGTTGACGTTTAGAATATTGGATATCGCAGACTTGTCTGTTGAAGGGACCTTTCCCCTAGGAGCCTTTGTCTTTGCAAAGTTTGCCCATGTTTTTTTGCCTCCAGTATCCATGGTGCTCTCATTTGTTGCAGGTTGTTTGGCCGGTTATTTTACCTACTTTCTCTATAAAAAAGTAAAAATCGCACCAATCCTGGCAGGAATTTTAACCATGACCATCCTCTATACGGTGAACTTAAGACTAACAGGACAAAGCAATGTTCCCCTAATGGATGCCCCTTCCATGTTTAACTTTTTTAGTGGTACTTGGGGTAAATTAATCTCTCTAGCCTTGATTGCCTTAATCATTAAAGTGGCCCTGGATTGGTTTTTCAAAACAGAAAAGGGTTATTTACTCTTGGTGACAGGGGACAATGAGGACCTGGTGAAGTCCTTGGGTCAAAAGCCAGATAAGTTCTACTGCCTGGGCCTCGTTTTATCCAATGGCCTGGCAGCTCTGGCTGGATGTTTGGCAGCTCAATACCAAGGTTATGTAGATATTTCCATGGGACAATCCATGATTGTTACAGCTCTTGCCAGCTTGATTATTGGAGAAACCAGTTTTCAAAGGCTTCCCATCCGTGGAACTAGCCGGTGTATTTTAGGAGCCATTGTCTACCGAATTATTTATGGTCTAGCCCTTTATATTGGGCTAGCTCCAGATGATTTAAAGGCCGTTACGGGCCTCTTGGTTATTGTCTTTATTGCTTATAATAATCTTAGCAAGCAGGTCTTAAAAAAAGGAGTCAAAGTATGTTAAAAATCAACCGCTTATCCAAAACCTTCTATCCTGGAACCGAAGAAGAAAATCAAGTGTTCAATGAATTTTCCCTGGACATAAGGGGAGAAGAATGTACAGCAATCTTGGGACCCAATGGATGTGGAAAGTCTACCTTGTTTAACCTGATTTCTGGAAAAATTCAAGAGGACCAAGGGAGCATCCAATTGGAAAATGTAAATTTAAGCGACTTAAACGAAGAAAATAGGGCCCGCTATATCGGTAAGGTCATGCAAGATCCCAGCAAGGGAGTCAGTCCCAACTTAACGGTCTTAGAAAACATGACCATTGCCAGGAAAAAAGGACAAAAATTTACCCTAAAATCCCTCTTAAAAAATCAGGACAAGGAAGTTGTTATTGAAGAGCTAAAGACCCTAAATCTAGGCTTGGAAAATAAATTAAACACCAAGGTGAAATACCTGTCTGGGGGTCAAAGACAAAGCCTATCCCTTCTCATGGCAACCCTTGTGAAGCCAGACCTCCTACTTCTTGATGAACATACTGCAGCCCTAGACCCTAAAACGAGTCAAGTCATTATGGAAAAGACAGTGGAGCTCATAGAAAGAGAAAAGATGATGACCCTAATGATCACCCATAGCTTAAGAAATGCAGTCCAGTTTGCAGACCGGGTTATTATGCTGAACCATGGCCAGCTTATGTTTGACCTAAAGACCCAGGGTTTGACAGAAGTAGAATTGGAAGAGCTCTATTATGAAACCATCAACCAATCCTTAAAAACAGCCTAAAAATACTAAAAGCCCCTATTCCTAACAAGTCAAGAATAGGGCCTTTTACTATGTATAGTGAGTAAAAAATAAGGGTTCTGCCTAAAAAATATTTTATTTAACACATATATATGGGTAACTATAAATAGAAATATAAAGAGATGAATATGTGGAGGCGAATATGAAGAGTACAATATTTTATCCTGCCAGGTATAAAAATGGGGACAAGAATATTTTTTTAAAAGAATATTGACTTGGAAACGTTAAATAAAGCTCCTAGAAGGAGAATATAAAATGAAAAAAATTTTAGTAAGTGTACTTATTTTATGTTTTTGTCTTGTTCTAGCAAGGACAAGTTTAGCTAAAGCTTCCTCATTGGAAGATCAAAATCAATATTCCGACTATGTTACAAAATCAAGCCCGCTAGAAAAAATTTCTAGTAAAATGGGGCAAGTATCTTTTAGGGTTACAACAGAAGCTAGGGTCCTTCGCAGCAAGGATACAGGAAAGATTTTAGAGGTTAAAGATTTTGGGTCTCCCTATGTCAGTATTTCTGATTGCCAATCAGAATTCCAACATGGTGGTTTTAGCATTGATCGGACCTCTCCAAAATCTGCGCGATTTTCAGCTAGAGGTCAATTTATTATTAGCAAGCCGAGTTTTTTAGTGGGAGGAGATATTATTTCCTATCCCATGGATTTTAAAGTCAAGACGGAGCCCTTGACGCTTGTAAGTTATATTTCCTGGTAGTTGCTAAGGTATGGAGGGGATAAAATGAACGTTCTATCGAAAACCTTAAAAATTTTTGCTTATTTATCTATTCCTATGACGATTTTAGTTTTAATAGGAAAATTTTACCAACCAGAGTATCAAATGGTCTTTTCAGGGCAAGGAGGTATGCTGGGAAAAAATGTTGTAGTTGGAGTCGTTATTAATTTAATTTTTAATATTTTTCTTTTATTAGGGGCGGGTCTTGTTTTTTATGGCCTGGCCAGACTTTTGGAAAGGGAAGAAATAAAATAAGACGAAAAAAGGAACTCATCTAAGAGTTCCTTTTTTAAAATCTACAAAAGAAATAAAATCTGTTTATGTTAGGAAATTTTATTCATCATCTTCCTTAGTTTTAGAAAATCTTTTGGCTAGGTGGTAAAGAGTTTTTACATGAGATCCAGTAGCTCCCTTGGGAAGGGCTCCAACAGGCCGATCTAACCAAGCAGTTCCTGCAATGTCCAAGTGGACCCAGGGAGTTTGGTCAACGAATTTTTCTAAGAAGAGACCAGCGGTAATGGTTCCGGCACCTTTGATTTTACCAGTATTGTAAACATCTGCTACATCAGATTTAATATATTCTTGGTAGCCCGGGAGGTTGGGAAGTTCCCAAACTTGTTCATCGGCAATTTCGCTGGCTCTTTTAACCAAGGCCATGGTATCCGGACAGTTTGTGACTGCACCAGCTGCAAGGTCTCCTAGGGCTACGATACAAGCGCCGGTTAAAGTAGCTAAGTCTACAACAAATTCTGGATGGAAGGTATCTACAGCATAAGCCAAGGCATCAGCCAGAGTAATACGACCTTCTGCATCGGTGTTGCCAACTTCAATGGAAAGACCTCGAAGGGATCCAATAATATCTCCTGTCTTATAGGCATCTCCAGAAATCATATTTTCGCAAAGGGCACAAACCCCTACGACATTGGCCTTTAACTTTCTTTTTGCAATGGCAGAAATAGCCCCGATAACTGTGGCAGATCCACCCATATCACATTGCATGGTCTTCATGCCATCAGGGGTTTTAATGCAGTATCCACCGGAGTCATAGGCAAGACCTTTACCAACATAGGCAATGGTCTTTTTAGAAGAGGGATCTCCTTGGTAGTTCATGATTAGAAGTTGGGGTTCCTTGGCAGAACCACGAGCTACAGATAAAAAGGCAGTCATTCCCAAGTCTTCAATTTCTTTTTTTCCTAAAATACTGACTTGAACCCCATCTTTTTCTAAGAGGTCCTTGGCTGTTTGGGCAATGATTTTTGGATACATATCCATAGCTGGAGTGTTTACCAGGTCTCTAGTAACAAAGATTTTATCAACCAGGGTATTGGCTTCGTCAATGGCATCTTCCACTACAGTCATTTTTTTATTTTCAGGGACTTTAAGGTAGATTTCTTTTAGGCTGGTGGTGTGCTTTTCACTTAGGTAACGGTCGAATTTATATTCTCCGGCTCTTAGACCTTCGACATAGGCATGAACTGTTCTGCGGCTACATAGGCCATCTACATTTAAAAGATCGATATTTAAGGCTTCAATCTTGTGTTTATTGGCAAAGTTGCTTAGTTCAGCCAAAGAATCTCTCAGTTGGTTGTAGCTTGCCTTGCTTAAGTCTCCAAGGCCTAAATAGATTTTAGGATTTTCCAGATCCAAGCAGGAGTAAATTTCTCCCACATCTCCTTTAAATACCTGGTTTGAATAGTGTTTTTCAATAAAAGAGTCACAAGGGTGATCCTTGCTGGTTAAATAAACTTGAATGGCAGCTTGGCCATCGAATAAAAATTTCATAGCTCCTCCTTTAACTTTAAGTTAAATTTATTATAGCAAATGACAAATCGATTGACAAATTGAAGACTTCCCTATAAGAAGAATCAATTATGTGGTATTATTGAGTAAAAGAGGTGAGAGATGAAAGGTTTAGTCTTATATTCAAGTCGAACAGGGAGAACAAGAAAATTAGCCCGGGGCCTTTACGAGAATTTAAAGGACTGGGACGTAGATATCCAAGATATTAAAGACAAGCCTAATATAGAGGCCTACGATACAATTTTCTTAGGTTTTTGGGCCTATAAGGCCACCATTGACCCTAGTGTTGAAAAAATTTTGGACAAGCTAAAGGGTAAAGATGTCTATGTATTTGGGACCTTGGCCTATTATGATGATTCGGACCACGCATATAGGGTCCGGACCAATGCCATCCAGGCTGTAGAAGATCATGGAGCACGGTGTATTGGAAGCTTTATTACCATGGGAGGTTTAGACCAGGCTAGAGTGGAGGCAAAAAAGCAGGCTAAAAGACCCCTGAAGCATCCCTTGACCAAGGCCAGTCTTATGCGTTATGACCTGACCAAGGACTATCCGACAGATGTGGATATTGCCTATCTGGCAGAGAAAGTTAACTTGAAATTAAAAATTATGGAAAAAAGTGGAGGAGACTTATAATGCCCACAAGACAAGATGCTGAAAAATTATTGTATGAGTATACGGAATCAGAAGCCCTAAGACAACATGGCCACCAAGTAGAAGTGGTCATGGAGTATTTTGCAAAGATAAATGATGAGGATGTAGATCGTTGGGGAACTGTAGGTCTTTTACATGACTTGGACTATGAAAAATATCCTGATCAACATTGCATTAAGGTAAGGGAAATCCTAGAGGCTCACGATTACCCTGAAGAAATCATTCGGGCCATCCAATCCCATGGCTATGGCATGTGTTGTGATGTGAAACCGGAAAGTAAGATGGAAAAAATTTTATATACCATTGATGAACTTACAGGAATTATCAATGCAGCTTGTCTCTTACGACCAAGCCGGTCGGTTTTGGACTTGAAGCTGAAGTCTTTAAAGAAAAAGTACAAGGATAAAAAGTTTGCTGCAGGTTGTGACCGGGCCATTATTGAAAATGGGATTGAGCACTTGGACTATAGTGCCGATGAAGTCATGGAACTCACCATAAAGGCCCTACAAGACCAGGCTGAAAAGGCTGGATTAAAGGGGAATATAGACTAAGATGTTTAAACTTTTAATTGTGGATGATGAGAAGAGGATTCGGGAGGTTATTAAGACTTATGCTGAATTCGAAGGTCATGAAGTTATGGAGGCCAAGGATGGTTTGGAGGCCATCCAGCTCTGTAAGGAAAATGACTTTGATGTTATTGTTATGGATATTATGATGCCCCACCTAGATGGATTTTCTGCCTATAAGGAAATTAAAAAGACCAAAGATATTCCGGTTTTAATGCTATCAGCAAGGGATGAGGAGTATGACAAACTCTTTGGTTTTGAAATTGGTATTGATGACTATGTGGTCAAGCCCTTTTCTCCCAAGGAGTTATTGGCTCGTTTAAATGTCATTGTTTCCAGGCATCAAAAACTTAGGCCAAGTCATGAACTCAAGTTTGAAGGCTTGGAAATTGACCAAGATGGTCGGGAGGTCTATGTAGACCATAACCGGATTGAGCTAACACCGAAAGAATATGAAATTCTTTTATTTTTAGCTAAAAATGACGGGATTGCCCTATCTAGGGAAAAGCTCTTAAACCAAATCTGGGGTTATGATTTTTATGGAGACGACCGGACAGTGGATACCCACATTAAAATGCTGAGGAATAGCCTAGGGGACTATCGAAAATTTATCGTAACGGTAAGGGGGGTAGGATATAAGTTTGACACAAGAGCACAAGACTCAGAAGAAAGACCATAGTAAGTTTTTTATTGACTTTAAAAGCATTCGATTTAAATATTGGTTGAGCTTTATTGGCTTTGCTACAATTCTCTTGCTGATCCTATGGCTCTTACAGATTGTTTTTTTAAACCAATTTTACGAGTCCATGAAGGTAAGAGAAATTGAAAAGATAGGCTACAGCCTAACCAAACAATATAACAGTAAACACTTTAAACAAACAGTCCTACTAACAGCCTTTACCAAGGGGATTGACATTAGCATCGTCAATGAAGACCGCTATATTACCTTTCCGAAATCAGATAACAATGTATTTTCCCAGCCCAAGTCTCTACCTAGGGAGTACTTTAACCAGTATTTTGCCAAGTTAGATAAAAAGACCAGGCCGTCAAAAATCTTCACCCAGAGTTTTTTGGGATCGGATGAAATTCAGCTAAGTTATAGCAGTATTTTAGGTGAAAAAAATGGCAAGATAGAGTACTTACTCATGACCACGCCCTTGGAGCCTGTGGAATCTACCATTGACATCTTGAAAAATCAGTTGATTATTATTTCGGGCCTATCCTTGGCCTTGGCCCTAGTTCTTTCTTTTTTTATGTCCAACCACCTGGCCAAGCCCTTAGTTAGGATGGCAAAATCTGCTAAAAAATTAGGGGATGGACACTTTGATGTGGAATTTACAAAGGGAGACTATACGGAAGCTGACGAACTGGCCGACACCCTAAACCATGCAACGGATGAATTAAGTAAGACCCTAGAAATGAGGAAGGACTTAATTGCCAATGTTAGCCACGATTTAAAAACTCCTCTGACAGTGATTAAATCTTATGGGGAAATGATTCGAGATATTTCCGGGGACAATCCTGAACTAAGGAAAGAACATGTCAATACCATTATTCAGGAAGCAGATAATTTGACCCTGCTGGTAAATGATTTATTGGACCTATCCAAGGTAGAATCAGAACTCAGCCACTTGCAAAAATATCCCCTGGACTTGGAAAAACTTGCCCGATCAGTTTTAAATCGTTTTAAAATGATGGAGCAATATAACGGCTACCACTTTGACCTGGAGGTTAAGGGAACCGTGGTGATATTGGCCGATGAAAGTAAAATGAGGCAGGTCCTATACAACTTCATAGCAAATGCTGTAAATTATGCCGGATTGGATAAGCAAGTTCTGATTAAAATTACAGAAACTGGCGACCAGGTTCTTTGTCAGGTTATTGACCACGGCAAGGGGATTCCTGAGGACCAGCAAAAGTATATATGGGACCGCTACTACCGGGTCCAAAAAAACCATTCCAGGTTTATCGTTGGTACAGGTCTAGGCTTGTTTATTGTAAAAAGTATTCTGGACCTCCATGGCTTTAGCTATGGAGTAGAGTCCAAAGTAAATGAAGGAAGCTGTTTCTATTTTAAGGCTCCAGTCTTTAAGGACATAAAAAAATAGACCAAATGAAAATTTGGTCTATTTTTTTAGGTTCTTTGTCAAATGTTGGGGTGAGATTCGTTCTCGCCCCTTTCTTATGCCCGAAAGACCATTAAAATACGACTCTTAAAGTTCTCAAAATTCCGATACCCATAGGAAACCCGTTTAATCACTTTGATTTTGTTGTTAAAGCCTTCTGTTTGTCCATTGGTGATGCCTGTGGAAAAGGCGTTTAGGATTTCTTCTTTCCAGTTTTCATAGGCCCGAATACTGGCTTTAAATTCCTTTAATCCACTTTCTTTAGCAACCCACAGCCACTTGTCTAAGGCCTGTCTTGCTTCTTCTTTGCTGGAGGCATCTAAGACGTCATAAAAGCGTTCTTTTAAAAGATAAGCTTCTTTGATTTCCTTGTCTTGCCAAAGCATTAGCTCCAATTTTTCTTTTTCTTCGGGGCTTAGCCGACTGCCTTTTTTCCGTAGGATGGACTTGGACCGTTTAAAGTAGAGGCGATACTTTGCATCCCTTGTCTTTTGTCGTGTCTTGCGGACATTCTCTAAGGCCCAAAAGACTTGTCTGGCAAAATGAAACTTATCCGCAATGAAGGTTGCCTGAGGGAAGAATTCCTTTAAGACGGCGTAGAAAAGATGACTCATATCCATAACCACATACTTCACCCTTCTTCGTTCTTCCTTGGGAAAAGAAGAAAAGTAGTCCATTAAAGCTTTTTTTCGTCGAGAGGGTAAAATATCCAGTACCTGGTGATGGATTGGATCCACTAAAATACATTGGTATTTATCCCCACCAGCATTTCCCTTAAACTCATCCATACTTAAGACCCGAGGAAGATTTGGCCGCCTCCTTGGAGCCAACTTTAGATAGCTTGTGAGACAAGAGGAAGATAAACCCAAGTCCTTGGCAATAGAAGATAAAGACCGGACCTGTTTTAATTGGTCTTGGATAAAGAAGTGGAGATCCTTAGTCCGTCTAGAATAAGGAGCTAAGAAATCCAAAGACTCATAAAAGCGCTTCTGACAATGAGGACAAACAAAGCGCTTCTTCCGAAGAAAAAGAAAGACCTTCCGTAAGCCAATAGGCGTGTGTTGGATCCTTTGCAGACGATAATCATGGATGCGAGAGGTCTTATGACCACAAACAGGACAAAGTCCCTCCTTGTATAAAGAATGGAGTTTTACATCAATGTGATCATCAAAAGAGACCACCTCGTCAATAGAGACACCTTTTAAATTCAATAGATTTGTGTTAGTATAGTTATGCACTTATCTCACCCTTTCATTTTGTTGTGGTAACTTTATTGTAAAGGAAAAAAGAGATAAGTGCATTTTTTATGGCAAAAAATAAATGTTGGAGTCTAGGGGGACCCCAACATTTATTATAGAACCTTTTTTTATGTCCTTTTAGGATTCTTTTAAGGTTAAAAGTAATTGAGAGCTTTCAACAAATTCTTTTTCTTCTACATAAATGCTATCTACAACTCCGTCTGCAGTAGATAGGATATTTGTTTCCATCTTCATAGCTTCAGCAATAAAGAGGATGTCACCAGTTTTTACTGGGTCTCCAACCTTTACGTTAATCTTTACAATTTGACCGGGAATGGAGGATCCAATTTCCATAGGATTATCTGGGTCAGCTAGTACTAGAGCCTTCTTATGAGAAGCAGCTTGTGGGATGGTGGAGTCTTCGATATTGATGGTTCGACGAGATCCGTTGATATCAAAGGTTAGATTACGGGTTCCATCTTCCAGAAGTTTACCAACTTCAACCAAGGTAACAATTAAGTTTTTCCCTTCATCAATGGAAATTTCAGCGGTTTCACCCTCCATGAGACCGTGGAAGAAGACATCTGAGCCAATCCGCCAAACCTCACCATGTTTCTTCAAATTTTTAAGGTAGTCTTCAAAAACTTTGGGGTAGAGGGCATAGGCCAGGGCATCTTTTTCTGTGGGTTCAATATCTAGAGATTTCAAGTGGTCATAAATGGCATCAAAATCTTCGTCTTCAAGTAAGTCACCAGGGCGGCAGGTAATCGCTTCTTCGTCTTTCAAGATAACTTTTTGTAGGTCTTTTGGGAAACCTCCATAGGGTTGGCCCATCATACCCTTAAAGTAGCTAATGGAAGAATCTGGGAAGTCGTAGTTTAATCCTTCTGTTAGGATGTTATCTGGAGTTAGGTTGTTTTGAACCATAAAGATGGATAGGTCTCCAACCATTTTGGAAGAAGGGGTTACCTTGATGATGTCGCCAACCATCTCATTGACCTTTTTGTACATTTCCTTAACTTCCTTAAACTTATGGCCTAAACCAAAACTTTCGACTTGAGGTTTTAAGTTGGAGTATTGGCCTCCGGGAATTTCATAGCGGTAGATTTCTGTAGTTCCAGATTTTAAATCAGATTCAAAATTTTGGTAAACTGGCCGTACGGCATCCCAATACCTGGAAATTTCATCGGCTTTTTCAAGGTCAATACCTGTTTCCCTTTCCGTATTTTCTAAGGCGGCGACAACAGAGTTCAGGGCAGGTTGGGAGGTGAGTCCACTCATGGAGTTTACAGCAGTATCCACAATATCTACCCCTGCTTGGGTGGCCATTAAGATGGTAGCCACACCATTTCCAGTTGTATCATGAGTGTGGAGATGGATAGGGATAGTAATTTCATCCTTAAGGGCAGAAATCAACTTCCGGGCAGCATAGGGCTTCAACAAGCCGGACATGTCTTTAATCCCCAGGATTTGAATACCGGTTTTTTCCAATTTTTTGGCCAGGTCCACATAGTATTTCAGAGAGTACTTATCTCTTTTTTCGTCTAAGATATCTCCAGTGTAGCACATGGTTCCTTCGGCAATTTTTCCATTGGATAGAACTTCATCAATGGATAATTCCATACCAGGAAGCCAGTTTAAGGCGTCAAAAATACGGAAGATATCAATGCCACTTTCTGCAGATTGACGTATAAAGCGCTTAACGACATTGTCAGGATAGTTTTTATAGCCTACAGTATTGTTTCCACGAATGAGCATTTGGGTAAGGAGGTTGGGCATAAGGGCTCTCAAACGCTCCAGTCGGTCCCAGGGGTCTTCTTGTAAGAAACGGTAGCAGACATCAAAGGTGGCTCCGCCCCACATTTCTACGGAAAATAGCTTTTGCATATTGTAGTTTAGGGCTTCAGCAATTTTAATTAGGTCTACTGTTCGAACCCGGGTAGCCATTAGGGACTGGTGGGCATCTCGCATGGTAGTATCTGTCAAGAGGAGACTTTTTTGGTCAAGAATCCAATTTTTTAAACCCTCGGGGCCCTTTTCCTCTAAGATTTGCTTGCTTCCTTTAAAGGGTATTTTATCAAAAGTTGGAATTTGAGGTACATCAAAATGTTTTTGGAGAGCATTGGGGTCGTTGACAACCTTGTCGCCGATAAAGTGCATTAGCCGCATTTCTTGGTCAGGCTTAGTAACAATTTCAAACAACTCTGGATGCTCTTCGATAAAGCTGGTATCGCAGGACCCTTCAGAAAATTCTTTAGTATTTAAAACATTGAGCAGGAAGCCAGTATTGGTTTTTACGCCACCAATTTGTAACTCCCTCAGAGAACGAACAGACTTGGCGATGGTATCCTTCCAGGTACGACCATGGGTAATAACCTTAACTAAAAGAGAGTCATAGTAGGGTGAGATAACAGCTCCTGCAAAGCCGTTTCCACCATCGAGTCGAACTCCGAAACCGGAGCTGGACCGGTAGAGGTTGATGTGACCTGTGTCGGGAGCAAAATTATTTAAGGGATCTTCTGTTGTCACCCGGCATTGGATGGCAAAGCCCTTGTGTTCAATGCTATCTTGTCCCTTGATGCCAATTTCAGGACTGTCTAGGGGATAGCCCATGGCAATTAGGATTTGAGCTTGAACGATATCAATATCCGTGCACATTTCTGTGACGGTATGTTCCACTTGAATTCTGGGATTCACTTCAATAAAGTAGTGGTTTAAGTCCTTGTCTACTAAAAACTCAACAGTCCCGGCATTGGAATATCCAATGGAATTTGCAATTTTTAGGGCATCAGCACAAATATCTTCGCGCACTTTTTCGGGAAGAGAGAAGGCTGGTGTAAATTCAACAACTTTTTGGTGGCGCCGTTGAATTGAGCAATCTCTTTCATAAAGGTGGACTACATTTCCATGTTCGTCTCCCAGGATTTGTACCTCAATGTGCTTGGGCTTTTCTAAATACTTTTCAATAAACATGGAGTCGTTGCCGAAAGCTTTTTTCGCTTCACTTCTTGCAGAGTGGAATTCATTCAGCAGGTCTTTTTCAGACCGGACAATACGCATACCTCGACCGCCTCCACCAGCAGCAGCCTTTACCATGACAGGATAGCCTGCCTTATCGGCAAATTCTTTGGCTTCAAGGTCAGAGTGGATTGGCTTTTCAATGCCGGGGATGGTAGGAACCTTTGCTTCTTGGGCGACAATTTTTGATGAAATTTTATCCCCTAGCTTTTCCATAACATTGGGGTGGGGCCCAATAAAGGTGATGTCGGCTTCTTGACATTTGCGAGCAAATTCAGGATTTTCAGATAAAAATCCATAGCCAGGATGGATGGCATCTACCCCCTTATTTTTTGCCAGGGCAATAATTTCATCAATATCCAAATAGGCATCCAGGGGTGTTTTATCCTTACCAATTAAGTAGGATTCATCCGCCTTGGTCCTAAAAAGAGACAGTTGGTCTTCTTCAGAATAAATTGCCACAGATCGAATTCCGAGTTCCCGGCAAGCTCTAAAAACACGAATAGCTATTTCACCACGGTTAGCCACTAAAATACGTTTAAATTTTTTCATGCAAACCTCCTATGTGAGACTTCATTATCTTAGGTCCAATTCTTCAATGAGAAATTTTAAAATCTTTTTGCCATTATATCCTAAAATCAAGATTTTGTATATCTTATGGTGGATTTGAAATTGATTTTTATTCATATATGATTGAAATATAGGCCATATTTTGATAAACTTAAAAGGTATAGTAAGGTAGGTGGAAAGAATGGTCTTAAGCTGTTTAATTTTTGCAATTTTATTGGACTGGATATTAGGAGATCCTTATTTTTTTCCCCATCCTGTCGTCTTAATGGGCAACATTATAAGCTTGGAAGAGAGACTTGTTTTTAAGCATTTTAAGACAAGTCAAGGACAGTATCTAGCTGGGACATTTATGGTTTTAATAAATTGTATCTTGGCTGTCTCTGTACCCGGCCTTATTTTATATTTTTTAAGGGGCTGGGCTTACTGGGTGTTTTTCACCTACAGTATCTACCAAGCCATTAGTGCTAGAATGTTGCACTATGAGGCTATTCAAGTAAAAAAAGCAACGGCAAGAAGCCTTGAGGAAGGTCGGAAGAGACTGTCTTATATTGTGGGAAGAGAAACAAGTCAATTGGATGAAAGTGAAGTCTACAAGGCAACCATTGAAACAGTTGCAGAAAATACATCCGATGGAATTATCGCTCCCTTATTTTATATTTTTCTTCTGGGACCCATTGGTGGCTACCTGTATAAAACCATCAATACCATGGATTCCATGATTGGTTACCATACAGAGAAATATGAATATTTAGGCAAGGTTGCAGCCCAAGTAGATGATGTGATGAATTATTTACCTGCCAGAATTACAGGATTACTAATGGGAATTATGGCCATTTTTTATGGCCGCTATCAGGAGACAATGGCCTCAATTAAAAAGTATAAGTATGCCCATCTGAGCCCCAATGCAGGCTATCCAGAGGCTGCTATTGCAGGCATTTTAGATGTCTCTTTAGGGGGTGGTCACTATTATTTTGGCCAATATATTGATAAGCCCATGATAGGTGATTCCAAGAAAGAAATCTCTCCTAGCGATATTGATCAAACAATTCGCGTAATGTATGGGACGGAAGTTTTGTTTATTGCAATTTATTGCATCCTTTTCATACTATCTATCAAGATGTAGGGAAATTGGTGAAAATCCAATACAGCCCCCGCTACTGTAAACATGTCGGCCATAAAGACCACTGAGAAATTGGGAAGGTTTGGCTTTAAAGGTGTGAGTCAGGAAACCTGTCTTGAGTTAACTTCGGAGGGAAGGAGTCCTAGGGACTGTAAAAGAGGAGGTTTTTGTGAAGAAGGGATTAATTTTAGCAAGCTTTGGCACTACCCATATAGACACTCGGGAAAAGGCCATTGAAAATATTGAAAAGTCGATTGCAGACCATTTTCCGGATGTAAACTGCCTAAGGTGTTTTACATCCAGGATTGTTGTAAAGCGGATTAAAGAAAATGAAGGGATTTCCATTTTCAACGAAAAGGAAGCAATTCAAGCTCTTTTAGATAGTGGAATTCAAGAGGAAGATATTTATATCCAACCCCTCCATATGATTCCAGGTGTTGAGTACGAGAAACTTGCAGCCCTAAAGATTGGCCACTTAGGTGAACCCTTATTATATGATGAGGAAAGTATAAGAAAAGTTTTAACTAGACTAAGTTTTCCGGATAAAGAGGAGGGGAACCTCGTCTTATTTGGCCACGGGTCTTACCATAAAAGTGATGACTTTTACCAAAAGGCCCAAGAAATTTTAGACTCTACAGGCCATGACAATGTCTATGTCGTAACAGTTGAAGGATCTGTGACCATCGAAGATATTCTAGATGAATTGGTCGCCAGCGGGAAAAAGGTTATTTTAAAACCCTTTATGATTGTGGCTGGAGACCATGCAAAAAATGATATGGCTTCAGATGATCCTGAGTCTTTAAAGTCCATTTTAGAAAGGGCTGGTCTTGAGACAGAAGTTGTCATGAAAGGTCTTGGGGAAGAGCCAGGAATTGTCGAAGAATTTATAGAGCGAGTCGAAGGACTATTGGGAGATTAAGTTTGAAAAAATTGTATGGAATTGGAACTGGACCAGGGGATTCGGAACTATTAACAGTAAAGGCTGTCCGCCTAATTGAATCAGCGGATGTAATTTTTGCCCCTAACAACAAGGGTCGGAACATGGCCTTGGATAGTGCCCAACCCTATATCAAGAAGCAAAAAGTTGTCCTCTTGGATTTCCCTATGGGGAAGACCACCCGACAGACTTATATAGAAGCTATGGACCAGATTGATGAAAATATAAAGGATGGACAAACAGGAGTCTTTTTAACGATTGGAGATTCTATGATTTATTCAACCTTTATGAATATGATTAATGCAGAAGTCCATGACCACATAGAGGTTGAATGCATTCCGGGTATTCCAGCATTTCTAGCTGGAGCCAACTCAATTTTAAAGAATGTCGTTGAAAAGGGGGAGAGGTTTTTACTAGTTGATGATGCAGAAAAGATGAACCTAACTGATGTGGATTCTGTAGCAATTTTAAAGACCTCAAAAAATTTAGAGGCAACTCTGGATAAGTTGGAAGCCCACCGATTTAAGTATTACTATATTAAATATGTAAGTTTTGACCAAGAGCTAGTCCTAACTAAACGTCAAGACATTTTAAAGGAAAAAACCTATATGAGTCTATTACTAGCGAGGAAGTCCAAAATATGACGATGAAACATGGTGGAGATACCTATACCTATTCTAAATTATATGAAAAAAATTTAATTGATTTTTCCAGCAATATCAACCCCCTAGGCTATCCAAAGGGCCTGGAATTTGAATGGATTAAGGACTTTAAACTGACCAATGTCTATCCGGACATTAAATACAGTCGGCTCAGAGAATCCATAGGAGACTATCTAGGTTGTGGGCCAGATGAAGTAATCGTAGGGAATGGGTCTATGGAGATTATTGATGCAGTGATTTGTAATTATTCCATAGTACAATTTTTTGTTCCTTCCTTTAGCGAATATGAAGAAAGGGCGAAAATTCGGAATAAAAGCATTATTTCTATAGCCACGGATGAATCCATGACCATTGATTTTGATATTTTAGAAGAAAGCTTAAAAGAAGAGAGTCTTCTTATAGTGGGAAATCCCAACAATCCTACAGGCCTACGCCTGGCCAAGGATAAACTTCTTAAGCTCTATCAAATAATCCGGGACAAGAAGGGCCTTTTGGTCTTGGATGAAGCCTTTTATGAATTTTGCCCGCAAGACTATGATTCCATTGAGCTTTTTAAGCCCTATGAATATGAAAATATTTTAATCATTCGAGCGGCTACAAAGTTTTTCGGCCTGCCGGGAATTCGCCTGGGCTATGCCTGTGGTAACAAAAAACGAGCAGAAGCCATTCGAGGGCAACTAAATCCTTGGTCCATTAATTGCTTTGCTGAAATTGCAGGAAACTATATTTTTAAAGATTTTGAATATATTGAAAAATCAAAAGAATATATCTCCAATGAGCGGGACTATTTACTCAAGGAATTAGGAGGCATCCAGGGGCTTTACGTCTATCCAAGCCATGCAAATTTTATATTGGTCAAGCTATTCGATAAAACAGAAAACCAGGCCTTGCAATATTTCTTGGCCCAGGGAATTTTAATAAGAACGTGTGATAGTTTTTCAGGCCTAGACGGGGCTCATATTCGAGTCGCCGTAAAAAGCCATGAAGAAAACAGTCAGTTAGTTCAAGTCTTTAAAGACTTTTTAAAGGAGGATGAAGATGTACATTAAGGAACCTATGAAAATCGAAGACAAAAGTATGGATATTATAGATTCAGTAATGGGAGATGTAGACTTTTCTGATGAAGAAATGCTAGTGGCAAAACGGATGATTCATACGACAGGAGATTTTGAGTATCGAAAGATCATTGTCTTTAAGGATAATTTCTTAGAAGAAGCCAAGGCTTCTATTGAAAAGGGCGTTAAAATCTTTACAGATACAAAAATGGCCTATCAAGGAATCAACAAGCCTGCATTGAAAAAAAGTTCTTGTGAATTGGTCTACTATATTGACGATGAAGATGTAAGAGAGGCAGCCAAGGCCAAGGGAACCACAAGGTCAGCTTGTGCCTTAGAAAAGGCTGTAGAAAATGGTGTTAAGGGCTTTGTTATCGGCAATGCACCCACAGCCCTCTTCCGCTTGTTAGAACTTATTAAAGAAGGCAAGGTAGATCCTGATTTTGTTGTAGGAGTTCCTGTGGGCTTTGTAGGTGCGGCTGAGTCCAAGGAAGCCTTAAGAGAGGTAGAAGTGCCTAGTGTTTCAACTGTTGGAACAAAGGGTGGCTCCAATGTTGCGGCATCTATTATTAATGCACTTCTGTATATGGTTTACCCACGATGAAATTAGATGAATATATTATTCAAGATGGACAAAAATTACGTCTCGGATATACGACAGGCAGCTGTGCAGTTGGTGCAACAACAGCTGCTTGTCTTATGTTAAAATCTGGTCAAGAAGTTGAGCAGGTCAATATTCTTACTCCTGCAGGGATAGAACTCCAGCTGGATGTATGTGATATTACCAGGGGAAAGGACTGGGTTAAGTGCTGTATTGTCAAAGATGCCGGAGATGATCCGGATGCCACAGATGGCCTGTCCATTTATGCAGAAGTTTATAAAAGGCAAGATGGCCGTATTGTTTTGGATGCAAAAGAAGGAGTAGGCAGGATTCAACGCAAGGGACTCTTTGGAGAGATTGGAGATCCAGCCATTAATCCCGTACCCAAAAAACTTTTGTTGGAAAGTCTGGAAAAATATTCTGAAACCGGTCTAACCTGCTATATTTCCATTCCTGGTGGCCAAGAAGTTGCTAAAAGAACCTTTAATCGGTACATTGGTATTGAAGGTGGTCTTTCTGTTTTAGGAACGAAGGGAATTGTCTACCCCATGAGTGCCGAAGCCCTATTAAAGAGCATTTATATGGAGATGGACATGGTGGCAGCAGAATCCACCAAGGAAATTCTCTTAACCCCAGGAAATTATGGCAAAGAAGCTGTGAAAAAATCAGGTCTAGATCTTCCAGTTGTAGAAGTGTCAAACTATGTTGGTCAGGCCCTAAAGTATGCTTATTCTTTAGGCTTTAGAAAATTTCACCTAATTGGCCATATTGGTAAATTTTGTAAGTTGGCAGTAGGAATATTCCAAACCCATTCATCTACGGCAGACACCCGTATGGAGGCCTTTGTCTACTATTTAGCCTTGATGGGTGTGGAAAAAAGCTTCCTAGAAAGAATCAATAATTTATTGACAGCTGAAAAAGCCCTAGATCTTTGTATTGAAGAGGGGTATGAAGAAATTATAAAAAACATGGAAGAAGGTTGTAACCAAAGAATTATCAAGTACCTTCGAGATGACTCTGTTGAGGTTTCGACCCATATCTATTCTATGAACCACGGGGTGAAGTTATGATTGTTGTGGCAGGTGTCGGACCAGGGAATCCAAAGCTTTTAACAGTTCAAGTTAAAGAAGCTATTGAATCCTTTCAACATGTTATTGCCTTTGGCAGAGTGAGTCAATCTTTGGCGTCCATTCGACCAGATATTATTGAGGTGACTCGAGTTAGTGATTTAAAGGATGAGATTGAAGGCAAGGACCAGGTTTTGGTCTTGGCTAGTGGAGACCCCCTATTTTATGGGGTGACCAAGTACTTGATGTCCATTGGAATCCCGGTGAAAGAAGTTTATCCAGGGATTTCCAGTCTACAATATTTTGCTTGTCGCTTGAAAAAACCCTGGAATGATTATAGGTTGATTTCTCTTCACGGGAGAGATTTTAATTTTCATGAGTTTAAGAAAAATCCCTTAGCCATTAGTCTTTTAGACAAGGACCATAGCCCGGGTTGGCTTTCCAAAGAGTTGAAAAACCAGGGCTTTTCAGGAAAACTAATTGTTGGCTATCGGTTGAGTTATGATGATGAAATGATTGAAGAAATAGAAATAGGACAAGAGGCATCAGATGTGGATGCCCTTGCAGTGGCGGTGATAGAAATTGAAATGGTTAAATGATGAAGATTTTATCCGGGCAAAAGTCCCAATGACAAAAAAGGCCATCCGGGTCTTGTCTGTATCCTACCTGGACCTAGAAGAAGGACTATCCTTATTGGATATAGGCAGCGGAACGGGAAGTATTTCAGTTCAAGCGGCTCTTTTAGGTGCTAAGGTAACGTCTATCGAGCGTAAAGAGGAAGGGGTTCAGCTACTAAGGGAAAATGCCAAGCGGCATGGAGTAGACCTTAAGCCAATCCATGGACTAGCTCCGGGAGACCTTCCGGACCAAGAGTTCGACCGAGTTTTTATCGGAGGAAGTGCCGGAAATTTAGCAGAGATTTTTGCCTACTTGGATAAACACCTAAAAAAGGGTGGAATTTTAGTGGGAAACTATATCACCCTAAAAAATACTTGGAAAATGTATGAACTTTTAAAAGAACATAACTACCAAGATATTGATGTTGAACTGGTACAAACTGCAAAACTGGATCATTTAGGATTGATGAAGGGTGAAAATCCTATTTATATCATGAAGGGAGTTAAAGAATGATAACTTTTGTTGGAGCCGGTCCTGGGGATCCGGATTTAATTACGATTAAGGGGCGCAAGGCCCTTGAGAAAGCAGATATTATTATTTATGCTGGATCCTTGGTTAGTCCGGAACATTTAGCTCATGCCAAAGAGGGCTGTGGAATCTATAATTCTGCAAAAATGCACTTAGATGAAGTTCTGGATGTTATGGTGGAAGGACACCGGGCAGGCAAGGAAATTGTCCGCCTCCATACAGGTGATCCATCAATTTACGGAGCCATTCAAGAGCAAATGGATCCCTTGGAAAAGTTGGGAATAGAATTTGAAGTTATTCCTGGAGTAAGCTCCTTTGTGGCAGCGGCTGCAGCCATTAAAAAGGAATTTACCCTACCAAATGTATCACAAACAGTTATCTTAACCAGGGTTAAGGGGCGGACTGGAGTTCCTGAATCGGAAAATCTTGAATCCTTGGCTGCCCATGGAGCCAGTATGGCCTTATTTTTAAGTGTAGGTCACATTGAAAAAGTTATTGAATCCCTAATTAAGGGATATGGTCGAGATGATGTGCCAGTGGCAGTGGTTTACCGGGCCACTTGGAAGGACGAAAAGAAAATTTTCGGAACTTTAAAGGATATTTGCCAAAAAGTTCAAGATGAAAATATCATCAAGCAAGCCCAAATTTTAGTGGGAGACTTTATAGATACGGACTATGAATTGTCCAAACTATATGACAAGTATTTTACAACGGAATACCGCGAAGGGATAAAGCGTTGAAGGTCTTATGCTATTCAAAAAAAGCTTATGATCTAGCTTTGAAGCTGGAAGAAAGTCTTCCCATCAGTATTTATTCAAAATACAAGGAGGCCTTTAAGACCCAAGAGGTTGTTCAAGCTGCCTTTAAAGAAAATGAAGACTTGATTTTTATTTCAGCTACAGGTATTGCTGTTCGCTTTATCGCGCCTTTTTTAAACAATAAGGAGCAAGACCCGGCCGTTCTTGTTATTGATGACCAGGGACGTTTTGTTATTAGTCTTTGCTCAGGGCATCTGGGAGGAGCGAACGACCTAGCTCGAAGTATTGCGGAAAAAATTGGGGCAGTTCCGGTAATCACTACAGCTACAGATGGAAGGGGTTATGAGGGACTGGACCTCTATGCGAAAAAAATGCACTTTAACTACCAATCCATCCATGATTTAACCCCTTTAACGGGAGCCATGGTGGATGATAAGAAAATTTTTCTTTACAATCCCTACAATTTTCAGGAGCCAAAATATCCAAATTTTACACAGGATATGGATTCGGAAATAGGCTATAGCCTGGCTATTACAGATGAAGAGTCGCTGGACTTACCGGGATATACCGTTTATCTCAGGCCCCAAATCTTGCATCTGGGCTTGGGCTGTAAAAAGGGTGCAAACTATGAAGAATTAAAGCTTTTATTAAAAAGCATCTTAAAGAAACTTAATCTGAGTCTAGCCAGTATAAAAGATATGGCTAGTATTGACATAAAGAAAGATGAAGTTGCCTTTAACCAGCTATCTAAAGACTTAGGAATTGACTTTTTCTGTTTTAAGGCTGAAGAATTGAGTCCCTTTGAAGACAAGGTTCAAGGGTCAGATTTTGTTAAAAAGACAGTGGGGGTATCCTCAGTGTCAGCAACATCTGCCTTAAAACTGGGCGGAGAGTTAATCCTTGAAAAAGAAGCTTATAAGGGATTCACAGTATCTATATCAAGGGAGGTATAAATGGCAAAACTATATGTAATTGGAATTGGTCCCGGAGGAGAGGGGCTTTTTACCAAGAAAATGATTGACGCAATTCATGAATCAGAGGTTATTATTGGCTATGGTCCTTATTTGGACTATTTGGGTTCTCTAATTGAAGGGAAGACTCTCTATTCAACAGGAATGAAAAGTGAGATAGACCGTTGCAAAGAGGCTATTCAACAAGTGGATGAAGGTAAGACAACATCCATTATCTCTACAGGAGATGCAGGCCTATATGGAATGGCAGGACCCATTTTCGAATTAAGCACGGGTCAAGATATAGAGGTTATTCCTGGAGTTTCTGCTAATTTTGCAGCAGCGGCTGAACTGGGTGCTCCCATAATGCATGACTATGCCTGTATTAGTCTTTCCGACCTTTTGACCCCTTGGGAAACGATTCTAAAGAGAGTTAGAAAGGCCGCTGAAGGGGATTTTGTCATTACTATTTACAATCCAAGGTCCAAGGGGCGTCCTGACCATCTTGAAAAAATAGTAAATATTCTATTGGAAGTGAAGGACTCCAAAACACCTGTAGGTATTGTAAAAAATGCAGGACGACCTGGAACAGAAAGAACCATCACTCAACTGGATTCAATAGATTATGAAAAAGTAGATATGTTGACCTGTCTTATTATTGGGAATTCAAACACCTATATTAAAGATGGTTGGATGGTGACTCCTAGAGGGTATGAAAACAAATGATTTGGATTTTAGGAGGGACCACCGAGGTCAATAAGCTTTTAGAATCATTAGGTGATGACGACCATATCATTACTGTAGCTACAGAAAGTGGAGCGGAAAGTACCCACTCAAAACACGTTCATGTGGGCCGATTAACGAAAGAGCAAATGGTAGATTTTGCTAGAGAAAACAAGATAGATAAGATTGTAGATTTAACCCATCCCTATGCAACTATTGTCACCGACCAGGCAAGACAAGTAGCAAGGGAGATGAAGATTCCCTATTATAGGTATATTCGCCCTGAGATTCACATGGAAAATGGATATATTGTAGGATCCATAGAGGAGTGCTGTAGACTTTTACAAAAAATCGATGGGGGACCTGTTTTCTTTACAACAGGAAGCAAAAATATCAAGGATTTTGAACCGGTACGAGGGGACAAGCAATTTATTTATCGGATTTTACCAACCCTGGAAAGCTTACAACTTGCCTTTGATGCAGAGGTGTCCTATAGGGATATTGTCGCCATGTTGGGCCCCTTTTCCCTGGACTTAAATATAGCCCTCTTTAAGCAATATCAGGTTAAATATTGCGTTATGAAGGAAAGTGGGAAAGAAGGAGGACAAGAAGAAAAAATTCTTGCTTGTAAACAAGCAGATGTCTGTCCGATTATTATCAAAAGACAAACTGAAGAAGACGGCTACCATGATTTAAATAGGCTTATTAAAGATCTTTTAAGTAATTGAAAGGAGAAAAATTTTGAATCAATTCGAAAATTTTCCGCTACATCCTCTTGATGAAGAAGCTGGCAAAAAAGCTAGAGAAATTTGGGATTCCAGGACCCATCCCATAGGTAGTCTAGGTAGCTTGGAAGAAATGACCATCCAACTAGCTAAAATAACCGGAAACCCCACCAATAATTTGGACAAAAAAGTGGTTATTGTCATGGCTTCCGATAATGGAATTTACGAAGAGGATGTCAGCTCTTCCCCGCAAGTCTTTACCCATATGTTGACCAACGCTATGGCCAGGGGAGAAACTGGCGTGGCGGCCTTGTGTAAATGTCAAGGCAGTGATGTGGCTGTTGTTAATATTGGGATTATCAATCAAGGACCCTACGAAGACAATGTTATTCAAAAACTGGTAAGTCAGGGCACGAAAAACTTTATGAAGGAACCAGCAATTCCTATGGAAGATGTTTATAAGGCCATTCAAGCAGGGATTGATGTTGCAGAAGATTACATTCAAAAGGGTTATAAGATCTTGGGCACCGGAGAACTTGGCATTGCCAATACGACGACATCTTCTGCTGTTCTAGCGGCCTTATCCAAGTATAAAGTGGAAGATTGCGTAGGACTTGGAGGAGGAATTACCAACCAGCAACTGGTTAACAAGGTAAATGTCATAAAAAGGGCCATTGAAAAATATGACTTATACAATCAAGATGTTTTTACCATTCTTTCTTGCGTTGGAGGTCTGGATATTTGTGGCCTAGTAGGAGTTTTCCTGGCTGGAGCAAGGCATGGTGTGCCGGTGGTTATTGATGGAATTATCAGCGTTGTAGCGGCTCTCTGCGCCGACCATATTGCCCCTGGGGCCAAAGAGTTTTTCTTTGCATCCCACCTATCTATGGAAAAAGCCATGGCTAGGTCTTTGGATCTTTTAGGGAAAGAAGCCCTTGTCTCCCTTCATATGCGGTTGGGAGAAGGGTCGGGGTGTCCCTTTACCTTTACAATTTTTGACCATGCCCTCTATGCCATGAAGAACATGGGGACCTTTGATTCAAATGCTATTGAAAACACCCTTTTAGTTAATATTAGAGATGGAGTTAAGGAATGATTACTCTTATTACCGGCGGGGCCCGGAGCGGAAAGTCCTCTTTTGCGGAAAATTTACTAGAAGGGAAAAGTAATGTTACCTACATTGCCACTTCCCAGGTCTATGATGATGAAATGAAAGAGCGGGTTAGGCAACATAAACTTAGACGGCCACAAGAGTGGAATACCTGGGAAAGTCCCTTAAAATTAAGAGACTGCCCCTACAAGGCTTCCTATTACCTATTGGACTGTCTAACCTTGCTTACGACAAACCACACCTTTGACATTTTAAAGGATGGAGATCATATCAGCCCTGAAATGCAAGAAGAGATTGAAAAAAAGATTAAGGCGGAAATTTTTGCCCTCTGTCAAGATGTCCGTAAAACTTCCAGTCATTTGATTATGGTAACCAATGAGGTGGGATATAGCATTGTTCCAGAAAACCACCTATCTAGAGTTTTCCGGGATATCCAGGGACGGATTAACCAATATGCAGCTGAACTGGCAGATAGGGCCTATATCGTAATTTGTGGACAAGGAGTTCTGATTAAGGGATGAAGGCATTTATACTGGCTTTACAATTTTTAACCCGCTTTTATATTCCAATCCAGGTAGATTTTTCGGATAAAAATTTACGCCATAGTTTATTTTTCTTTCCATGGGTTGGTCTGCTCTTGGGTTACCTCTTAACCATTCCCTTAAAGGTCATTCCTAACCAGGACATTTCAGGTTTGGTCATTTTAGTTCTCTGGATTTCTTTTACTGGGGGCATGCATTTAGATGGCTTAAGCGATACGGCAGATGGATTTTTTTCAAATAGAGACAGGGACAGAATTTTAGAAATTATGAAAGACTCCAGGGTGGGGGCTTTTGGTGTTATCTCTCTGATTCTGGTTTTATTAGCAAAATATGTTTTACTTAGTAAGGTTCAACTGACCCTATATTCATTACCTGGTATTCTAGCAGGCGCCAGGCTGGCTAATGCTCTAGTTGTCGGGACTTTTCCATCTGCTCGGCCCGGGGGAATGGGGGAAATGTTCCAAAAAACAAAACCTCTTCCCTATATCCTTGTCTCAGGGATTTTATTCCTAGTTTATTTGGTTTTAACAGATAAGAAGTTGATTTTCGTTTTGCTTATCCAACTTCTTGTTGTGGGCTTAACCTCTCTTGTTTCCTTAAAAAAAATCCAGGGAGTTACCGGGGACATCTATGGAGCCAATGTAGAATTAGCAGAAGCATTTGCTTTGCTGGTATTGGGGTTGATTTAAGATGAAAATATCTTTAATAAGGCATGGCCAAAGCCAGGCAAATGTAGAGGGGGTCTATGCAAGTATAGATACTCCATTAACCAGTTTGGGCCAAGAAAGTTTAAAGTTTTTAGCTCAAAAACCTCCCCAAGGAGACCTGTATGTTAGCCCGGCTAAAAGAGCAATTCAAACAGCAGAGGGAATTTTTTCCAGACCCGGAAAAATTGAATATCGACTTTTGGAAATTTCCTATGGGGCCCTAGAAGGGCTTACTTTTTCTCAAAGTCAGGACTCCTATCCTCAGGAAGTAAAAACTTGGCTGGAAAACCCTTTTGACAATGGTCCGCCTCAAGGGGAAAGTATCAAGCAACTATTAGACCGTGTAGAAGGCTTATTGCATTCTTGGATCCAGAAGGATCATGATGTTGTTGCAGTCACTCATGAAGGAGTTATTCGGGCCTTTTTAGCCTTGGCAGTAGGAAAGAGAGAAAGCTATTTTAATTTTTTTATAGAGAATGCTAGCCTAAGTAGCCTAAGGGTAGAAGGCGGCTTTACTCAAATCTTACAAATTAATTACAAATAAGTAACAAAATGATACTTTTCCCAAATATCTGCTACAATAGTCAAGGAGGTTGATATTTTGAAAAAGTTAAGCAAAATACTTATTTTATTTTTGTGTATTTTAATTTGTATCCCCATGACTAGTTATGCTAAAGGGGCCTATGAAAAGCCAACGCATTTAAACATATTCATACAAAAGAATGAAATGGAAGAATATAGTCACTTTACCCTATCCTGGTCCAATCCCAAGTCAATTCAGGACAAGATAAACAAGGGACTTCCCATTGTGGCAGAAATTGACTTAAAGAATAATGGAGATTCTTGGCACTCGGAAGCTAAAAAACCCTTGGTGCAAATTCCCTTGGAAAAGGGAGCTAAAAGCCAAATTATCTTGGATGAAAATAGCTTTGCCACAGTTAAGGAATTCAATGTATTCTTATCCAACTACTCCTTTAGGGTCCGTTACCGGTTGGGAAAAGACCAATCGGATTTTTCATCCTATGTAAGTGTAGGACTGAGGCCCAACTTACAAAATGTAAGCTCTTGGGCTTTGGAAAATTTAAATAAGGCCAATAAATTAGGCCTGGTACCCAATAGCGTGAAAAGTGACCTCAAGGCACCCATTAGTCGGGAAGAATTCGCCAATGCTTTAGTCTTAGCCTATGAAAAAAAAGCCGGTAAGGTTGCCAGTTTAAGTAGTAATGGATTTTCGGATGCAAAGCAATCCTATATCTTAAAGGCTAAAGAATTAGGCTTTATCCAAGGTGTTGGTGACAATCGTTTTAATCCCAAGGGAAAGATTACTCGGGAAGAAATGGCTACAATGGTGGCCAAGTTATGTCAAACTTTAGGAAAAGAAGCTCAAGAGCCCCAAGAAAAGTTCAAAGATGATGAATCCATTTCTTCTTGGGCTAAAGAAGGTGTTTACAAGGTGGAATCCCTAGGTCTCATCAAGGGATATAAGGGTCAATTTTTACCCCAAAAAACATCCTCTAGGGAAGAAGCTTTAATTGTTGCTTATGGGATTGTAAATCTTAAATAAATGTATAAAAAAATGTCTTAGAATCCTGATTTTCTAAGACATTTTTTTATACATTTTTATTCTACCGTAACAGATTTTGCTAGGTTTCTTGGTTTGTCGACGTCATTACCCAAGGCTAGACTGGTTTCATAGGCCAGAAGTTGTTGGGGAAGGACAGATAAAACGGGAGTAAAGATATCCAAGGTCTCAGGGATAAAAATAGTGTCGTCACTAACCTCTTGGACATTTTTAAAGTTTTTTTGAGCAATGGCCAAGGCATAGGCTCCACGAGCCTTGACTTCTTTTACGTTTGAAATGGACTTGTCCACTAGGTTTTCTTGGCTAATAATACAAACTACCGGCAGGCCATCTTCCAAAAGAGCAATGGATCCATGTTTTAATTCACCAGATTGGAAGGCAACAGCATTGATATAGGAAATTTCCTTTAACTTTAAAGCCCCCTCCTTGGCACTTAAATAGTCAATTCCTCTGCCTAAATAAAAGATACTTTTTGCTCCCTTTATTTTTTCGGCAAGGTCTTTATATTTTTCCCTATGGTCTAGAAGTTCTTGGACCTTGGAGGGAAGAGTATAGAGCTCTTTGATATATTTTTCCACGTCTTGGTCGGAGATACAGTTGAGTTTTTGTGCAAAATCAATGGCCAAGGCATAAAGGGAGATTAATTGGGTCGTATAGGCCTTGGTAGAGGCAACACTAATTTCTGGTCCGGCATTGCAGTAGATAACCTTGTCCGCTTCTCGGGCAATAGAGGACCCTACTACATTTGTAACTGCTAAGATTTTTGCTCCTTTTTCCTTGGCTTCTCTCATGGCAGCCAAGGTATCACCCGTTTCACCGGATTGAGAAACAACAATTAGCAGAGTCTTTTCATCAATGAAGGGTTGGTAGTACTTTAATTCAGATGCAATTTCACTTTGACACTTTTTGTGAAGTAATTTTTCCATAGCCCGCATACCTACTTCAGCTGCATGGTAGGCTGTACCACAAGCGGTAAAGTAGATGGTTTCTATAGATAAAAGTTCTTCCTTGCTGAAGCTTTGGTCCGTAAGGTTCAACTTGCCATGGGGAAATTTATTATCCAAAGATTTTTTTATCACATCGGGTTGCTCATAGATTTCTTTAAGCATGAAATGGTCATAGCCATCCTTGCTTGCAGCCTCAATATCTATGTCTATATGTTCTGTTTCTTTTTTAAGGGTATGGCCCTCAAAGTCATAGAAGTGGATGGAGTCTTTTTCCACTAAGGCAAGTTCTCCATTTTTTAAACTAATGACCTCACGGGTGTAATTTAAAAGGGCTGGAATATCGGATGCAATAATATATCCGTTATTTTCAACTCCAATAACCAAAGGACTTTCATGACGAATCGCAATGAGTTGGTCGGGGTGGTCTTGGCAAATAACACCAATAGCATAGGCCCCTTCAAGAGCCCTTGATACCTTTAAAGCCGTTGCCAAGAAGTCATCTTCTTGATAAAATTCAAATAGGTTAGAAATGACCTCTGTATCCGTATCGGATTTAAATTGGTATCCTTGATCTTGTAATTTCTTTTTCAAGTCTAAAAAGTTCTCGATAATTCCATTATGAACAACAGCAAACTTGCCGTTTTGGCTCAATTGGGGATGGCTATTGACATTGCTGGGTACACCATGGGTTGCCCAACGAGTATGACCTACACCAACTTTCCCATCTAGAGGAATATCCTTTAGGGCTTCTTTTAAAGCCTTTAATTTCCCAACTCGCTTAACGGTCGTTATCTCTTTATTTGAATTAATGACAGAAATTCCTGCAGAATCGTATCCACGATATTCCAGTTTTTCTAGGCCTTGGATGATTCTTTCTTCTGCATTTTCAAGGCCGCAGTATCCTACTATACCACACATAGGCTACCTCCAAAATAATTATTTAGAGACTCACTGCACTATTTTTGTCTGTAAAAGTTTTGTTAAGTGCTGGGGCTGTGATACCCTTGGAGCATCCGCCGAATTTTCGATCACTCCATCCCTCGTCAACCATTTGGTTCTGGCGCTTTATAATGATTTTTATCTCTAGACATAAAATTATATCATATTCAACAATGATTGTAAATTTTAGGCTAAAATTAGGGGATTCTCTCCGGGCCAAGTCCTGATAAATTCTCAAAATCAACTTGTGAAAATGTTTTATCCATGTTATGATATGAATAGCCTAAATCAATGAAATTTGACAGTTATTTTTGAAGCACTTCAAATTTTAACATTTAGGAAATAAAATTTGGAGGAATCAAATGAACGGAACTGTTAAATGGTTTAACGCTGAAAAGGGTTTTGGATTTATTACAACAGAAGAGGGAACAGATGTGTTTGCCCACTTTAGTCAAATTCAAAAAGAAGGATTCAAAACCTTAGAAGAAGGACAAAGTGTTCGCTTTGATGTTGTTGATAGCGAAAAAGGCCTTCAAGCTGAAAATATCGAAATTTTGTAATACTTGCCTCTTAGACTATTCTAAGAGGTTTTTATTTAAGGAGGTTCTATGGCTGAAGAAAGAAAATTATTGGCTAAGGTAGAAGATGCTTGTATTTATGAAGACCAAGTAGTGGAATTTATAAAACGGATGGACTCTAACCTGGTTCAACAGTTTAAAAATACAGATGGAATTGCAAATGTTATTGGGGAACTCGTCCACCAAGAACTCTTGCTTTTAGATGCAAAAAAACACAACTATGAAGAAGAAAAAGAATTCAAGGACGCCCTTGAACTTACAAAGGACAATTTATTGAAATCCTATTCTTTTTCAAAAGTATTAGAAGGGATTCATGTAACCGAAGAAGAAGCAAGGGATTATTATGAGAAGAATAAAAAACTATTCAATCAAGATGCTTCGGCTACAGCTAGCCATATTCTAGTGGAAACAGAAGAAAAGGCTAAGGAAATTAAGGCGGCCTTGGATAAGGGAGAAAACTTTGAAAAATTGGCCAAAGAATATTCAACTTGTCCTTCTAAGGAAAATGGTGGGAATTTAGGCACTTTTAGACCGGGTCAAATGGTGAAACCTTTTGATGAAGCGGTCTTTTCCATGGAAGTTGGGACCATTTCTGAGCCAATTAAAACTGAATTTGGCTACCATATCATTCAATTACATGACCGTAAAGACGGTCGTCAAAAAGAATTCGATGAAGTGAAAGATCTTTGCATGCAAGAGGCCTTGAGGTTAAAGCAAAAAGAGGCTTATTTGAACAAAATCGAAGACCTGAAAAAAGAATACACAGTAACTTATTATTAATCCCCTGAATATTTTACTGAAATAGCTATATAATTTGCTCTATTTTTAGTATAATAAAAATAAGAGATAGTTATAGGAGCTATCTAATTTCAAACAAATTTAGTATATTTAAAGGAGAATTTTATGGCAAATCACGAAAACTGTCACCATGACCATGACCACGATCATAACCATGAATGCTGTGGTGGCCACAACCACCATGAAGAAGAATATCCTGTTATTCATTTAGATTTAGAAGATGGGGAAAGTCTAGATTGCATTGTTTATGCAACCTTTGATTTTAACGGAAAATCTTACATCGCTTTGGTTCCTGAAGATGATATGGAGGAAGAAGAAGGTCTTCTTTTATATGAATATGAGGAATTAGATGATGACGAAATTGACCTGAGATTAATTGACGAAGAGGACTTTGATTCAGTAGCGGATGAGTTTGAAAGACAATTCCCAATTGAAGAAGAATAAGGTACCCTATAGACAATATAGTGACTACCTAAAAGAAAAGTATGGTCAAAAGGTTTATAAGTTACCAGTTAAGCTAAATTTGACTTGTCCCAATAGAGATGGAACTTGCGCCTATGGGGGCTGTATCTTTTGCGGGGAAGAAGGTGGGTCCTTTGAAAACCTAGAGCAATTAAGTGTCCGGGACCAGCTTCTTACAAATATGGCTTACATTGGCAAGAAGTATCATGCTAATAAGTTTATCGCCTATTTTCAAAATTTTACAAATACCTACCAACCCTTAGCTTCTTACCAGAGAGCTTTAGCCGATTGTCGTCTGGAAAATATTGTTGGAGTCAATATATCCACCCGTCCCGACTTTTTAGGGGAGGAGTATTTGTTGGCAACTGAAGAGACTTGTCAAGGCTTGGACGTTTGTTTTGAACTGGGCCTACAAAGTGTAAATAACCACACCTTAAAAATCCTCAACCGAGGCCACTACCTATCTGATTTCATTGAAGGAGTTCTAAGATTGAAAAAGTATCCCTTTCGCATAGGGGTTCATTTAATTATGGACTTGCCTTGGGATGATGAATTGGATATTATCGAGGCTGCTAAAATCTTAAATGCCTTGCAAGTAGATGAGGTGAAGTTGCATTCACTTTATGTACTAAAAAATACTACTTTGGAAAAAATGCTTTTAAACGGGGAGGTTGCCCTTTTAAACAAGGAGACCTTTCAAAAGAGGGTGATTCTATTTTTGTCTCATTTGGACCCGAATATTGTTGTCCAAAGGATTATTGGTCGGGCTCCAAAGGAAGCAAGTCGCTTTTGTAATTTTGGAGAATCTTGGTGGAAGATTCGAGATGAAATTATCGATCAAATGAATATGCAATCTATAGAACAGGGAAGTTCTATTAGATAGAATGGATTGAAAGGAAGGATAACCATGATAAAATTTATTGTAGGTGCAAAAGGATCAGGAAAAACAAAATGGCTCATTGATAATGCAAATGAAGACTTAAAGTCTGGCAATGGAAACATTGCTTTTGTAGATGTTGATGATGACCACATCTTCAGCCTTGACTATCAAATTCGCTTAATTAACGCCCAAGACTATAAGTTAACCAATATTGACTCCCTTTGTGGGTTTATATGTGGTTTAATGGCAATGGACTTTGACTTGGAAAAAATTTATATTGATAGCGTCTATAAGATTATTGACTTAAACAAGGACAATCTTGAAACACTTTATGACAAACTTTCTTCCATCGAAGAGATTAAAGAAAGACGAATATTCATTAACGTGGATTGCTTGACAAAAGACCTGCCTGAAAAATTACAAGCATGTTCTGAAGAGGTAACTTTAGAAGATTAATCAAGACCGGGTTATCCCGGTCTTTCGGTTTTATATGCAGGGGGGGTGGATGATGAGCAACCATAAGTTAATTGTTCGTATTTTGGCAGTGTTAATTGCCTTAAGTATGATTGTGCCGATACTTTTAACAATTTATTAATTGGGGAAACTATGGATACAGAGAATAGACAGGCCTTAAAATTTTATAAGAGAAGGTCTAAGTTAATTGCAGACTATACCAGGGGCGAAATGTCAAAACGAGAATTCATCCTTAATAACTTTCAACTGGCCCATCAAATGAGTGGTCCCTATGTAAGGGTCGACAGTTTTGAAAAAGCGCTTTTTAATTACCAATATTATAATTGCATGGCCAAGCACTACTCCATGCTTGCTGGCCAATGCAAAAAAAATAAGAAAAACAAAAGGTCCTACAACCATTATTCCTCTTTAGGGAATTCTTTTTATGAAAAAAAAGATGGTGTTGTCTGCCGGATTTTAGAACTTTTAAATTATGAATTTATTCAGGCCTATCCCATAAGGACGGATTCTAAGAGGCTGGATAATAAACTCTTTGAAATTGTTGCGCTTAGACAGAAGGAAGCTATTTTTCACTCAATGTCTCCAAAGATACGCAAGATTTTATGCGACAAGGGCCTATTTGATATCAATAAACGCCCTTCACTAATTTCTAAATACATCAATGATACATATTAATGGAAGAGAGGATTAAGCATGAATACCCAAAATTTACAATTGGTAGACAAGGAAATATATGAAATTATTCAAAAAGAAGTTGACCGACAAGAAAACCATATTGAATTAATTGCATCTGAAAATTTTGTATCCAAGGCCGTTTTAGAAGCTATGGGAAGTGCCTTAACGAATAAATATGCAGAAGGTTACCCCGGTAAAAGATACTATGGGGGCTGCGAGGTAGTTGATCTGGCAGAGGAATTGGCTCGAGATCGGTTGAAAAAACTCTACCAAGCAGACCACGTCAACGTCCAACCCCATTCTGGAGCAAATGCAAACTTGGCTGTTTATGTGGCCCTGTTAAATCCGGGAGATACTGTTTTGGGCATGAACCTATCTCACGGAGGTCACTTAACCCATGGAAGTCCTGTAAATATCTCCGGGAAATATTTTAACTTTGTTGACTACGGGGTAGATGAAAAAACAGAAAGAATTGACTACGACCAAGTTTATGCCGCAGCTAAAAAGCATAAGCCAAAATTAATCGTAGCTGGAGCTTCTGCTTATCCACGAAAAATTGATTTTGAAAAATTTGGCGAAATTGCCCATGAAACAGGTGCTCTTTTAATGGTTGACATGGCCCATATTGCAGGCCTTGTTGCTACGGGGCACCACATGAGCCCCGTTCCCTATGCAGATGTTGTAACAACAACCACTCACAAGACCTTGAGAGGGCCAAGAGGTGGGGCTATCCTGTGCAAGGAAGAATTTGCCAAGGCCATTGACAAGGCGGTTTTTCCAGGTCTTCAAGGAGGGCCCTTGATGCATATTATTGCTGCCAAGGCTGTTAGTTTTAAAGAGGCCTTAGATCCATCCTTTAAGGACTACCAAGAACAAGTGATAAAAAATGCTAAGGCCCTGGCCAAAAGCCTCATGGATGATGGCATTGACCTTTGTACTAAGGGAACAGACAACCATTTAATCTTAATGAATTTAACCTCTTTGGGAATTACAGGTAAAGATGCAGAAGCTCTCTTGGGTAAGGGTGGCCTGGCTGTCAATAAAAACACCATTCCTAACGAAACCCAATCTCCCTTTGTAACCAGTGGTATCCGGATTGGAACAGCAGCCATGACAAGTCGGGGATTTGATGAAGAAGACTTTACCGTGGTAGGTCAAATTATCTCGGGCCTCTTAAAGGATCGCTTGTCTTGTCAAGAATCCCTAAAGATGGTCAAAGACTTGTGTCAAAAACACCCTCTCTATAAATAAAAAGTTTAGGAGACAATGAATGGAAATAAAAAACAGCTATAATTTTCAAAACACAATTCAAACAGTTCTTCCAGATACCATTGCCTCTGAAATTGGATTAGAAGAAGGAGACCAACTCATATCCATTAATGGTCAAAAGATAAAGGATGTTATTGACTATAGATTTTTAATTCACGATGAACAGATTGAGCTGGAAATTGAGAAAAAATCTGGAGAAGCCATTATTTTTGACATCGAGAAAGACTATGACGAAGACCTGGGTCTGGATTTTTCCAACCCCTTAATCGACCATGCCAAGTCTTGCTCCAACCATTGTGTATTTTGCTTTATCGACCAACTTCCCAAAAACTTAAGGTCAACCCTCTACTTTAAAGATGACGATTCTCGCCTATCCTTTTTACAAGGGAACTTCATCACTCTGACAAACATGTCCCAAGATGAAATAAACCGGATGATCCAATACCGGATTAGCCCAGTAAATGTGTCCATTCACACAACAAATCCCAATCTCAGAAGGAGAATGTTGGGACATCGGGAAGCAGGTAAGATTTTAGATACCTTAAAAAGATTTCATGAAGTCAATCTTGAAATAAATGGACAAATTGTTTTGATTCCGGAGATGAATGATGGGGAAGAGTTGGACAGGACCATGGAGGACCTCTATAATCTTTACCCAACCCTCCAATCTGTTGCCATTGTCCCTGTAGGCCTTACAAGGCATCGGAAAAATTTATTCTCCTTGAGGGAATTTAGAGAGAATGAACTTTTAAAAGTCATTGATCAAGTTGAAAAGATGCAAAAAAAATGCTTGGAAACCATTGGAACAAGGCTTTTTTTCTTGTCAGATGAATTTTATTTAAAGGCCAAAAGACCTCTTCCCAGTGAGGAAGCCTATGAGGGCTACCCCCAAATAGAAAATGGCGTTGGGATGACAAGATCTTTTTTAGAAGAAGTCTATCAAGGAATTCAAAAGCACAAAAACAAACTCAACAAGAAAATTTCCGGAAAAAAAGTAACAATAGCCTTTGTAACTTCCACCCTGTCCAAGGAAACCATGCTAAAGGTGAAGGCCTGGCTGGAATCGGCCATTTCAAACTTATCCATAGAAGTCTATCCGGTGAAAAATAACTTTTTTGGCCAGTCTGTAAATGTTTCGGGCTTGTTAACCGGCTATGATGTCTTGGACCAATTGAAAGGGGTCCAGGCAGATGCTATAATGTTACCCAGGAATATGTTTCGTGAAGATATGCTCATTACTTTGGATGACCAAACAGATGAATCTTTATCAAAACAGTTAAAACAAGAAATCTATCTAGGACCATGGGATGGGTTTAAATTTATAAATGAATTAGAAAAGGTGATCGATAATGAGTGATCAAATTGTATGTATAGTAGGAAAGCCTAATGTAGGGAAGTCTTCTTTATTTAATAAAATTGTGGGGCAAAGAATATCCATTACAGAGGATACCCCAGGTGTAACTAGAGACCGGATTTATGGACGGGCTTCCTGGTTGGGGCGGGAATTCATCTTAATAGATACCGGTGGCTTGGATGTCAAATCCGACGATACCTTTATGAAAAATATCCGCCTTCAAGCCGATATTGCCCTGGAAACTTCAAATGTGATTATCTTTCTAGTGGATGGTGTAGAATCAGTTACTGCCATGGATCGAGACCTGGCAAACCGCTTGAGACAAACCAATAAAAAAGTGATCTTGGCTGTTAATAAACTAGACTCTAAAAAAACAAAAGAAAATATGTATGACTTTTATGAGTTGGGTTTTGGCGAACCTGTCTTTGTCAGCGCAGAGCAAGGACAAGGAATTGGGGACCTCCTAGACCAGGTAATTGAAGACTTTCCTATCGTGGATCCCGATGAAGATGACCCCAAAATTCGTGTCAGCTTTATAGGCAAGCCCAATGTTGGGAAGTCGTCCTTGATTAATCATATTCTTGGAGAAAATAGAAATATTGTAACTAATATTCCGGGAACGACAAGGGATTCTATTGATTCCTATTTCACTTACAGGGACACAGACTACATCTTTGTAGACACGGCAGGTCTTAGGAAAAGGAAGAAGATTGAAGAGAAAATCGAAAGGTATTCTGCTGTTCGAACCCTGTCCGCCATTGATCGGTCCCATATTTGTGTCTTGATGGTAGATGCAACAGAAGGCATTTCAGAACAGGACACCAAAATTATGGGCTATGCCCATGACCAAAATAAGGGTTTGATTATTGCAGTGAACAAATGGGATGCTGTTGAAAAAGAAACAAATACCATGCGGGCCTATGAAAAGGAAATTAGGGAAAAGTTGTCCTTTGCCAATTATGCCCCTCTTGTTTTTATTTCTGCCAAAACAGGCCAAAGAGTTACACAACTTTTAGACCTTATTAATATTGTCAACAATAATTATAGTTTGAGAATTCCTACAGGGGTCTTAAATGACCTCTTAAATCAAGCGGTATTGATGAATCAACCGCCATCAGACAAGGGAAGAAGAGGGAAGCTGTTTTATGGATCTCAAGTTTCCACAAGGCCTCCTAAATTTAATTTTTACGTCAATGACCCTGAATTATTTCACTTTACCTACCGTAGGTTTTTAGAAAATCAAATTCGCAAGTCCTTTTCTTTTGATGGAGTCCCCTTGACCTTTAATTATAAATCCAGAGGAAAGGACTCCGACTAAGATGGCAACACTATTTGTGGTAATATTTTCTTACTTAATGGGAACTATTTCTGGGTCCTTTTTGATCGGGAAATACCATTTTAATATGGATATCCGGACAAAAGGAAGTGGAAATGCAGGAACGACAAATGCCATCCGGGTTATGGGTATTAAGTTTGGTTTTTTAACCTTTCTCATTGATTTTTTAAAGGGAGTCTTAACTATTTACCTGGTAAAGCATACTTTCGGCCCATCCTATATCTATCTTTCCATGTTTTTTTGCGTTATAGGTCATGATTTCCCCTTTTATATGCACTTCAAAGGAGGCAAGGGGGTTGCGACAACGATGGGTTCTAGCTTGTTAATTGGCTTTCTTCCCACTATACTTAGTATTTTGATTTGGGGAATTGGAGCCTTAGCCACTCGTCTAATTAGTTTGTGGTCGGTTATTTTATATTGTCTGCTGCCTGTACTTTATTTTTTCCTGGGCAAGGGACTCTTCAATGATGTCCAATTTGTCTTTTTATTTTTAACCTGTCTTTTGGGAATATATCGCCATAAAGAAAATATTAAGAGGTTGCTCCACGGCGAAGAAAAGAAACTTGGAGGATGATTATGAAAATAGCAGTTCTCGGTGCTGGAAGTTGGGGTACGGCCATTGCAAGACTCCTGGCAAACAAGGGCCATGACCTGGTCATGTACACCAATTCCAAAGACCAATATAAAGTTTTGCAAGAATCTAAGGAAAATCCTGATTATTTACCGGGTATTTCTCTACCCCAAAACTTATCCTATACGCTTAATTTAGCTTGTGTTGAAGAAGCAGAAGTGATTGTCCTAGCAGTGCCCACATCAGCCTGCCGAGAAGTCTTGGGCAAAATCAAAGAATATTCTTTAAAAGAAGATGCTATTCTAGTAAATTTGGCCAAGGGAATTGAAAACAAGAGCCTTAAGAGAGTATCTGAAATTTCAAAGGAAATTTTAGGAGACCTTCCTTTTGTTTGTCTATCGGGTCCATCCCATGCGGAAGAAGTAGCCAAAGATATTCCAACCTGTGTAACCGTAGCTTGTCAGGATATGTCCTATGCTTATAAGATACAAAATATCTTTTCAACCAAGAATTTTCGAGTCTACACAAACCATGACCTGGTAGGTGTGGAATTAGGTGGGGCTTTAAAAAATATTATCGCCTTGGCGGCAGGCATCAGTGATGGTCTTCAATTTGGCGACAATACCAAGGCTGCTCTCATGACTCGAGGAATGTACGAAATTAGCAAGCTTGCCATTGAAATGGGAGGGAACCCTCAAACTTTTCACGGTTTGGCCGGTATGGGGGACTTGATTGTAACATGTACCAGTATGCACTCGAGGAATCGAAGATGCGGAATTTTGATTGGTCAAGGTTTAAGCGTTGAAGAAGCCAGTCATGAAGTTGGCATGGTTGTTGAAGGGATTAAGACCACCAAGTCTGCTTATGATTTGGCCAAAAAATTATCTGTGGACATGCCCATTACCAACAAGTTGTATGGGGTCTTATATGAAGGAAAGAACCCCTTAGAGGCAGTTAAAATCTTAATGGCAAGAGATTCCAAAGACGAAATTGAAGAAGTCTTTTTCTTATAGGTGCTATTGTGGTTAGAAAAAATAAAAGGTCAAAAAGAAAACCCCTAAAGGGGTTCCTAGCTTTCCTGCTTTTCATCCTAGTCTTGTTTTTTTTGATTCGCCCCATTTTTACAATTGGTTATAAAAAATTAACCACTGCCCGTCCAAAAATGACGACTTATAAAAATGTAATTCGGGGACAGGGATATACTATTTTAAGTCAAAGCCAATTTTATGCAAAAAATGATGGCATTGTGGTCTATGGAGCCCAGGAAGGAGAAAGGGTCCCTGTTGATTATGAAATTGCTACAGTTAACTTTCAAGATGACTTTTCCTCGCAAAAGGATGATTTAATCCGTATCCAAGCAGCTATTGACTATAAGAGTAATAAAAAGGCGGCCGGGAAAGATAGCTACCAAGAAACTCCGGAAATAAAAAAGACTATTGAGAAAATCCAAACCTCGATTAAAGACAATGACTTTCAATCTATGGTTTCTGACATCAATAATTTAGACTTGATTACGCCTCATAATGTGAATATTTCAGAATTAAGTGAACTATTGAATGAGCCTCTGGAAGCCTTAGAAGAAAAAAAAGAGGCCCTATCAAAGGCCCTATCCCAAACCAGATCAAGATATATCTCCACTGTTCCAGGAGTAATTTCCTATATCTTCCCGGCAGGGAAAAGTCTGAACTACAAAGGCTCTTTTGACAAGTTTAGCCTAGCTTACTTAGATCAACTACATTTTAACCCCATCCAGCAATCTGGCGTCAGGGTTAAGAAAGGCAAGCCCATTTTTCGAATTATTGACAACCTCCAGTGGTATATAGCTGTGAGTGTCCACAATAATTCAAAATTAAAAGACCTGGAAGCTGGTCAGGAAGTCAGCCTAGTTCTTAATAAAAAAGAAGCCATTAAGGGGATTATAAAAGAAATCAAAGAAAGTCAGGACAAGGAAGGCGTAATTATCATCTCCATGGAAGAGGGCTTTGAAGAAAACTATACAAAAGCCAAGCAAAATGCAGAAATTATCCTGAAACAAGAAGATGCCTACACAGTGCCAGCCAAGGCTATTGTAGAACAAAAGAAGAAGACGGGGGTCTATGTTCAGGATATCCATAACCTAGTTCGCTTTGTCCCAGTAAAAATTCTTGCTCAAAACGACGACTGGGCCTATTTGGAAAAGGGAGATATGAAAAATAAAATCACTCTTGATGAAAAAAATGGAGAAAAACAGGTACAGACGATTACCTATGAAGATAATATCGTCCTAGATCCCGCTTCAGTCCAAGAAAAACAGTTAATTAATTAGAAGGTAGTGACTTATGAATTATTCAGACCAGTTTAAACGTGTTCAGGAAAACATACAGAAAGCAAAAGAAAAAAGCCCCTACCAGCAAGAAGTCAAGCTGGTATGCGTCACAAAAAATCACGATCCATCCATTGTTCAAGCTGTTTTAGACAATGGGGAGTATTGCATTGGAGAAAATAGGGTGCAAGAATTCTTGACCAAGTACAATGCCTATAAAGACCGAACGGACAAGTTGGAATATCACTTAATAGGGTCTTTACAAAGCAATAAGGTTAAATATATTATAGATAAGGTAGACTTGATTCATTCTCTTGACCGGCTGAGCCTGGCCAAGGAAATAAATAAAAGAGCCAAGGCCATTGACCAAAAAATGCCTTGCTTAATCCAAGTCAATGTATCTAAAGAAGATAGCAAGTCTGGACTTTATCTGGAAGAAGTTGAAGCTTTTCTAGAAAAGTGTTTAGAATACCCCAATATTTCAATTCAAGGACTCATGACCATGGCTCCTCATACCGACGATAGGGACTATATCCGAAAAATTTTTAGAGAATTATCAAATTTGCGAGAAAAGATTTCAAAAAAAGGGTATAATGAATTAGATATGAAATATTTGTCAATGGGTATGACAAATGACTATACAATAGCGATTGAAGAGGGCGCCAATATTGTTCGCGTTGGACGATCCCTGTTTGGTCAGCGAGACTATAGTAAAAGATATTATTAGGAGGAAAGTTATGAGTAATATGTTTTCAAAATTTATGCGAGCTTTTGGTTTTGGTTATGATGAAGATGACTACGAAGATTATGAAGAAGAACTTCATGATGACCAATACGAAGAAGAAAATTCTATTGTGCCAGAAAGAGACCAACAAAGAAGTTTAAAAACCCGCAAAACTATGGGTAGAAATGGAAACATTCATATGCACACTTCAGGAAACATGGTTATTTCTGTTCATGAACCCCTAAACTATGATGAATCTCCAAGCATCGTAGATGACCTTAAGGCCCACAAGGCAGTTGTTTTAAATTTTGAACAATTAGACTTGGATGTAAAGAGAGAAATCTTTGACTTCGTTAATGGAGCCCTTTACGCTATTGAAGGTAAAATTCAAAAAGTAAATAAGGACATCTTTATCCTAGCACCTCCATCTGTTGAAATTGATGGCTTGAAAGAAGAACTTCAAAATTCAGGCGTTTTTCCCTGGTAATGCTTGATAAGGCTAAGTATATATCCCACTTAAAGAATCCTGAAGACGAGAAAACTGCACGGAGAATTTTAGACTATGTTGAAGGGGCCCTAAAACATAAGTCTATCTATAGTTCTGATTTTCTAAATCCCCATGAACAAAAACTTGCCGCTAGTTTAGTCTCCCAATTTCATGACCTTCATTTTCGCCTTGACGGTGGGTTTGAACCCAGTGAACAAAAGATTATTTTAATTGCGCCTGATTTTTTCAACCTAGAAGATTATTCAGGCCTACAGTTAATCCGGGGCCCTTGGGATGGACAGTTTTCCCATCGAGATGTATTGGGCAGTCTCCTATCTCTAGGCATTGAAAGAAAAAAGATTGGTGATATTTTTTTCTCTGGAGATGCCTTTTATTTTGCTGTAAAAAATGAGCTGGCAGACTTTTTAGAGTTTAATCTAAAAAAGATAAGAAGAAATCCTGTTGCCTTGAAAAGGACTAGTGCAGAAAATATCGTTCTAGATGAAATTAACTATGAAGTTAGAGAATTAACTGTCTCTTCCTTGAGGTTAGATGCAGTTATTAGCGAATATTTCCACCTATCCAGGAAGCAAAGTAGTCTCTTATTGCAAAAAGAGCTTGTTAAGGTGAACTTTTGTCTTGAGACCAAGCCGTCTGTTCTTCTAAACCAAGGAGATATGGTTTCCGTTCGTAGAAAGGGACGGTTTATTTTTGATGGAATGATAAAAAAGACCAAAAAAGAACGCTACAGGGTCAGAATTCTATACCAAAAATAGGAAAGGATCTATATGACATTTTTACTTGTATTATTACTTACACTATTGGATCAGCTTTCAAAGCTTTTAGTGGTAAAATATCTTCTATCCAGGGATCTGGTTCTTGTACCAGGCTTTTTTAAGTTAATGTACTTAGAAAATTCAGGTGCTGCATTTGGTATTTTACAAAATAAATTTCTTTTATTTGTAGCCATCACCCTAGTGGTGGTTGCTGCCATTATCTATAATCTACCCAGGCTTAAAAAATTTTCCTTAGCCTATTGGTCCTTGGTTTTAATTTTAGCGGGAACCATAGGAAATTTTATTGACCGGGTTCGATTGGGTTATGTTGTGGACTTCATTAGCTTAAAATTTAAAAGCTATCATTTTGCCGTCTTTAACCTGGCAGATAGTATGATTGTTGTTGGGGCCATTTTCCTATGCTTTACTATTTTAAAAAGTGATGACAAGGAAGCTTCATGGAAAAAATAATTCAGGGCCGAGAGGGCCTTCGCCTGGATATCTATTTATCAGAAAAGCTGGGGTTAACTCGATCCCAAATCAAAAAAATGAACAAGGAAAAGAGGATTCTTGTTAATCATCAAGAGGTCAAGGCAGGGTTTCTTTTATCCGCCACAGATGAAATTCATGTTTTTCTAAAGGAGTCCTATCAAATTCTCCCGGTAAACAAGCAAGTTGATATTTACTATGAAGATGAAGACCTTTTGGTTGTCAATAAACCAAAAAATTTGGTTGTCCATCCTGGAGCAGGGGAGGAAGAAGATAGTTTAGTCCACAGGCTTTTATATAAGTATCCGGACTTGCCTGTTTTAGATGATTCCTTGCGTCCCGGAATTGTTCATCGCTTAGACAAGGATACAGAAGGTCTTTTACTTGTAGCTAAAAATGAATTTGCCATGACTGCCTTGATGAAAGACTTTAAGAGCAGAAGGGTAAAAAAAATATATCAATGCATTGTTCACGGCTTAATAAAAGAACCCTTAACTATTGACAATCCCATTGCCCGTAGCAAAATAGATCGGAAAAAAATGACCACCGATTCTAGGGGGAAAAAAGCTATCAGCCATATTCGCCCCCTTGGTTGGGGCAAGAATAAAAGTCTATTGGAAGTTTCTATTGTTACAGGAAGGACCCACCAGATACGCGTCCACCTAAAATCCATTGGACACAGCATAATCGGAGACCAAACTTATTCACATCCACCCTTTTATGGATTGGACTCTCAAGCCTTGGCGGCAACACAAATGTCTTTCGTTCATCCTAGAAGTCATCATCTTATTATGGTTCAAAGGCCTCGTCCAGAATATTTTGATAAGATTATGGAAAAATAAGATTGAAATAAAGAATTAACAATGATATAATGTATCCATAACTTAATAGTTGTCTTAGGAAAAGGGAAATTGGTGAAAATCCAATACAGCCCCCGCTACTGTAATTGAGATGAAATCAACAAGAAAGTCACTGAGAAATCGGGAAGACGTTGAAAGTAAAGTGATCATAAGTCAGGAGACCTACCTATGGACATTAAGTTAAGCTTTCGGTGGGAAATGCTACTATTAAAAAACGTCAATAGTAACACCGAGAATTCCTACTGTAGCGAGGAATTTTTTTATTGCTCAATTTACAGTTCTGAAATGACGGTCTACCTCCCATTTCAGAGGAAGAGGCTGTAAATAAAAACATATTTAATTACCCCTATTAAAGAACCTCTCACCGAGCAATGTGAGAGGTTCTTTCTTGTCTATTAAACAAAAATCGATTCTTGCTTTGAAATGTTTTTCCGACTTAAATAGTTTAAAAGACTTTCTATGAGGTCTTGATATTGGTCAAAAGAGGAAACAAATTCAATGGAGTCACTGGCGACCCCTGTGCAAAAGTTAGTTACCAGGGCCAGGCTGGCATAGTTCATAGAGAGCTCCCGGGCAAGGAAGACTTCGGGAGACCCGGTCATGCCCACAAGATCGCCTCCAATCATTTGATAAAATTTAATTTCAGCTGCCGTTTCAAAGCGAGGACCTTCCGTACAAACATAAATTCCTTCCTGGAAGGATTCTGGTCTTTGGCTAAAGAAGTTTTTAATTTCTTGGACCATGGACTTGCTATAAAGGTTTGAGACGTCTAAGTGCTTTAAGTCACGGTCCTGTCCATCATAAAAAGTGCTGGTTCGTCCTTTGGTGAAATCTAAAATATCCTTGACGGCAACAAAGTTTCCTGGTTTAAAGTCTTTATTTAGAGAACCTACTGCACATAGGCTTAGAACCTTATCTACCCCCAAGTCTTTCAGAGCCCACAAGTTGGCCCGATAATTAATCAAATGGGGGGCTACAGAATGGTCCAGACCATGTCTGGGCAGGTAGTAAAAACTTTGATCCTGGGCCTGTATTTTATAAATAGCCCTGGATCCAAAGGGTGTTTCAACTATTTTTTCTTCCTCAGGTTTTAAAAATCGATCAAAACCGGTTCCTGCAATTAAAGCTAACATAAGATCAACCTCCTGAAATTAATTATAACAAAAGAGGATTAAAAATGGACTCTTTATTTAAATGTCAAGATTTTTCAGTTATAATAGAAGCAATAGGAGGGTTTCATGAATATAAAACGAATGGATGAAGGCCTTGCCAGGATGTTGCAATATGAAAATGTGGCCTGGTATGAAAAAGGTTGCGTTAAAATATTAGATCGTAGAATCTATCCAATTGAAGTGAAATTTGTAACATGTCACCACTATACAGAAGTGGCCCAGGCTATTTCCGACATGGTGACCCAAAGTGCTGGCCCCTATACCGCTGCAGGAATGGGCATGGCTCTGGCAGCCTATGAGGCAAGACTTCTTAATGAAAAAGGCCAATATCAGTTTTTGCTAAATGCAGCAGAATGCATTTTTTCGGCTCGGCCCACCACCAAAGACCGATTAAAACAAGTGGTTACGGGTTGTTTATCTGTCGCCAAAGACAATTTGGGAAAAAATTGTGACCAGGCAATTTTTCAATATACCCTGCAAGCTATGAACAATCGCTATGCGAGAATTGACAGGGTGGCCTGTGAACTCATCAAAAAGATGCCAAAAGATGCTCGGGTTATGACCCAATGTTTTGGAGAAACCATTATTGGGATGATGATTCGTCAGGCACAAAAAAATGGAATTAATTTGAAGATGGTTTGTCCGGAAACTAGACCCTTTTTACAAGGAGCTCGCTTTACTGCGTCTTGTGCAACAGACATGGGCGTTGACGTCACCGTAATAACAGATAATATGCCGGCTTTTTATATGGCGCACGAAAAGGTCGACTTATTTACTTCGGCAGCAGATGTCATCTGTATGGATGGAAGCATTATAAACAAGGTTGGAACTCTACAAATTGCTATTTGTGCTAAATATTTCAACATCCCCTACTATTGCACGGGAATCCCTGATTTAAACCATCCTGATGCTAAGAGTGTAGATATCGAGTTTAGAGATCCTGAAGAAACCCTATCAGCCCACCATATCAAGCATACCCTAGAAGGAGTAAAGGGTTACTATCCGGCTTTTGATATTACACCCCCAAGTCTAGTTAGCGAAATTATTACAGACCAAGGAGCTTTTTTACCAGATGCCTTGGATGGCTACAAGGCTGACCAGACTAATTTTTATAATTTTGCCGTATAGGAGGGGCCATGTTAGAAGAAGAAATTAAATTCATACTTGAACTGGATAAGATGAAGTCTGTCTACCGCCGGACCTATATCCTATCTGGAGATCGCAGAGAAAATGATGCGGAGCACAGCTTCCACATTGCCCTAATGGCCCACCTATTAAAGGATTATGCCGATAGGCCCATTGATGTAGATCGAGTTTGTAAAATGCTCTTGGCCCACGATTTGGTGGAAATTGATGCAGGAGATACTTTTGCCTATGATGCCAAGGGCTATGAGGATAAAAATGAAAGGGAGCTAAAGGCGGCAAAAAGGCTCTATGGTCTTTTAAAAGAAGACCAGGGAAAAGAATTTTTTGACCTCTGGCTTGAATTTGAGGAAATGAAAACAAATGATTCCCTTTACGCCAATGCTATGGACCGCCTGCAACCCATTATGATGAATTATTATGGAAAAATTGCAACCTGGGCCCTATATCCCATTAATCGAGAGATGGTTTATAAGAGATTGGGGCCCATAAAGGAGATTTCTAATCAACTTTGGACCTACGCTTGCAATATCGTGGACGATTATTTTAATAAACATAAAGGATTGTGATAAGATGGCTCGAAAAATTTTATTAGTTGAAGATGAGGATGCAATTCGTAAGTTTGTAAAAATAAACTTGGAAAGAGAAGGCTACCAGGTTTTTGAAGCTGGTAGCGGAGAAGATGGGATAGATCTAGCAAAAAAGGAACATCCTGAAATCGTGGTTTTAGATATTATGCTACCTGGTATTGACGGCTTTGAAGTTTGTCGAATTTTGCGTCAAGAATTCCCAGACTTGGGGATTATTATGTTAACTGCCAAGGCTGAAGACCTGGATAAGATTATGGGCCTACAATTTGGCAGTGATGACTATATGACAAAACCATTTAACCCGACAGAGTTAAGCCTCCGAATCAAAAGTTTGGAAAGACGTCTGGATGCCAAGAATACAAAAATACCCCAGGCAAGTGTTATAAACCATCCGCCCTTTGAATTAGATACCTATGCAAGAAAATTTTACTATCAATCTAAAGAAGTAGAATTAACTCCTACGGAGTATATTATTATGAAACTCTTTATGGAAAATCCAGGAAAAGCTCTAAAAAGGGAAGAGATCCTTACTAGGGTTTGGGGCAATGAATATTTAGGAGATAGTAAGATTGTGGACGTAAACATTCGGCGCTTACGGTCAAAAATCGAACAAAATCCTGCAAAACCTCGTTTTATCGAAACGGTTTGGGGAATGGGCTATCGGTGGTTTATTGCAGAGGATGAACAGTGAAAAAGTCTATCGGAAGTCGGATTATTAATAGTTTTTTAATTATTATCCTCCTGACTGTATCCATTATTGATATTCTCTTAATTACTGGTTACCGGCAATACTACTACAATACCATCGAAAATAATCTCAGATACCGCATTGATAATGCCCAAGGAATTTACCAAGAAAATTATAAGCAATACTCTATTGAAGACTTTGCCCTGGAAAATATCAACCTGCTTCCAGATTATGTGAAGGCAGAAGTACAAATCATAGATACCAGGGGAAATGTTCTGTCAGATTCCTTAGGCGTCTTTCAAGACAATGTACTTCTATACACAGATGTACAGAAGGCCTTAAATGGAAAAATTACTTCCAGGGTTGGAACGGTGGAGTATTCCGATGATTCCGTCATGAGTCTTTCTGCTCCCCTGAAAGACCAAAATGGAGATATTAGCGGCTTAGTCCGGCTCAACGTTTCTTTGGCAAGAGTAAATAGCCAAATTCGCTATGTGGCCTTTTTCTTAGTAATCATTAGCTTGTTAATTATCAGCATTTCCTTGTTGGTGGGTGTTGTCTTGGCCAAATCCATTGTTCGCCCGATTGAAGAGCTTACTTCTGTAGCGGAAGAGATGGCCAATGGTCATTATAAGGTTCGGGCCAACTTGGACAGCAATGACGAATTGGGTAAGTTGGGCTTTACTTTAAACACTCTGGCAGAAGAGATTTTAAAAAAAGATCAAATTAAGAATGACTTTATTTCATCCATATCTCATGAACTTAGAACCCCCTTAACCTCTATTAAGGGCTGGGCATCTATTTTAATGAACTTAAATGAAGATGAAAAACAACTTTATATTGAGGGGCTGGATATCATTCAAAATGAATCAGACCGCCTAGCAAAAATGGTGGAAGAATTGTTGGATTTTTCCAGATATATTTCCGGTCGAATTACCCTAGACAAGGATATCTTTAACCTGGCCACAACCTGTAGCAATGTCTGTATGCAAATGGAGCCCAAGGCAGATATTGCCCATGTTCAATTGAGCCTAGAAATACAAAATTCTGTTATGGTTTATATTGGGGATGAAAACAGGATTAAGCAACTTCTTATCAACCTTTTAGATAATGCCATTAAGTTTACAGAAGAAAATGGATGGATTAAATTGACAAGTTACGTTGATGAAGATAACTATATCATCCTCGTATCGGACAATGGAGTTGGTATGTCTAAGGACGAGTTGGACCATGTAAAAGAAAAATTCTACAAGGGGAAACATTCCAAGAGCCACAGCGGCATTGGTTTATCCATAGCTGATGAAATTGTCAAATTACATGGCGGCCATATGGATATCTTTTCAGAAGAAAATGTAGGTACAACCATTAAAATATCCCTTCCCTATGATAAGAATGTAGAGGTGAAAAATGAAGATTAAAAGATTCATGGCACTGGCTTTAATCTTACTATTAACCGGCTGCAAGGACGTCACCTTACAGGTTAACAATGCCTACGATCCTCCAAGAATTACTCGCGCTCCCATTGAAGGAAAGTGGACAATCATTAAGACAATTTTTACCCCAGAAAACCGCCTGGATGATTTTTCCTATAAAAAATACATCGGCAATGACCTAATCATTAGTTCCAAGGCTGTTATCATCGACAAGGCTGTAATCCATAAACCGTCCTTTCAAATTCGAAGAGTCAATAGCAACCTCCTCTTAGAAAGGGAATTCAATACCACAAAGGAATCCATGGGGATTAAGGGGGACTATTTATACATCATTGACATCTATGACAATGAAAACAAGTGCTTTGAAGTTTACAGAGAAAAAGATGACCTGGCCTATATCAATATCAATGGGATATTTATGCAAATAAAGAAAACCTCTGACCAGGTAACAGATAAGGACATCGAAAACTTTTCCTAGCAGTTCTGCAAGCCCAGTTTCTATAGTAAAAATGAAAAGGAGTTAAAATGGACAAAATATTAACTGCCCTTAGTGGCCATTATGAGTTTATTGTTATTTGTATTATTACAATCCTTCTTGCAATATTCATTACCTTTATTATGAATTTATTTTCCAAGGATTTGACCTTTTTAAAATACCTACCCTCCTTGGTCTTTATCCTTATAGGAGTCGTTTCTCTCTTAAGTGTTCTCAACCATCTCTTTGATTCAGCAAGTTTAAACAACATTCTTGTTACTGTTATTTGCCTAACTGCAGGGATTTGCAGCCTCCTATTTGCCTTGATTATTGGGCTTATCCATAAGCAATAAAGGGAGCCTTGTCCTATTACCAGCATTAAGGCTTTTCATTCTCTGTGAGAATTATTTGCCTTTGAATCCTTTACCAAAAGCTAAGATATTTTTGGTATAATATTTTCAATCACATCAGCAAGGAGGAATTTATGTTTTCTGTTCAAAAAAAAGAACAAGTAAATTTACATACTGTTCAAAAAAACAAAGACATTAAAGCAACTTTATTAAATAAATTTCTCTTTGAAGATGATAGTACTTGCTTACAAATCCTCTTGAATCTGTACAATATCGAAGATTCCATTGAAAATGTCTTGCCAAGCTATATTTCCATGAAAAACCTAAAGTCCGACATTATTCGCTATCTAAATCCCAACCAAGGTCGGGAGCTTGTAGCGCAAAATGTAACAAACCTAATCCATGGAGATATTACAAGACTGGAGCTTTGTGTTTACTTAGAAGGCTATCGAATGGGCTACAAGTCTAAAAAATGGCCCAACCAGCTTGAAATTTTAACCTTTAACCATGTTTCAGTTGAGGATATTTATAAATCAGCCTTTGGTCCCAAATATTTAGACCAATGCAAAGAAATTTACCTTTTCCGTAAGAAGTTAGACGACATTGTTGAAAATGATGAAAAGGTTCAAAAATTTTTATTTGACCTGGTCCACGTTTATTCTAAAAAGGTCTTAAGGTCAAAAATATTCCACATTAATAAATACTTGGATCGTCAACTTATGATTGACTATGATTCTGACGAAATATCCTTTATAGAAGCTCATTTACCCTTAAGGTTTCGTGATATTTCCTGTATGTATAAAAGGCTGCTTAAATTTTTGGCCCGTGACTGTATGCGGGTCTATCAAAAGGCCTACTGGGATGGAATGAACAATCAAGTAATGAAGAGATATCATTGACTAAGTTATCCTGGGATAACTTAGTTTTTTTATTAGAAAAGAATAAATCCTTAAGGCGGGCAATTTCTTGCCTTAAAAATCTTCTTTAGACTGGTAAATAGCAAGGAGTATGATAAAATGATTATAATGGGTTTGGATCCAGGTTTAGCCATTGTTGGCTATGGATTTATCGAAAAAATTGGCAATTCATATAAGGTTATTGACTATGATGCGATTACAACACCGGCAGGAATGCCTAGTAGTCAACGGTTAGAGCATATTTATAGGGAAATGACTAGGTTGATTGATCTTTATCAGCCCGATGAATTGGCTATTGAAGAACTCTTTTTTAACAAGAATGTAAAAACGGCTATTTCCGTTGCCCAGGCTAGGGGGGTGGAGATTCTCTCTGCTCAAATCAAAAATATTCCCATATATGAATATACACCCTTGCAGGTTAAGCAAGGCTTAGTGGGTTATGGTCGGGCCGATAAAAAGCAAATCCAACACATGGTAAAAATTTTATTAAATTTGCCGGAAATACCTAAGCCTGATGATGTAGCAGATGCCTTGGCCATTGCCTTAACCCATGGTCATACGGATAAGTTTAAGTCACAGTATTTAATGGAGTAAAGAATGATTGATTATATAAAGGGAAGTATTTATCAAATTACAAATGATGCTGTGGTCATAGACAAGGGCGGAATTGGCATTAAGGTCTTGATGCCATCCACTTCTTTAAAAAAACTCTCTGAGGGTCAAGAAACCACAATTTATACCGACCTTGTGGTTAGGGAAGATGACATCTCCCTCTATGGTTTTATTGACCTCCACGAAAGACAAATGTACCAACTTTTAATTACGGTATCTGGGATTGGTCCCAAAGTGGCCATGAATATCTTAGGAGGAATGAATTCTAACCTCCTCCAAAAGAGCATTTTACTGGAAGATCTTTCCATATTAACCCAGGCTCCTGGAGTGGGGAAAAAAACAGCCCAAAGGATAGTTGTAGAATTAAAAGACAAGCTATCTAAGATGGATTCATTTGTTCCATCGGATGTAGAAGTTCAACAAATCCACAGCCTAGATAATCCTGCCCTTGAAGCCTTGATTCAATTGGGTTATCAAGAAAAAGAAGCTAATAAAATGTTACAAGGAATTGATAAAGACCAACCCATCGAATTGATTTTACGACAAGCCTTAAAGAATAGATAGGAGTTCATATGGAACGAATCGTCGATTCAGGAGAATTACTGGAAGATAAGGAACAATCAAATTTAAGACCCCGCTGGCTCTATGAATACATAGGGCAGGACAAGGCCAAGAAAAAATTAGATATTTTTATCCAAGCAGCCAAGTTGAGAAATGAACCCCTGGACCATGTTTTACTGCATGGGCCGCCAGGATTAGGGAAGACTACCTTGGCTGGTATCGTGGCCAATGAAATGGGAGTTCAAATGAAGGTTACCTCTGGCCCTGCCATTGAAAGGGCAGGAGACTTAGCCTCTATTTTGACGAATTTAAATGAAAATGATGTCTTGTTTATTGATGAAATTCATAGAATTCATCGAACGGTTGAGGAAATTCTCTACTCAGCTATGGAAGATTTTGCCTTGGATTTAATGATTGGCAAGGGGCCTTCTGCCCAAAGCATCCGTTTGGACATCAATCATTTTACCTTAATTGGAGCCACCACTCGAGCTGGACAGCTTAGCTCTCCCCTAAGAGATCGCTTTGGAGTTCCCATTAATTTGGAGCTCTATAGCGTAGAAAGTCTTCTGGAAATCATCCACCGGTCAGCTAGAATTTTAAATGTTCCTATTGATGAAGAGGGAGCCTTGGAAATTGCCAAAAGGTCTAGAGGAACGCCTAGAATTGCCAACCGTCTTTTAAAAAGAGTTAGAGACTATGCCCAGGTCCTAGGCAAGGGAATCATCACCCGAGAAAAGGCAGATGAGGCTCTAAGACTATTGGAAATTGACAACTACGGCCTAGACCGCCTAGATCGAAGAATCATAGAAACCATGATTTTACAATTTGCGGGCCGTCCGGTTGGCATCGACACCATTGCTGCCAGTGTGGGAGAAGAAAAAATAACCATCGAAGACGTTTATGAGCCTTACTTGATGCAAATAGGCTTTTTACAAAGAACCCCTCGGGGAAGAATCCCTACCAAAAAAGCCTACGACCATTTCAATATTCCCTTCCAGGAAAATTAAGGAGAAGCTATGAAAAAATATCTTTTTTTACTCATTTTACTTTGTGGAATCTTGCTTCCAACAAGCTACTATGGAGCAAGTGAAGACTTACTTATAAAGATTGGTCCTACAATTAGAAACGGTCAGGAAATTCAAATGACTTCTGACAGATCTTTGTACAATGACTGGACAGACCTATCTAATTCAGTCCGATTGACTAATGACTATGGACAAATCAAGGTAAATGGCCAGGCCATTAACCAAATATCCACCCAAGGAAGCTTTATTGGATATAAGGACAATAAGTACCGGGGAGACTTCGTTTTTTTAAACTCTGGCACAGATGTCTTTGTTTGCAATCGAATTAACTTAGAGGACTATATACGAGGGGTTATCCCCTATGAAATGAGTGCCTCTTTTCCTCTTGAAGCCCTCAAGGCTCAAGCTGTTGCTTCCAGAGGTTTTGCCTTGTCCAATAAAAATAAATATATGAAGTACGGCTACAATTTAGATGACACAACAAACTCTCAAGTCTATAAAGGTATGAAGTCTGAAACAAGTCGTACTAACCAAGCAGTGGATGAAACTAGGGGTATTGTGCCCTTTTATATGAACAACTATGCTGAAACAATCTTTCATGCCACAAGTGGTGGCTATACTGTTGCGGCAAATGAAGCCTGGGGTGGAAGGATGGTTCCCTATTTAGTTGCCATAGAAGACCCCTATTCCGTTAATACTCGAGCTGCAAAGTGGACCTATAAAATAAGTCGCGATAAAGTAAAAAGTCTTTTTGAAAAAGCCTACCCAGAAATTGGTAGCCTGGAAGACATCCAAATTCAGGACACCTATAATAACCGCAGGGTAAAAACCCTATCTTTGATGGGGAGTCGCTCTTCAAAAACCATTAAGGCCAGTGAATTTCGGTCTATTTTAGGAAATACCAAGGTAAAAAGCACCTGGTTCACCCTTAACTCTTCCGATTTATCCAACGAAGATAGCAATTTTTATGTCCTATCTGCCCAAGGAGTGAAAAAACAAGCCTCCATCTATACAACGGCCAAGGAATGGATTCACAAGGAAGCCAAGAATCAACTTGGATCCCTTTCTTCAAAGGATGACTTTGTTGTCCAAGGAAGAGGCTATGGACATGGTGTTGGCATGAGCCAATACGGAGCTGTAGAAATGGCCAAACAAGGAAAAAATTATCGAGATATTTTATTGTATTACTATCCGGCCATTGAATTAAGGAACTACTGACTATGAAAACATCTGATTTTAATTATGACCTGGATGAAAGCTTTATTGCCCAACGTCCAATTTCTCCCCGGGACCATGCAAAATTAATGCTGGTATCTCGAAATAGTAAAGAAATACAACATAAGATTTTTTATGATATTCTTGATGAATTACGCCCTGGAGATGTCATGGTTGTTAATGATACCAGGGTCCGGCCGGCTAGGCTCTATGGCCACCGAAAGGGAAAAGAAGAAGAGATTGAGGTTCTACTTTTAAAACCCTTAAATGCAAAGGTCTGGGAATGCCTAGTTAAGCCTGGAAAAAAAATGAAGCTTGATACGGAAATTTATTTTCAAGATATCTTAAAGGGAACTGTTGTAGGAATTACAGAAGATGGGTCTAGGCATATTTCTTTTGAAATTAAGGGGACCGAGAAAGACATTGAAAAGGTATTTGAAGAAATTGGTCAAATGCCTCTTCCACCTTATATAAAGGAAAAGTTAGACCGACAAGAAGAGTATCAAACAGTCTATTCAAAATATATTGGGTCAGCTGCTGCACCCACAGCAGGCCTACACTTTACCCAAGACCTCTTGAAAAAAATAGGAGAGAAGGGGGTAAAAATAGTCCCCATAACCCTCCATGTTGGGCTAGGAACCTTCCGTCCTGTTTCTGTGGATAATGTGGAAAACCACCACATGCATTCAGAATTATGCTTGGTAAGCGACCAGGCTGCAGAAGAAATCAACAAGGCCAAGGCAGAGGGGAGAAGGGTCATCGCTGTAGGTACCACTTCCATGCGGACTTTAGAAAGCATGGCAGATGACGGAAAATTAACCAGCGGGCACAAGTGGACGGATATCTTTATCTATCCAGGCTTTCACTTTCAAATTGTGGATGGACTTATTACAAACTTTCACCTGCCTCAATCTACCCTTTTAATGTTGGTTTCTGCATTTTCCAGCAAAGAAATAATTTTACATGCATACGAGGAAGCCAAGAAAAACAACTATCGGTTTTTTAGCTTTGGTGATGCCATGTTTATCAGGAAGGATGACTAATGTTTTCTTTTGAACTTATAAAAAAAGACAGCCGCACTAAGGCAAGATTGGGAAAAATTACAACAGACCATGGAGAAATCCAAACGCCAATTTTTATGCCTGTTGGGACTAAGGCCACTGTTAAAACGATGAAAACGGACGAATTAAAGAATCTAGAGGCTCAAATTATCTTAGGGAATACCTACCATCTTTATTTGCGTCCGGGAACAGAAGTCATTGAAAAAGCAGGCGGTCTCCACAAATTTATGAACTGGGATAGACCGATTCTAACCGACAGTGGTGGCTTCCAGGTTTTTTCTCTGGCCAACATTCGAAATATTGTGGAAGAAGGGGTAGAGTTTCGCTCCCATATTGATGGATCAAAGCAATTTTTGACTCCCGAAAAATCTATGGAAATCCAGCATGTTTTAGGGTCAGATATTATGATGTGTTTTGATGAATGTGCACCCTATCCTTCCAGCTATGACTATATCAAGAATTCAATGGAAAGAACCAGTCGCTGGGCTGAACGGTGTAAGGAATATCACAATGATAAAGAAGACCAGGCTCTTTTTGGAATTGTCCAAGGAGGGATGTACAAGGATTTAAGAAAAATTAGTGCCCAAGATCTTGTGAGTCTAGATTTTCCGGGCTATGCTGTTGGTGGTTTAAGTGTAGGGGAACCCCTGGATTTAATGAATGAAATCCTGGATTATACCAGTGACTACTTACCTGAAAATAAGCCCCGCTATTTAATGGGAGTGGGAACTCCGGACTATTTATTTGAAGCGATAGAAAGAGGGATTGACATGGCTGACTGCGTCCTTCCCACTAGAATTGCCAGAAACGGAACCCTAATGACAAGTAAGGGTCGTTTGGTTATTAAGAATGCAAAATACAAGGACGACTTTTCTAAACCGGATGATGAGTGCGATTGTGAGGTTTGCCAAAACTATTCCAGGGCCTATTTAAGACATTTATTCAATGTAGACGAAATTTTAGGCTTACGCTTGGCCACCATTCACAACCTACACTTTTTAATTCACTTGATGGAAGAAATTCGGAAAAGTATTGCAAATGACTATTTTCTTGAATTTAAGAGTGACTTTTATAAGAAATACGGTTATAATAATAGTAGTATTATTTGAAGGGAGGACATATGGACTTAATAGGTAGTTTGCAATCTCCATTTATCCGTAGCATCATTCCCATGGTCGTTATGCTGGCTTTTTTCTATTTCGTTTTGGTGAGACCACAAAAGAAACGTGAAAAAACAGTGGACGACATGAGAAACAACTTAAAAGTTGGAGATGAAATTCTTACAATTGGTGGTCTTATGGGTAAGATTATCATGGTTAAGGAAGATTATGTTGTTATTGAAAGCTCTGGATTAAACACTCGAATCGACGTCATGAAGTGGGGCGTCCATTCTGTAACAAAAAGTAAATAAATAGGAGGATTTTTATGAAATACATAAAAACCATGACAAAAAGAAATTTAAAGCAAAGCTTGAAATATGGTGGATGTGGCGAATGCCAAACATCTTGCCAATCTGCTTGTAAGACATCTTGTACAGTCGGAAATCAAAAATGTGAACAAAAAAACAGGTAAAAGGCGGTGGTGCTCCACGCCTTTTATTTTTTAAAGGAGTAAATTCTGCATGACTTCAATTCATAAATTTCATTTAAATAATCAATATGTCCTCTTAGATCGACCAAGTGGCTCTGTCCATGTGGTAGATCCTATGATTTATGAAATTATTGATGATATCCCAAAGAAAAACAAATCAGAAATTATAAATAAATATAAAGACCAATATCCCCAGGAAGACCTGTCCAGGGCAATTGATGAAATTCAACTTTTAATCGACCAAGAATTGTTATTTTCAGAAGATGATATCGAGCTAAAGGCTCCTTATAATCCCGACAATACCATTAAAGCCATGTGCCTTCATGTCGCTCATGATTGTAACTTACGTTGTAAGTACTGTTTTGCCTCTCAAGGGGACTATGATGACCAAAGGCTTCTAATGGATGAAGAAACAGGAAAAAAGGCCTTGGAATTTTTATGCCTTCATTCAAACAATCGAAAGAACCTGGAAGTAGACTTTTTTGGTGGAGAACCTCTTATGAACTTCGGTCTAGTCAAAAAATTAGTCTTTTATGGTCGAGACTTAGAGAAAAAGTACAATAAGCATTTTCGCTTTACCATTACAACTAACGGGGTATTACTCAATGACGAAAATATTGACTTCATAAATACCCATATGGATAATGTGGTGTTAAGCCTTGATGGTCGTAAAAAAATCCATGATGAAATGAGACCGACCTCAAATGGAAAAGGAAGCTTTGAACTAGTTGTAGAAAACTTTCAAAAACTAGTTGCAAAGAGAAAGGATAAAGACTACTATATTCGGGGAACTTTTACCAACCACAACTTAGATTTTTCCAAGGATGTTAAACTCTTCCATGATTTAGGATTTGAGAAAACCTCTATGGAACCTGTTGTGGCAGAAAGTACACAAGAGTATGCTATTCGAGAAGAACACCTAGATCAAATCTTAAAAGAATATGAAGTTTTAAGTGAGATCTATTTAAAAATACGAGAAGAAGACCCCAACTTTCTATTTTTCCACTTTATGGTAGACCTGGAACAAGGACCCTGTGCCATTAAAAGGTCCATTGGTTGCGGGGCTGGCTCTGAATATGTGGCCATTACTCCAACTGGCGATATATATCCTTGCCACCAATTTGTTGGAGAGACAAAATTTCGTTTGGGCAATGTCCACACCGGCTTGACCAATACGGAAGTCATTGAGAATTTTAAGTGTTCAAATGTATTTACCAAGGAAGCTTGTCAAGAATGCTGGGCGAAATATTATTGCTCTGGTGGTTGCCATGCCAATGCCTACTACGCCAATGGGTCTATTTTAGAACCCTATAAGGTAGGTTGTGAAATGGAAAAGAAACGATTAGAAGCGGCCATATCGATTCTGGCAAATGAAGGATAAATCTGAAGGCAGGTGAGAAGATGCAGTGGTATATTCGCAGTAATTTACCTACAGAAGAAATAAATTATCAAAGTCTAGGCTTAACAGAGCTGGAATATCGTATTTTATTGAATCGAAAAATTTCCAGCCTTAAAGCAATAAAATATTTTTTAAATGCTGGCTTTGATGACCTATACTCACCTTTTTTAATGAAGGATATTATTCAAAGTGGTAACATCCTTTCCAAACACTTGTCTAAAAACTCAAAAATACGGATTGTTGGAGACTATGATGTAGACGGAATCATGTCCACAACTATTTTAATGCGTGGTTTGCAGCGCTTGAAGGGAAATGTTGACTATATTATTCCCCACCGTGTTCGTGATGGCTATGGAATCAATGCCTCCATTGTCCAAAAAGCCCATGAAGATGGTGTTGACTTAATTATTACTTGTGACAATGGGGTTGCAGCCTTTGATGCTGTAGAAAAAGCAAATGAACTAGATATTGACCTTATTATTACAGACCACCACGATCTTGTTAAAGAAGGGGATAGGGATAAAATTCCCACAGCCAATGCTGTGGTGAACCCAAAACAAGAAAAGGATAAATATCCCTTTCAAGGTCTTTGTGGTGGAGCAGTAGCCTATAAACTCATGCATTCCCTTTATACCATTCACGGTTTGGAAAGTTATCTCAAGGAGGACTTTTTAGCCTATGTGGCCCTGGCTACAGTTTGTGACGTCATGCCCTTAATTGATGAAAATAGGGTTTTGGTTAAAGAAGGACTGGAAGAAATCAACCGAACAAGTCACCTGGGTCTAAAAGCCCTAATTGAAGCCTGCAACTTGAAAGGCAGGGAGATTGAACCCTACCACTTAGGTTTCATTCTAGGTCCCAGTATTAACTCTGTGGGCCGCCTTGAAGATGCCAACCAGGCTGTAGAGCTTTTTTTAACCAGTGATTGGGACCAGGCAAGGTCCTTAGCCCAAAGCTTCAAAGAACTGAACAGCTACCGGCAGGAATTAACCAACCAAGGCCTTGCAAAGATTGAAGAAAAGTTGAAAAGCTACCCTGAACTTCCCAAGGTTCTTATGCTGGTTCAAGAAGACCTCCACGAAAGTATTGCAGGAATTATCGCAGGCCGTATTAAGGAAAGTACCAACCATCCAACTGTTGTTTTAACCAAGACAGACCAGGGCTTGAAGGGATCTGGTAGGAGCATTGAGACCTATAACATGTCCGAGGAATTTTCAAAATTTCGCCAAGACCTTTTAAGTTTTGGAGGCCATGCTATGGCTTGTGGCCTGTCTTTAAAGTCAGAGAATTTTGATGTCTTTTACAAAAAAATTTTAGACAAGTGCCCTTTAACCCAGGAAGACTTTACAAAAAAAGTTTATTTAGATGCCCAGGTACCCATTCAAATGATTTCTATGGAGCTTATTGACTCTTTAACAAAACTAGAGCCCTTTGGTGTAGCCAACCCACAGCCTTCTTTTGGAGACTTGAATTTAAAGATTTCAAATTTAAAGATATTGGGTAAAAATAAAAATGTTATCAAATTCTTTGTCCACAAGGAGAATTCTTATCAGGAAGCAATTCTATTTGAAGATTATAAAAAATTTTTTAATCGACTCAATGAATCCTATCCTCCACAAGAGGTTGAAAATTTGTACTATAATAGAGAAAATAATATTTTAATTGACCTGGTCTATAAACCAAGTATCAACGAATTTAACCAGAAAAAAACAATTCAGCTGGTTGTCGAATCCTACCGATTTAAAGGGGTGTAAAATGCTAGAGACCTTACTTGAAAAAATAAAATCCTACAATCCAAATATTGATGAAGCTTTTATCCGCAAGGGGTTTGAATTTGCCGAAGAAAAGCATCGTGGTCAAAAGAGAAATTCAGGTGAAGACTACATTATTCATCCCTACCATGTGGCCTTAATTTTAGCTGAAATGAACATGGACCCTGCCACAATTGTTGCAGGCTTGCTCCATGATGTAGTAGAGGATACTGATGTTACCTATGAGGATGTTAAGGAACTTTTCGGTGAAGAAGTAGCCAACCTAGTTGATGGGGTCACTAAGTTAAAAAAATTATCCTATCAAACAAAGCAAGAAAAACAAGCTGAAAACATTCGTAAGATGGTCTTGGCCATGGCGAAAGATATTCGAGTTATTATTGTGAAATTGGCGGACCGACTTCACAACTTACGAACATTGGAATATATGAATGAAGCCAAAAAGAAGGAAAAGGCCTTAGAAACTATAGAAATTTATGCACCCTTAGCAGATCGACTTGGTATGAGCCGGATCAAATGGGAATTGGAAGATTTATCTCTACGCTATTTGGATCCAGATAATTACTACAAGCTGGTAGATATGGTCAACAAACGGCGAACAGAGAGAATGGACTTTATTAATCGCATGATTGACCGCTTGCAAATCGCCCTAATCGATGTCAATATTAAGGCAGATATTCATGGCCGTCCCAAAAACTTTTATAGTATCTATAAAAAAATGCACTTTAAGGGAAGGGCTTTTGATGAAATCTATGACTTGAGTGCCATCCGTGTTCTAGTGGAATCCATCAATGACTGCTACGCAGTCCTAGGTGTTGTTCATACTCTTTTTAAACCGATTCCTGGACGCTTTAAAGACTATATTGCCATGCCTAAGCCCAACAAGTACCAATCCCTCCATACAACAGTTATGGACGACCAAGGGGAGACCTTTGAAGTACAAATTCGAACCTATGACATGCATAGGACTGCTGAATACGGGATTGCCGCCCACTGGAAGTACAAGGAAGGCGTCAACAAGGCCACAAGTTTTGATGAAAACCTAACCTGGTTAAGACAACTCTTGGAATGGCAAAAAGATGTAAATGACCCCAATGATTTTATGGAAACCCTAAAGATTGACTTCTTAGCAGATGAAGTTTATGTCTTTACTCCTAATGGAGATGTCATTAATCTTCCTGAAGGATCCACACCCATTGACTTTGCTTACAGGGTCCATACCGGTGTAGGAAACACCTGTATGGGAGCAAAAATAAATGGGCGAATCGTCCCTCTACATCATCATTTAAAGAATGGAGATATTGTAGAAATTATTACCGGGTCTAATGCAGAGCCATCCTTGGATTGGCTCAATATTGTAAAGTCTTCCCAAGCAAAGTCAAAAATTAGGCAATACTTCAAAGTGAAAGACCGAGATAAAAATATCGAGCGCGGTCGAGAAAGCCTTGAAAGAGAAGCCAAAAAATTAGGCTATAGGGTTGGAGATATCTTGCGAGATGACTGGTTAAATGAAACCTTAGATAAGCTAAAAATTCCCAATTTAGAGGATATGTATGCTGCTGTAGGCTATGGATCTGTTACAATCAACCAAGTTATGGCTAAACTGGTAGACCTCTACCATAAAGAGCACAAGGAGCCCATTGACCTCTCTAGCTTAAACTTAAGTGAAGGTAAAACCCTAAATAAAAAACCGAAAAACAACTCCGGTGTTATTGTTAAGGGGCTGGACAATGCTAAAATTCGCTTTGCCAAATGTTGCAATCCCGTTCCAGGGGATGATATTATCGGCTATGTTACCATGGGGCGAGGTGTTAGCATCCACCGGATGGACTGTCTAAATATTGCTCAAAACGATGACAAGTCCAGATATTTAGAAGTTAAGTGGGATACTGGAGAAAATGGCCAGTATACAGCTCAAATAGAAATCCAAGCCATGGATAAATCGACGGTTATTGGAGATGTAGCCAATCGAATCAATGATTCCAGGCTTAATCTTGTCAGTCTTACTGCAAAAAATACCAAGGACCATATTTTATTCATCAATGTTAAAGTAGAGTTACACAATATCGACGAATTGGACTTACTAATTAAACGGCTTAAAAAGCTAAAGTCGATTTACAATGCCTATCGAGTAGGGAGTTAAAAAATGCGTGCATTAATTCAACGAGTAAAATCTGCAGAAGTTTCTGTAGCTGGAGAAAAAATTTCATCTATAAAAAGTGGCCTATTGATTTTTCTGGGCATCAAAACAGATGACAGTGAGAAAGATATCGATTATCTAGTAAAAAAGATTGTGAATTGTCGAATTTTTGATGATTCTAATGGAGTCATGAATGAATCCTTAATTGACCAAGAGAAAGAGCTTTTAGTGGTTAGCCAATTTACCCTATACGCAGAGACAAAAAAAGGAAATCGACCCAGTTATCAATTGGCTGCTAAGGGAGATGTAGCTGAACCCCTCTATCAAAAATTTATCACTAAAGTCAAGGAAATGAATATTCCTGTACAAACAGGAGAATTTGGTGCGGATATGGCTGTATCTCTCATTAATGATGGTCCTGTCACTATTTTAATGGAAAGTTAGGAGGCGGCACTTTGAAGATTGAAACTCTGGTCCTAGGGCTATATGAAACCAACTGCTATATTGTTTACAATGAAGATAAGGGGGCCTTTATTATTGATCCTGCAACCAATGCGGACAAGATAAAAGAAAGCCTAGATTCCCATAATTTAGATTTGAAATTTATGGTCCTTACCCATGCCCATGGAGATCATATTGGTGCCTTAGCTGAGCTGATGGAGGCCTATCCGGTACCGGTCTATCTCCATCAAAATGAACTAACTACCCTTTATGACCAAAGAATGAGCCTAAGCTCTTTAATGAATACCAATATACCAGAAAAATCCTCCCAGCTTGTTCCAGTGGAAGATGGCCAGGAAATAACTTTTGGTCAAGAGACAATTCGCTTTATCCATTGTCCTGGACATACACCGGGAGGCATGAGTATTTATATCAAACCCTATTTATTCACGGGAGACACCTTGTTTTATGGGTCTATTGGACGGACGGATTTCCCAGGTGGCAACTATCCAGAAATTATCGCCTCCTGCCACAAATTGATTAGTTATCCAGCGGACACCATCATTTTGCCTGGTCATGGTCCTAGAAGTCTTGTTTCCCAAGAAAAAATGATGAACCCATTTTTGGCCTAAGATGATAAGATTTAAGAATTTTAGTGAGGCCGAAGCCCATGATTATTTTGAATTAATCCGTATGCTTTATCCTCAATTTGTCAGCGGAAAAGATATAGAAGTCATCAATAGCTCTGGGAAAATAACTTTTTTAAGCCAGGGTTTAAATCAGGTATGCCATCTACCGGAAGGCATAGATTTTCAAGAAAGAAGACGGAGGATTAAAAGCTATATCTTAAATTCCTTGCAAATACAAGAAAGAGTAAGTTCAAAATTTGGAATCTTAACAGGAGTACGGCCCATTAAGCTCATTATAGGCTTATTGGACAGATTCTCTCCTGATCAACTTTTAAATTATCTAAAAGACTATTATTGCATAGAAGACTTAATGGCTCGCTTTTTAATTTCCGTCGCTTTAAAGGAAAAGTCCTATTTTGATTCCATTGATCCCAAGGGGTATTCTGTCTATATCCATATTCCTTTTTGTCCTAGCCGATGCGACTATTGCTCCTATCCCATTATCAAAAGTTCAAATAAGGACAAGCTACAGGCCTATGTGGATACTCTTCTAAGTGAAATAAAAAGTTATAGGCATTTAAAAAAACCCCCCACCAGCATCTACATAGGTGGAGGAACGCCAACTTCCATAGGAGAAAGCCAGTTAGAAAGAATACTAAAGACTAGCAGGCAAGTATTTGGCCAAGGAATGGAATTTACTGTTGAAGCGGGACGTCCAGACACCCTAACAGGGCCAATTTTTTCTTGCCTGAAAGAGTATGGGGTCACCCGGATAAGTATCAACCCTCAAACTATGCAGGATAAAACCCTATCTCGCCTAAATCGAAGGCATAGTGTGGAGGAATTTTTAAAGGCCTTTTATGAAGCAAAACAATTAGATTTTTCCATTAATGTCGATTTAATTTTAGGTCTACCAGGTGAAAATTCCTTGGAGATGATGGATTCTTTAAATCGTGTTATGGCCTTGGATACTGATAATATTACAGTCCATACCCTATCTTTAAAAAATGGATCTCGCCTCTTTCAAGAGCAAGAATATTATACAAATTCAGAAATAATTTCCAAGCTAATTAACCATGTTTATCAAAGCTTGGGGAATAAGGGCTATAAGCCCTATTATATGTACCGCCAAAAAAGAACCTTGGGAAATGGGTTTAATGCAGGGTACAGTAAAGAGGGTAGAGAATCTATTTATAATATGCTTATGATGGATGAACAACAAAGTATATTGGGTTTTGGAATGAGCAGTAGTTCAAAATTTTATTATCCGGAGTCAAATAGACTGGAAAAAGTATTGCAGTATAAAAACCTTAGAGACTACCAAGAGCATTGGCAAGATAAAAACTCATTAAAGCAAGCCTATATGGAGGATTTTAAATGGTAAATAAAAATTTAAAGGAATTACTGGGAGCTATTGATGTTTTAGATTCCAGGGGAGTTCTTCCGACAGAAATTACTGGCATCCACTATCACTCCCAAATGGTTCAACCGGGAAATTTATTTGTAGCCATACCGGGAGAGCTGGTAGATGGCCACAAGTATATTCCGGATGCGATAAAAAATGGAGCTAGTGTCGTTGTCTGTTCAAAATTTACAGAAGATAATATTCCCCAAATTAAAGTGGAGAATCCTAGGAGGGCTCTGGCCATGTTGTCCTCCAAGTTCTTTCTTTCTCCTTCAAAGAAATTTCCCCTTGTGGGGATTACAGCAACCAACGGAAAAACATCAACATCCTTTATGTTGAATCATATCTTGGAAGAAAAGGGAATGAAAACGGGCCTAATTGGTACTGTAAAAGTTAAGTATCCAGGCTATGAAAAAGCCAGCATCCTAACGACCCCCCAATCCTATGACCTGCAAGAGCACTTTTACCATATGGATCAAGAGGGGATTGATGCTTGCATTATGGAAGTTTCTTCTTCAGCCCAAGAGCTTGATCGAGTTGTTGACTGTGATTTTGACCTGGTTAGCTTTCATAATCTTTCAAGAGAGCATATTGACCAGCATGGGTCTTTTGAAAATTACTACAAGCAAAAGAAAAAACTGATTACCCAAGCAAAAGAGGATTCTTTTGTCCTCCTAAACCAAGATGAACCCCTCATTGCTAAGTTGGAAGAAGAAACACAAGGGAAGGTGCTCCATCTTTCCTACCAAGATAAGGCGGATATTTACCTCAAAAATTTAGACCTATCGACAGGGTTTGGATCCTACACCTATGTCCTAAATAAAGAAATCAAGCTAAAGAATAAGACTCTTGAGCCATTTGAAATGGATATCCAGCTTTCATCATCAGGTTACTCATCTGTCATGAATAGCCTTGTAGCCATTAGTCTGGCTCTTTTATTGGGCATTGAAAAAGACATCATTAAAAAGGGAATTGAAGATTTTACTGGAGTGGAAAGACGCTTTGAAATGATTCAAACAAGCCCCTTTAAAATTATTGATGACCACTTTGCAAACAGTCGAAATATTGAAATTACCATGGAAACTCTAATGAAAATGGACTATAAGTCTCTAGTGATGGTTTATGCCATTCGGGGAAATCGAGGAGTCCATTTAAATGAAGAAGTTTCCCAAACCATGAGTAAATTTTTAAAGAAGGCAAAATTAAAAAAATTTATTGCCAGCCTAAGTCAAGATTGTGTGTCTCAAAAAGATTGGGTCCATGATGAAGAACGCCAGGTCTTTTTAAAAGTTATGGAGGAAGAAAAAATCCAGGTAGAATTAATGGACCATTTAGAGGATGCCTTAAACCGAGGACTTGAATTTGTTGAAGATGGGGACCTACTCCTTCTAGCTGGTTGCCAAGGAATGGACCACGCTGGTTTTCTATTGACGAAAAATCAAAATCCGCGTTTAAACCAGGAAGAACTGACTCAAAGAGTCCAAGACCGGTCCTGTTAGCTTGAAATGGCTTTTATAGAAGATTATAATAGACTTAGACAGAACTAGGAGGTAAATATGTTAGATCATTTAGGTAATTGGTCAAGAAGTCACTATTGTGGTGTCTTGCGCGAAAAAAATATAGGTGAAAGTGTTTGTTTAATGGGGTGGGTCCAAAAAGAAAGGGACTTGGGTTCCCTAATCTTTGTTGACTTGAGAGATTTTTCTGGAATCGTTCAACTTGTCTTTAATAATGATACAGATTCCGCCCTTTATGAAACGGCCCAAGGTTTGCGGTCTGAATTTGTTATTGCTGTAAAGGGTAAGCCTAGAGAACGTTCAAATAAAAATCCTAATATTCCTACAGGAAATATTGAAGTTCTTGTAGATGAACTTAAAATTTTAAATACATCTGAGGTTCCACCCATTTATGTTAAAGATGGAGATAATGTCGATGAAACCATGCGTTTGAAGTATCGTACCTTGGACCTTAGAAAGCCTGAAATGCAAAGAAATTTGCGTTTAAGATCCAAAATTAGTCAGCTTACTCGTAATTTCTTTATCGACCACAATTTTGTTGAAATTGAAACTCCTATGCTAACCAAGCCTACTCCAGAAGGGGCTCGGGATTACTTGGTTCCAAGCCGTATAAATAAGGGCAAGTTTTATGCCTTGCCCCAGTCTCCTCAACTTATGAAACAGCTTTTAATGGTTGGGGGATTTGACCGTTATATTCAAATTACCAAGTGCTTCCGAGATGAAGATTTAAGAGCCAACCGACAACCTGAATTCACCCAAATCGATATGGAAATGAGCTTTATGAGCCGAGAAGAGATTATGGACTTAAACGAAGAATTTATCCAAATGCTCTATCGGGAAATAAAGGGAGTTGAACTGTCTCGTCCCTTTAAAAAGCTACCTTATAATGAAGCTATGGACCGTTTTGGATCCGATAAGCCTGATTTAAGATTTGCTATGGAAATTCAAAATATATCCCAGCTTGTAAAAGATTCATCCTTTAAGGTGTTTTCGGAAGCAACAAAAGACGGGAAGTCTGTTCGCTGCCTTTTAGCCAAGGGTTTGGGTAAGGACCTAAGTCGTAAGAAGATTGATAAGTTGGAAGACTTTGTCAAAACTTATGGGGCCAAGGGCCTTGCCTGGATTAAAATCAATAAGGATGGAATTCAATCTCCCATTGCAAAATTTTTAGACAAAGAATTAGACGCCATTATTGAAAGTCTAGAAGCAGAAGTAGGGGACATCATTTTAATTGTTGCCGATGAAGACTCTACTGTATTGGCTGCTTTAGGTGCTTTACGCCTCCACCTTGCTAGAGAATTTAACTTAATTGATGAAAATCATGATGAAATTTTATGGATTACTGACTTTCCTCAATTTGAATACAGCCAAGAAGAAAATCGCTATGTAGCCATGCACCACCCCTTTACCCATCCACTTGAAGAAGATATTCCAAAATTGGAAGAAGATCCATCAGAAGTCCGAGCCAAGGCCTATGACTTGGTTATTAACGGAGATGAAGTCGGGGGAGGAAGTATTCGGATTAACAACAGTGACCTTCAAGAAAAAATGTTTAAGGCTCTCGGATTTAGCAAGGAAGATGCAGAAGAAAAATTTGGTTTTCTTTTAGATGCCTTTAAATATGGAGCCCCTCCTCACGGAGGCATTGCCTATGGACTAGACCGTCTTACCATGATTTTTACTGGTGCTGACAATATCCGCGACGTCATTGCCTTTCCGAAAACTCAATCTGCCACTTGCCTCATGACAGGAGCTCCTGTTGAAGTTTCTGACAAACAACTAGATGAATTAAATATTGAGGTGAAATAAATGGAACAAGTTGGTTATGTTACAGCTGTTCAAGATGGTTTAGCTGATTTAGAAGTAAGACGTGTTGGAGCTTGTGGAGCCAGCTGTGAATCATGTCATGCTAGTTGTGAAGAAAAGGTAGAACATATTCAAATCATTAATAATTTAAATGCCAAGGTAGGGGATTATGTTCAATTGGAAGCAGACGCCAAGCGTGTCTTATCCTATATATTTTTAGTGTATGGACTTCCTTTACTTGGATTGCTGGTAGGATCTCTGATAGGAACCTATGTCTTCAAAGCCTTAAATGTACCATCATACGAGCTTTTTGGCTTTTTTATAGGTCTAGTTACTTTACTAGCAAGCTACCTATACATTTCAAGACTGGACCGCAAATCACAATTAAGCCATAGTCCAATTCAAATGGTGAAGATTCTGTAGGTGGTTTATGGAAACTGATTGGAAAAAATACACAAGGATTATCCTTATATTCATGCTGGTAGTATCCACTTGTTTTTTGGCCTATTCCTACCTATTGAACTTGAGCCAAAAACAACTATTAAGTGATTATAAAAAATATAAGGAACTTGTAAGGGACCAGGATCAAAAACTTGCCTCTTTGCAAGCAGACAATGTAAAAATAAAAAAGAGCCAGGAAGCCTTATCTCAAAACTTCCTGGCTCAGCATGGTTTTCCGGTAACTGACCTAAATAGCATGTCCATAAAAAAAGAAATCGACTCCTTTAGGCGAAAGCAAGAAGAAATTATTCAACAAGTACATACAATTTTAATGGACCAAGACTTTAGAAGGAACTTTTATGAAAATGATGACCTTCTTATTTTCTTAGGAAAATACTCAGATATATCAAATCAAACGGAAAATAATAAACTAAATCCGAATCTTTGGCAAGACCTTAAAGCCAATAATATTTTAAATCTTGTCTTAGAGGACCCACTCTATCATTCTTTTTACCAAAAAAATCCCACAGACAACCCTGACTTAAGGGTAGGCATACTCCACCAAGTTTCTCTAGGTTATGACCTCTATAAGTTATCTGAAATTAATTTGAAAAATCTCGATGATAGCCGGGTAGCCTTTGATTTATATCTTGATGGGGTTGAGTCTTTGCGAAAGAGGGGCTACAATATTGAAGCCTTTAACCCAAGTAAGCTTAAAAATTATCAAGACCAATTTGAAAAACTCTATAGTCAATATTTGAAATATGAAGGAATTTTAAACCAATTAGAGGAGTTAAGAAACAATGAAGAAGAAAAGTAAGGAAAAGGGGATCCAGCTTGTTCTTTTTTTATTCAGTCTCTTTATACTGGTCTTTGGAGTCTATCTCTATCCTAAAGAAGGGAACTATGGCCAGTTAAAGAAGAGTGTCAAACAACTAGAAAGAGATTTGAATTACAAAAAAATTGAAACAACCTCTCTCCTAGAAGAAATTCACCAGGGACAGGAGGCTATTGACCAACTGGTTCATTTGGAAAACACCTGGCAAAAAATTAAATTACCCAATTTTAGCTCCTCTCAACTTAATTCCTATCTGTTCGATACCTCTTTGGCCCATTATCCTGTCTTGGCTAGCCGGCAAATTAAGGCAGATAAGGATTCGCCCTTTTATAGCCTTGGAGAAATGGATGGCCTATCCCAATCTCTTGCCATCTACCAAACTCTGGGATCTTTAAAAAAAATAGACCTAGAAACCACCCTTGCTGCCAACAGTGCAATTTTAAGAAGGATGGGGGCAATTGAATATTTTTGTAATACTAAAAACCCCGGGTCTTGGTACGCCATTATGAATGGTCACTACAATAAAAATCCCCAGTTGAGTCAAGTCCTAGAATCCATGGGGAATCAAATGGAAGTTACAGCTACCTTAAAGGACTATATAAACGACATTCTATCTATCGAATCTCCCATTAAGAATCCAGACTTAGAGCTTAAGAAAGGTGTCTGGCTGAAAGACGAAAAGGCTCAAATGCACAGCGATACCAAGCAGGCTATGAATGACATTAGTTTAAAGGGAAGCTTCTTATGGGATACCTATAGTTATGGCTTAGACCACCTGTCTATTGTAGCCAAGGCTTTTTCTACAGATAGTTCCAAGGGGATGTTTAAAGCCTATCTTGAAAATTCTAAAATCTACTTTATCACATGTGAAATGGGAGATAGGACTGCATTTTCATACTTTACACCATCTGGAATTTTAATGAGCGTTATCGACAAGGAAAGCTCTGAAAATTACTATTTGCGAGATATATCCAATACAGAAAACCACTGGGCTCAGGTGGCAAATCTGGGCTATCAACTAATCAAAAATGATAAAAAAATAGAAGGCCAATAAAAAAGGCTTTCTATTTTTTGTACGCTTTAGCATGAAAAAACCACCAGCTATGCTGGTGGTAGGAAAATAAGCTTTAGCTTCAAGTAAAAAAGCCTCCCATGATATACTAAATAAGTTACTGGCAGTAGCATATTTAGAAAAGGGAGGCATCCACATGGATAAAAATAGTTTATCACATACATCTTGGAATTGTAAGTATCATATAGTATTTGCTCCGAAATACAGAAGACAAATAATCTATGGGAAACTAAAGCAAGATATAGGAAAGATATTACGAGATTTATGCGAAAGAAAAGAGATCAACATTATTGAAGCAGAGTGTTGTCCAGATCACATCCATATGTTGTTGGAGATTCCACCCAAATATAGCATATCCCAAATTATGGGGTATTTAAAAGGAAAAAGCAGCTTGATTATTTTTGATCGCCATGCAAATCTAAAGTATAAGTACGGGAATAGACATTTCTGGTGTCGCGGGTACTATGTAGATACAGCCGGGAAAAATGCGAAAAAAATACAAGACTATATAAAAAATCAGTTGAAAGAAGATTATATGGCAGATCAAATCAGTATGAAAGAATTTATAGACCCGTTTACGGGTGAGCCGGTAAACAAAAGCAAGAAATAAAGTGCTTTAGCACTCGCTGAGAGAAGGGTGCACGAGTAAGAAAATTCAAAGCATGGAATGCTGCCGGTAACAGCCCCTTATAGGGGCAGAACAAACCACCGGCTAAGCCGGTGGTTATGATTATCTGATTTATAAAGCGAGAGAAGTTTCGCTTCATTTTTTTACGCAATAAGGTTTAAAGGCCGTTGTCTTGCTTCCGAATCCTTACCCGCCTTAGGCTTTTTGAAAAGATTGATGAGGCAACAATACCTATGGACAGGGCAACAGCAGTGAAAAAAGTTTTCGCTCCAACAGCGATAAAAGAATTATAATTTTGAGCAATTAAATGGTTCATAGAGTAGTACATTCCCGCCCCCGGTACCAGGGGGATTAACCCCGGAAGGATAAAAAGAGTTGCCGGATTTTTTAGCCACCTGGAAAAAACCTCTCCCAAAATACCAATGATAAAAGCTGCTAAAAAGGCTGAAAATATATAGTTACAATTTTGAACCTGCAAAAATTCATAAACAACCCAGCTAATTCCTCCAACTAGACAAGCAGGTAAAATGGACCTCTTGGGCGCATTAAAGATTAGGGCAAAACCCAGGCTTGCTATGAAAGAATAAATGAAGGCCTTGAGATAAATCATAAATTCCTCCCTATTTTAAATGGAAACTTAAAACAATACCAACCCCGATTGCTATGGCCAGGGCAATGAAAATAGCCTTAACAAGACCTATTAGTCCCGATAAAAAATCATCTGACATAATATCTCGTACTGCATTCGTCATAACAACCCCCGGCACAAATAACATAATAGATCCAATAATAATATGGTCGATATTATGCCCCGCTCCCAAAAGGATGCAAATCATAGCAAAAAAAGAAGAGAAGAAGGCGCCTAAAAAACTTTCTATAAAAAAGGTCAAGTCATACTTGGACAGGAGAAAAACGCCCCCATAGCTTAAGCTTCCCACAAAGAAAGTACATACTGCATCCATGGTATCGGCTCCAAATAAGAGGGCAAAAAAGGATGCTGCCAGGCCCGAAGCCAAAAACTTAAGAGGGAAACTGTACTCGTCCTTATCCTCAATAGCTCTTAAGTCTTGGATGGCCGCTTGAACATCTTGAGGATCTTTTACAAATTTTCGACTAAAAGTATTTAAGAGGTTAATCTTTTCTAAATTTAAATTTCCTACACTGGCATTCTTATACATGGTAATGACTTCATTGTTATATTCCAAGGAAATAAACAAACCATTACTTAGACCAAATACATCAATGGCAGTTAAGTTTTCATAGCTTTCACAAATTCTAGATATCGTATCTTCCGTCCGGTAAATTTCTGCACCATATTTAACTAAAAGCTGGCCTAAATACAGGGCCATGGCCATAACCTTTTGGGCATAAGCCTTATCCTTGCAATAATTTATTGACTTTTTCAACATTTGATTCCACCAGTTCTAATTTTTTATTCCTGGGTAACTTCTTAATTTTCGCTTCTCTTGAAAGGGCCAGGGACTTATTTTCGCATTCTTCCCAATATACAAGAGTTACCGGTCCGCGTCCCCGGGTATATTTGGCTCCTTTTCCGGCATTATGGACCTGGATTCTCTTTTTAAGGTCCGTGGTATAGCCCGTGTATAGGGTCTTATCTCGGCATTGGACAATATAGACATAGTCCATTAGAATAGCTCCTTTGAAATAGAAGAGTAGGGATAGCCTTTATTTTGTAAGTAGCGGTTTATTTTTTGTTTTTCTACTAGAGAAAAGGGGCCTTGGCCATATTTCTTTTCAATTAACTCCTTGACCATAGCCTCTAAATCCTCTCGGGGAAGGTCGGCCAGATAACAATCAATTAAACTTGGATCAAGAAACTTATTCATTAGTTTGAATTTAATTTTCCGTGGCCCATTTTTTTCTAAATAAAATTGGTCATGGATAAAGTCTTTAATGTAATCCTCATCACTAATCAATTGATAGTCTTTTAGGTATTTAATAATTCGATCTAAGCAGGTCTGGTTGAAACCCTTCTGGCTTAAAAGGTGCTTAATTTCACCACTAGTCCGTCTCCGTCTCAAATAGTTCAAGCTCAAATCTCTAGCTTCATAAAATTGATTTTCCTCTTCCAGTTGAGTCCAAGCATCCTCGGAAATCTCACAGCCCTTGTAAAGGCCACTATGTATAAAGGTCTCCTCATTTAAATAGAGAAAGGCTTGGTCTTTTGTAGTAATTTTATAGGTCCCCTTGAGAAAGGAAATTGATTCTATTTTCTTCATGCTTCCTCCTATCTGAATTGTATCAGAAATAGAGACCAGACTCAATAATTTATCAGGGGGGGGTAAAGGCTGTTTTTATTGAAAATAAGCTATTAATATGATAGTATAAATGCAGTAAATTTATGAGGTGCAATATGTTTATAATAATTTCTCAAGGTGTAAAATACATTGCAACTTTAATTATCTATCTCTTTATATTTAGTATTATCCGTATGATTTATTTAGATATTAAATCTATGAGTAAAATGACTATGATGAAGGATGGAGCCTACTTAAAGGTTGTCAACCGCCTGGATACATTAAATTTTAAAATGCAAGAATACTATACTTTAAAGGGAACCATCACCATTGGACGGTCATCTAGAAATGATATTGTCATTAAGGACAATTTTGTTTCAAAAAAACATCTTCAAATTACAGATCAGAATGGAACCTATTTTATTGAAGACTTAAACAGCGCCAATGGAACCTATTTAAATGGAGAGCTTATCCATGATATCATCGAATTAAGAAATGGTGATCGGATTGGGATTGGCTTTATCCAGTTTTTGTTTGTAGAATAGGAGACTTGTCAAAATGTTTACTAGCTTAACGAAAAGTAGACGGCCAAGAGATCTTTTACTGGTTTTTCAAATTCTCTGTATCGTTCTACTTTTCTTTTTTTACCGCACAAATTCTAACTTTGATGCAGCCATTGCCTATAAGGCCATTGGTCTAATAGCTATTATTTATGTTTCTAACTTCATCCTAGGGAAAATTTCCAGTGGGGATAATTACATCTTTTTGATTATTTCTATGCTTTTAACCATTGGAATTGTCATGGAATTTCGCATTAAACCAAGCTATGGTATTTTGCAAATGGTCTGGTCCATTGCAGGTATCTTGCTTTTTTATGCTACTTATTTTTTTATAAAGTATTTTCCCAAGTTAGACAAGTTTGGAAACCTATATGTTTTATTAGCCGCCATTTTCACCCTGACCACCCTAATTTTTGGAACAACCCGGCACGGAGCTAGAAACTGGCTTCAAATATCCTCAAATATTTTTGTCCAACCTTCGGAGTTGTCTAAGATCTTAATCATGTTTATCTTGGCCAGTTTTTATGCAAATTACAATAAGTACAAGAATCTAAAATATGCTCCCTTTATTATTATGGGGATTATCTACTTCTTTATCTTATGTATGTTTATTCAAAAAGACTTGGGAACAGCCGTTTTATTTTTGGCCATGTATTTGGCCATTCAATTTGTCTACGAAAAAAATAGAAAAATGATTATTCTCAACCTTGTCTTGATTGCTATAGGTGCTTTTTTAGGTTTTAAATTGTTTACTCACGTTCAGACCCGAGTTCATATTTGGCTGGACCCCTGGAGCGATGCCTATAGTACAGGTCGGCAAATTGTTCAATCTTTCTTTGCCATTGCAGAAGGTGGATTTTTTGGCAGCGGGATTGGCATGGGATATCCAAATTTAATCCCATATAGCTATAGCGACTTTATCTTCCCCTTAATTTGTGAAGAAATGGGCACTGCCATGGGGATTGCAATTATTATGCTCTATATGATTTTAGTATATCGTGGCATTAAGATTGCCTTGGACCAAGAATATACTTTTTATCGAATCTTAGCCCTATGTGTTAGCGTCTTGTTTTGTTGCCAGGCTTTTGTCCATATCGGAGGTGTAACCAAGCTGATTCCTTTAACTGGATTAACTTTACCCTTTATTAGTTATGGAGGAAGCTCTATGTTGTCAAGCTTTATCTGCCTAGGTATTCTTCAAGTAACGAGCGAAGATTTATCCTTTAAATATGAGGGAGGGAACAGCAATGAATCCTAAAGAACATCGTAGGATTTTAGTCCTTCTATCAGGATTAACCTTTTTAAGCCTATCTTTAATTCTCTATCTAACATACTTCATGTTTTTCCAAGCCGATGCAGTAAAAAAACATTCGGCCAACCGTCGAAGTTGGATTGAAGAAGCAAAAATTCAAAGGGGAATTATCCGCGATCGAAATGCCGAAGTTATTGCCTACTCTAAAGGGCATGAGGGCGACTATCGTCGTTTTTACAACTACCCTCGAATCTATTCCCATATTGTTGGTTATGCCAATCCTTCTTTAGGAAAGGGGGGACTGGAATTATCTTACAATGACCAACTTTTAAACAAGGGTTCCTTTATGCGTTTTAATAGTCTTAAGAACTTTTTAAGCAATAATAAATTAGGTAATAATTTAAATTTAACCATTGATACAAACCTACAAAACTATGCCCATAAGGTCTTGGAGGAAACAGACCGCAAGTGTGCAGCTGTTATTTTAAATCCCAAGACAGGTGAAATTTATTCCATGGTTAGTCTACCTGATTTTGATGCTTCGACCATTGTGGAAGACTGGTCGGATATTTCCAGTCGGGCAGACGGTCCCTTGGTCAACAGGGTAACTCAGGGTCTATATCCTCCCGGATCCACCTTTAAGATTTTAACCAGTGTGGGGCTTTTGGAAAATCCAAATATTGACCAAAGTTACGTTGATGAGGGAACTCAAACCATCAATGGCCGGGTCTTTAAAAATGCTGTTCCAGACCGAAAATATGGAAAAATCAACCTAAAAACCGCCTTCTCTCAATCCTTAAATACCTATTTTGTCAGTAAGGGAGTAAAACTTGGAGCCAACACGTTAGGAAATGTTGCCGACCGCTTTATGTTTAATAAGACAATAGACTTTGACCTGCCTGTAAAAAAATCAGTGTTTAATTATTCTAATTCTCTTGACAACACCCAGCTAGCTGCATCCAGCATTGGCCAAGGAAAGGTCCTAGCAACTCCTCTGGAAATGGCCCTAGTTTCTGCTGCCATTGCCAACGATGGCAAGATGATGGAACCCTATCTGGTAGCAGAAGTTGAATCTGCTGATGGTGTCACCATTGACAAACATGAACCCAAGGTCCTATCAGAGGTAACGAAAAAAGAAGTTTCGGACCAAGTCAAGGACCTAATGATTAATGTCGTTCGAAACGGAAATGGATCTAAGGCCTATTCCAAGGGCTTAAAAATTGCTGGAAAAACAGGAACTGCCGAAAACTCTTCTGGTAAAGATCACGCATGGTTTGTTGGTTTTGCACCTGCCTCAGACCCTAAATTTGCCATTGCTGTGATTGTTGAGCAAACAGAGGGCTACGGAGGAACAGTTGCAGCACCTATTGCCAGAGATTTGCTTAGATATGCAAATAAACATGTTATCGTAAATTAGAAAGAGGCCTAAATGTTAAAGAATAAAAAAGTTGCAATGCTGATTGCAGCTGCAGGTAGTGGTTCTCGAATGCAACTAAAGATGAATAAGCAGTTTATTTCTTTAGGGGAACAATCTGTCCTATCTCGAACAATTAAACAAGTATCGTCCAGTAAATATGTAGATTGCATCCTGGTTATTGGGCAAGAACAAGAGCTGGACTTGATTCATGACCTTCTCAAGGAAATTAACATTCCCTATCAGCTGGTAGCTGGAGGAGAGACCAGGCAAGATTCCATCTTAAATGGTTTAAGGGCCCTTGACCAATCGGTAGATATCGTTGCAAGTCATGATGGAGCTAGACCCTTTGTATCTGTTCACGCTATTGATGAAGTCATTGCAGCTGTTGAAGACACAGGAGCCAGTGTTTTGGCCCATCCAGTAAAAGATACCATCAAATTTTCAGCCAATGGTCAATATGTATCGTATACTCCCGCTCGAAAACTTTTATGGGCAGTTCAAACTCCCCAGGTCTTTTATCGAGATATTATAGAGTCTGCTTATAAACAAGCCTATGATGAAGACTACCAGGGAACAGATGACTGCTCCTTGGTGGAAAAGGCTGGATACAAGGTTAAAATCGTCCAAGGGGAATACACTAATATAAAAATTACAACCCCTGAAGACCTGCTTTTTGCTGAAATATTACAAGAAGAACCTGGAAGAATTTTAAAGAAATATGGATATGGAGAAAATTTATGAGAATAGGATTTGGATTTGATGTACATGCTTTTGCAGACCAGAGAGCTTTAATCCTGGGAGGAGTGAAAATTCCATATGACAGGGGTCTTTTAGGCCATTCCGATGCAGATGTTCTGGTTCACAGTATTATGGACGCTCTCTTGGGGGCTATGGCCTTGGGCGACATTGGCCAACACTTTCCGGATACAGACCCCGCCTATAAGGATATTAACAGTTTGGTCCTCTTAGATAGGGTTATTGCATTACTTGAAAAACACGCCTATCGGATTGGAAATATTGACTGCGTTATTTCTGCCCAAGAGCCAAAACTTGCTCCATATATACCAGAAATGAAAGAAATCCTGAGTAAGCACTTAAAAATTTCAACTGGTCAAATTTCAATTAAGGCTACAACCACAGAGCGACTTGGTTATGAGGGTCGTAAAGAAGGCATCACCAGCCAATGTGTCTGCCTGATAGAAAGTAGAAAATGAGGTAATCATGGATTTATTTATTGATAGCGCTTTATATGAAGAAATAGAAGAAATTCATACCTGGGGAATTCTTTCCGGGGTAACTACAAATCCATCCTTGATTTATCGATCCAAGGAAAATTTTGAAGAGATTATTCAAAAAATTGCTGCTTTGGTGGATGGTCCTGTCAGTGCAGAAGTCCCATCAGATACTGCTGAAAAGATGGTTGTAGATGCCCGCAAGCTTGCTTGTTTAGATAAAAATATTGTTATTAAGCTACCTATGACAGAAGAGGGAATCAAGGCCACTTCGATTTTAACAAGAGAAAAAATTCAAGTGAATATGACCCTAATTTTTTCTCCAAACCAGGCCTTATTAGCCTCTCAGGCAGGTGCCCAATATGTCAGTCCTTTTATTGGACGGATTGATGATATTTCTTATGATGGGGCAGACTTAATTAAAAATATAAAGAAAATTTTTACCCAAGGAAATATACCTACAAAAATTATAGCTGCCAGTATTCGACACCCTAAACACGTTCTAGATGCTGCAATCAATGGTGCCGATATTGCAACAATACCATACAAGGTTTTTAAACAAATGCTAAAACACCCCTTGACAGATAGTGGTCTAGAGGGTTTTAATAAGGATTGGAACAAATACTTAAAGGGGGATACAAAGTGAATCGTGATTTAGGTTTAAATTTAGCACGTGTTACAGAAGCTGCTGCCTTAGCAGCTGGAAAATGGATGGGGAAGGGTGATAAAAACGCGGCAGATGGTGCAGCTGTTGATGCTATGCGTCGTATGTTTGATACCATAGATATTGATGGAACAGTAGTTATTGGAGAAGGGGAAATCGATGAAGCCCCCATGCTTTATATTGGGGAAAACATTGGTCGCGCCAACCACGAAAACCAAGTAGATATTGCTGTAGACCCTCTCGATGGAACAACCTCCATTGCTGGAGGTATGCCAAACGCCATAGCCGTAGTTGCTGTAGCTCCCAAGGGATGCCTTTTAAATGCCCCTGACTGCTACATGGATAAAATTGCTTGTGGCCCTAAAGCAAAAGGAGCCATTCGACTGGATGCCAGTACTGCAGAAAATCTAAGAAATGTAGCCAAAGCTTTGGGAAAAGATATTAGCGACCTAACTGTTTCCGTTTTAAAACGTGAACGCCACGAAAAATTAGTCAATGAAATTCGGGCAGAAGGAGCAAGAATTAAATTTGTCAATGACGGAGATATTGTTACTGCCATTGCTTCTTGCTTTGAAGATTCTGGTGTTGATTTAATTATGGGGATTGGTGGAGCTCCAGAAGGGGTTATTGCCGCCGCTGCTTTAAAATGTTTGGGTGGCGACTTCCAAGGAAAATTAATGCCATCTGATGAAGCCCAATTGGCTCGCTGTAAAGAATTAAAAAGTGATTTAGACAAAATTTATCACATTGATAACCTGGTTAAGGGAGATGAGGTCTTATTTTCTGCAACAGGAGTCAGCAACGGAGAGCTTTTACGAGGTGTAAGCTACCACGCCAATAATATTGCAGATACCGACACCTTGGTTTTAAGATTACCCAGTGGAACTATCCGTAAAATTTCCAGTACCCATAAACTGGATCAAAAGCCTGACTACGCTCAATAAATCCTCATAAGTTTTTATTGAAATCGGCTTGTCCCTATGGTATACTATAGAAGTTAAGTATGAGCCTAAGTAATTTAAATAAAGGAGTGATAAGTGATGAAGACTGATATTCAACCAGAATATAAGGAAGCTACAGTCACTTGTGCTTGTGGGAATACCTTTAAAACAGGTTCTGTCAAGGAAAATTTAAAAGTTGAAGTGTGCTCACAATGCCATCCATTCTTCACTGGGAAACAAAAATTCTCAGACCAAGGTGGACGTATTGAAAAATTCAATCGCAAGTACAAAAGAGATTAAGAAATTGGTTAGTGTTTACACTAACCAATTTTCATATGGAGAATCTATGAATAATACATTTAAAACCTCTATTGGTGGCCAGGCACTCATTGAAGGCGTCATGATGAAGGGCCCTTCAAAAACAGCCATTGCCGTTCGGAAGCCTAATGGAGAAATTGAATTAAAAATAAATAAAAACTTTTCTATTGCTGATAAGTTCCCAATTTTTAATCTCCCCATCCTAAGAGGGGCAGTTAAACTAATCGAAGCTATGGTGATAGGTTTAAAAGCCATGACCTATTCGGCTTCTTTTTGGGACGATGACGAAGGAACTTTCTTATCCAATAAAGAGATTTTTCTAACCCTGTCCCTTTCTGTAGCCATGGCTATTGTTTTCTTTATTTTATTGCCAAATTTAATTGCCAGTGGCCTTCAAAAATTTACAGATTCTGTTTTTGCCCTAAATCTTTTAGAGGGAATCTTAAGAATTGTGGTCTTTTTTATCTATCTAGTTTATATTTCAAAAATTGACGATATTTACCGAGTTTTCCAATACCATGGATCTGAGCACAAGTCCATTCATTGCTATGAACATGGAGACGAACTCACTGTAGAAAATGTTCAAAAATATCCCTGTGAACACCCCCGGTGCGGGACCAGCTTTTTGTTTATGGTCCTGGCCATTAGCATTGTGGTCCTATCTTTTTTTGGATGGCCCAACCCCATCTTAAGGGTCCTTATTCGTATTTTAATGTTCCCAGTTATTGCGGGAATTGCCTATGAAATCAATCGCTGGATTGGAAAAAGTGACTCCGCCCTGAGTAAATTATTAAGACGGCCAGGACTCTACATCCAAAAAATTGCCACAGTTAAGGAACCAGACCCGGATCAAATTGAAGTGGCCATCGCCTCTCTAAAGGCAGTTCTTCCCAGAGAAGGAGAAAATGACCGTTGGATGTAAAAACATTGCTTCACCATCTACGTAAAGAACTTGAATCCATTGGCCATGAACATGAGAGTCGAGAAATTCTCGAAAACCTATTTAAGAGGGATATTTCTTATTTATATGCCCACGATGATTTGCCAGTAGACCAAAATATTCTTAAGAGACTAGAGGAAGTAATAGAAGCGCGAAAATTGGGCCAACCCCTGGCCTATATTTTTAATAAAAGAAGCTTTTATGGCCGAGATTTTTTTGTAAACTCCTCCGTGCTTATTCCCAGGCTTGAGACGGAATTCTCCATTCAGGAGCTATTAAAATTGCCTGGAAATAGCTTTTTGGAACTTGGTATCGGATCTGGTTGCGTCTCCATTACAATGAAACTTGAAAGGCCCAGTTTATCTGTGGATGGTGTAGATATTAGCGACCAAGCCATTCAAGTTGCTGAATTGAATGCTAAAAAGCATTTGGCACAAGTTCATTTTTTCAAAAGCAACCTTTTCGAAAAAGTCGCCCCTTCCTATGACTTAATTTATTCAAATCCTCCCTATATTAAGGCAAAAGATATGGATGATTTAGAAGATGAAGTAAAAAAATATGAGCCTCACCTTGCCTTAAATGGGGGAGAAGACGGCCTGGACTTTTATAAAAAAATTATTAAAGACACCCCTGACTACCTAAATAAAACTGGCTACTTGGTGTTGGAAATTGGCTATAATCAAAAAGAAGAAATATTTGCTTTACTTGATGCCATTCATTTTACCGGCAAATGCATCCAAGACTATGGTGGTCATGACCGGGTAATTATAGCAACTAGGAGGAAATAAATGTACGATAAATTATCTGTTTTTGAAGATCGTTTAAAAGAGCTTGAAGGCTTAATGATAGACCCTGCCGTCATTAGCGATTCTCAAAGTTTTCAAAAATATGCCATTGAACACGGGGAACTATTGCCTGTCGTAGAAAAGTACAGGCAATACCGCAAGCTTTCAGAAGACCTTGCTTCTGCGAAAAGTCTCTTTAACGAACCTCTTGACGAAGAAATGAAGGAACTGGTTAAAGAGGAAATCACACAAAATGAAGAAGACCTAGCCAGGGTGGAAAATGAATTAAAAATTTTGCTGGTTCCTAAGGATAAGAATGACGATAAAAATGTTATTATTGAAATCCGAGCCGGGGCAGGAGGGGATGAGGCAGCCCTATTTGCAGGTGTCTTATTTCGACAATATTTACGCTATGCAGAAAAACACAACTGGCAAACAGACGTCTTAAATACCAATGAAATAGGAATCGGTGGCTATAAGGAAGTCATTTTTATGGTCCAAGGGAAGGGCGCCTACTCAAGGTTAAAGTATGAGTCTGGAGTTCATAGGGTGCAACGTGTTCCTGAAACAGAAAGCTCTGGACGAATTCACACTTCTACAGCTACAGTTGTTGTCTTACCTGAAGTTGAAGATATTGAAGTAGAGATTGACGAAACAGAAATTCGTGTAGACTATTTTAGATCTTCCGGTCATGGGGGCCAATCCGTTAACACCACAGATTCGGCCGTCCGTTTAACCCACATTCCTACAGGCATTGTGGTTTCCTGTCAAGACGAAAAAAGTCAGATTAAAAACAAGGCTAAGGCCATGACTATTTTAAAGTCTAGGATCTATGACCAAATGCAGGCTGAACAAAATAAGGAAATTTCAGCTGAAAAGAAGTCTCAAATTGGAAGTGGGGACCGATCTGAAAGAATACGAACCTATAATTATCCTCAGGGTCGTGTTACAGACCACAGAATTAATTTTACCTCCCATCAAATTGACGCCATTAACGATGGGGATTTAGATGAGTTAATTGATGCTCTAACAGCTTATGATCAGGCAGAAAAAGTAAAAAATATTTAAAAAGCTTAGGGAAACCTAAGCTTTCTTTATTCTTAAAATCAATGAAGATATTGAAAAATAGCCATTTAATTATGATAAAGCCTTTCATCTTACCCGGTGGGGTATTTTGCTTTATTAATATTATCTGGATTTCTTGAAAATTTATAAATTATATCTTATACTAAAGATAGTTAATCAATAGTAAGATTTTTAAGGAGGAAAATGATTATGAATGCAATGACTCAAACAAATTTACAATCAGCTTTTGGTGGCGAAAGCCAAGCTCACATGCGCTATCGAGTTTGGGGAGACGCTGCTAAAAAAGAAGGATTTGAAAATGTTAAAAGACTTTTTGATTGTACTGCTGACGCTGAAGAAGTTCACGCTCGCTTACACTTTAAAGCCCTTAAAGATGTAAACGGCGACTTTGCTGTAACTAGCATGGCTGGTTTTGGCATCAATAAGACTTCTGAAAATCTTCAAGCTGCAATCGATGGAGAAACTTTTGAATTTACTCAAATGTATCCAGCTTTTATTTGTGTAGCTGAAGAACAAGGTGAAAAAGAAGCTGTTAAAGCAATGAGATATGCCATTGAAGCTGAAAAGGTTCATGCTGAACGTTATGAAGAAGCTAAAAAATGTGTCGATGCTGGAAAAGATTTAGACAAAGAAGATATTTTACTTTGCCCAGTATGTGGTTACATCACCTTTGATAAGACAGAAGAAGCATGCCCAATTTGTCATACTAAGGCAAAGGCATTTATTGCTTACTAATTTCTAAGATCAAGCTTTTGCTGTCCTTATAAATTAAAAGACTGTATTATTTAGGCCAGAGATGCTTGGAATGAGTACCTCTGGCATCAATCTTTATTGTTGCTTTTAAGGCAACAGGGTTATATAATGAAATTGAGAAACTGTATCATTTTATGAGAGGAGAAACAAAATGAACAAACAATTAATTAGAATCGGACTTGGTGTATTAGCAGGTGCTATCGGTAGTAAAATTATTCAATCTCAAAAGATTAAGGATTTAGCTGTAGGTGCAGTTGCCGGCGGTTTAAAAATTAAAGACGATGTTGATAAGGCTGTAGAAAAAGTAAAAGAAAATGCAGACGACATCGTTGCTGAAGCAAAAGTATTAAAGATGGAAAAAGACATCGAAAGAGAAGAAGAAGAAAAAGAAAACGACATAGAAGAAGTTGCTAGTGAAGCAGATCTAGAAGACTAAGAGTTTTAAAATGGATATTTCAATAGCCCATAGAATACCGGGAAGGTGTCGTCTAATATCCAATAAGTTGTATTCCATTGATTTTTTGGATAAACTAAGCTATTTATTGGATAAAAACGACCAAATCCTCACTTATAAAATTTACAAAAAAAATTCTAGCATCAGTCTAGAATATAAGGAAGAAGACTTTCCAAGCATTTGTCGATATCTCTTGTCCCTAAAAGAAGAAACAATTGATCAAACAGTAATTGACGACCAAAATTTCTTATCTTTGGAAGAAAATGACCTGTTTGATATTGTAAGGGACTCTTTTGAAACAAGACTTTTAATCCGCTTGTTACCTATGCCTATCCGGACTGTCTTAACCCTGTATAAGAGTGGAGCTTTCATAAAGAGTGGATTAAAATCCCTGTGGAATCGACGCTTAAGTGTTGATGTCTTGGATATGACAGCCATAAGTGTATCTATGCTTTCTGGTGACTTTGCTACAGCTTCATCCATTATGTTTTTATTAGGCTTGGGTGAAGACTTAGAAGAATGGACCCTGAAAAAGTCCAAGCAAAATTTAACCAAATCATTGGCTATTCAAGTGGATAAGGTCTTTGTTAAAGATGGCCATGAAAAAATAATTAAATCTTTAGATGACGTCGAAATAGGCGATGCCGTTTATGTAAATATGGGATCGGTTATTCCTGTAGATGGAAAAGTCATTGACGGCTTAGGCTTAGTCAACCAATCCAGTTTTACTGGAGAGAGCGAGCCTGTCAAGGTGACTAAAAATAAAACAGTATTTGCCGGAACTGTCTTGGAAGAAGGCCAACTGCTTATTGAAACGACGAAAAAACACAATGAAACTCGATTGAACTATATCATTGACTTGATTAATTCTTCTGAAGAAAATAAGGCTTTAGCTCAGTTAAATGCCGAAAACAAGGCAGATGGTCTTGTGAAATACTCTTTTTTAGGCGCTGGAATTACCTATCTTTTGACAAGAAACTTTACAGCGGCCAAGGCCTTTTTAATGGTAGACTTCTCTTGTGCCTTAAAACTAACCATGCCTATTGCTGTTATGAAGGCTATGAACCAAGCTTCAGACAACAATGTCCTGGTTAAGGGCGGAAAGTATCTAGAAGATCTAGCCAAGGCAGACACCATTATTTTTGATAAAACAGGCACTCTAACAAAAAGTGAGCCTATGGTTGAAAAAATTATCACCTTCAATCCTGACTATGATGAAAGAGATTGTTTAAAAATAGCTGCTTGCCTTGAAGAACATTTCCCCCATTCCATTGCCAATGCGGTAGTTAATAAGGCTCATGAAGAAAATGTCAAGCACGAAGAGATGCATTCAGAGCCTGAATATATTGTAGCCCATGGCATTTCAGCCTATATTGGGAAACAAAAGGCCCTAATTGGTTCTGCTCATTTCATTTTTGACGATGAGGGAGTCCGATTAAATGCTGAAGACCAGTCTTTAATTGATGAACTCAAGGAAGAATATTCTCTACTTTACTTGGCCCTTGACAACGAATTAATTTCTGTTCTATGTATTTCAGATCCTCTAAGAAGTGATGCTAAGGAAACAGTAGACCAACTTAGGGACCTTGGATTTAAGCACATTGTCATGTTAACGGGAGATGCAGAAAATGCTGCTCGAAGTATAGCTCAACAGCTATCACTTGATGAATATCAGTCTCAAGTTCTTCCGGAGGATAAGGCTAACTATATTAAGTCTATGAAGGCCAAGGGACATACTGTTGTTATGATTGGGGATGGAATTAACGATTCTGTTGCTCTTTCTATGGCAGATGTGGGTATTAGCATGCATAAGGGTGCAGATATTGCAAAAGAAATCTCTGACATTGCAATTGGAACTGATGAATTGTACAGTCTAGTTAATGTTGTGAAACTAGGCCGGTCTATGTTAAAGCGGATGAAGGCCGATCATCAAGAAATTATGTTGGTTAATTCTTCTTTAATTGCCCTAGGAGCCTTTAATATTATATCCAACACTACGTCCTCTTTCTTGCATAATACATCGACAGTAATGATTGCAGGAAACAATATGAAGGATTATATTTATGAAGAGTAAGTCTTAAAGACTTACTCTTTTCTTATACATAAAATTTTATCTGGATTAGGCTATGTTTTTCTCTTCTTTAGTTTTCCCCCGGCAATTATGGTATAATATTAAGTTAGATATTCTAATATTTTAAAGGAGTATATTTTTGAATTTTATAGATCAAGAAGAACAAGTTATCCATATATTAAAAGATAAATTACCCAGCCAGGCTAAATATCACATTATGACTTATGGCTGCCAAATGAATGAGCATGATTCTGAAAAAATTTCTTGGATTCTGGAGCAAGTGGGCTTTCATGCTACTCCAGACCCTCAAGAAGCGGATTTAATTTTACTAAATACCTGTTCAATCCGTCATTCTGCAGAAGATAAAGTCTATGGTAAGTTAGGAGAGCTCAAACACCAAAAAAAGCAAAGAGACTTAACCATTGCCGTCTGCGGCTGCATGATGCAAAGGGAAGAATCTAGGAACAAGGTCCTGGAGAAATGTAAGCACGTAGATATTATTTTTGGAACAAATAATATTCATAAGCTCCCGGCCTTGCTCCTAGACCACTATGAAACTAAGAAAAGAACCATTGACATTGATGAGCCCTTCCAATCCATTGATGATAAGCTTTTGGCAAATCGTTACTACCCCTACAAATCTTTCGTTAATATTATGTACGGATGTAATAATTTCTGTAGCTATTGCATCGTTCCCTACACCCGGGGAAGGGAAGTAAGTCGTCCTTCACAAGACATCCTAAATGAAGTTCGAGCCCTGGTTGCTAGTGGCGTTCTGGAAATTACCCTCCTGGGACAAAATGTAAATAGCTATGCACCAGCTCTGGAAAATGGGTACAGTTTTACCCACTTAATCTATGATTTGGCAAAAATTCAGGGTTTAAAACGAATTCGTTTTATGACTTCCCATCCTAAAGATATTTCAGACGACCTCCTAATGGCTTTTAAAGATTTGGACTCCCTGTGTAACTTTTTACATTTGCCCGTCCAAGCCGGGTCTAATTCTGTTTTAAGGAAGATGAACCGACGCTATAGTCGGGAGGACTATATGAGAAAAATAGACAAGGTTAAAAACTTGGTTCCTGATATTGCCCTATGTACAGATATTATGGTTGGCTTTCCTGAAGAAAGTGAAGATGACTTTCAAGATACCCTAGACCTAGTTAAGTATGTTCAATACGATAGTGCCTTTACCTTTTTGTACTCTCCTAGAGAGGGGACTCCTGCAGCTAATAATATCCACCAAATTCCAAAGGAAATCAAGCAAGACCGCTTTAATCGCTTGACAGACACTCTTTATCCTATCTTTGAGAAAAAAAATAAGGCTTTGGTTGGGAAAACCCTTGAGGTTCTAGTAGAAGATCATTCTAAGCATGATAAGTCCATGCTGACAGGCCGTACAGAAGGCTTTAAATTAACCCATTTTAGAGGAGGGGATAGACTTATTGGAAAGATTCTTCCTATAACGATTACTTCTGCAAATTCCTTTAATTTAGAAGGTGAGTTTATTGGTTCATAAAGATTACACAAAATACACCCCTATGATGCAACAGTATTTAAAAACAAAGGATGCTTATCCGGATTGTCTATTATTTTTCCGGCTAGGGGACTTTTTTGAATTATTTTTTGAGGATGCAAAAATTGCCTCCAGAGAACTAGATATTACCCTGACAAAACGTGGCAAAACGGAGGATACAAATATCCCCATGTGTGGGGTGCCCTATCATGTAGCCGATCAATACCTGGCTAAATTAGTTGCTAAGGGCTACCGGGTTGCCATCTGTGACCAGGTTGAAGACCCTAAAGAAGCTCAAGGTATTGTAAAAAGAGAAGTCATCCGTGTTGTAACTCCTGGAACCTTTACCAATGAAGCCTATTTGAAAAAGGATGAAAACCGGTATATTTGTGCCATCCAATTTATAGAATCCAGTACAGCTTTGGTTTTTTTAGACTATTCAACAGGAGAATTCTTTAGTTTGGAGAATTTTTTCCAAGACGAAGACCAGGCCATTTTATGGATTCAAGACCAAATTGCTACCTACGACCCTAAGGAAATTTTGATCCACCCAGACCTTTTAGAAAAATTGGAATTTATGAACGAAAAGATATCCATCCAAGTTGTGGATGATTTTATGGTTCAAAAAAAGCTTTCCATTACTAAAGAACTTGAGGAATCTTTTTTAAAACTAAACATGCGTCATCCTCTATCCTATTCTACGGCAATTTTTCTCTTAAACTACATTAGCCTAACTCAAAAAACCAATATGGATCATATTTTAGAGATTATCTCTGTAGATAGTGGGGAAGAGCTTGTTTTGGATGAAACAGCAAAAAAAAACCTGGAGCTTTTTGAAACTCTAGGTCGTGGAGATCAAGAAGGTTCTCTCTACCATGTTTTAAACAAGAACCAAACCTCCATGGGATCCAGACTCCTGCGATACTGGATTAACCATCCCTTGAGAGATCCCGTTAAAATCAACCAAAGACTGGATTTTGTTGAACTCTTATTCAATGATTTAATCTTTTTAGACCAAATAAAGACCTCTTTAAAGGACGTCTATGATTTAAAAAGACTATCTGTAAAAATCGCTACAGGGTCTATTAGTCCCCGGGACTTAATTTGCTTGAAAAATACCCTTCTTACCAGCAAGGATCTTGAAGAAAAGCTCCTTGCCTCGCAAAAGCCCGAATGCCTCAAGTTCGTTTCCAATTTCCCTGATTTATCAGACCTAATTAACCTTATTGAAAATACCTTAATTGAAGATGCTCCTGTTCTAATAACAGATACAATCTTTATCAAACAAGGAGTCGATGAACAGCTGGACCAACTCATTGATGCCAGAACCCATGGGAAAAAATGGCTCATTGACTTAGAAAAAAAGGAAAAGGAAAAAACAGGCATCAAAAACCTCCGGATAAAATATAATAAAATTTTGGGCTATTTTATTGAAGTAACCAAGTCCAATGCCGATGCTGTTCCGGATTATTATTTAAGAAAGCAAACCCTTGTTGGAAGTGAACGATTTTTTACTATTGAATTAAAGGAGATGGAGTCTCAAATTCTTGGGTCTAAAGATGAATCTCTGAGTCTTCAAAGCTCTATCTTCTTAAACTTAAAAAACAAGACCAAGGACTATTTGTCTCGCATTCAATATACAGCACAAAAAATAGCAGAATTGGACATCTACTCTTCCTTTGCCAGCCTTGCCCATAGTTATGGCTATGTAAGACCTCTTATTCAAGAGGACCAGGTTTTAGAAATAAAAGAAGGCCGCCACCCCATGGTGGAAGCCAACCAGGCCTTTGAACTCTTTGTTCCTAATGATACCTATTTAAACCAGGATGATGAGATGATTGCCCTCATTACAGGGCCCAATATGGCCGGAAAATCCACCTACATGCGTCAAGTGGCCTTAATTTGCATTCTAGCCCATATAGGATCTTTTGTTCCTGCAAGCCAGGCAAAAATTCCACCCATAGACCGAATTTTCACCCGAATTGGCGCTTCTGATAACCTAAGTGGAGGAGAAAGTACTTTCATGGTAGAAATGAAGGAAGTGGCTACCATTACCAAGGAAGCCACCAGCCAATCTCTGGTTATTTTAGATGAGGTAGGGCGGGGAACAGGAACCTTTGATGGCCTAAGTATTGCCTGGGCTTTAATCGAATATATTGCTAAGGAAATTAAGGCTAAAACCCTGTTCGCAACCCACTATCTTGAATTAATTCCCCTGGCGGATCGAATTCCGGGGCTTGTGAACCTAACGGTCTTAACGGAAGAAAATGAACATGGTATTAGTTTCTTGCGCAAGATAAGTCATGGGTATTCCAACCAATCTTTTGGGATTGATGTAGCCCAACTGGCTGGTATTGACCCAAGACTCATCCAAAGAGCCAAGGAAATCTTCTTAAAATTAAAAGCTGACGAAAAAGAAAAAACTCCAAGTCTTCCTCCTCTTTATGAAAAGAAGGAGGACAAGGTTTTTGACAGGGAAGAGGATTATAAGAATATTTTAAAAAAATTAGCTAGAATTGACTTGTTGAGCCAAACACCATTGGAAACTTTAACCCAAGTACAAAACTTGCAAATAGAAGTAAAAGAGGTCTTGAATGATACATCAACTGACAAGTGATACAATTTCAAAAATAGCTGCTGGCGAAATCATTGAAGAACCTGCCAGTGTTGTCAAAGAGCTTTTAGAAAATTCCATTGATGCCCAAAGTAGTCAAATTCAAATTGAAATTTTAAACAGTCCTGCCAGCTATATTCGAATTACAGACAACGGCATAGGCATGAGCCAAGAAGAAATTGAACTTTCAGTCTTACGGCATGCAACATCAAAAATTCAATCTATCGAAGATTTGAATAATTCAAAAACTCTCGGCTTCCGTGGCGAGGCCCTACCAAGTATAAACCAGGTCAGCGAACTGGAAATAATCAGCAGGTCTTGTGACCAGGACTATGCTATCCGCTTGGTTTATCAATTTGGAAAAAAAGTTTTACGGGAGAAAATAGGAGCTCCTATCGGAACCACGATAAAAGTAAAAAATATTTTCGAAAATTTGCCTGTTCGTAAAAAATTTTTAAAAGCCAGTAAAATACAATGGGCAAATATCGTAGAGGTTGTAGAAAAAATCTCCTTAGGTGTCCCCGGTGTTTCTATTTCCTTAAGCAAGGACCATCGTCAGGTTTTTAAAAGTTCTAATAGCCAGAACCATGAAAACCACCTCTATTCCATCCTAGGGAAACAAATTGTCCAACACTTGCAGGCAATTTCCTTTAAATCTTCCTCCTATAAAATCCAAGGATTTTTTGGAGACAACCAACTCTATCGGTCTTCCCGAATCCATGAATATATCTATATTAATGGCCGATATGTTCGTAATTTACAAATATCCAAGGCCATTGAGGGAGTTTATCGGTCAAAAATTCCCCTGCAGAAATTTCCAATCTTTGTCTTATATATTGAAATTGACCCCCAACTTGTTGATGTGAATATTCATCCAAAAAAACACGAGGTCAAGTTATCTAACGAAAATAAGTTAATCCCTATTCTTCAAGAACTTTTAAGTCAAAGCTTTAATGGATCTAAAATTCCCGATGTCCAAAATATTAAAAACACCATGCCTCAAAAGGATCCTTTGGACATTTTGAGCCTATATGGTCAGTCTAAAAAAGAAGACCCTACTCTAAAAAAAGAAGATATAGAAGAGATTAACTTTGTTAGAGATGACTCTTTAAATAAAGTGGACCTCCTTCCACCTTCGGACCAAGACCTAACTGACCAGGCTGAATATCTGGACTACGCCTCAGAAGAAGAGGATGACTATTCTAGGCTTGATCCGGAAAAAACATGGATCCAATCCCTCTTGGAAACAAAATATATTGGACAAATTTTTAAAACTTATTTGCTTTTCCAAGGAAAAACAGATATTTATCTAATTGACCAACATGCTGCCCATGAACGTATTCTCTACGAAAAGTATCTTTATGAATTTTCTAACGAGGCTATAGACCGGCAAATTCTTTTAACGCCTGAGCTTATTAAGACTTCGCAATATGCCCGAACTCTCTTAGAAAACTACCAAACTTCCTTCCAAGAGCTGGGATTTGTCTATGACTTTTTTGGCGAAGATAGTATCCTACTTAGAGAGGTTCCCTTTATCTTTGGAGAGCCAGGTTCTATTTCCTTTATTCAAAACCTGATTGACCATTTATCCACTGTTTCTAATAAATACGACTTTAATCGCTATGACATTATGCGCAAGGCCTGCAGAAGTGCTATAAAGGCCCATGACCCCCTAATAGGTATCGAAGTAGAAGCCCTCATTCAACAATTGATTGCTTGTGATGATCCCTATACCTGCCCCCATGGTCGTCCTAGCGTATTAAAAATAAGCCAACGAGAATTGGAAAAGTTATTTTTAAGGGTCGAATCATGAAAAAGAAAATACTCATTCTAACTGGGCCTACAGGAGTTGGGAAAAGCCACCTATCCATAGACCTGGCCAAGGCTTTAAATGGAGAAATCATTTCTGCAGATTCCATGCAAATCTACAAAGATTTTAATATTGGAACTGGGAAAATTAAACTAGATGAAACAGACGGTATTCCTCATTACGGTTTAAGCCATGTAGACCCCTTTGCTGAATATAGTGTTGCAGAATTTTCTGAAGACGTGGGGTCCTATATTGAGATAATTGAAAAAGAGGGCAAGCTTCCCATCTTAGTTGGGGGGACTGGTTTATATTTACACAGTATCATGTGCCAATTGGATTTCTTTAAGACAAAAAAAGACCAGTCCTTAAGACAAAATTTAGAAAAAATTTATGAAACCAAGGGAAGTCAAGGTCTGTCTGATTTATTAAAAGAGCTCAATCCCTTAAAGTTAGAAAGCTTGGATAAAAAAAATCCCCAGCGATTAATGCGGGCCTTAGAAATTGAAATCCAAAACCCTAAACAAGCTTCTGCCGGTTTAAATGTGGAGAGTCTCTTTTATGATCCCTGTTTAATTATCCTAAACCGCAACCGGGAAGAACTATATGAGCGAATCAACCAAAGAGTAGATGGAATGGTTCAAGAAGGCTTATTTGATGAGGTCAAGGCTTTGATAGACCGTGGCTTAAATAACAAAAACCAAGCCATGAAAGCCATTGGCTACAAAGAAATTTACCAGTATTTTCTAGGCCATACAAGCTATGAAGAAACCATAGACCTCATTAAGAGAAATTCTAGACGCTATGCAAAAAGACAATTAACCTGGTTCCGGCGCTATGAAAATGGATTTTGGCTTAATTTAAGCAATCTGAATCAAGGAGACGCTTTAGACCAAATTATTTCACATTGGAGGGAACATGAATAAAGAAATAGACAAGTTAATAGATAGGATGGAAGAAGAAGCTAAGGATTTTTTTCAGTTAAGAGAAAAAATTACCCTTCTGAATCAAGAAAAAATCCTAAAAGCCATGCAGAAAAATAAGTTGGCTGCATCTGATTTTCATTGGACTACAGGCTATGGATATGGAGATGGTGGCCGGGATAAGGTGGAGGCCATTTATAAGGATGTCTTTCATACAGAAGATGCCCTTGTAAGGCCCAATATCGTCTCTGGTACCCATGCCATCTTCCTAGCTGTTTCATCCTTTCTAAGACAAGGTTCCGAGCTTTTAAGCCTGTGTGGCCCCCTCTATGACACCATGCAAAAGGCTATTGGATTAACAGGGGAGGAAAGTGGAAACTTGCTTAGCAGAGGTGTTTCCTATCAAGAAGTCCCCTTAAAAGATGGTCAAATGAATCTTAATCTGTTCAAAGACTTTATTAGCGAAAAAACAAGTTTGGTTGTCATTCAACGATCCACAGGCTATAGCCAAAGAAGAGCCTTCACAATTCAGGAAATAAAAGAAGCTGTCGACCGGATTCGATCAATCAATTCTAAGCTTCCGATTTTTGTAGATAACTGCTATGGTGAATTTACAGAAATTCTGGAGCCAACTGACCTTGGTGTGGATATTATGGCTGGCTCTCTTATTAAAAATCCAGGTGGTGGTTTGGCATATTGCGGAGGATACATTGTAGGTAAGGCCAAGTACATTGACCATATAGCCAACCTCCTAACTGCACCAGGAATTGGTAAAGAATGTGGCCTTTCCTTTGGCATGACCCGGCAAATTCTCCAAGGCTTGTTTATGGCCCCCCATGTTGTTTCTGAAGCCTTAAAGGGAGCCTTGTTGTTTGCCAAATGTTTTGAATCCTTATCCTATCCATGTATTCCTCAAGCCAAGGATCCAAGGTCCGATATTATCCAATCCATTGTCTTTAAGGATCCCGAAAAATTAAAAGCTTTTTGTGAAGAGATTCAAAAAAGTTCACCTGTTGACGCCCACTTCATCCCAACACCCTGGGATATGCCTGGATACGAAGATCCTGTCATTATGGCAGCAGGTGGTTTTATTGAAGGTAGCTCTATTGAATTGTCAGCTGACGGCCCAATGCGTCAACCCTATATTGCCTACTTCCAAGGCGGATTAACCTATGCTCATTGTCGAATTAGTTTAAGAAATGTCCTTAAAAGATTTAAGGACGAAAACTGGATTTCTTAGTCCATTTTTCGTCTTTTATTTTTAATATGCCCAATTATATTTAATTTTGTCAAATATATGTAAAAAAATAGTCTTAGTTTGTGCATTTTATTCTTAATATACTATACTTTTTATAATTATGGTGTATCCTAATAGTAGAGAGGGGTGATTTGATGTCTGATTTAGACATGAGCATCTTAGAAAAGAAGAAACTTGACATGTTAGATGCCTATATTGACACTTTTGAAGATAAGCAACTAAACATCATTACTATTTTACACTATGCCCAAAGTGTTTTTGAATATCTGCCTAAAGAATTGCAACTGCACATTGCTCGAAAAATTGATATGCCTGCAGTAAAAATCAACGGAATTGTATCCTTTTATTCTTTTTTTAGTGAAAAGCAGGTAACTAAGTATATTGTAGACGTTTGCAGAGGTACTGCTTGCTTCGTTAAGGGATCTCAAAATCTTTACGATATCTTTAGCGAAAGACTCAAGGTCAATGAAGAGGGAATTAGCGAAGATGGCTTATTTACTCTAAACAGTATCCGCTGTCTAGGCGCCTGTGGCCTAGGGCCGGTTGTTAAAATTAATGATAAAATCTTTAGCCACGTTACCAATGATATGGTAGACGATATTATTGTGGAATATCGAGAAAAGGAGAAGGCTGATGAAAGTTAATAGTGGAAAACATTTACTTGAGCTTAAGGATAAGTACCAAGATTTGATGGCCCCTAGAAGTATTGGCAATATGGCTAATGATGAAGTTGTAACTATCTGCATTAAAGGCAACGAAAAGGCTGATTACACAGAGGTATCTCGTGCAATCTATGAATTGCGGAAATATGTAAATAGTTTAAATGGGGATCGAGCAAAAATATTATATGAAGATGATCCTAAGCAAAAAGAAAATTTTAATTTTCATATTACTTATAAATTTTCCATTGATGTAGACTCAACAAGTATCTATAGCAAAAAAATTAGAGATTTAATTCAAGAAATTTATACTCTGCGCTCCAAAGACAGCTCTGTTAAAAACGCTTTAAAACAAGACCCCAATCTTACAGATAATGACCTTGTTGATTCAAAAAATGAAAAAAAATCCCCTTCACAAAAAGAAAACAAGAAAAAAGCAGATAAACCAGAGACCCTTTCAAACAAAACTTCTGCAAAGGACAGCCAGAGACAAGTAGGTGATAAAAATGACCTCTAACATACGACAACAAATTTTAGTTTGCCAAGATACAGGATGTACATCTGCTCGGAGTATTGAAATACTTGATGAGTTTCAAGTTGGCCTAAAAAAACGGTTTATCAGCGATGTTGAAGCAAAACGCACAGGCTGTCTGGGTTTTTGTGGACAAGGACCCATTGTAAAAGTTTATCCGGACAATGTCTTTTATGTAAAAGTTCAACCTGAAGATGTAGAAGAAATTTTAGATGAACACATTATGCATGGCCGTCCTGTTAAGCGGTTACTATACAAGTCCAATGCTGGAGGTTATATACCGGACCAGGACGACATGAATTTCTACAAAAAACAAATGCGGATTGTCTTGAAAAACTGTGGACTCATTGACCCTGAAAATATCGATGAGTATATTGCTCAAGACGGTTACCAAGCATTGGCAAAAGCTTTAGAATCTATGACTCCAGAAGAAGTTGTCCAAGTCATCAAAGATTCAGGTCTTCGAGGCCGTGGTGGTGGAGGTTTCCCAACAGGAATTAAGTGGGAAAATACAGCCAAATCCAAATCAAAAGAAAAATTTATCTTCTGTAATGCTGACGAAGGAGACCCCGGTGCCTTTATGGACCGTTCAATCTTAGAAGGGGACCCCCATAGTGTTCTGGAAGCTATGGCTATTGGAGGTTATGCTACAGGAGCCAACCACGGCAAAATTTATATTCGTGCAGAATATCCTCTAGCTATCAACCGACTAAAACGCGCTATTTCTCAAGCAGAAAAATATGGTTTTATTGGAAAAAATATTTTCAACAGCGGCTTTGACTTTGACATCCAAATTCGTCTTGGTGCAGGAGCCTTTGTTTGCGGGGAAGAAACTGCTTTGATTCACTCTGTTGAAGGAAAGCGTGGAGAGCCAACCCGTAAGCCTCCTTTTCCGAGTGTATCCGGTTACCTAGGCTACCCGACAACAGTTAATAACGTAGAAACTTATGCCAATATCCCTCAAATTATTTTAAAAGGTGCAAAATGGTTTAATTCCATTGGCACTGAATCCTCCAGTGGAACCAAAGTTTTTGCCCTAGCTGGAAATGTGAATAATGTAGGCCTGGTGGAAGTCCCCATGGGAATTACCATCCGGGAAATTGTCTATGATATTGGAGGAGGAATCCCCGATGACAAAGAACTAAAAGCTGTACAAATTGGTGGTCCTTCCGGGGCTATGATTACAAAAGAAAACCTCGACACCCCCATTGACTATGAAAATTTAAAAAAAATCAATGCTATGATGGGGTCTGGCGGCCTAATTGTAATGGACGAAGACAACGACATGGTAGGAATTGCAAAATTTTACTTGGAATTCACGCAAGATGAAAGTTGTGGTAAGTGTACACCATGCCGAATTGGTACCAAGCGCTTACTTGAAATGTTAACAAAATTAATGGATCAAAAGGGGAGTATAGACCTGGTCCAAAAAATTAAGGTCTTGTCTCAAACCATTAAGGATACCGCCGCTTGTGGTCTTGGACAAACAGCACCCAATCCGGTCTTATCTACTCTTGAATTTTTTGAAGATGAGTATGTAAATTATGCCAACCATCTTGTGAAAAAGGGATATATTATTGATCCGGACAAGTGTATTGGGTGTACAAAATGTGCCCGATTCTGTCCTGTAAATTGCATTTCTGGATCAATTAAAAAGCCCCATTCTATTAATCTAGATAAGTGCATTGCTTGTGGGACATGCTATCACAACTGTCCAGTCAATGCCATATCAAAACTTTAGGAGGTTGTCATGAAATGTTATATTAATGGTATAGAAAGAGAAGTAAAGCCAAAAACAACGATTCTGGACCTTGCTAGAGAAATAGGTATTGAAATTCCTACCCTATGCCATATGAAGCTGGATAACTTTTGTTATGAAAATAAACCTTCCAGCTGTCGTCTTTGCATGGTTGAAGTGGAGGGGAGAAAAACTCTTTGTACCGCATGTTCAGAAGAAATTACTGAGGGTATGGTTATAAAAACCAATACCCCTCGTGCTGTTGAAGCTCGAAAAACAAATCTGGAATTACTCCTATCAAACCATCCTAAAGATTGTCTGGTCTGCCCTAAAAACCTAGAATGTGAGTTGCAGGAATTAGCCAATCGCTTAGGTATCCGCATGGTAGAGTATCCTGGAGAAAGAATGACTCATCGAATTGACAAGTCAAGTGCCTCTCTGCTTAGAACTCCCGAAAAGTGCGTAATGTGCCGTCGTTGTGAAACTATGTGTAATGAAGTTCAAACGGTAGGAACTCTATCTGCTTTAAATAGAGGTTTTGATGCCATTGTGGCTCCAGCCTTTCAAATGAAATTAAATGAATCCTCCTGTACATTTTGTGGCCAATGTGCTGCTGTTTGTCCCACAGGAGCTATTGTAGAGGTTGATGAAACCCATGAAGTTCTTAAGGCCATCCGAGATGAAAATAAACATGTCGTAGTCCAAATAGCTCCAGCTATCCGTGTAGCTATAGGGGAATTATTTAATAAGGCCCCCGGAAGCATTACTACAGGAAAACTCGTTACCGCCTTGAGAGACATTGGCTTTGATACTGTTTTTGATACCGATTTTTCAGCAGACCTGACTATTATGGAAGAGGCCTCTGAACTTGTCGATCGAGTGGTTAACAACAAAACAATGCCCATCTTAACCAGTTGTTGCCCCGCATGGGTTCGATTCATTGAAACAAACTTTCCTAATCTATTAGATATTCCTTCATCCTGTAAATCTCCCCAAATTATGATGGGGGCAATGGTTAAAACCTACTATGCCAAGCAAACGGGAATTGATCCTGCAAATATCGTTACTGTTTCCGTCATGCCCTGTACAGCTAAAAAGGCCGAAGCAAGGAGAAGCGAATTATCCAATGACGGCTTCCGCGATGTAGACTACGTAATCAGCACCCGGGAATTAGGTCAAATGATTCGTTATTATGGAATTGATTTTGATAATTTAGAAGAATCTGAATTTGACAACCTGATGGGTGAATCCACAGGTGCAGGAACCATATTTGGAACAACCGGTGGTGTTATTGAAGCAGCCGTACGTACAGCCTACGAATTATTAACTGGCAAGGAATTGGAAAATGTCGACTTTAAAGAATTACGGGGACTTAAAGGAATTCGTAGTGCTACCATAAAACTAGGCAATCGAGACTTTACCATTGGAATTGCCCACGGACTCGGTAATGCACGAAAATTATTAGAAGAAGTAGAAGAGGACCAAAATAAATACGACGCCATCGAAATCATGGCCTGTCCAGGTGGTTGTATCGGAGGAGCTGGCCAGCCCTACCATCATGGTAATTCAGAGATTATCAAGCGACGCCAAGAAGCGCTGTATGAAATCGATAAAAATAAACCTATCCGTAAAAGTCATGAAAACCCAATGATTCAAAAGATTTATAAAGACTTTTTGGGTGAAGTTTATGGAGCCAAAGCACATGAATTATTGCATACAACTTACACTCCTAGGGAAAAAATTTAATCCTTCATCTACACAAGTACAAAGCGTAAAAAACATCAATAAATGCCAGAGTTGTCCTAAACCCTGGCATTTATTTTTTTCGAATAAAAATACACTTGCCCCAATAAAACTAAGTAACTATAAAAGAATGAGATAAATGTAAAGCTATATTTAAAATTAATTAATTTTAGAAGAAACTCTTAAAAAAGGTGGAGTCCAGCTCCACCCTGATTTTTAAAAATAATGCTTGTGATATTACATCCACCGATACAGGCCCACAATAACGCCTAGAACAGCTACTTCTTGTGCATAAATAGGCTCCATAAAGTCGTTCTCAGGTTGAAGGCGAACGCAGCCATCTTCTTTGTAGAATGTCTTTATTGTCGCTTCATCATCTAACAAGGCTAGAACATGATCTCCATTTTTGGCGAAATTTCTACGTTCTATAATGACATAGTCTCCATCCATAATCCCAATATTAATCATACTCTCTCCTCTTACTTTTAGAACAAATAAGTCCCGATCTTGTGTATAGTCTATAGGTAGGGGAATAGTATCATCTATGTTTTCTACAGCTAGTATGGGGGCACCAGCCGTAACTTGACCTAAAATAGGGACATCCACTGTCCTTTTTTTAGACATTAATAAGTCATCTTCCTGGTCTAAAAGTTCAATAGCTCTGGGCTTTGTAGGATTTCTTCGAATATAGTCTTTTTCCTCCAGACTGCTTAAAGCGCTATGAACCGTAGATGTACTCTTCACATTAACTCCATCTGCAATTTCACGAACAGTAGGAGGGTAACCATTTTGTTCAATTTGTTTTTTTATAAAAAATAAAATATCGATCTCTCGCTGCTTTAAATCTTCATACATCATTATCACCTCATAGCTTTATGTTTGTATTATATCAAAAAAGAACAAACATTTCAAACAAATATTCTTTTTCTCTTGACAATTAAGTTGTGTTCGTATATTCTATATATAGAACAAATATTCTGAATATATGTTCTATATTGTTTAGAACATAAAAATATTTTTTGAGGTGATTTCAAATGAAGCTAAAAAAAATAAAAAGTATTGCAGCTGTTATTTTACTGGGATTTTTATTATCTGGAGGCCTAATTGCCCAAGAAAATAAATTCGAAGTCTGGGTGCCCTATACAGTGACCAGCGGAGATACCTTGTGGTCCATCGCCCTGAACTCCTCCATGGAAAATGAAAGTACCCTTGTTACCTTAGATAAAATAAAAACCTATAATAACCTAGATTCAAAAACTATTTATCCTGGAGATGAAATTTTAATACCCAGTGAACTTATTAGTGATTTAACTTCGGATAAATAGTAATGATAAATTTGAGGCCTCAAAATCGATTTTAAGGGCCTCATTTCTATCTATTAATACAAATCTATTAAATATGTATATATCTACCTAATTTCGACAAATAAAGGCCTTAAATCAGAAAACGTGGATTTTAGGCCTTTATTTGTAGGTAAATTTCTCTATAGTGGTCTGATTTAGGTGTATTGGATCTTTTAATGTTTATTTAAGTCCATTTATTAGATAAAAATTGGTGAGTATAAAAATTCTTTGAGTTAATTAAAAAACAGAGACGTCCTAATCTAGAAGCATATCAATAAATGAAGCCAAAATAAAAATAAAGATTCAAAGAATAAAAAATATCCACGACATACCAGCTGAAATTATTTTAAAATCTTAAAACTATGATTCAAAAGTTTAAGTAAAGAATTCATTCATAAAAACCATGCCAGTAGACTTTAAAATCTAGATAAAAAATAAGATGAAATAAAATTTAAATTATATTTTATCATTAAAAGCTTGCTAAATAGCCTATTCTCTTATTCCAAACGAAACATAAAAATAGCAACAAAATTATTATTTTGTTGCTATTTTTGTATGCTTTCTTTTATTATTTTTATGCCTTTTAACTCCCTCTCTCTTTCTTTATATAAGAGATATTGAAAATTTAATCAGCTTTTTCATGAGACAAGGGATTGTCCAAAGTTGTTTGACGAATTTCTTCATTATCTACATGGGTATAGATTTGTGTAGTAGTAACAGACTCATGGCCTAAAACTTCTTGTAGGGCTCTTAGGTCTCCAGATCCGTACTTGTACATTAAGGTAGCAGCTGTATGCCTCAATTTATGGACCGTATACTTATCGGTATCGAAACCGGCATTTTTTAAATGCTTTTCAATGGTTCTTTGTGTAGCGGAATGACTCATCCGATTTCTTCGCATGCTTAAGAAGAGTGCATCATTATCGGAAAGAATCCCATTTCGATAGCTTAAATATCTATTTACGGCATCCATACAGGCTTCATTTAAATAAATCATACGTTCTTTATTGCCCTTACCCACAACCCTCAGTCGAGCATCATCTGTGATATCTTTGCGATCAATTGCTGTTAATTCCGACAACCGCATTCCACAATTTAGAAAGAGGGTTACCATGGCATAGTCCCTATACTTATAGATATCCTTTTGTTTAGAGGATAAAATGGTCTGTAAAAGTCTCTTGGCTTCTTCTAGGGTCAAATAAACCGGAAGAGACTTTTCGATCTTGGGCATATCGATGGTTTCAGCAGGATTGTAACTGCAAACATCAATGACTGTAGATAGGTATTTATAAAAAGCCCTTAAGCTGGATATCTTCCGATATTTTGTTCTGTTGGAATTCTTCTTAACAATATCTAAATAAGATATGTAGGAATAGACCATTTGCTTATCTACCGCATTTAAGTCCTGGCTTGTTACCTGGTCCGCTGTAAAGTCTTCCATATCAAAGTCAGGATATAGTTTGGGATAAATAAATTTATAGAAGCCTTGAATATCATAATAATATTCTTTGATGGTCAAGGGACTATGTCCCTTGATGGACTTTAAATAGCTGATAAATTCATCAATATATGATAGTTTCACAAAAACCCCTCTTAATAATAATCACATAGTTTTTTTCAAATAAAAGATCTTCCTTTAGCTTTAGGACCTTACCACTATGGATAAAAAAATAAAACCTGCTTAGCAGGTTTTATTTTGCATATTCAACAGCTCTTGTTTCTCTGATTACATTAACCTTTATTTGTCCCGGATAATCTAATTCAGTTTCAATTTTCTTTTTGATATTTCGAGCCATTAATATAGTTTCGGCTTCACTGGTTTGTTCAGGTTTAACAATAATCCTGACTTCACGCCCTGCTTGTACAGCAAAAGATTTTTCAATTCCATCAAAGCTATTGGCGATTGCTTCTAATTGTTCAAGACGTTTGATATAGGATTCCACTGTTTCTCTCCGTGCCCCAGGTCTTGCTGCAGAAATTGCATCTGCTGCTTGGACTAGGATGGCTTCTACTGAATGGAATTCAACATCATAGTGGTGGGCTTCAATACAATGAATCACAGCCTCGTTTTCACGATACTTACGAGCTAGATTTACACCTAATTCAACATGGGGCCCCTCTACTTCATGGTCTATGGACTTGCCAATATCATGCAGTAGTCCGCCACGTTTTGCCGTCTTAACATCAGCACCAATTTGTTCTGCCAAAAGGCCTGCAATATGTGCAACTTCTACAGAATGCTTTAGAACATTTTGGCCATAACTTGTACGGTATTTTAATCTTCCCAAATACTTAATAAGTTCTGGATGAAGACCGTGAATACCTGTATCATAAGCAGCCTGTTCCCCACTTTCTTTAATGGTTGCATCTACCTCTTGTTTTGCTTTTTCTGTCGCTTCTTCAATCTTTGTAGGATGGATTCTACCATCTGTTACAAGTCTTTCTAAAGCAATCTTAGCAACTTCACGTCTTATCGGGTCAAAGCAAGATAAAACAACTGCTTCCGGCGTATCATCTATAATTAAATCTACACCAGTCAGTGACTCAATGGCACGAATATTCCGGCCTTCTCGACCAATAATTCGGCCTTTCATCTCCTCATTAGGAAGGTTCACTACAGATACAGTAGCTTCTGTTACTGTATCCGCTGCAATTCGTTGAATTGCTAGAGCAATGGCATTTTTTGCATACTTTTGAACTTCATCTTTAACTTCTTGCTCTTTTTCCTTAATAATCAAGGCAGATTCTTGGGTAATTTCGCTTTCCAGCTCATTTAATAAAAGCTGTTTCCCTTCATCTTGAGTAAGTCCAGAAATTCGCTCCAACTCTTTTAATCGTTGAGATATAAGCTCTTCTGCTTCCTCTTTCAAAGTATTGGTTTGTTCAATTTCTTTAATTAAATGCTCTTCCTTTTTTTCTAAAGAAATACTTTTCCTATCAATGGTTTCTTCTTTTTTAAGAAGACGTTTTTCCATATCTTCTAAAGATTGTTGCCGCCGATTGTTTTCATCGGTAACTTTATTTCGTAAACGATGAATTTCATCTTTTGCTTCATTTAAAAGATCTTTTTTTGTAGTTTCAGCATCCCTTTGTGCATCAATGAGGATATTTTTTGCTTGCTCTTCCGCTTGGTTTATTTTACCTTCCCCTATATGTTTTCGGATTAAGTAGCCGGCAAAGCAGGCTAATAATATGCCTAAAATATAGAGTACCCATTGTAAAATAGCTGGCAAAAGCATGCACCTCCTATTTAGTTTTCATTATACATTGTAAAAATCATACAATTAAATTGTATCGTTTTTAACAAGATTAGTCAAGAAGCTTAGTTAGGCATTTCTATTCTTTATCCTATTTGTTTGTTTTATAATTTTAGTCATTGCAGTGACTGAGGACTAATTCAAGCTTTCTTGAAAAATATATTGTTAGAATTCTCCCTTTAAAGACTCCTCATTCACTCACCATATTTGTCAGGCTAGACTTGGCTTCTGCCTGGTCCTCTTCCTTTAATTTAACGATACTTTTTCCGTTACGTATATCCACTAAATAGGTACAATCTCCCATTTGAGCCAGGTGGTTGTTGTGGGTAACCATGATAACTTGTCGTCCAAAACTTATTGTTGACTGTTGAATAAATTCTCCCAGATTAAAAATATAATCGCTACTAACATGTTTGCCAGGTTCATCTAAGATTAAGGGGCCTTCAAAGGGCGGATCTTGAAGTTCTAAAAAGGCTGTCCTTAAGGCTAGACTTAAAACATCCACAACTCCGCCTCCATGGGCTGATTGGGGATCTGTTAGTATCTTTTCTTCATCAAATATGGAAGAAATGTAAAATTCTGCACTGGGATTGTTTCTTAATTCTTGAAAATCTATTACAAACTCAATATCTTTTTCAAATACATATTGCAAGCACTTGGTAACCATATCTTCTACTTGAGCCTTGGCTTGAGTCCTGGCATATGTAGCTGTCTTTTGCAACAAAAGAACAACATTGGAATAGAGGACAATTTTTTTATCAATATCATCAATCTTCTTTTGAACAAGATCAATCCTATCTTCAATATATTTCCTTTGACCAATGGCTTGGTCCAGGCTGGATTGTTCTTTTTCTTTAAAGTCTTCAAGAAACTTAAAAGCACTGGACATGGCTAAATTTCCTTGGGTAAATATTGGTTTGCTGCCTCTAAATTCATCTTAATTTCATTTTCCAGTCTTTGGATTTCTCCTTCCAGGTCTTCTGGTTTTAAACCAATTTCATCTAGCTGGTTTAGCAAGTCCTTTTCTTGAATTTGTAAGCTTTCCAAGCGAGCTTCTGCCTTATTCTTCTGTTCTGTTGCATAAGAAATTTTTTGTTCTAAAGCACTGATTTGTTCTTCATAATTCATAGCTAAGCCCTTTCATTTTAATTCGAAATAATTGTCTCTATCGTGTGTTGATCCATTGGTCGTTTACAGATGGGACATATTTTTAACTCGGTTAGGATATTTTCTAATTTTGCCTTATCCCCTGTAATAGATTTTTCCATGGACTTCAATTGGATTAAATTTGTTTGTTTTTCTGCCCCTAATTTGACTAAAGAAGCTTCGAGATTTTTCAACTGTTCCAGTTTGCCTACATTTAACTTAATTGTTTCTGTCAATGTTATTGCCTTATCAAAATCAGCAAACTTCTTAAAGTATTGGTCTGCTATAGAAAATCTTTGGTTGAGGTCCCTTAGGGTCTCTGCATATCCCTTTAGCCGGACCAATCCTTCATAGGTCCCCTTCCCTTCTTCCAAATACTTTTTCGCCTTTTTTAATTCTTTAGCCTCTTTTAATTGACCTTGAACCTCTTCTAGGGACTCTTGATTGGATTGGTAAAGTCTTGTTAGGGTCATTATTTGCTTATAGTCTTTGTCCAAAAGTTGGGTTTTCTTTAGGCTATCCTTTGCGCGGTCCAAATCTTTTACTTGGTCTAAAAGACCTTTGCATTGACTCATTTTATCTTGTATGAGCCCATAACTAGTGTATATCCTTAGTAAGTGACTATGCCTTTTTTTTGCTTCTTTCAAGTCCAGGAGGTGGGCTTTTAATTGGTCGATTCCCTTGTAGTCAATAAGCCTTTTCTGACACTGGTCAATATCTTCCCTTATGGCTTGATAGGTTTTTAGATGGCTTTCAATGCATTCCTTTTTTTCTTCTGCCTTTTTGCCTTTTTCAATAATTTCTTGAAGATTCTTTAAAAGTCTTGTCTTGTCCTCAATAAAGTCATATTCTTTTTTCTTTTCCAGTAATTCTTCTAGCGAATTTTCTTCATATTTTAGGTCCTGGTTTAGAGATTTTATATCTCTATTGACATTTCTCTGGGCTTGGTCGATATAGTGGATTCCTACCAGCCTACCTATTGCATTGGCCTTATTTGAATCCTTTTCCTGTAATAGAAAGGGCCCTTCCAGCTGGTCTGCAATATTCAAGGTTAAGTCATCCGTCGGCGACAAGGGAAATTTTTTTAAATTTAAATAATCTACAATTTCTTTAGGGACTGTCCGCCCAAAGCCTTCAAAATGCATCGCTTCTCCCGTGGACAAGGTTAAATCATAGGCATTGGTTCCCTTATGCCTAGATCTTTTTAGGATAGTCCCATCATAAAATTCTGCTGTTACCTCTACCTGGGTCTTGCCTCTTTGTAGAAAGTCTGCTCCCATTGGTTCGTTATAGAATAACCAACGTAAACCTCGCACGATAGCTGATTTCCCAGAGTCAGAATTGCCTAATATAACATTCAAACCTGGTAAAAATTCAAGCACGGTATCCTCATGAGATTGAAAATTTTTTAAATGTAGGCTCTTAATTTGTTTTTTCATTTTATTGGCTACTTTCTGACTCTTGAACTTGACTTACTCTTTTTAAGGCTTCTTCTCGAATCTCTTGGCTGATTTCATTGGTAGAAGAAATTTCATCAATTAATTCAAAGACATCTGTTTTTGAAAAGTCTGTCGTTGCTTCAATGAGCTCTTGAAACTCATGGAGCTTTGCCTTTTTAAATTGATGTTGTTCAATTTCTGACCGGTCCAAAACTTCCGGCCCAGGTTTGGCGGACTTAAGATAAATTTCTTCCAGTTGTATTCCATCTTCCAAGTTAATTAGGACTACCTTGGGGCGTCTTTTCATTTCCACCAGATTGTTGGAAATCCGAACAATGGCCCCAGGATTTATAAAGTATTTTCCCTGGATACACTGTGTTTTAAAGCCAGTGTGATAATGACCTGCTAAGGTTATATCGGCCTTTGTTTCAACAATATCAGAAATCAAGGTATGGGAAATTACCTCATTTATGGGTTTATCGATTAAAAACCCATGAATAATATGAAGTATATAGTCTTCATCTGACCGGTTTTGAACAATGTAAGCGTCCTTATGGTCATCTCGATCCATACCATAGATATAGGGAGTCCCATATATTTTTACCTTCTTATCTTTTTCTATGACCACCGGCTTATCCTTAATTAAATGAACCAGACCTATGCTATCCAATAGGCCCAACATGGTTCTTGGAATCGTTTCAGGATTGTGTCCATAGATATCATGGTTGCCACTGACAATATAAAAAGGTGCCTTTAAATCCATTAGGAGTTTTGAGAACTCACTAACAACTGCAATAGATACATCCGGGCGATCAAACAAGTCTCCCCCGTGAAGGACTGCATCAACTTCATATTTATTAGCTAGATCAAATACTTCCTTGTGCTTTAAGAGGGAGCTTTCAAAAAAATTATCCAGGCGACTCTTGGGAGATGTCGCCCGTAAATGAGAGTCTGTCAGATATAGAAATTTCACTTGTCTGTCTCTTCTTGGGGATTATCGGCTGGACCTTCTTGATTTAAATGGAAGGTCTCCCGTATTTTATCTTCAATTTCTTTGGCCAGTTCTGGATTTTGGGCTAAAAATTCTTTGGAATTTTCCCGTCCTTGTCCTAACTTTTCTCCATTATAGCTATACCAGGCACCAGCCTTATTGATAATATCTAAGTCCGTTCCCACGTCCAGAAGGTTTCCAAGCTTAGAAATTCCCTTCCCATACATAATGTCAAACTCTGCTTGTTTGAAAGGCGGAGCCACCTTATTTTTCACTACCTTAACCCGAACTCGGTTCCCAATCATTTCATCCCCGCGTTTAATGATTTCAATTCGCCGAATATCCATACGAACAGAAGTGAAGAATTTTAAGGCACGTCCCCCAGTAGTCGTTTCAGGATTTCCAAACATAACACCTATTTTTTCTCTTAGTTGGTTTATGAAAATAACGGATGCCTTAGATTTATTAATGGCCCCTGTGAGCTTTCTAAGTCCTTGGCTCATGAGTCTGGCCTGTAATCCCATATGAGAGTCACCCATTTCGCCTTCGATTTCAGCCTTTGGAACCAAGGCCGCTACTGAGTCCACCACAATAACATCCAGGGCATTACTGCGGACAAGAGACTCCGTAATTTCCAAGGCTTGTTCCCCAGTGTCCGGTTGAGAAATAATCAACTCTTCTGTATCTACCCCTAGATTTTTAGCATAAACTGGATCCAAGGCATGCTCTGCATCAACAAAGGCGGCAATCCCACCTTTTTTTTGAGCTTCTGCCAAGATATGAAGGGCCAGGGTTGTCTTCCCAGAAGACTCAGGACCATAGATTTCAATAATGCGTCCTCTTGGAATTCCTCCAATCCCAAGGGCTAAATCAAGAGCTAAACTTCCTGTTGGTATTACATCAATATCCAGGTGTTTTTGTTCTCCCAACCTCATAACAGATCCTTTTCCATACTGTCTTTCAATTGACGCTAAAGCTTTCTCTAAAGCAGCTTTTTTTTGTTCATCCATTTTTATCCCTCCAAAAATTCTTTTACTAATAAAAATAAGACTTGTCTAACTGTTTGCTCCTGGATTTCTTCCCGGTTCCCTGAAAAATTAAACTCCTGAATTAATTGTTTTTCCTTCGAATAAAAAGCAGCGAAGACCTTCCCAACCTCTTTTTCTGCAGGGCAAGGGCCTGCCTCTCCCGTTGTTGCAATGGCAATGTCGCAATAGCCTTTTTGGTATAGCCCCCTTGCCATTTCCAAGGCTGTCTCATAACTGACAGCACCATGTTGGTCCAGAGTGTCTTGATCTACCTTTAATTCTTCATGTTTCACTTCATTGGAATAGCTTACTATACTATATTTTAAGATATGGCTGGCTCCGCTGCAACTTGTAATTGTCTTTGCCAGAAAGCCTCCTGTTATTGACTCTGCAAAAGAAATCAAAAGATTCTTTTCCCTACAAAGTTTCACGACTCTTTCTTGCAAATTTTCTATTTTAAAAGAATAAATATTTCCCCTAAACAGTTCCAATAGCTGTTCTTCTGCCAGGTCTAATCGCTTGTTGACCTTGTTTTCATCTTGCCCCTTGGAAAGAAGTTTGATTTCTACAAGTTTGTCATGAACATAGGTGTTTACTTCCAGCTCAGGTAGATTAAGTTTTTGTCGAAGGAGAGTCTCAACCTGGCTTTCTCCCATATTTACAACAGATAAAGACCGTAGTCCTATATAATCCCTTGTCCTAACAAAGTCTTTAACATAATTTGAAAACATATTCCTTAGTTCGTAAGGCGGACCAGGGAGCAAGAAAATATGACAATTTAAAAAAGTAAGATACTCACCTGGGGCTGTTCCCCATTGATTTGAAAGAATCTCTGATCCTTCAATGGTGTAAAACTGTTTTTTTAAGTTGGAGGTTATTTTCCTCCCAAGTTTTATTCTCTCACCTACAAAAGAAGTATATAAGTCTTCATTGAATACCAAGTCTAGGTTCAAGGCCCCAGCCAAGGCTTCCTTTGTTAGGTCATCCTCTGTTGGTCCAAGGCCCCCGGATATAATCAACAAATCTATTTTCTGAACCGCTTGCTGAAATTCTCTTCTTAACTGGCTGAAGTTATCATTTAGAGTAATTTCCTTGATAACTTCTACCCCTCTTTTCCTTAGTTCTCTGGCAATATAAACCTCATTGGTATTTTCTATGTCGCCTAATAAAAGCTCCTTGCCAACACTGATAATCATCGCTCTCATTGTCTCACCTATATATTGCTTAAATCGAAAACTTTAATGTTTTTAGCTATATATTCAATTCCGGATAATACCGTGAAAAAGACGGAAATATAAAATAAAATTTTCCCCAAACTAAGCATCCAAGCTATAGATAGGGGCAAGGCAAATAGAATAATTGTGAGAGAAACCAGTTGAAAAATTGTTTTTATTTTCCCTAAAGTCCCTGCTGCTATAGTAATTTGCTCACTGGCAGCCACTACACGAAGTCCAGTAATGGCAAATTCTCGAAAAATTACGATAATAACAAGCCAGCCTTTAATGACACCTAATTCTACCAATAAAATCATAGCTGCTGACGTTAATATCTTATCCGCCAGGGGGTCTAAGAACTTGCCGAAGGTTGTCACTAGGTTCCTGGATCTTGCCAGATGGCCATCCAGCATATCTGTTAAGGCTGCCCCTACAAAAATCAAGCTGCCAAGCAATTTGAGCCCCCTTGCTTCAGCTAGGACAAAAACAACAAAAAAAGGAACGAGTAAAATTCTTAATAGGGTTAATTTATTGGCGATATTCATAGGACAACTCCTTGTAGATCATATTCTGTAGAATCTGTAATTTCGGAAAGATAAAATTTTCCGATTTCTAACGGCTCTTGACTGGATAAGTATACTAGGCCATCTACATCCGGTGCATCCATATAGGATCTTCCTAAATAGAGGCCTTTTTCTAACCTATCCTCTACTAAAATATCCAGCTTGGAAGAAATTTTCTCTCTGAGCTTTTCTTCCGATATCTTTTGTTGCTTCATCATAAGTTTATTATAGCGATCGATTTTTAAGCTTTCACTTACTTGACCATCCATGCTGTAGGCCCTTGTATTTTCTTCCTTAGAATAAGTGAAGACTCCTAGACGGTCGAACTTAACCCTTTCAATAAAGGAAAGTAGTTCTTGAAAGTCTTCTTCCTCTTCCCCAGGAAAGCCTACAATGAAGGTTGACCGAAGGACTAAATTTTTTATCTTTTTCCTAAGTTTCGTGATTAATTTAAGAATATCTTCTTGCCTGGATGTCCGATTCATTCTTTCCAAAACTCTATCGGATGCATGTTGAAGAGGCATGTCGATATAGGGAATTAGGTTGTTGTCCCCGGCCATAAGGTCAATCAACTCATCTGTAAAGTGGTCTGGATAAGCATATAGGAGGCGAATCCATTTAATCTGTCTTATCTTTACTAGCTCTTTTAACAAGGCAGCCAAGGAATACTCTTTATATAAATCAATCCCATAATCTGTTGTGTTTTGAGCCACTAAAATAACTTCTTCTGTACCAGCTTCTGCTAATCTTTTTACCTCATCCACAATGTCTTCAATTTTTCTAGACCGATTATTTCCCCTTAAATAGGGAATAATACAGTAACTACATCGGTTGTTGCAACCTTCTGAAATTTTAACATAGGCCGTTTTAGTTCCCTCTATTCGTCTGGAATTTTCAATATAGTCCATAGACACGGTCTCTGTTAAAGACCTAGCGTCATCCGACTGAATATAGCTGGCAATATCCTGTATATAGCCCGGCCCTAATATCCCATCAATTTCCGGAATTTCGGCACGCAACTCATCTGGATACCGTTGAGCCAGACATCCTGTTAAGTAGAGTTTCTGCAACCTACCGTGCTTTTTATACTGGGCCAGGTTTAAAATCCAATCAATAGATTCTTCTTTTGCCGACTCAATGAAACCACAGGTGTTGACAAATATAGCATCTGCTTGATCAGGTTTAGAAACTATTTCATACTTGTTTTTTTCCAATATGCCTTCCATAACCTGGGTATCCACATCATTTTTGGCACACCCCAGGGTATGGAAATATATTTTATTGATCAATCTGTAAAAACTCCTTTATTTCTTCTTCACTCATGGCCAACTTCCTGGGTTTTGTCCCTTCGTGAGGGCCTATAATTCCCTGTTCTTCCATCATGTCAATAATTCGGGCAGCTCTTGAATAGCCAATCTTTAATTTCCTTTGAAGATAGGAGATACTGGCCTGCCCATCATTCAATACATATTCAACTGCCTGGACATAAAGATCATCTTGATTCTCTACGCTAGTGTTAATTGTTTTTTCAATGGCCTCAACGGCTTCTTGGTCATAATCTTTCCCTGAGCTATCTCGGATAAAACTAATAACCGCCTCTACTTCTTTGTCGCTAATGAAAGCCCCTTGCAGTCTCCGAGGTTTACTATAAAAGCTAGGATAGAAAAGCATATCCCCTTGTCCCAATAAGGCCTCGGCTCCATTAGAATCAAGAATTGTTCTAGAGTCTACACCTGATGAAACAGCAAAGGCAATCCTTGAAGGAATATTTGCCTTAATCGTCCCTGTAATAACATCTACAGAGGGCCTTTGGGTTGCCAAAATCATATGAATTCCTGCCGCCCTGGCCATTTGGGCCAGTCGGGCAATATAATCTTCAATCTCATTGGCTGCCACCATCATTAAGTCAGCCAACTCATCTACAATAACAATAATTTTAGGCATAATTTCAGATAGCCTGTTTTCTTCTTGCATTTTTAAATTGTAAGACTTCATATCACGAGCTTTTTCCTGGGCAAAGAGCTTATATCTTTTTTCCATTTCATCTACAGCCCACTTTAAGGCAAAGGCGGCTTTTTTAGGGTCTGTTACCACCGGAATCAGTAGATGTGGAATTCCATTATATACACTCAATTCTACAACCTTGGGGTCAATTAAGATCAGCTTTACTTCATCTGGCCTAGACCGATATAAAATACTGGTAATAATAGTATTAATACAGACGCTTTTCCCTGACCCTGTTGCTCCTGCAATAAGGAGGTGGGGCATTTTATCAATAGAAGAAACGACAATTTCTCCACTTACATCCTTTCCTAAGGCCAAGGGAGTAGTTGTAGACTTTTTAAAGCCAGGACTATCCAGAATCTCACTGAAAGATACACTGTCCTTTTCTTCATTGGGCACCTCTATACCCACTGCAGACTTGCCTGGAATAGGAGCTTCGATACGAATATCCGAAGAAGCTAAGGCTAGGGCCAAGTTGTCCTGTAGGCTAACAATTTTATTGAGCTTCACCCCCGGCGCAATCTGTAATTCATAACAGGTAATTACCGGCCCCCGATTAATAGCCACAACCTGGCATTCAATGTTAAATTCATTCATGGTTTCTTCAATGACTTGGGCCTGGTGTCGCATGGCATTTTGACCAATCCCCTTACTTTTCTTGGGGGGATTCAAAAGACTTTTTGGGGGAAAGGTGTACTGGGTCATCGTCTCATTCAAGGCCACTTCTTTTTCAAAATCTTTGATTTCACTTTTTGTCAAAGGACTGACCTTCTGTACAACTTCCTCTTCTTCTTTTTTTGCATAATCATTAATTTCTAATTCTGTATCCCTTTTTAACGTAAACTCTTTCTTTTCAGGTTCTATTTTAGCTTGCTTTTTAATCTTATTTGCTTTTATCTTGTCTCTTTTCTCTTTTTCTTTTTTCCTTATGGCCCTGTCTTGATTCCTTTGATCACTTTTTAGTTTAAGATAAGTAAAGAGGCTTTTCAGAGAAAACGGCAAGAAATAAAGGAAAAGAACAATAAAAACGATACTTAAGACAATAGCTGTTCCTGTGCTGCCAAAAATTTTATAGAAGAAAGAACCAAAAAATACACCAATTAATCCACCATAGATCGGTGCGCTTTGACCTAAAATAAATTGTGCTTTTTCCAGCATTGAAAATGTGCTAACATCCTTGGCTTCATAATAAATTAAAAGGGACATAATGAACCAAGAAATCAAGAGAATTAATCTTCGCTTGGAAAAGCCGTATTCATTAATAGCTAACATAAGCCCAATGACTCCAAGATAAATGGCTAGAAGGGCTCGGCCTCTCCCTCCTAAAACAATTAGGATTCGATTCAAAATATCGCCAAAAATCCCCATATTTTCACTAAAAAGACTAATGATGCTCAAGATTGACAGCACAATTAGAAATAGACCTAGCATCTCAAGGTCTGATTTAGTAAAAGAAAAATCTACTTGTCTATTCTTTTTATTTTTCCTTTTTGGAGCCTTTTTATTGCTTTTCCTTGCCATAATTTCATCCTCACAAAATTTCTAAAATTATTATAACACAAACACATGTTTTTATACACCTGTATGTCCGAATCCACCTTCTCCTCTTTCGCTGTCTGAAAGTTCTTTGACTTCTATAAAATCAGCTTGTTCAATTTTCATTATAACCATTTGAGCTATACGGTCCCCATCTTCAATGACCAGATCTTCTCTACCCAGGTTCACCACAATAACTTTTAATTCTCCCCGATAGTCTGAATCAATTGTTCCAATTCCATTAGGCAGGCTCAAACCTTTTTTTAGGGCTAAACCTGACCTGGCCCGTACTTGTGCCTCATACCCTTGGGGTATTTCAACATATAAGCCTGTGGGAATTAAGGCCCGATCTAATGACTTTAAACAAACTGCTTTATCAAGATTTGCATGTAAATCAACGCCGCTGGCCCCCTTGGTCTTATAGGTCGGCAGGGGGTGTTTAGATTTATTTAAAATCTTAATTTCCATTTTATCTCTCCTTAAAAAAGCATGAACCAAGGGTTCATGCTTTATCAATCTTTATTGGTGCTCGCTTTGATCCTCAGAATCCTTGAGTAACTCTTTTCGACTTAAACTTATTTTCCCTTGTTGATCAATGCCTATGACCTTGACTTCTACTTCTTGGCCTTCTTTTAATACATCTTCCACATTTTTCACATGGTCTTTGGATATGTTGGAAATGTGGAGGAGACCTTCACGGCCCTTTAAAACTTCTACAAAGGCACCAAATTTAACAATTTTTTTGACCTTGCCCTTGTAGGTTTCGCCCACTTCAACATCTTTGACAATTTCTTCTATCCGGCTAATGGCTGCTAGGGCACAGTCTTTATCTTGGCTTAGGATGGAAACTCTTCCGTCATCCTCAATGTCAATTTTAACATTGGTTTCCTCAATAATACTGTTGATCACCTTACCACCAGACCCTATAACTTCACCAATTTTCTCAGGCTTAATCTTAATTGTATAAATCAAGGGTGCATAGGGAGAAAGGTCCTCTCTTGGTTTATCTATTGTATTTGTTAAGGTCTCAAGAATGGTCATTCTTGCTTTTTTTGCCTTTAATAGGGCTTCCTCTAAGATTTCTTTATTGATTCCATCAATTTTTATATCCATTTGCAAGGCAGTGATTCCTTCTTTTGTTCCTGCCACTTTAAAATCCATATCTCCAAGGTGATCTTCCAAGCCTTGAATATCTGTTAAGATTTTTACGTCTTGCCCTTCCTTAATGAGTCCCATGGCAATCCCTGCAACAGGCGCCTTAATGGGAACCCCTGCATCCATAAGGGAGAGAGTAGACCCGCAAATACTTGCTTGTGAAGATGATCCATTGGAACTTAAAACTTCACTCACAACCCGGATAGTATAAGGAAATTCATCTTCTGTAGGTAGAACAGGAATTAGGGCTCTTTCTGCCAAGGCTCCATGGCCAATTTCCCTTCGTCCAGGACTCCGCATGGGTCTTGTATCCCCTACACAGTAGGGTGGGAAATTATAATGGTGGATATAACGTTTTGGCGTATCATCCCCCAGACCATCAATAATTTGAACTTCAGAAAGTCCTGCTAGAGTTGCCACAGATAGGACTTGAGTTTGGCCTCTTTTGAATAAACCTGAACCATGAGTTCTTGGAAGGATACCAACTTCAGCACTTAAGGGTCTAATTTCATCCATGGCTCGGTCATCCGGCCGTCTGTCATTTAAAATTCCTACCCTAACTTCTTTTCGGATAATCTCATCAATGACTTCGTTGATGTCTTTTTCATATTCTTCCAGGTCATCCTTAAATTCTTCGTATATTTTTTCTTTGGCAGCTTCTTGGGCTTCTTCTCTTTCTGTTTTTGTCTTTTGGTGGATAGCATCCGTCAAAAGCTCATTTGCAAAATTATAAACTTTATTATAGATTTCTTGGTTGGGTTCAGCCACAGTATAGGTCATTTTTTCTTGACCAAACTCTGCTATAATGCCCTCAATAAATTGGCAGATTTTTTTAATTTCTTCATGGGCAAATAAAATAGCCCCCAACATTTCATCTTCACTGACAATATCGGATCCTGCTTCTACCATCATAATGGCATCCTTGGTTCCGGATACCGTTAAGTCAATTTTTGACTTGGCCCTTTGTTCAACATCTGGGTTAATAATATAGTTTCCGTCAATATAGCCAACATGAACAGAAGCTGTCGGTCCATTGAAGGGAATGTTCGAAATGGACAGGGCAATGGATGAACCAATCATAGCAGCTATTTCTGGCGGACAGTCTTGTTCTACAGAAAATACTGTTGCTATCACTTGTACGCTGTTTCGAAATCCTTCTGGAAACAAGGGTCGAATAGGGCGGTCAATGAGCCTAGCTGTTAGAGTGGCCTTTTCACTAGGTCTTCCCTCTCTTTTTATAAAGCCTCCTGGTAATTTTCCCACAGCATACATTTTTTCTTCATAATCAACACTTAATGGGAAGAAGTCAATCCCATCTTTTGCTTCTTTTGATGCTGTAGCTGTAACCAAAACTACTGTATCCCCATAGTAGATGAAACATTCCCCATTGGCTTGTTCAGCTACCTTTCCAATAACAACTTTGAATGGGCGACCAGCCAAGTTATACTCAAATGTTTTTTCCATTCTTACCTCCTTTGTATAAAATAAAAGAGCGGATTCCCCGCTCTTACTAACCTCTGATATTTAATCTTTCAATTAATGAACGATATCTTTCAATATCTTTCTTTTGTAAGTATCTTAAAAGATTTCTACGTGTACCAACCATCTTCAACAGACCTCTGCGTGAGTGGTGGTCTTTTTTATGATCTTTTAAATGTTCATTTAGGCTATTGATTCTATGTGTTAAAATAGCAATTTGAACTTCTGGTGAACCAGTATCCTTTTCAGATAACTTGTAATCATTAATAATTTTTTCTTTTACTTCTTTTGAAATCATAATTTCCTCCTAAAATTTTTATCCACCACAACTGAGTAGACGTCGAGGATCGTTTTACCTAGTTGTGGAACATATTGATTTTACCATAGATAGAGAATTTTTACAAGCTTATTTTCTAGCTCGGACCCGGTTGGTGTCCTTCTCGATTTGTTTAAATAGTTCATCTACATTTTTAAAGCTTTTCTCTTTTCTCAAAAAAGTTAAAAATTGTAAGTCCACTTCTTGATTATAAATATCTTGGTCAAAATCTAGGATATGGGCTTCGATTTTTAAACCCGATTCTTTTAAGGTGGGATTGGTTCCAACGCTAGTCGCAGCCTTGTATAAATGTCCATTTACCAAGACATTGGTATCATAAACTCCATATTTAGGAACAACATAGTGGGCCAGGGGCTGTAGATTAGCTGTTGGATATCCCATTTTCTTGCCAAGACTCTTCCCATGAACCACTCGTCCCTGGATGGTAAAGGGTCTTCCTAGCAAAGCGTTAGCCAGGCCCATCTTTCCCTTTTGAATTCCATCTCGAATTCGAGTGCTGGAAATAATATTTTTTTTCTTTTTAATAGCTTCAACAACCTTTACATCCAGGCCCAAATCTTCTGCATATGCAAGAAGTAGGTCTATATTTCCCTTGGCCTTGTAGCCAAAGCGGTAGTCATAACCTACAACAATCGCCCTGGCCTTTAAGTGTTTAGCTAAAAATTCATTGACAAAATATTCCGGACTCATCTTCATGATTTCAGAAAATTCAATTTCTACAACAAGCTCTATTCCTAGCTTTTCTAGAAGATCTAATTTTTGCCTGCGACTCATTAAAAGATTTTGCTCTGTATGAAGGAGGGCTTTTTTTGTGTGTTCAGTAAACATCAACACGCTTGCTGTTAGCTTTTTTTTCTTGGCAATTTTTATAGCCTGCCGGATAAGCTCTTGGTGGGCTAAATGAATCCCATCAAAATTCCCCAAAGCAACAACAATTTCCTTATCTATTTTATCTTGTGGATGTATTTGTATAATCTCCATGAAACCTCCAGTTTACACTTCCAGTAGGCACTTATTTATACGAATGAATCCGGGGTAGGGAGAAATCCCAATTCCAACAAATTGATTCTTGCAATAAACCTTAAATTCTTTATCCAGGGACTGGGAACAGGGAACGGATTGACCAAACATCAGGGCATTAAAATAGTCCTCTTGTACTTCTATTTTTTGTAAGTCCAGGCCTTGATCCATGGGAATTAAATCCCCGGCACTTAATTTTCCTTCTTTCAAATCTGAGATACTGTGACATTGGTCTAGGCTAAAATTGCCAACTTGCACCCTGTTTAAGTCAACCAGCGTAGCCAAACTTTTTAATTCCCTGGCCAGGTCATCTACTAAAGACCGGATATAGGTTCCACTGGAGCAAGACACCCGAAAGGATATCTGGTCCCCAGATAGGTCTAATAAATCGAAAGAATAAATTTCAACTTGTCTTGTTTTTCTTTCGACCTCCTGCCCCTGCCTGGCATATTCGTAAAGCTTTTTCCCTTTTATTTTAATGGCAGAATACATGGGTGGAACTTGGTCTATTGTCCCTGTAAAAAGTTTCATGGCTTCTAAAAGGTTTTTTTCGGTAAAAATTTTATTGGGAGATACTTCTAAGATTTCTCCATCTGCATCCAAGGTGTCTGTTCGATAGCCAAACTGCATGGTGCCTTCATAAACCTTGTCTTGCCCCATTAGATAGTTTGATATCTTAGTTGCTTTCCCAACTAAGATAGGCAAAACTCCCCTAGCCATAGGGTCCAGGGTGCCTGTGTGACCAATTTTTTTCAGGCCTAAATGCTTACGACATAGAGCTACGACATCGTGACTTGTAAATCCCTTGTCTTTATTAATTAATAGAATTCCCTGCATTGATTTCATCATTTACCGCCTTTAAAATCGCTTCTTGACATTGGTCTAAATTCCCATTAAAACTTGCTCCAGCAGCGCGTTTATGGCCCCCTCCACCAAATTTCATAGCAATTTTACTGGCATCGATATCGCCCTTACTCCTCATGCTAATCTTACTACCAGACCGCTTACTATCTTTTAAGAAAATGGCCAAGTCCACTCCGTCAATATCCCGAATAAATTCGACAATTCCATCTGTATCTGAGTGTTCCGCTTTGACATTGTTAAGGTCATCTAAAGAAATCCGGGTTAAGGCTATTTTCCCATCCTCTAAAATCTTTAAATTTTCCATGGCCCTCATAAGCAGGTTGGTTTTGGCCAAAGACCTTCTTTGATAGAGGTTGATTGTAATTTCATTCAAGTCGATGTGGTGACTTAAAAGATCTGCTGCAATCTCATGGGTCCTGGGACTGGTTGAGTCATATTTAAAGGATCCTGTGTCACTGGATATGGCTGTGTATAAACAAGTAGCAACTTGTTTATCTATAGGAAGCTCCATAGCACTTAAGAGTTCATATAACAATTCTCCTGTGCTTGAAATTATTTCGATAAAGTTCAAGTCTCCATAGCCTTGATTGGTTAGGTGGTGGTCAATAACAACCCTTGTTTTCGCACCTTCAAAGAGTTTGCCCACTCTTTCTCCCAAGCGTCCTTGGTCAGCACAATCTAAGGCGAAAAATAAATCATGGACCTTCCCTGGTTCTATTTCCGAGCTTTCCTTTACCCCCGGTAAAAATTGGTAAGACCTAGGAATCTTATCATCAATGTATAGGCAAACATCCTTGCCAAACAATTCCAAAGACCTTTTTAAGGCACAAATGGAACCTAGGTTATCCCCATCCGGGTCAATGTGTGAAGCTACACCAATCGATGTAGCTTCTAAAATTTCTTTCTTTAATTCATTCATTTTTTCCATGGTTTACCTCTTGGATTAGTTCAAACATTTCGATGGATTTTTCAATAGAGGTATCATTGTAAAAAATTAATTCCGGAATAGCTCTTAACTTTGTTTGCCTTCCCAATTCTTTTTTGATGAATCCCTTGGCACTTTGAATCCCCTCTAGAGTCTCTTTTTGTTGGTCTGGAGTACCTAGAGTTGAAATCCCAATTCTCGCCTGAGATAGGTCTCCCGCCAGGTCAACTTGGTTGACACTGACAATAGAATGGACTCGTGGATCCTTAAGCTTATTTTGTATGATATCGGATAGCTCCCTTTTAATTTCTTCTGTAATGCGATTTAAACGCTTTTCTTTCATATTATAACTCTTTCTTAATTTCTTTTAAGATATAACATTCCAAAACATCGCCTTCTTTGATATCATTGAAGTTTTCTATACCCAATCCACCTTCAAAGCCTGTTGCTATTTCCTTGGCGTCGTCTTTGAATCTTTTCAGGGATGCAATATCTCCTTCATGGATGACTATGTCATCCCTTAGGATCTTCACACGACCGTTGCGAACCATCTTGCCCTTTACTACATAAATTCCCGCAACAATAATGCGGCCTGGAAGTTTAAAGGTTTGACGAACTTCTGCCCTACCAGTTATCTCTTCCACAATGTCTGGATCCAACATACCGCTTACAGCTGCCTTGACGTCGTTGATAATATCATAAATAACCCGGTAAGTTCTTACATCAACTTCCTCTTCTTTTGCCAGGTCTAAGGCATTGATATTGGGCCTTACATTAAAGCCTATAACCAAGGCGTTGGATGCACTGGCTAGGTTAATATCCCCCTCATTAATTCCACCGGCTCCTTGGTGGATAATATTAATCTTAACTTCTTCGTTGGATAATTTTAATAAGGATTGACAAACTGCTTCCACAGACCCTTTAACGTCTGCCTTAACAATAATATTCAGATCCTTAAGTTCACCCTCTTTAATCCGGTCAAAAAGATTGTCTAAGGAAACTTTATTGGAGGCAGAAAGTTTTTCTTCCCGATTTTGGGCAATATTCTTTTCAGCAATTTCCCTTGCAAGCTTGTCATCTTCCACTGCATAAATTTGGTCCCCAGCATTAGGAACTTCATTTAAGCCCAGTACAACTACCGGAGTAGATGGGCCTGCTTTTTTAACATTTCGATGCTTATCATCTAGCATGGCTCGAATCCGACCATGAGCCTGTCCTGAAACAATGCTGTCGCCAAAACGTAGGGTCCCCTTTTGGACCAAAATAGTGGCCATGGGGCCCTTCCCCTTATCCAATTGAGCTTCTACGACTGTGCCTACGGCCTTACGGTTTGGATTTGCCTTTAACTCTTGCATTTCCGCAACTAAAAGAATCATTTCAAGTAACTCTTGAATCCCTTCCTTGGTTTTGGAGCTAACGGGAACCATAATGGTGTCTCCGCCCCAAGCCTCTGGAATTAACTCATATTCAGATAATTCTTGGTAGACTCTTTCCGGATTGGCTGTATCCTTATCGATTTTTGTAACAGCTACTATAATCGGTACATTGGCAGCCCTAGCATGGTTAATCGCTTCTACTGTTTGAGGCATAACCCCATCATCAGCGGCTACTACTAAAATAGCAATATCTGTTGATTGAGCTCCTCTTAACCGCATGGCAGTAAAGGCTTCGTGGCCTGGAGTATCTAAGAAAGTTACCTTTTTATTGCCTACATTAACCATATAGGCACCAATATGTTGGGTAATTCCACCTGCTTCACCTTCAGTAACCCGGCTTTTCTTAATGACATCCAACAGGGAAGTCTTACCATGGTCAACGTGTCCCATAACCGTTACAACAGGAGGTCTTGACTTTAAGAAGTTTGGATTGTCCTCATAGTCTAAATTATAACTTTCTTCGATGCTTTCAGCTTCTTCCGGTTCTTCAATTGTAATTTCTTTGCCCAGCTCATCGCCTAGTAAGATAACTAAATCTTCATCTAAAGATTCGTTTTGAGTCATCATGAGTCCAAGACCCATAAGTTTTGTAATTACTTGAGCTACTGGTGTTTTGATTTCCTCAGCAAAGTCTTTTACTGAAATTGGTGCTTGAATTTTAATTTCCGTATTTTCCTTTTCTCTCAATTCTTTTTCTTTTTGTTTTTGTTTTTCTCTAGCAGTTTTCCCGGTTTTATGGGGTCTTCTTTTTTTGCGACGTTGGTCGTTTACATTATTCGTCTCTCCAGTAGCTTGCTTGCCATTGTTTCCTGCTTTTTTATGCGCTTGGTTTGTTGCTTTATCTTGCTTTTTATTGTCTACTGGCTTATTTTTTTTAGCTTCATTTTGTTGGTGGGGCTTTTGTGGAGACTTTTTAGACTCCTTTTTCTTACCATCACCTGAAGTTTTGTCGTCTAGATCCCTTTGTTTTTTTGGCGTGTTTTGATGATGGGAGGACTTTTCTTTGTTCTTTTTTGGTTGATCAATAGTTTTTTTTGCCTGACCGTCTTTAGCCGAAGTCTTTTTACCTTGAGTCGACTTAGACTTAGTCGGTTGTTTTTCCGATTTTATTGCCTTCTTTACCTTGCTTACTTCTTCTTCATCTAAAGAACTTAAATTACTCTTTGCTTGTATATTTATCTTTTCAAGTACCTTCAACAAGTCTGAACTACTGATACCCAATTCTTTTGCCAATGCATGAACTCTAATTTTCGCCATTGGACGCACCTCCTTTAAACTAGGACATTACTCTTTCATTGAATCCTCCAACTCGTGTAATATTTCTTCTGGCACTTCAATCTTTAAAGACCGATTCAGAGCCTTTGAACGAATTGCTTTCTCTAAACAATTAATGTCATTACACAAATACGCTCCCCTACCATTGCTCTTATTGCTTTTATCTACAAAGATTTCTCCGGTATTGGTTTTAACAATGCGTATTAATTCTTTCTTTTCTTTATTTTCATGACAACCGATGCATTGTCGCATGGGTGTTTTTTTTAACTTTGCCATGATCCTCCCTAAACATTACCAATTTGTCATTTTCTTATTCATCTTCTGAATCAATGGTTTGGTCTTCATCCTCTTCCATTTCTTCTGTGGCATCCTCGACTTCCAAGTTTGAGTCATCTTCTAAGTCTGTCTCTAGGTTATCTTCCTGGTCTTCTTGGTCAAGGTCTTCAAGGAATTCATCGATCTTACTTGCTTCTGCAAATTGTTGTTTCAATTCTTCCTTTGTCAGATTTTCTTCTTCTAAAAAGTCTGCAAATTGACTTTCAGACTTTATATCAATTTTCCAATTCGTCAACTTGGCTGCTAGGCGGGCATTTTGTCCTTCTTTGCCAATGGCCAAGCTAAGTTGATAGTCTGGAACCACAACCAAGGCTTCTTTTTCTCGTTCTTTGATAAAAACTTCTACAACCTTGGATGGACTTAAGGCGTTGGCAATAAATTCTGCAATATCTTTTTCGTAAATCACAATGTCTATTTTTTCATTATAAAGTTGGTCGACAATAGCCTTGACGCGGTTTCCTTTAAAGCCAACACATGCTCCTAGGGGGTCAATAGAAGGATCCTTTGAAAAGACTGCAATTTTAGTCCTAGATCCCGCTTCTCTAGCGATGGAATAAATTTCAACAACTCCATCAAGGATTTCTGGCACTTCCATTTCAAACAAACGCTTAATTAGGTTTGGATGAGATCTTGATAGGATGACTTGTGGCCCCTTGGGTGTCCGACGAACTTCTAATAGTAATAGTTTAAATCTTTCCCCTTGGCCATAGTGCTCTCCCGGAATTTGCTCTTGAAAAGGCAGGAGGGCTTCTGTTTTCCCAAGGTCAAAAAATACATTCCGATTGCTGACCCGACGCACCTCTCCGGTTATAATTTCATTTTCCCTATCGGTATAGTCTTCAAAAATAACATCTCTTTCAGCATCCTTAATTCTTTGGATGACTACTTGCTTAGCTGTTTGCGCCGCAATTCGACCAAAGTTTTCAGGTTCCAACCGTATACGAACTGTATCTCCGAGTTGGTAGCTGGCATTAATGGCTTGAGCATCTGAAAGTGTGATCTCCAGGTTACTGTCTGTAAGGTCTTCGTTTCCCACAACTTCTTTTAAAGCATAAAGGGCAACATCCCCTGTCTCCCGATTCATTTCCACATCTACATTTTGTGCAGATCCGAAGTTTTTCTTATAACTTGAAATCATTGCAGATTCCAGGGCTTCAAAAATAATCTCTTTGTCTACGCCCTTTTCTCTTTCTATTTCTCCAAGCGCTAAAATAAATTCTTGATTCATTATACCTCCTAAAACTCAATCACTTGTCGCATCAAGGATATGGCTTCTCTGGGAATTTTTTCCTCAGAAGAATCTGTGCGAATAACCACTTCTTCCTTGGAATAATCTAGGATTTCCCCGATAAAGTCTTTTTTACTATTAATTTTTTTGTAGAGCTTTACTTCTACCTTCTTGCCTAAATTTCGTCTAAGATCATCATCTGTTTTTATGGGCCGATCCAAACCGGGAGATGCAACTTCAATGAAATAAGTACCGTCACTAATGTTTAATTCTTCTACTTTCTTGTCGTAGGCCCGGCTGAATTCAACACAATGGTCTAGGCTTGTCCCCTGAGCATTATAAATAATTACTTCAATATGGAGCCCATCATCAGACTTTGTGCAGTTTAACTCAACCAGCTCATCATCCATTTCCAAGGCGGTCTTTTCTGCTAGTTCTTCCAGTTTTTTGACAATTGAATGTTCCATACTCCTCCCTTCGTAAAAAAACTAGAGTGGGTGCCCACTCTAGTTACAATCCTACCTATTTCTTATTACAAGTATACCACAAATACAAATATATTTAAAGTGTAAATATACTTAATTGGTCACTATCGGGCAATTTGTCTAAGCAGTGATTTTCTTTTAAAAGTTCAACAACGGTCTTTGACGCCTTTGTCCGATTGGTGAAGTCTTCAATGGAAATAAATTCACTGACTTCCCTTTGTTCTACAATTTGCTCAGCGACGGCTTGACCCAGGCCTGCTATTGCCTGTAAGGGGAGTAAAATACCCTGGTCTTTTACTGTGAAATTGCTGGCCATGGATTGGTATAAGTCAACATTGTAAAATTTATATCCCCGACTAAGCATTTCTAGGGCCACTTCTAAAACAGTTTGTTCATTCTTTTCCTTGGTCGTAAGTTTTGTCTCTTTTTGGGCAAATTTCAGCTGGTCTAGCCGGTCTTGTACTGCTTGTGCCCCTTTAAGGCAAACCTCGGAATTAAAGTCTGCTACTTTTTGCGAAAAGTAACTGGCATAAAAGGCCTCGGGATAGTTGATCTTATAGTAGGCTATTCGAAAACTCATCATGACATAGGCCACGGCATGAGCCTTGGGGAACATATACTTAATCTTTTCACAAGAGTTGATATACCATTTTGGAAGGGGAAGTTTTAGCATCTTCTCATAGTATTTATCCGGAATTCCCTTTCCCTTTCTTACTTTTTCCATGACATCAAAAGCCATCTTATTGTCCGCTCCGGCGTTCATTAAATAAACCATGATATCTTCTCGGGTAGAAATGACCTCACTTAATGTCGCCTGGTTGTTTTCTACTAGACTTTGGGCATTCCCAATCCAAACATCTGTCCCATGAGACAACCCACTAATTCGAACCAATTCAGAAAAGTTTTTGGGTTTGGTGTCTACTAGCATCTTACGAACAAATTCTGTCCCAAATTCAGGAATCCCTAGAGTTCCTGTAGAGCATTGGAAAATAGATTCATCGCAATTTAGGGCCTCTGTAGATCGAAAAAGAGAAAGAACCTCTTCATCGTCCAGACGAATTTCACTAGACATAAAGCCAGTGTAATCTTCCAACATCTTGATAATGGTGGGGGTATCGTGGCCTAAAATATCCAGCTTTAAAATATTCTCACTGATAGCGTGATATTCAAAGTGGGTTGTAATTCGGCCGGAAGACTTGTCATTGGCCGGATATTGGATGGGAGTAAAATCATGGATATCCATATTTTTAGGACAAATCATAATCCCACCAGGATGTTGGCCACTGGTTCTTTTTACCCCTACGCAGCCACTAACTAAACGATTAATTTCCGCTCTAGGAGTTTGTTCTTCTCTGTCTTCAATAAAGTGTTTAACAAATCCATAGGCTGTTTTATCTGCCAAAGTTCCTATGGTCCCAGCCCGAAAAACATAACCTTCCCCGAAAAGTTCTTCTACATACTTATGCGCCGTAGGTTGATATTCACCCGCAAAGTTTAAGTCAATATCCGGTTCCTTGTCTCCATAAAATCCCAAAAAAACTTCAAAGGGGATGTCATGGCCTTCTTTGACCATGGGAACATGGCAGTGGGGGCAATTTTTATCAGGTAAATCTACCCCTGATCCCCCTGTCTTATTGTCTGAAAATTCCGTGTGCTTACACTTTGGACAGACATAGTGGGCAGGTAGAGGATTTACTTCTGTAATCCCACTCATAGTCGCCACCAAAGAGGATCCTACAGACCCCCTTGAACCTACATAATAGCCATCTGAATTGGACTTGGCTACAAGCTCATGGGCAATCATGTACATAACGGCATAGCCATTGGATATAATGGAATTAAGCTCTTTTTCTAATCTTTTTTCTATAATCTCCGGCAAGGGGGTTCCATATTTTTCATGGGCATTGTCATAAGTCATCCTCTTTAAATTTTCTTCCGCTCCATCAATGGATGGGGGGTATTTCCCAGAAGGAATTGGATCAAACCTTTCGATTTGCTCGTGGATTTTTTGAGGATTTTCTATAACAATTTTTCTAGCCAAGTCTTCCCCTAAAAAGCTAAAGTCCTCCAGCATTTCATTTGTTGTTCTAAAATGGAGGGATTCATGAGGAATTTGGGAGGGCCGCTTGCTTGTATAGGTTCCCGCTATTAAAATTCTACGGAAAATATCATCTTCCGGCTCTAAATAGTGGACATCTCCTGTTGCAACAACGGGGATATTGACCCTTTCTCCAATGTCAACAATCATCTTAATCAAGCTTTTTAATTCTTCTACAGAAGAAATCATTCCAGATTGAATGAGCTTATGGTACTGGTCCAAGGGTTGAACTTCTAAATAGTCATAGAATTTTGCATGCTGACAAAGTTGGTCAAAATCCGACCCCTGAAGAATTTTTTCGAAAAATTCACTATTTTGACAGGCACTTCCCAGCAAAAGCCCTTCCCTCATTTCTAAGAGGTCTGATTTCAAGATTTTAGGTTCCCTGTAAAAAGTTTCAATGTGGGACTTAGATACCAGTAGGTATAGGTTCTTTAAGCCGATTTTATTCTTCGCCAAAAGAACAAGATGGCTGGGTCTCTCTTTTTTAAAATCTTGCTGGCTCTTGGCTCCTAAAAAATCTTGGATCGATTTTTTGCCGTCTTTTTCAGCCAGGACCATTAGCTTTATAAATAATTCAGCTGTAGCTTCCGCATCATGAACAGCCCTATGGGCATTTAGAAGTGAAATGCCCATTTTCTTACACAGGGTTCCCAACCTGTAATTTTTTGTTTTTAAAATATAATTTTTAGCCAGGGCCAGGGTATCCATATAGGCCCTTTGAAATTCGTATCCATTTCTTTCAAAAGACTTTGTCATAAAAGCCATATCAAAAGATGCATTGTGGGCTACCATAATGCAATTTTTTGTAAAGTCCAAGAAGTTTTGGGCAACTCCTTCAAAGCTAGGCTCATTGGCCACCATTTCATTACTTATTGAAGTTAATTCTACAACTCTTGGTGGAATGGGTTTTAAGGGGTTGATTAGTTGACTAAAGCGGTCAACCACCCTGCCATTTTTTACTTTTACAGCACCAATTTCTGTAATCCGGTCATGAATTGGAGAAAACCCTGTAGTTTCAACGTCGAAAACCACAAACTCTGGGTTTTCCCTATCGTAAAGTCCCTCTCCATGAAGTAGGAGAACCCCATCATCTACCAGGTTGGCTTCCATGCCATAAATTACGTGCATATCAAAGTCTTTGGCTGCCTGCATGGCCTCCGGATAGCTTTGAACCACAGCATGGTCTGTAATGGCAATGGCCGGATGCCCCCATTCAGCTGCTTGTTTAATAAATTCTTTGGCTGTATTCATCCCATCCATAGAGCTCATCTTCGTATGCAAGTGTAATTCAATACGCTTTTCTTCAGAACTATCTTGCCTTTGGATCTTGTCCTGTAACTCCAGGTGTTCCAATTTAATCACAGGCCCATGTTCAAAAGAATCCATTTCTAATTTTCCAGCAATGAGGACTGTACTACCCTTTTTTACATTCTCAAAGAATTCATCTTTTTTCTTTCCATCAGAAAAAAATGTTTTTGCAGTGTAGGAAGTTTTTTTATCTGTTAAAGAAAATTTGACAATATAGCTTTTTTTATTGTTTCGGCTAAACTCAATGCAGTCCAACTCAAAAACTTCCCCTTGCAAATAAAATCCCTTGCTATAAATATCAATTTCATCAAAGGACATTAAGGGGTAGGACCGCTTCTTTCCAATTTGGTAACCACCCTCTAAAGATTTGGCGATGGGTTGTTTTTTAGGGATAGGACAGTGGATTTGCGTCTCTTTGGCCATGGTGGATTCTGCTTTTTTCAAATCCTCAACATAGTCTTTCAGGTCTGGATTTTCTTCTGCTAAAACTAGGGAAAGTTTTTTCTTGTAAATCCTGGCAACTTCTTCCACTAAATCCTTAAAATATTGGCTCCTGCTATAATTTTCATATAGAACTTGGTTTGGAACCACAACCTCTATCAAATCATCTTTTTCAACCAGACCTTGGTCTCTCAACCAAGCACAAGATGAAGGTTCCTTGTCATAGATATAACTAAGGATATATTGTCTACAAGTTTCCTCTGAAGCTTCTTGAAGCCTTTGCCAAAGAACTTTGTGGTCTTGAAATTTCTTTTCAAGCCCTGTTTGACATTTTTTTAAAAGCTCTACATCCTCTTCTCCCTTAAAAAGAATTTCTAGCTTCTTTTGGTCTTCAAAATAATAGACCTTTTCAATTCTTATATCTACAGCTTTTTCTGTTGCTGGATCAAGTCCCAGTTTTTGGAATAATTCTAAAAGGTTCATTTTAATATCTTTCCATTTCTTCAAGTAAGGCCTTTAACAGGTTTTCTTCTTCTACTGTACGAATAATTTTCCCCTTACTAAAAATAATTCCCTTGCCCTTGCCTCCACTAATACCAAAATCAGCTTCCTTTGCCTCTCCTGGACCATTAACCGGGCAACCCATAATGGCTATCTTTAAAGGCTTCTTATAGCTTTTAAAGGCTTCTTGAGCCTCATTGACAAGGGGGATTAAGTTTATATCTGTTCGGGCACAGGTTGGGCAGGAAATAATTTCTACCCCTTCCTTTCTCAGCCCCAGGGTCCTGAGTAATATTTTTCCAGCTTCTACCTCTCTACAAGGATCGTCCGTTAAGGAAATTCGAATAGTATCCCCAATCCCATCATGCAAAAGAGATCCTATCCCTACAGAGGACTTAATCAAGCCCTGTTCCTTATTCCCTGCTTCGGTAATGCCTAGGTGCAAGGGGTAGTCAGTCATAGAAGCAAACTTTCGGTTCACTTCAATACTTTGATTTACATCTGAAGATTTTATGGAGACCTTAATATCTGAAAATCCCAGAGATTCCAAAACTCTTACTTCATCTAAGGCACTATAACATAAGGAGTCTACATTAACCCCATGGTATTTTTCAATATACTCTTGATGAACAGACCCAGAGTTGACACCAACCCGAATGGAGATTCCCGCCCCTTTGGCCGCATCTACAACTTCCTTAACCTTCCATTTTTCTCCAATATTCCCAGGATTAATCCGCAGGCCATCGGCACCATATTCAATGGCATAGAGAGCTAGCTGGTAATTAAATTGAATATCTGCAATGGTGGGAATATGAATTCGCTTTTTAATTTCAGGAATGGTCTTGGCGTCTTCCTCTGAATTAACGGCAAAGCGAACAATGTCACAGCCAGCTTCCTCCAAAGCTAAGATTTGCTTCACCGTTCCCTCCAAATCACTGGTCTTTGTGTTTGTCATGGATTGAATAGAAATAGGGGCATCACCACCAATGGCAACATCCCCTACAAAAATTTGTCTCGTTTTTCTACGCATAAATCCCCTCAACCTTTAAAAAATTCTCTTTAAATCACTAAAAATAGTTATATAAAGCATTAGGCCAAACAATAAGGCCATCCCCGCCATAGTAATTAAGGCTTCCTTGTTTCCATCAACGGGCTTGCCTCGAACTGCTTCAATCAAAAGAAAGACTAGCTTTCCTCCATCCAGGGCTGGAATCGGCAAAAGGTTAACTACTCCCAAATTTGCACTGATAATCCCTAGAATGTAAAGGAGAGACCCAATTCCCATGGAAGCTGATTGACCGATAACTTGGATCACTCCTACTGGTCCAGCCAACATTTGCGTTTGAAAGCTTCCGGAAAAAAGCATCTTAAATACACTAAAAATTCCTACAACGACTCCAAGGGTCATGGAAAAAGACCCCTTTAAAGCCTCTAAGGGATTGTGTTGATTTTGAAAAGTAATTCCTACAACTTGTCGGTTATTTTCTGTTTTGGTTTCCAGTTTGACCTTTCTTATTTGTCCATCCCGCTTATACGTTAAATCCACAGACGTGGCATGGGAAATTTTTTCTGTAACCTCCTTGCCAGATCCAACCTTAAAGCTGTTTACTTCAATAATTTGATCTCCAGGTTTTAGTCCTGCTTCTACTGCTGGATATTTATCCATGGTTTGTCCAATAATATTGGTGGGCGTTCCCATAAGAAGTAAGGCTAGAAAAAAAGCAACCAGGGCCAGGACAAAATTCATAGCAGCCCCAGCCACAACGACCATAGCCCTCGATAGGATTGGAGCCTTCTCAAAACTTCTTGGATCTTGAGACTCCCCATTTTCTCCTTCCATGGCGCAATAGCCACCTATAGGCAAGGCCCGCAAGGAATACATTGTTTCACCTTTTTTCTTTTGGTAAATTTTTGGTCCCATGCCTACAGAGAATTCATTAACCCGAATCCCAACTTTTTTTGCGACAAAAAAATGTCCAAATTCATGCAATAATACGACTAATAAAAATACAACAATTGAACCAATTAATGTTGCCATATTCACTCCCAACTATTTAATCATCACTTGCACAAAAATTGAAATGAGTGCAATAACAGGAATACTCGAATCAAACCGGTCTAAAAAGCCCCCATGCCCCGGCAGTATTTTCCCGTAGTCTTTAATCCCTGTTATCCTCTTTATTTTTGAAGCAAACAAGTCTCCAAACTGAGAAACTACCGAAGCCATTAGGGTAAGAAGAACCAGGGTCAAATTATAGTTTACATTGACGTATTGAAAATAGACCCAACTTAAGACAAGAGCTCCAAGAATTCCACCCAGGGCTCCCTCAATAGATTTCTTGGGACTTAATTTAGGAATCAACTTGTGCTTGCCAAACAACATTCCAGTTAAATAAGCAAAGGTATCTGTTCCAAAGGCCAATATCCAAATCCAATACATCCATATAGTGTGGTCCAGATGAGCTAATTGAAAAATACTAAAAGGAATATAGGTTACAACTAGACTATATAGACCCAAATCCGCCAGTTTAACTTTATCCAGCAAGACAAAGACAATAATCAAAATAAATAAAATTGATAAAAACCCTAAGGCCAAATTATTGTAGACGGAAATTGCCAAAAAAAGAATCATATTAAATAGGGCAAGCAGGGGAAAAGATAGGTCAATCTCTATATTTTTCAGACTATTTCGAATCTCCCAAAGCATGCCTAAAGACAGGACAAATAAAGCTGCCTTTAATAGGTAACCCCCTTGAGTCAAGATCAAGGCGAAAATAATGATTCCTATAACTGCTGTAATTGTTCTTTTTATAAAATTAGACATTTATTCCTCCAAATCGTCTCTGTCTTTTGGAATATTCATCTAAGGCTTCCATATACTTTTCCTTGGTGAAATCCGGCCATAAAATATCTGAAAACCAAAACTCTGCATAGGCACATTGGTACAATAAAAAGTTGCTTATCCGATACTCGCCACTTGGTCTAATTAAAAAGTCGACCATGTCTTGACCCTTAGTATCTAAATGGTTTTCAAAATCCTCTTGACTGATTGTAAGGGGGTCTTTCCCCTGGTCAATAAAGTCCTCCAGTGTCTTTTTCATGGCTCGGAAAATTTCATCTTGGCTCCCATAATTTAACCCGATATTTAATATCATTTTATCATTATTTTCTGTTTTCAACAACGCCAAGTTTACTTCTTCCTGGAGTGATTTTGACAGCTTAGACAAATCTCCAAGTATATTCAAGCGGATACCATTATCTTTCAAGTCATCAGAGTTATTTTTTAAATAGTACTCCAATAACTTCATAATGTTCTTAACCTCTTTTTCAGGTCTTTTCCAGTTTTCTGTTGAAAAAGCAAACAAGGATAAACTTTTTATTCCTAGATTCCCACTGGTCTCAATGATTTCCTTTACCCTAGATGCCCCAGCCTTGTGTCCTGCTGTCCTGGGTAAATTTCTTTTTTTTGCCCAGCGACCATTCCCATCCATGATAATCGCAACGTGTTTTGGTAAGTTCAAAAGCTCCATAAAATCTCCTTAATATAAAAAACTCCCTTAAGGGAGTTTCTTATATTTCCAACAATTCTTTTTCTTTTCTCTCCACTACAGCATCAATTTCTTTAATATACTTGTCTGTAAGGTCTTGAATCTCTTTTTCTGCGACTTTTAATTCATCTTCGGAAATTTCCTTATCTTTTTCCATTTTTTTCACAGAATCAACCATTTCACGTCTTATGTTTCGAATCGCGATTTTGGAATCTTCTCCATCTTTTTTCACAACCTTGATTAAGTCTTTTCTTCTTTCCTCAGTCAGTTGTGGAATCACCAATCGAACAATTTTGCCATCATTGGAGGGGTTTAAGCCAAGATCGCTTTTTAAAATTGCCTTTTCAATTTCTGGTATTGCATTTGCATCCCAAGGTTGAATGGCTAAGAGTCTTGGTTCTGGTGCTGATATTCCAGCCATTTGGTTTAATGGTGTACTTTGTCCATAATAGTCAACGTGAATACGGTCCAATAAGCTTGGATTGGCCCGTCCAGCTCGAATGGATTGCAGGTCTTCCTCTAAGACTTGGATTGTCTTTTTCATGCGACCAGTAGCATCATTTTTTATATCAGAAATCATAAGAATCTCCTTACTTTACATTTGTTCCTATTGTAGATCCCTTTACAACATCTACAATATTGGAAGGTTCATCAATACCAAAAACAATTAAAGGAATCTTATTATCCATACACAGGCTTGTAGCCGTTGAATCCATAATTTTTAATTCCCTTTTCAGAATTTCAAAATACGTCAACTCATCAAACTTCTTTGCCTTTTCATTGGTTTTAGGGTCAGAATCATAGATTCCATCCACACCTTTTTTAGCTAATAAGATTACATCCGCATCTATTTCTGCAGCCCTTAATGCTGCCGTCGTGTCTGTAGAGAAGTATGGGTTGCCTGTGCCTCCGGCAAAGATGACAATCCGCCCTTTTTCAAGATGGCGTATGGCTCTTCTTCGAATATAGGGTTCAGCCACTTGTTTCATTTCAATGGCCGTTTGTACCCTTGTTACGGCATTTAAGCCCTCGAGGGCATCCTGCAAGGCCAAGGCATTCATTACCGTTCCAAGCATTCCCATATAATCAGAGGTTGCGCGGTCCATGTCTCCGGAATCTCGTCCCCGCCAAAAATTTCCACCACCAACTACGATACTCGTTTCAACTCCCAAATCATGCACTTCTTTAACTTTTTTTGCAATCACTTGGACAATGTCGGTGTCAATTCCGACCCCTGCATTCCCAGCCATTGCTTCTCCACTGAGTTTAAGAACTATTCTGGAATACTTAGGACCCATAAGACCTCCTTATTATGCGTTTGTTCCCATTTGTTTTGCTACTTCTTCAGCAAAATCTTCTTCTTTCTTTTCTAGACCTTCGCCAACTTCAAAACGTACAAATCGACGAATTTTAATGTTTTCACCAATTTTAGCAATTAGGTTGTTTAGAACATCCTGTACTTTTAAATCACCATCTTTGATAAAGTGTTGATCAAGAAGGCAAATTTCTTCATAGTATTTTTCAAGACGACCTTGAACCATTTTTTCGATGATTTTTTCAGGTTTGTTTTCATGTCTAGCTTGTTCAGTTAAAACTTCTTTTTCATGTTCAACCAATTCAGCAGGTACTTCTTCTCTAGAAACATATTGAGGGTTTACTGCTGCAACTTGCATAGCCATGTCTTTAACGAAGCTCTTGAACTCTTCATTTTTTGCAACAAAATCAGTTTCAGAGTTTACTTCAATTAAAACCCCAATACGTCCAGCGTGAATATAAGAATCTACCAATCCTTCAGATGCAATTCTTCCGGCTTTTTTAGCAACACTTGCTAGACCCTTTTCTCTTAATAGGTCAACTGCCTTGTCAATGTCTCCATTGGTTTCTGTTAGAACTTTTTTACAGTCCATCATTCCTGCACCGGTTTGTTCACGTAATTCTTTTACCATTTTTGCTGTAACTGCCATAATATCCTCCATCCTTTCATAAAAAAAGAGTTCCCAAAGGCAGGAACCCTATTTAATTGCTTAAGCTTCGACTTCTTCTGTTGTTTCTTCTTCCTTGTCTTCTGATTCTTGGCTTACTTCTTCAGAGTCTTGAAGACCTTGTTTTCCTTCAATAACTGCATTGGCCATAGTTTCAGTAATTAATTTTACCGCACGAATTGCATCATCGTTTCCAGGAATTGGGTAGTCAACTTCGTCTGGATCGCAGTTTGTATCTAAGATTCCAATTACAGGAATTCCTAAAATTTGAGCTTCTTTTACTGCAATTTGTTCTTTCTTGGGGTCAACAATATAAATTGCATCTGGTGTCCCATTCATATTCTTGATTCCACCTAAGAATTTTTCAAGACGTTCTGCTTCATGGCGTAATTTAATAACTTCTTTCTTTGGAAGTACATCAAAAGTGCCATCTTCTTCCATGCGTTCTAATTCTTCTAGACGGTCAATTCTCTTACGGATTGTTTTATAATTCGTTAATAGGCCCCCTAACCAACGTTGGTTGATGTAAGGCATGCCACATTTGCTTGCTTCTTTACCAATTGCATCTTGGGCTTGTTTTTTTGTTCCTACAAACAAAATTTCCCCACCGTTTGCTGCAACTTCTCGAACATAATCATAGGCTTCTTCAATTTTCTTTACAGTTTTTTGTAGGTCAATGATATAAATCCCATTTCTTTCTGTAAAGATATACTTTGCCATTTTAGGGTTCCATCTTCTTGTTTGGTGTCCAAAATGTACACCTGCCTCTAATAGGCTTTTCATACTAACTACTGACATAGTTCCTCCTTTTGTTTTTTCCTCCATCTTTTTTAGCGTTTTGCAAACCTGAAAGGCAACTACAAAACATCGAAAGATGTGTGTATTCATTTCTTTGTTATTCTACCATAGAAGAGGTGTGAATACAAGAAATTTCATAGTTTTAACTTAGAATTTTTTAGTATATAATAGATATGTTAGTTTGAAAATATATAGGAGGTAAAAATGGATTTTCGTTTTAATGAATATGCTAAAGTTCTAATCCTTAAGGGGGTTAATATACAAATAGGTCAAAAGTTAGTCATTCGCTGCCCGATTGAAGTCGCCTTTTTTGCTGAAATGTGTGCTAAAGTCGCCTATGAACAAGGTGCCAGAGAAGTAGAAGTTCTTTGGAATGATGAAAAGCTCACTCTCTTAAACTACCAATACATGTCCCAAGAAAATCTTTCAAAAGTAAGTAAGACTCTGCAAACCCAATACGAAGAATATCGTCAAGACAACATCGCCCTATTAAGTCTGGTGGGACAAGACCCCTCTTTATTAAAAGAAATTGATGCCAATAAGATTAAAGGTGCTAGTACCGCCCGTTCCATTGCCTTAAAAAATTTCAACGAAGACATGATGAGCGACCAACACCAATGGTGTGTTGCCGGTGTCGCTGTAAAAAGTTGGGCCACCCACCTCTTCCCTGAATTAAGTCATGACCAAGCCCTGGAAAAACTTTGGGAACAAATTTTTTCCACTAGCCGGATTGATGACCATACCTTAGAAAATTGGGAAAACCACCTCAACCGTCTCAATGCCCTGGCAGATAAATTAAACCACTACCAATTTGATTCTTTAATCTACAAAAACTCTCTTGGAACAGACCTTACCATTGGCCTGCCAGAAAACCATATTTGGTCTGCTGCCGATTCAAAGACTCCAAAAGATATTCCCTTTGTGCCAAATATTCCAACAGAAGAAGTCTTTACTCTCCCTCATAGGGACCGAGTGGATGGTGTCGTTTATTCGACAAAACCTTTTAACTATGGCGGAAATATTATTCGTGATTTTAAACTTCGTTTTGAAGGAGGAAAAGTCGTAGAGTTTGATGCTAAAGAAGGTCGAGATATCTTGGCTAAATTAATCGACACTGATGAGGGATCTAAACGACTGGGAGAAGTAGCCCTGGTCCCCTACGACTCTCCTATTTCCAACACAAACTTGCTTTTTTACAACACCCTATACGATGAAAATGCCTCATGCCACTTAGCTATTGGCAAGGCCTATCCCACTTGTTTAGAAGGGTTTGGAAACCTGTCTTCCCAAGATCTTCTTGAAAGAGGGGCTAACGACTCCTTGGTCCACGAAGACTTTATGGTAGGGTCAAAAGACCTGAGCATTATTGGCCTAACAAAAGATGGCAAAAGAATTCAAATTTTTGAAAACGGAAACTTTGCCAAGGAATTTTAAATATACAAGCAAAATGAACCACCTGGATTTTATATCCCAGGTGGTTCATTTTGTTTCTAGCTTCATGTTCCATTATAGAAGCTATTTCCTCTTAAACCAAGGTATTACCCTATTGACTTTACTTGAATATATTTGATATTCCTGGCCAAATTTATTCTTCAACCATTTTTCCTCAGTTTTTTTCATCAGTATGGTTAAAAAAGCCCAAAAGAATACTGGAAGTCCCAATAAAATGATGTTGCCTGTCAAAAGCAATATACCTGTAAAGACAAATATAAAGGCTGTATAGACTGGATTTCTAACAAGACTATAGACGCCTGTAGTAATCAATTTGCCTTCATGGGTTTTCCTGTTTATCTTCTCGACTATAACTGCTTGTATCCATAAATATAAACCTGCCAATATTAAGACAAGACCCGTAATCCTAAAAATGAATTGTCCCTGTTTACATTGGCCTAGACTCAAAAAGCCTTTAAAATGTAAGTATAGTCCTCCTATAGTCAGTAACAAACAAGTTAAAACATAGATTGGCCCTACTCCAAAAGCGGGCATTTCAAATTCTTTTGATTTCATTTTCCACTCTCTCCATTTAATTCCACTCTTCGTAGGGAAGATGAGTTTAATGCCCATACAAAAATATTTTTTGACTTGATTCTTGGATTCTTACTTGCCTATTTTTATTGTCGGATTAAGCCTTTAACAATCCAATAATGGCATCTTGTGCATCCCTACCTTCTTTGAAAAATCTTAATAGGGGATAGCAATGGCACATTCCTTCTCCAATAACGACTTTATATGGAGCCTTGTACTTTTCCATGGATTTTTTGAAATATTCTGCAAAGGCATAAAGACATTCATTTCCACCATAATACAAATAGGTCTTTGGAAAATCTGTAAAGTCCCCCACTGTTCCATCTAGCATATATTCAGGCAAGTCTTCCGAATTTCTTAAAATTTCTCTGGCTGTTTTGAAGTAAGTTGGATCCAGGATGATGTCCTTATGGCTCAAGGCATTTACTTTTCTCCAAATTTCCTTATTCTTATCCAGCCTTAAATCCGGAAGTCCACCTGGAGAAACAGCGATAATTTTCCCCGGCATGGGAAGGGGCCTCCCCAAGGCATTGTTATGCAAGAAAATTCCAAGGGCTAGGCAAGCCCCGGACGAAAAGCCCAATATCCCTATATTTTCCGCCCTATATACCCCTGTCATTATTTTATAGCTTTCGAAACAAACCTCATAAGTTTTTCTTATATTTCCATCTTCAGTGCATAGGGGATAAAATAAAAAGTAAACGTCCTTACCGGTTTTGTTCATGATTCTTTCAGCAAGGGAAAAATCCAACTTATCCGGCCCTGTAATCATCCCTCCACCAAATAGGTAGAAGACTGCCCCTTCTGCTGGCTCTTCGCTTTTTTGATAAGTTAAAAGCCTATATTCCTGGACCTTTCTGTCAAAAAGAAAATATTTCTTCCTACTCGCCCTTTTCATGGCCTTGTTTATATCAAAGGTTGACTTGGCATTTTGTTTCTTGGCATAGTTCAATATATCTTCTTTAGACCTTCTAAAAATCTTTTTTACTCCCAACAAGCTTACAATCCCTGCTGCTATTTTATATGTTAGAGTCATTTTTCACCTCCTCCACGCCCCAATAATCCTCTTATTTTTAAATATTCTACATAAGACAATACTGAGCATGGCCTCTTTACAAAATAATATAAGAACCTTTACGCAAAATAGAATAAATTTGATATTTCTTATCAGCTATATTATACCACATAGAATTGATATTTAAGGAAATTTTCAAAGACATAGACCCTCCAGATTTTCCAGCCAAATCTAGTTTTTAGGATCTATGAATCCTTGTCCCAGCGGTTATTATAGGCACCCTATTTTCTGCCTAAAAGTGGTTAAGAATAAAAAAGCGTGTACAGTAAAAACTGTACACGCTTTTTTATTCTTATGGTGCGGGAAAGAGGACTTGAACCCCCACGTCAAAGACACTAGATCCTAAGTCTAGCGCGTCTGCCAATTCCGCCATTCCCGCATCTTGGTGATCCATCCGCGACTCGAACGCGGGACACCCTGATTAAAAGTCAGGTGCTCTACCGACTGAGCTAATGGATCTCTGGGGTGGATAGTGGGATTCGAACCCACGACCTCCAGAGCCACAATCTGGCGCCCTAACCAACTAGGCCATACCCACCATCTGTCAAAATTGTATTGACAACATAAAATATCTTATCATCGATCCTAGATAGTGTCAAGCTTTATTTTTGATTTTTTAATTTTGACTTTCTCCTAAAAGATTCTTTAGGTATTTTCTCAAGCCTTCAAGAGCCTTGCCCCGATGGCTAATCTCATTTTTCTCATGAATGGTCATTTCAGCAAAAGAAGACTCTCTGCCTTTGGGTTGGAAAATTGGATCATATCCAAAGGTCCTGGGTCCCTGAATGTCTTTTAGAATATTTCCCTGGCAGATTCCCTCAATAATCTTTTCTCCGCCTTCTGGGTCCAGCAAAACGAATACTGTTTTAAAATAGGCCGACCGATTTTCTTGGTCTTTTAGCTTTTCCAGAACCTTTTTAATATTTGCATCGTCATCATGGTTTCCAGCATAGCGGGCAGAATGAACGCCCGGTTCTCCTCCCAAGGCTTGGATAAAGAGTCCCGTATCATCTGCCAGGATAAGGCAATCCGAAGCGTATTTTTTCAAAGCTTCTGCCTTTACTCTCGCATTTTCCTCTAGGCTGTCATACTTTTCATCCACCTGAATTTCCCTATCCACAAAATCTGACTTAGCATAAACTTCTAAGGGGAGTCCTGCCAAGGCCTCTTTTATTTCAAGTACTTTGTTTTTATTGTCTGTTGATAAGATAAGCTTTTTCATTCAAACTCCACATAGTTATTTACATATCTTTCAATACCATTGGCTACCCCTTGAGCTAATTTTTCAATATAGCTATCTTGAGTGATATTTTCTAGGTCTGTCGGGCTGGAAACAAAGCCCAATTCACAAAGGGCTGCAGGCATTTCTGTCAAACGAAGAACAGCTAAATCCGGCCTTTTTTTCATAGTTCTCATGCTTGAGCCTGTAGCTTTTTTCAATTCGTCATTCAAGGCTCTAGCTAGGTGGATTTGTTCATGTTTTTTAATTTTTACCCTATCCTCAGGTGCATACAGGACTTCAATCCCACTGGCAATTCCGCTGGTAGATGAATTAAAGTGGATACTTACAAAAATTTCTGCTTGGTTGCTATTGGCAATTTCCGCTCTTTGAGCAAGACCGATGTATTCATCCCTGGTCCTGGTCTCAATAACTTCATAGTTTTTCGCTCTTAGGAGGTCTTTTAGGATTCCTGTTACTTTTAAGGTTAAATCTTTTTCTTTAACACTTGGGTCTATGGGAGAAATAGCCCCACTATCCTTGCCACCATGTCCTGCGTCAATAACTACTGTTACAGGTCCTGTCGCCTTTACTTTTTTGGCAATTTCTCTTTTTTCCCCTTGATCTGTATTTTTGTCATCAGGTTTTTTTGTCAAATCCACTGCCTTGTCTGATGTTTTCTTTCCACTATCTTCTGAAACATCTTTTGTATTGATGACAGAGACCGTCTTAACATTAGAGATTGAGGCTTGCTGTTTTTCTTGATTCCAGTCCACATTAAAATTCAAGGCCTCGGACAAAAAACGCAAGGGAACCATGGTTTTGGTTTCATTTTCCTTTGGATAGGTTGCAAACACAGGAATAGAACTCTTATCAATGAGTTTTTTCTTTCCGTTGATGTAAACTGCCCGACTATTAATTTGTAGGACAACCTTATTGTCTCCTAGGGAAATTTGTGCTGTTTTATTTTGATTATTCCAAGCTACATTTGCCCCCATGGATTCTGTAATTTCTCGAATAGGTACTAGAGTCCTATTCCCATAGGCAAAGGGCTGAAATACTGACTGTAAGGTATTTCCATTGACTTCAACTTTGACAGGATCAACACTTGTCCTTTTGTTTTGAATAAGCACAAATGTTGGATTGGCATATATGTTTTGTGAAAAAAGTATAAAACAAAGTAATAAACCGACTATTTTTTTCATAGCATCCTCCTTTTAACATATTTGAGAATACACTTTAAGCTGGCGAATGTCAATAATTCTTAACCGTTGTTACTATTTTGTAATAATTATTGCCCCTTGATTTTTAAGCAGTAACTTTCATCTTCATAAGATAGCTCATCCTCTAAAATATGATAGCCCTTTTTTGCAACTTCCTCTTTTAAGTAGTGTAGGTAGTCTAGAGAATTGCTTTTTGCTTTTAAGTCAAAGGTTTTATCTTTTTCTGTAATTTCATATTCAATGAGGCGTTGATCTTGAAAGTCTAGAAGGGGTCCCAGATCAATCCTTGTCTGGACTTGATTTGTCACAGGATTAGCCTTTGCATGAAGAAGTTTTTTATAGTCTCTTTTTAAGGAGGCATAATGAATCAACATGCCTAAAATGGTAAAGAAAATTAAGGCCGACATAGCCAGCTTGTATAAATCCACATGAAGTTTTTTAAAGCCTGGGGCTCTTCTCTCTTCCCCATCTTCCCAAGTAGTCGTTAGGAATTTCAATTCTTGGATATTTTCTACTTGAAATCTTTTTAAGAGGTCTCCCCTGGTTTCCGAATTCACCTCCAAGAGATTTTCTTGACTTAGGGATTTTTTTACTTGAGATATCCCCTCCATAAAGTAGACCATATAGTATTGGTCTAAAACTTCTTGATTTTCTAAATTTAGTCGCTGGGACATAAATTTATAAGCCCTTTCCGGACTTATTTTTTCTTTCTTTAAATATTCAACCCAATCCCCATTTGAAAAGCTCTGTGTTTTAAAGCTATCTTTATTTTGATAAAAAATAATATCGATGGAAGTATAGATAAAAGAATGGTCTGAAAGGGGCCGATCTGTCAATTTCACCTGTAAGGGTAAATCTACAAAGCATTTTTCCAATAAATCCACCGTCTCCTTGGGATAATAAGACATATAACACTTTTTATTCCAGGACTTGTAGGTCAATTTTTTGCTTTGTTCCAAGTCAATGGACAATTTTTCTTCTTGGAGGCTTTCCAGGTCTTTACCTTCGGCTTTTGTCAGCTTGTCTGTAGGATATTGAAAGGTCTTAAGATTTTTCATAGGCATAAAAACCACTAATTCCTGGATGTCTTTATGTCCATCTAAAAATTGATGAATATGGTAGTAAAATTGATAATAGTCCCGAATCTTCCCCTGTTTTACAATATCCCAAGGAAAAAAGTATTCTAGGTTCCCTGCCTGGCTGGACAAAAGAAACCTTCCGTTTTCTATCCTTAAAATTCCCCTCATATTTTCCACCACCTTAGAGTATTTACAAGAATCCAACCCAGCATTAAAAAAGGTCCCAAGGGAAGCTTTTTATCCCGGGTCCAGCCCAGACACAAAAGTCCTACCAAGCCCACGGCTCCCGCCAAGATAAAAGAGCTTGTCAAATATCCATAAATGCCCAAACTTGATTGGCAGGCTAGGGCCAAGGCACATGCATAGTCCTTATCTCCATCTCCAAAGCCCCCAAAGGCCCTTTCAATAATCCAGAAAAACAAAAAAACGCAAAATCCAGGCAAAACTAAATAGTAGCTGCCTCTTTGGACCAAGATAAAAAGCCCCTGTAAAAAAAGCCAGATTAAGTCGAAAAGATAAAAATCTCCCTTAACCAGGTCCCCTATGGCCATGGAGATTCCCTGGCCTATGAAAAAAATATAGGTCAGGGCTAGCTGGGGTTCGAGTTTTGGTATTTCATGAAAGTGTCCATGGATTCCATAGGCAAAAATATAGACCAAATAGATAAGATAGATGATTCTTAACTCCCTATCCCCTGCTCCATTCCCTTTTATTTTCTTATATCGAAAGAAATAAAAAAGGCTATTTATTAAAATTAACATTAACAAGTTACCCATTGTACTTGCTCTTATCAACCTCTCCCGGTATAACCTCGATGGTTCCTTTGGACTTATCATACTTTATCGAAAAAGATTTTTCCGGTAAAAAGCGGGCAGGTTTTGGAATGTCCCCTTCAATATAGACCTTGAGTTGGTCTATCGGCACCGTATCGGCTTCAGGATGGTCATTTAAGTATAGGATGGCTGCATTTTTTAACATCTTCACATTGGCATCATGGGTTAATATCTCTGCCGACCGATTGGTTTTTTGAAATCTTGGAATGGCAATGGATAAAAGCAAGGCGATGATGCCTATTACAATGACCATTTCCAATAGAGTAAAACCTTTTTTCTTTTTCATTTCTTCCTCCTAGAATTGATTAATCATTTCAAACATGGGACTAATAATACTGATGACAATAAAGGCAACAACGACAGAAAGTAAAATTAACAGGACCGGTTCGATCAAGGTATTTAATTTTTTACATAGGTTTAAAAAGTCATTTTGATAAAGTAGAGAGCTATGGCTGAAGGTTTCTTTTAAAGATCCTGCCTCTTCTCCAACTCGAACCAAGGCTGGAAAGGTTGGAAGAAAAATCTTTTGCTGGCCCAGGCTGTGCCATAAGTCCCTCCCCGCCACTAATTCCTTTTGAATTTGACCATAAACATCCTTGAGATATAGGTTGTCGGTGGATTTTTCCATAATGGCAAAAGCGGTTAAGATGTCCTGACCTCCCTGTAATAGCAGGTAGAGGTTTCTGGATAGACGCATGGTTAGCTGGTGCTGACTTATTTTTGAAAAAATCGGAAAATGGTAGACAAGATAGTCTACCCTGTACTTAAAGTTCTTATTTTTTAAGGCCAGGTAAAATGCTAGAAGGAGTCCTAAAAAGGCAATAAGAAAAGCCACAGAATAATTTCGAACCCCACGAGCTAGAAATAGGAGAACCTTGGTCTGCCAAGGTAAGATTACCTGCCTCTGAATAAAAAGTTCCTCAAAAATCGGTAAGACATGAATAGATAAAAATTGAACCATTCCTGTCATTACTATAATCAAGAGAACCGGATAGCTAATGGCATTGATAAAAGCTTTTTTGATGTCGCTTTGCTGTTGGTAGTATTCTCCCAGTTCTTTAAACATGTCCAGTAATAAACCTGAATTTTCCGCCACTTCAAAAGAAGAAATAAAAAGATCTGGCAACCTCCACTTTTTAAAAATCGCCGACAAATTTTCCCCTAAATACAGCTGGTCTAGGCAGTCTTGATAAAATAAGGCATGCTTCTTTTTCCTTGCTTGACCCTTCAATAATTTAAAGGTCTCCGTCAGGCTAAGACCCCCTGATAATAAAAAGTAGCACTCTCTTGAAAAGTTACTTAACTCATACTCTGAAAACACACGGGGACTCAGCGAAAGAAATACCTGGCTAATTTTAATAGGTAAAATTTCCCTATTTTTTAAATAAAGAAGAGCCTCTTCCTTATTCCTACAGGTGATTTCCCCTGAAATAATTTCCTGGTCTTTACTAAAACCCTTATATTTAAACTTCACCTTAATCTCCTAAATGGTATTTAAACAGCGGTAGGCTTCATCTAAGCTGATGGTTCCATTAAGTAATTCTTCCGTAATCCGGTCTTTAAGGCTAGGAATTCCACGTTTTTTTAGCTCGTTCCTCATATAAGCCAAGTCTTTTCCCCGGTTGATACAGTCCACCAACCAATCTTTAAAGAGAATAATCTCAAACACAGCCTTGCGGCCCAAATAGCCTTGGTTACAATGTGGACATCCACGAGCCTGGTAAAGTACAACTTCCTGGTCAAAAAAAGCTGGAACTTTCATCTTCACAGGCTCCTTACAATGGGGGCAAAGAGTCGTAAGAAGCCTTTGGGCCACAATCCCCAAAAGACCATCTGCAATATAATAAGGCTGAATCCCCATTTCCTCCAACCGATAGACTGCAGAAATAGCATCCCTTGTATGTATAGTGGAAAAAATCAGACGACCTGTAATCGCTGCTCGAATAGCTATTTTTGCAGTTTCGGGATTTCTGATTTCCCCTACCATTAAAACATCCGGATCCTGCCTTAGCATGGTTCTTAATCCCTGGGTAAAGTCCATGTGGACAACCGGGTTCACCTGCATTTGGTTGATGCCTTCAATTTGGTATTCGATGGGGTCTTCTATGGTCATAATGTTCATAGATTCCCTATTTATTTCTTGCAAAAGAGTGTAAATCGAGGTAGTTTTCCCTGAATTTGTAGGTCCCGTAAATAAAATTAAACCATTGCTTTGTTTAAGTAAGAAAGTCAGGTCCTCTCTTTGCTGGCTATTTAATCCCAAGCCCTCCATGGTTAAAAGCTCCGGTTTCTTTTTTAATAAACGCAAAACTATTTTTTCTCCCCGATAGACAGGAGAAGTAGACAGGCGAATATCCACCTGGCCCTGCTTGTCCTCTATGAAAAACCGCCCGTCTTGGGGAAGTTTCTTTTGGGAAATATCCAGACCGGCTAGAATTTTTAAGCGGACAAGTAATTTATCACTATAGGCCAGGGGCATAAACTTATAGTTTTTTAACTTCCCATCAATTCTAAAGCGAATTCTTAGCTTGTCTGATAGGGGTTCAATGTGAATATCTGAGGCTCCGACTGCCAGACCATCTTTAATCATTTGGTTACTGACCTGGATGAGCTCATGCTCTTCCTCTTCATAGACCGGGGCCACATCCTCTTCATCCAGCATGTCGGCCCCATCTTTTTTACAGATAATCTGACCCTTTTGATCCATAAAAACAACTTCTAAGTCGGTTAAACACTCAATGGCTTCCCTATACTTGTCCGAATCCTCGAAACTCATCAAGTAGATTTTCCCATCTTCTTTTTTGACGACTTCTAAATTCCATTGTTTTAATTTCTCTTTTGTGATGATCTCATTCATAATAGCCTCATTTTTTGATATAAGAACATTCCTTGTTGTTGCACTGAAGTCTCGTTCCCTTTCGAGTGACCCTTTTAGTCATAATATCGCCACATTTTGGGCACTTTTCATTGGTGGGTTCGTGCCAGGAAACAAAATCGCACTTTGGATAGTTGCTACATCCATAAAATACACGACCCTTTTTGCTTCTACGCACAACAATTTCCCCGCTCTTACACTTGGGACAGGCAAGACCTATTTTTTCTTCCAAGGGCCTTGCGTTACGACATTCTGGAAAACCAGGGCAGGCTAAAAATTTGCCATATCTTCCCATTTTGATGACCATATTTCGGCCACATTTTTCACACTTTTCATCGGTTTCTTCATCTCGAATTTTAATGCGGTCAATTTCTTTTTCTGCCTTCACCAGGTCTTTTTCTAAAACCTTATAGACCTCCCGAACCAGCTCCTTCCAGGGAATTTCTCCTTCTGCAATTTCATCTAGGGACTTTTCCATTCCTGCTGTAAAGTCTACATTGACCAAGTCTGGGAAATAATTGCTTAAAAGATCATTGACAGTCATCCCCAATTCTGTTGGTGTGATTTTTTTCTGTTCTAAAACTGCATAATAACGAGTTAAAAGAGTGCTAACCATGGATGCATAGGTTGAAGGACGCCCGATTTGTAGATCTTCTAGGGTCTTAATTAGGGAGGCTTCATTGTACCTTGCCGGCGGTTGAGTAAAGTGCTGCTCACACTCCATGGATAAGACATTTACTCGTTCTTTTTCCTCCAATGCTGGTAAATAGGCATCCTTGCTCTTGGCATAATGGTAGACTCTTAAAAATCCATCAAAGGCAATTCTTGACCCTGTACTTTTAAAGATATGGTCTTTTGTATTAAATAGGGCCGTCATGGACTGGATTTGGGCAGGTGCCATTTGTGATGCTACAAAACGGTTCCAAATTAATTCATATAGCTGGAATTGTTCCTTGGTTAAAGAATCCTTAATTTTTGCCGGAGTTCGACTTACATCTGTAGGGCGAATACACTCATGGGCATCTTGAACCCCTTCTTTTTTTCCACTCGCTCTATAGTTTGGTCCTAAATATTCAGGTCCATAGTTGTCTTTAATAAAAGTCCGGCAAGCATTCCTGGCCTGGTCTGACATTCGAGTTGAATCTGTACGCATGTAGGTAATTAAACCCACTGTTTTTTCTCCCGGAATGTCAATCCCTTCATACAAACCCTGGGCCACCTGCATAGTTCTTCTAGTATTAAAGTTTAACCTCCGAGAACCTTCCTGTTGTAGGGTTGATGTCGTAAATGGTTTAAAGGTCACTCGGTTCTTTTTAGATTCTTGCAGGCTATATACTTCAAGTTCCTTTACCCTGACTTCATTGTAGATTTTTTGTGCTTGCTCTTGTGTTTCAAAAGTCCTCTTTTCAATCTTATCCCCTACTCGTTGCCCAATATAGCTGGCATTGAACTTATTCCTAGATTTTTTTAAGACTGCTTCTATGGTCCAGGATTCTTCCGGCTCAAACTGTTCAATTTCTTCTTCTCTTTCGCAAATAAGCTTTAAGACCACTGATTGAACACGACCAGCTGAAAGGCCACTTTTTACCTTTTTCCACAAAAGAGGGCTGATCTTATAACCCACAATCCGGTCTAAAATTCTTCTGGCTTGTTGGGCATCGACTAAATCTTCATCGATTTTTCTAGGTAACTTTATTTGTCTTTTAACTGTTTCTTCTGTAATTTCATTAAACTCCACTCGGATTTCGTCGTTTAAATCCAGGTCTAATATATAGGCTAAATGCCACGAAATGGCCTCTCCTTCCCGGTCGGGGTCTGTTGCCAAGAGGACTCTGTCCACTTTTTTGGCTTCTGCCTTTAACTCATTAATCAAGGGGCCCTTTCCCCGAATGTTGATGTATTTTGGCTCAAAATCATTTTCAATGTCGATACCAAAGGTACTTTTGGGTAAGTCTCGAACGTGACCAACAGAAGCCAATACCTTATAATTTCTTCCTAACATTTTTTTTATTGCCTTGGCCTTAGTTGGCGACTCCACAATTACTAAATTCTTCATTTAACACCTCAACCCTATCTGTTAGATTTTATGCTCCAGCGCCTTAATCAATTTGAACGCCTGCACATAGGACAAATTGATCCGTTCCTTGAGACTGGATAATTCCCTTCATCTCTAACAAGGTAAGAATCATATTTACTGTTGCAATTTTATGTCCAGTTTTTAAACATATCAAGTTTGCTGTATTCATGCCCTGGGCTATCCATTGCAAGTATAGTCTTTCATCTTCATCAATATCCAAGTCAACAGCTTGTCTCGTCTTCTTTTTAAAGATAAAATCCAGGTCTTCTTGCTTGGTATATATCAAGGCACCATCTCTGATTAAAAGATTTGTTCCCTGGCTGTAGGGAGAGTTAATATTTCCTGGAACGGCAAAAATGTCCTTGCCCTGTTCTGCTGCATACCGGGCCGTAATCAAGGACCCTGACTTTTCTTTTGCTTCAATGACAATGACGCATTGGCTCAAAGCTGAAATAATTCGATTCCTCAGGGGAAAATGATGTGGAAGGGCTTGGGATCCCGGAGGATACTCTGTTATAATAGCCCCTTCTTCCACCAGCTTATAGTATAAATCCTTGTTTCTGGTGGGATAAATAACATCCACCCCAGTTCCTAAAACGCCAATAGATCGTCCTCCTTGGTCCAGACAGGCCCATTGAGAAATGGCATCAATGCCTAAAGCCATCCCACTTACAACTGCCACATCCCGATCCACTAACCCACGAGAGATATCCTGGGCTACAGCCTTGCCATAGGCTGTATGAGATCTGGCTCCTACAATACCACAACGCTCTTTTTCCAAAACACGCCTTAGGTCTCCTCTAATATATAAGACTACTGGTGGATTTTCAATATAGTTAAATTCATCAGGATAGTCCTCATCCTGGTCCACCGAGACTTGGAATTTCAAACGGTTCATATCCTCTCTAAGCTTGGCCAGCAAGGCCTCTTCATCTGCATTTTTTATCTTCTGAACCAGATTGGGCCCTAGATTCTTTTTGACTTGCTCTAGAAAAAGCTCCTTATTTTGAAAATAGCTAGGTAGGTCCTCCTCGATTTTATGGATTTGCTCGGCAGTAAATCCCAAAAGAGAAAGGGCTATCTTTCCTTCTCTGACTGTTTTCATCTACTCCCCCAATATTTTGATTCCACGCTTCGATAGCGAATGGCTTCCAATAAATGGTCTTGCTTTATATTTTCTGACCCACTAAGGTCAGCAATGGTCCTAGCAACCTTTAAAATCTTATGGTAGCTTCGGGCGGAAAAATGATATTTTTTAAAGGCCATCTCGATTATTTTTTCACTATCCCGGTCAATCTTACAGTATTTTTTTATTTCTCTATCCTTAATATTGGCATTGCAGAAATAATTAGACTCTTTAAATCGTTCAATTTGACGGTTTCTTGCTCCAATGACCCTCTTGCGAATTTCTTCACTGGTTTCTTCCTTTATATCCGCTGAAATATCCTTAAATTTAACCGGCGACAATTCTACGTGGATATCAATTCGGTCCAAAAGGGGATGGCTGATTTTTCCCAGGTATCTTTGTATGCTCTGGGTGGAGCATTGGCAAGGTTCAGTAGGGTGGCCATAATAACCACATGGGCAAGGGTTCATAGATCCTACAAACATGAAGTTTGCAGGGTAAGTAAGGGAAGCTTGTGCTCTGGCTATATGAATAGAGTGATCTTCCATGGGTTGGCGTAAAACTTCCAGGACATTTCTAGAAAATTCAGCCAATTCATCCAGGTAGAGGACTCCATTATGGGCCAAGGATACTTCCCCCGGTTTTGGAATCCGTCCTCCTCCTATCAAGGAAACAGAAGAACTGGTGTGGTGGGGAGACCGAAAGGGCCGCTCTTTAATTAAATTTTCGTCCTTTAAAAGTCCCGCTACACTATATATTTTTGTCACTTCTATGGACTCTTCAAAGGTTAAAGGAGGAAGGATGGTTGATAGCCTTTTTGCCGCCATGCTCTTTCCACAACCAGGAGACCCAATCATTAATAGATTGTGTCCGCCAGCAGCCGCAATTTCCATGGCTCTCTTTAATAGGTGTTGACCCCTAATTTCAGAAAAGTCTACATCATAACGTTTACTTGACTCTTGAAAAATTTCTGCAGCTTGGGGCTTAATTTCCCTTTCCCCATTAATAAACTCCACCACTTCCACTAGTGAATTTACTGGATAAATTTCCATATCAGAAATAGCTGCACATTCTTTCCGATTCTTATAGGGGACGATGACTTTTCGATAGCCCTTTTCCCTTAAAGAGATAATCATAGGTAGGGCCCCTTCTATGGCCGTTACCTGGCCATCCAGGTTGACCTCACCTATGTATATGTAGTCTTCAATCTTATCTTCTGCCACTTCTCCATTGGCAGCCAAGATTGCAATGCAAATAGCGAGATCCATTTGCGTTCCATCTTTTTTTAGACTGGCAGGGCTTAAGTTGATGGTAATTCGCTTCAAAGGAAAATCTAATTGACTGTTTTTAATTGCCGCCCTGGCTCTTTCAGACGACTCCTTAATTGCTGCATCCGGAAGCCCTACAATATTTATTTTGGGTAATCCTCTAGATAAATCACATTCAACCTGAACGATATGTCCTTCAAGACCTTCTAATGTACATGTCTTAATTCTCGAATACATCTTGCCCTCCTACCAAAAAGCATCAATAAAATGATTGCACTGTTTTTCCCTATAGGGATAAACTTCTATGACATCAAACCGGCATTCTAAAAAGCGATTCCCTTCTTCTTGTAAAAATAAAAGAGTTGTATCTTTAATCTTTCTTTGCTTGGATTCGTGAACCGCCTCAAAGGCATGCCCATAACGGTCATTTTTTCGAGTTTTTACCTCTACAACCACCAGGGTGATTCCATCCAAGGCAATAATATCCAACTCTCCAATGGAATTTTTATAATTTCTGCGTAAAATTTTATAGCCTAGATTGCTAAGATAATTGGCGGCAATTTCTTCGCCCCTGGCCCCAAAACTAATGTGGTTCATTGGACAAAATCTTCCTTAAAAAAGTCTTCCTGTGCATAGGACTGGGGCCCAGCGCCTTAATGGCTCCCCTGTGCAAAGAAGTTGCATATCCCTTGTGTTTTTCAATGCCATAGCCGGGATAATCCTTGCTCCATCCGATACAAAGGCGGTCTCGATAAACCTTGGCAACAATAGAGGCACAGGAGATACTATAACTTAGGTCATCCCCATGGATAATGGCTTTTTGCTCTATATCTGAATCAATATTTTCTGCATCAATCAAGGCCAAGTCCGGTTTAAAGACTTGTCCCTCTTGGTCTCTTAAGTTTTCTAGAGCCCTTTTCATGGCCAGCCTGCTGGCCTGCTTGATATTGATTTCATCAATAACTTTTGCATCCACCCGACCAATGCCTAGGGCCTTACATTCCTTTAAAATTTCTTCATAGAGGGTTTCTCTGCGTTTTTCCGATAATTTTTTTGAATCTTTGACCCCAAGGATAGAAGATTCCTTGGGCATAACTATGGCACAGGCTACCACATCACCAAATAAGCAGCCTCGACCCACTTCGTCAATCCCTACAATAGACCCATAACCCTCTTTATAATAAACTCCATCAAATTCACAGCCATTCATGTGCATCCTCCAAGGTAATTCGTCCTAGTCGCCCCTTGCGAAAATCATCAAATAAAAGATTGGATACTTTTTCATAATCCACATAGCCACCCTTCATGATGGCTCCTCTTTTTTCCCCAATTTCATCTAAAATCTCCAAGGGAGCCTGGTCTGTCCGGACCCCATACCTGCCTTCAAGAATTTTTGGATCAAGATTTAAAATCTCCTGAATAAAGTGGAGAGACAGGGTTTCTAAATCCAATAGTTCATCCTTGATAGACCCTACATAAGCCAAGTGCTTGGCCACCCTTTCACTTTCAAATTTGGGCCACAAGACTCCAGGCGTATCCAATAGGTCAATCCCGTCCCCTAACCGGATCCATTGGTTAGTCTTAGTAATCCCAGGCCTATTGCCAATCCGTGCACTTTTCTTGCCAATGTAGGAATTAATAAAGGTTGACTTCCCAACATTGGGAATCCCAATAACCATGGCCCTTAGGGAGTGGTTTTTTAAGCCTCTTTTCTCCTTTTTCTCCAACAAGTCTTGGTTGAGTTTGTAGGCCTCCTGCTTCAGAAGCTGCTTCATCTTGCTGTCTTTGCTGTTATACAAAATTGCCCGAGTATTCCTTTCTCCATTAAGGCGGTCTAGCCAGTCCTGGTTCATCTTAGGATCTGCAAGGTCACTTTTATTGATTAAGACTAGGCGGTTTTTATCTGGCAATAAGTCTGATAGTTTAGGGTTTTGAGAACTAAAGGGAATTCTTGCATCCAACATTTCAATCATAAAGTCAATCATATTTGCCTTGGTTGACAAGTCATCCATGGTTTTTTTCATATGTCCGGGAAACCAGTTAATATTCATGGCAAAACCCTCCTTTTAAATATTTTTCAATGGCTTGGGTGGCACCACAGTGGTTGTTGTCATAATCACTAACAAAATCTGCAATAGATTTTACACTGGCCGGTCCATTGGCCATAGCAATCCCCACTCTTGCATTTTGAATCAAGACAAGGTCATTTACATCGTCTCCAATAGTAATCATGTCACAAGGCCCCTTGTGGAGCCTTTGAGCCATAATTTGTGCTCCAAAAAATTTATTGACTTGGTGGGGCATAATTTCCAAAATTCCCACATGTTGATCTAAATTTCTAAGAATATGCATGGACAGAGAATTCGGATAGTGTTCTTGCAGTTTCTCTTGAAAGTCCTCCAAAATGTCATCTCGACCAAAATAAATTGTCGATAAAACCTCCTCATCTTTTAGGTCCAAGTAGTTGTCTATCTTTAAAACCCGAATAGGTTCATCCTCTAAATAGTCTAACAGATCTGAATTGAAATTCTTAGCATGATAGACCATGTCATAGGCCTTATGAAAACCATCAATATGAAAGACGGGGCAGACAGGAAAATCCCTGCTTGTTTCTATAATTTTTTCAATAAGGTTCATATCCAAAGCCTTCCGGAAAATAAGACGGTCGTCCTGGTCTCGGATTACCGCCCCGTTATTGGCTATAATTGGCATCTTGATTCCATAGCGGTTCAAAATTTCCCGGGCACTAAAATACCGCCGTCCAGTTGCAACGGCTAAATGGTGCCCCTCTTGAATAAAACAGCCCAGTCTTTCAATATCCTCTTGGCCAATTTTTTTATCATCTGTTAATAAAGTTCCATCTAAATCAAATAAAATGAACTTGCCCACCCTATCACCTATACATTTACAAAAGAATACTTCTCTTAGGACGCTTGTAAATCACTCATATTTTATCATTTATCCTAGAATCGGTCAACGAAAGGCAAGTTATAAGTGTTTTCCCTCTACTATAGTCTTGTCTTTCCCTATTCTAGTAAAAATCAATTTAAATACCTGTTGTAACTCCTTCTTACAATTCTCTACAAAAAAAGGTTCTATAATAAATGTTGGGGTCCCCCTAGACTCCAACATTTATTTTTTGCCATAAAAAATGCACTTATCTCTTTTTTCCTTTACAATAAAGTTACCACAACAAAATGAAAGGGTGAGATAAGTGCAAAACTATACTAACACAAATCTATTGAATTTAAAAGGTGTCTCTATTGACGAGGTGGTCTCTTTTGATGATCACATTGATGTAAAACTCCATTCTTTATACAAGGAGGGACTTTGTCCTGTTTGTGGGCATAAGACCTCTCGCATCCATGATTATCGTCTGCAAAGGATCCAACATACGCCCATTGGCTTGCGGAAGGTCTTTCTTTTTCTTCGGAAGAAGCGCTTTGTTTGTCCTCATTGTCAGAAGCGTTTTTATGAGTCTTTGGATTTCTTAGCTCCCTATTCTAGACGGACTAAGGATCTCCACTTCTTTATCCAAGACCAATTAAAACAGGTCCGGTCTTTATCTTCTATTGCCAAGGACTTGGGTTTATCTTCCTCTTGTCTCACAAGCTATCTAAAGTTGGCTCCAAGGAGGCGGCCAAATCTTCCTCGGGTCTTAAGTATGGATGAGTTTAAGGGAAATGCTGGTGGGGATAAATACCAATGTATTTTAGTGGATCCAATCCATCACCAGGTACTGGATATTTTACCCTCTCGACGAAAGAAGGCTTTAATGGACTACTTTTCTTCTTTTCCCAAGGAAGAACGAAGAAGGGTGAAGTATGTGGTTATGGATATGAGTCATCTTTTCTACGCCGTCTTAAAGGAATTCTTCCCTCAGGCAACCTTCATTGCGGATAAGTTTCATTTTGCCAGACAAGTCTTTTGGGCCTTAGAGAATGTCCGCAAGACACGACAAAAGACAAGGGATGCAAAGTATCGTCTCTACTTTAAACGGTCCAAGTCCATCCTACGGAAAAAAGGCAGTCGGCTAAGCCCCGAAGAAAAAGAAAAATTGGAGCTAATGCTTTGGCAAGACAAGGAAATCAAAGAAGCTTATCTTTTAAAAGAACGCTTTTATGACGTCTTAGATGCCTCCAGCAAAGAAGAAGCAAGACAGGCCTTAGACAAGTGGCTGTGGGTTGCTAAAGAAAGTGGATTAAAGGAATTTAAAGCCAGTATTCGGGCCTATGAAAACTGGAAAGAAGAAATCCTAAACGCCTTTTCCACAGGCATCACCAATGGACAAACAGAAGGCTTTAACAACAAAATCAAAGTGATTAAACGGGTTTCCTATGGGTATCGGAATTTTGAGAACTTTAAGAGTCGCATTTTAATGGTCTTTCGAGCATAAGAAAGGGGCGAGAATGAATCTCACCCCAACATTTGACAAAGAGCCAAAAAGAAGCCCCTTATGAACTAACCTCCATTCGTTGGTTTTTAAGTCCAACTTTTGAGGGTCAGTTCATTAAGAGCTTCTCTTCTATTTTACCATCCTCCGCTGGCTCCACCGCCACCGGAAGATCCTCCACCTCCGGACCAGCCACCACCGCCGGATGACCAACCGCCTCCGGAAGATCCTCCACCGGGCCAACCGCCGGATCCACCACTAAACCAGCCTCCGCCAGGGAAGAAGAATCCTCCACCAAAGCTTCTTCTCCTTCGGCCACCTCTTGGGCCGGAAAAGAGAATAATTAAGATAACCAGGATAAAAATAATTCTAAAATTTACAGAGCTTCCGCTGTTTTCTTCCTCTTCAACCTCTGTATTTAAATCTTCCTGGTCCAAATTTTGAATGGAGTCCTTATCAAAGCCAACTTCATCGCTTACTTTTGAAAAAATATGGGTATAGGCCTTTAGAATCCCTCCATTATAATCTTGGTCTTGAAAAGAAGGGGCCATTTCATTAATGATTCGCTTGCAAACCATATCTGGCAAGGCTCCTTCCAAGCCATAGCCTGTTTCAATACGAATTTTGTGGTCGTCAAAAGCAATTAATAGCAAAACCCCTTGGTCTTGACGGTTCCCTATCTTCCATTTTTGAAAGAGTTCCTGGCTATAGTCCTCTATGGGAAGTCCTTGCAGGTCCTTAACGATAGCCACAACAATTTGTGCCTTAGTTGCCCGGTCAAGTTCCTTGGCCGATGCAATGATTTTATTTTTTGTACTTGCATCTAAGAGACCCACCTCATCATAGACATAGCCTTCATAGGATGGGTCTGGAAGGGATTGGGCGGCAAATACAAGCCCTTGCAAAGAAAAGAGGAGTAAAATTGTGATTACAAGGGCCCTTAGCCTCTTCATCTAAAAACTCACTTCCGGGACTTGGGCTTCTGCTTGGGAAATTTCAAAATATTGCTTTTCCTGGAAGCCTAGAAGGGATGCAATGAGCTTGGTTGGAAAACGACGGACATCTTGGTTAAACTCAGACACTTGGTCATTGTACCGCTTACGCTCTACAGCAATCCGATTTTCTGTTCCCGCCAACTCGGCTTGTAGGTCTTGAAAGTTCTTATCGGCCTTTAATTCAGGATAGGCTTCTACAACTACATTGATATTACCCAGGGCCTTATTAAGTTCTGCATTGGCTTTTTCTTGTTCTTCAGGACCCTTGGCTGCACTAACTGAAGATCGAGCCTTGGTAATATCCGTTAAAACTTGAGATTCGTGACCTGCGTAGCCCTTTACTGTATTGACTAAGTTTGGAATCAAATCTGCCCTTCTCTTTAGGACATTTTCAACTTGGGCCCATTGGTGATTAACAGCTTCGTCCTTGGCTACCAAACGATTGTAAGTGGACACGCCTCTTCCTGCCAACAAAACTAGGACAAGAACAAGGATAATAATTGGTAAAGATTTTTTCATACTACCTCCTATGAAATGTGGTATACCTTCATTGATTTTACAGCTTCATTGACCAAACCTTCTACAGCCAATTCCCCCTCTGACTTTCCCATTTGTTCAACTGTAGGCTTTAGGACGGGATGCTTTGGTAAAAAGACAGTGCAACAATCCTCAAAGGGTTGGATAGATGTCTCGTAGGTCCCTATTTCTTCCGAAATCTTAATGATGTCCACCTTGTCCATCCCAATTAAGGGACGGAAAACTAGGCTATGAACAGCATCTTGGGACACCGTCAATCCATGGATAGTTTGACTGGCCACTTGACCTAGATTTTCTCCTGTAATCATGGAGTCATAGCTATAGTCATCACAAATTTTTTGTGCAATCCGCATCATAAATCGACGAGACAGTATGGTCATTTCATCATAAGGACAATTTTTGTTAATTGCTTTTTGAATCTCCAGAAGGTTGATACTATATAGGGTCAAGCGACCTGTATAAGTGGATAAGATTCTAGCCAGTTCCTTTACCTTTTCTTCCCCTCTAGGACTGGTAAAGGGATAGGAGTGGAAGTGAACGGCATCGATTTGTACGCCCCTCTTCCCCATTAAAAACCCGGCTACGGGAGAATCAATACCTCCAGAAAGCAACAAGAGTCCTCTTCCATTTGTACCCATAGGAAGTCCCCCATACGCTTTTATTTTGTCAATATAGAAGTAAACATATTTTTTTACATCACAATATAGGTGAAAATCTGGATGATGGACATCTACAGATAGGCCCTGAATATTTTGCAAGATTGTGGCCCCAAATAACTGGTTCAATTCTGGTGATTTTAAAGCAAATTGCTTATCTGCTCTTGAACTTTCCACCTTAAAAGTCTTAGATGGATGGTCTTTTAAATAGTCCCCCACAAAATCTACCGAGGCTTTTTTCATTGAGTCAAGGTCCTTGTCAACCCGGATACATGGACTGATATAGACGATGCCAAATAAATGCTTTAATTTTTTGACCCTTTCCTGAATTTGATCCTTGTCGGTTTTGATATAAATTTTGCCCATTTCTTGGTAAATCTCTTCAATCGATTCATCTTTTAAGACTCTTGAAATATCTTTTCTTAGCTTATGGACAAAGCTTTGTCTATTTTTCCCTTTTAAAATCAGCTCTCCCAAGCTTAAACTTATATAATACATTAGCACCTTCCTATAATTGCCTGTAAAGTTTCCACGTGTTCTTTAAAGCGGGTTAAAAATACATCCATGTCCTCTTTGGAAAGCTCATCATTCAAGCAAATGCGTATTGTGGCAATAGACTCTGCCGAATCTAGTCCAATGGCTTGATGGATGGGATTTTTCCCCTCTTTTTTATGACTAGAACAAGCACTAGCCGTTGAAAGATATATTTCATCCTGCTCCAGCATATGAAGTAGGACCTCTCCCCTAGTCCCCTCAACTGCTAAAGACAGGATGTAGGGACTGGACTGGTTTAAGTCCCCATGGATGTGGAGTCCTTGAATTTTTTCTTCCAAATTTTCCAGCAGGTAGTTTTTTAAACCCAAAACCTTACTGTAGTTTTCTTCTAGCTGGTCCCGGGCTTCCTTGACTGCTTCGTAAAGGCCAAAAATTCCTGGCACATTTTCTGTTCCAGACCGGAAATTTCCTTCCTGTCCACCACCATAAACCAGGGGGTGAACCTTAATACCATTTCGGATATAAAGACCTCCAATGCCCTTGGGCCCATGGATCTTATGACCAGAAAAGACATAGGAGTCAACTCCCTTTAAGCTCACAGGAATCTTTCCAAAGGCCTGAACCCCATCTAGGTGAAAGTGGATCCCCCTTCCTTCAATAATTTCCAAAACCCGGTCCAGGGGCAAAATATTTCCCAATTCAGAGTTCACATGGGTTAGGGCCAATAGGTCTGCCCCCTGGTCTACTTTTTCCTTTAAGTCCCCCAAATCGATATTTCCCAAGGAATCCACTTTTAGAGTCTTGACTTGAAAGCCTTGATTTTTTAAGTCTTGGATGGGTTCCTTTAAAGAGGCATGTTCCAGGGGAGATGTAAGAATCGTTCCCTGGGGCTTATCTTTGGAAAAACTACGGATAATAGTATTGTTCCCTTCCGTGGCTCCAGAAGTAAAGTAAAGGTTGCCTGAACCATGTAAGAAATCTAAAATTTCCTGACGACAAGATCTTATCTTTTTCTCTATATCAAGACCAAAAGTATGTAGGCTGGATGGGTTCGCATAATCCTCCGTCATGGCCTTTACCATGGCATCTAAGACACTTTTTTTTACCCTTGTCGTTGCACAATTATCTAAATAAATCAAATTACATCTCCTTATTTCATTTCTCCCTTTTTGTGGTACACTTGTTAGAAGGAGGAAGAAAATGACTGCATCCTATTTTAAACTCAAAACAACCGGCATCAACCCAAAAAAAGATATCATCTACCAATGTATTATTTATACCCCTTCTAAAGGGGCCAAAAAACACTTTTTCCTGGAAGACTTTAGCAAAGAATTGCCCTTTTTACAAGAACTGATCCAAAATTTACCTAGTCAAATCAAAAGCTTTCGAGGAAGTCAATTTGATTTGCCTTTTTTGCAAAAAAAATTAGACCAATTTCAGCTTCAAACTCCCTTAATCCAGCAAGAAGACCTATGGCTTAGGCAAAAAAATCTCAGCCCCTTTATAGAATTTCCTGCCCGAACAATTCAAGACTGGCATAGCCACTATACAAAAAAGAAGGTCATGGACTTTAAGGAAGAAAAAAAGCTGATTGAATCCTACTATACACACTTTAATAGCAAGGATAAAACCAAGCTTTTTATGGCCCTTGAAGAGCAAGTCCACTGGCTTCCCCTTTTGGACCAGGACCTGGACAAGTATGAAAGCAGCCTAAACCTAGATGACAATTACCGCTTTCAATCCATTCAATTGTTGGGATCCGATCTCATCTACCAGGGGTACACTCCCCATAAAAATATGGAAATCTATAGGCCCTTGGGAAACCTCCTTGTGAAAGATGGGGGCTTTACACTTGAAATTCCTCTTTCCCAAGGAAGTTTATTTTCCAGTCCATGTTATTATACCTTTGACAAAGACCTAAAGCGGTCCTCCTACGAAGACTTGAACTTACCGGGTGACTTAATCTTAATCTATGCTGAGAAAAAATTTCAAAAGCAAGATCTCTTACAATTAGCAAAAAACCGCCTTAGGAAGTTACTGCTACTTCCCTAGGCAGTTTTTTTATTTCTGGTGGACCTGGGTGGACTCGAACCACCGACCTCACGCTTATCAGGCGTGCGCTCTAACCAGCTGAGCTACAGGTCCCTGGAGCGGGTGAAGAGAATCGAACTCTCGCAACCAGCTTGGAAGGCTGGGGCTCTACCACTGAGCTACACCCGCAAGACTCTAGAGTCATATCTCGGACAAGTGGCATCGCCTCTTAATCCGCTATATGAGTCTTCTAGAGATTGTTTCGTTTGCTTAGAATGTTTTACGTTCGCGAATCTTAGCTGCTTTACCTTGACGCTTGCGTAAATAATATAATTTAGCTCTGCGTACACGTCCTTTACGAACAACTTTGATTTGTTCGATTCTAGGAGAGTGAACTGGAAAAGTACGTTCAACACCTACTCCGTAAGAAATTCTTCTTACAGTGAAAGTTTCTCTAACTCCAGTTCCTTGACGTTTAATAACAGTTCCTTCGAAAACTTGTACCCTTTCACGGCTACCTTCAATGATTCGATAAAATACTTGGACAGTATCACCGGTATTAAATTCAGCAACTTCTCTTTTTTGTGCATCTTCTATGTTCTTAATGATATCCATTAGTTACTTTGACCTCCCTTCTCTAGATCATTTTTTATTTGTCTGTAAACTTTCTCTTCTTTTTCATTTAAGGAAATTTTTTCAAAGATGTCCGGCCTTTTTAACAAGGTTTTTTTCATCCTTTGATAGAGCCGGTAGTCTTCAATTTTTTCATGGTGGCCACTGAGCAAAACCTCAGGCACTTTCAAGCCCCTAAAGTCAGCTGGTCTGGTATATTGGGGAAATTCCAAAAACCCTCCCATATGGGATTCGTCCATATAGCTTTCCTCAGAACTTAAAACTCCATCCAGTAGCCGGCTAATTCCATCAATAATGACTAAACTAGCCATTTCACCACCGCTTAAAACATAGTCTCCGATGGATACTTCTTCATCCACCAATTCATCAATGACTCTTTGGTCGATTCCTTCATAGTGGCCATTTAATAGGATAATGTTCTTTTCTTCTTTCATTGAAAACAACTTTTCCTGGTCCAAAACCCGTCCTTGGGGGGAAAGATAGTAAACCTTTGGCCTATCAGGAAGGCTTGTAATCGCATCAAAAAGAGGTTGTGGCGCCATAACCATTCCTGGTCCACCGCCAAAAGAATAATCATCCACTTTTTTATGCTTGTTGTCCGCAAAGTCTCGAATTTGGACAATATCTAAATCCAAAGCACCCTTTTCTATGGCACGACCAATCATGCTATAGTCCTTCAACCAGGCAAATGCTTCAGGAAATAAGGTTAAAACAGAAATTTTCATTCTTCCATCCCTTCAATCAGATGTACCTGAATAAACTGGTCTTCTTGATTTACTTCCAAGACAAAAGCCTTGACAACGGGAATGTTCCAAACAGTTTTACCATCTGAAACGCGAAAAACATCATTTGCCGCTCCCTTAACCACATCTTTCAGTTGGCCAATTTTTTGCATTTGGTCGTCAAAAACATCAAAGCCAATGAGATCTTCAATAAAGTACTCATTTTCTTTTAAATTCCTACGTTCCTTGCTCTCGATGGAAAGAAGACAATCTTTCACCATCTCAGCCTCTGTCCGTGTGTTTATTTCCCTTAACTTAAGATACAAGATATTTTTTTGTATCCGAGAAGATTCCAAGACAAAAGCCTGGTGGTCTTCTCCCAGATAAAGAACTTGTCCTGGGACAAATTGTTCTAAGTGCTCGGTATAGGGATAAACCTTAATGGTTCCCTTGATGCCATGAGCATTGACCACTTTTCCTAAAACTGTGTACTTACTCATCTTCTACAATTTCTAGAAAAACAGCCTTATTTTCCTTGGTGCTAATAGCCTTTAATACAGTCCGCATGGCATTGGCGATCTTGCCACCGCGACCAATAATGCGTCCCATATCTTTATTATCAACAGATAGCCTAAGTTCGATTCCCTTTTCACTTTCTTCTTGGGTTACAAGAACCTTGTCTGGGAATTCAACAATGGATTTAGCAATGTATTCAATCAACTCTACCATGTCAACCTCCCTTAAGCTTCTTCATTTTCTTTAACTTCAGCTTCTGCCTTAACTTCTTGTCCATAAACGTTATTTGCCTTAAACAAGCGATCTACAGTTGCTGTTGGCTTTGCACCATTTTTAATCCATTTTTGTGCCTTTTCAGCATCTACCTTGACTGTTTTATCTTCAGTTAATGGATTGTAATAACCCAATTCTTCGATAAAACGACCGTCTCTAGGTGCTCTTGAATCCGCTACTACAATACGGTAAAATGGATTTTTCTTTGCGCCCATTCTTCTAAGTCTAATTTTTACTGCCATATTTTCACCTCCATATTAAAACTATAAAATCTATCTTCATAAATTTTAAGCGAGTTTAAAAGGAAAAGGGTAGTTTCATTTTCCGTCTTTTTTTACCCTTTCCAAAATTGCCAAATTGCTTCATCATTTTACGTAAATCTTTAAATTGCTTAATCAAGCGATTGACTTCAACAAGTTGAGTTCCTGATCCTTGGGCAATCCTCTTCCGTCTTGAATTGTCTATAATGTCTGGATTGGCCCGTTCTTTAACAGTCATTGACCGGATGATGGCTTCCATTTGCTTCATGGCTTTTTCGCTGCCACTTTCATCAAAGCCCTTGAGGGCCTGCTTATTTACTCCTGGAATCATGCCCATTAATTCACTGATGGGACCCATCTTTTTCATTTGTTCCAGTTGGTCTAAAAAGTCGTCAAAAGTAAAACTTTGGGACCTTAGCTTTTCTTCCAGTTCTCTGGCCTTTTTTTCATCCACAGAACTTTGGGCCCGTTCAATTAAACTTAAGACATCCCCCATGCCTAGAATTCTTGATGCCATCCGGTCCGGATGGAAGACTTCCAGCTGGTCCATCTTTTCACCCATGGTAATAAATTTAATGGGTTTGTCGGTAACTGCCCTTATGGATAAGGCAGCTCCGCCTCGGGCATCCCCATCCAGCTTGGTTAGGATTACTCCCGTGATGCTTAAGTCTTGGTCAAAATGTTGAGCAACATTTACTGCATCTTGCCCTGTCATGGCATCTAGTACCAGCAAGGTGTCATCCGGATTGGTAGAAGCCTTAATTTCTTTTAATTCTTCCATCAAGCCTTCATCAATATGCAGGCGTCCTGCCGTATCGATAATAACGACATTGTTGCCATTCTTCTTGGCATGTTCCAAGGCTGCCTTGGAAATATCTACCGGAGAGATCTTATCCCCCATTTGGAAAAAGGGAACCTCCACTTGTTGGGAGACAACTTCCAACTGTTTAATTGCTGCAGGACGGTAGACGTCACAGGCAACAATTAGGGGGCGTTTACCTTCTTTTTTTAACTTTTTGGCCAGCTTACCAACAGTTGTTGTTTTCCCAGCCCCTTGCAGGCCGCACATTAAAATGACTGTAGGGCCTTGCTTGGCAAAGTTGAGTTTGACCTCTGAAGTCCCCATTAGGTTTGTCAACTCTTCATTAACGATTTTAATGACTTGTTGGCCAGGAGTAAGACTTTCCATTACTTCACTACCAATGGAGCGTTCTTTCACTGTTTTGACAAAGTTTTTAACAACCTTAAAGTTAACGTCCGCTTCTAAGAGGGCCAGCTTAACTTCACGCATTGCTTCGTCGACATCTTTTTCAGATACCTTACCCTTGCCCTTTAATTTCCCTAAAGTATTTTGTAATTTATCAGACAAATTTTCAAAGACCATCGGACACCTCCTTTAAAAGTTCTTTTGCTTTTGACAAAGACTCCAAGTCTTTTTCTCTTTCAAATTTTTCAATTTGCAGGAGAGCTTCCTGGATTGCCCTACCATGGGCCAGTTTTTTCCCCACTAGCCCCAAGGCTTCTTCAAAAGAGTGTAGTTTTTCTTCTCCTCTTTTTACCTGGTCACTGACTGCTTGTTTAGAAATTGAATGTCTCTCCGCGATTTCATTCAAAGAGAGGTCATAGGAAAAGTATTCTTTCAATACTTGCCTGGTCCGCTCATGCAACAAATTTTCATAACTATCTAAGAGCAAGGCAATTTCAACTGTTCTTTCAAGCATTTCATATCACCACATTTCATGGGGTCAAGTTTTTTTCTTGACCCTTACAATTATATCAAATTAGCCACTTATGTCAAGAATAAATTACAAAAATTTCATCAGCATTTTAAAATAATATCTTCAATTTCTTCTACTTTTTGATTTTTTAAATAGACCCTGGGTAGTCTTTTGCCAAAGTGGGTTAAAAAAGAGGTTGGAATTTCCCCGGCCTTCTTGGCCAGTTCTTCAATACTTATTTCCTCTGTCCCCTGGCGGCCCAATAAGACGACTTCATCATTTACCTTGACGTCCAAACCGGTAACATCCACCATACATTGGTCCATACAGATCCGGCCAATTTGCTTGCACCGTTTCCCTTGAATCAAAACTTCCAACTGGTTACTCAGGTTTCTTGGCAAACCATCTGCATAGCCAATGGGAATTGTGGCTATTTTTGTCCTAGTCTTTGTTTTATAGGTTAAGCCATAGCTCACTCCTTCATGAGCTGGAACTTCCTTGACATAGGCCACTAGAGCCTTAAGGTTGGCAATTAACTTAACAGAGAAATTTTCTCCATAGGGATCTTCTTCTCTAGACCCATATTGTAAAATCCCAGGTCGTACATAGTCCAAGTCATAGGCCCTATGACGAAGAATTGCATGGCTATTGCTTACATGCCGCATGGGGATAGAAATTCCCCTTTTCCCCAATTCCCTATAGACCATTTGGTATTGGTCAAATTGATGTTGGGTGAAGGCATCATCTGTATCTGCTACTGCAAAATGGGTAAAGAGCCCTTCAATTTCAATGTTCTCCAAGCCATTAATTTCTTCAATCTTTTGATAGGTTTCTTGAATTTTTTCTTGATTGGTGGAAAAACCAATCCGGTTCATCCCGGTATCCAGGGCAATGTGAATTTTTGCCTTTTTCCCTACTTCTCCAGCATGATTATTAATTTCTTTAGCCATATCCAGAGTATAGACAGATAGGGTAATTCCCTGGTCAATGGATTCTTTTAGTAAGAAATTCGGAGTAAATCCTAGGACCAAAAGACCGACCTTGGGATATTTTTTTCGTAATTGGATGGCTTCGCTAGTAGTGGCCAGGCCAAAATAATCCACTCCTAAGTCAATGAGGCTTTCAACGATTTTTGCCGCCCCCAAGCAATAGCCATCACTTTTTACAATAGACAGTATCTTGCTTTGGCTTGAAATGTTTTTTTGAATGATTTTAATATTTTCTTCTAGCTGGTCTAGGTTGATTTCTAGCCAGGCTGGTCGAGTTATGTTCATCTTATACTCCTTTATCCAAGGGACTTCCATTCACTTTTTTTCCGAATCATAAAGTTAAAAAGACAGGCCCACCTGTCTTTTTACATTTCTACTTCATCTTCAAAGAGTGCCTCTACAAATTTTTCAGAGTCAAAAACTTGGAGGTCATTTATTTGTTCTCCGACGCCAATAAATTTAATAGGAACATTCAATTCCCTTTGGAGACCTATGACGACTCCGCCCTTGGCTGTCCCATCTAATTTGGTTAAAATAAAGCCGGTTAAATTGGTGGCTTCATTAAAGGTCTTGGCTTGCAAAATAGCATTTTGACCTGTTGTTGCATCCAGGACCAATAAATTTTCTCTTTTGGCCTCGGGATATTCCCTTTCTATAATGCGACTTATTTTTTCCAATTCTTTCATTAAATTTGCCTTATTATGCAGTCTGCCGGCTGTATCTATAATAAGGACATCCGTATTTCTTGCCTTGGCTGCTTGGATGGCGTCATAGGTTACGGCTGCTGGGTCGGCTCCTTCCGAATGGCTGACCACCTCTACATTGGCCCGGGTTCCCCAAGTTTTTACCTGGTCAATAGCTGCTGCCCGGAAAGTATCTGCTGCTGCAATGAGAACATTTTTCCCTTGCCCCTTTAATTGGGCGCTTAACTTACCAATAGTTGTGGTTTTCCCTACACCATTGACTCCCACTACAAGAATAATCATAGGGCTATCCGTTTCCAACTCTACATTTAACTTACATTCGTCCAACAGTTCTTGAATAACCTCTTTTAAGGCAGGATAAATGGCTTGGGGATCTTTAATTTCATCTTCTATAATCTTATCTCTTAACCGGTCAATGGCTTCCATGGTGGTTTCCATGCCCATATCAGAAGAAATTAAGACATCCTCCAAATCATCAATCAAGTCATCATCTATTTTTACATAGACTCCCAAGACTTGGTTGATTTTTTGGCTCATTTGCTTACGCGTTTTTGAAAGGCCGGACTTTAGCTTTTGAAAAAATCCCCCGGTCTCTTCTTTTACTTCTTCTACGACTTCTTCCGCCTCTTCCTCTGGCTTGGAAATTTCTAATGGTTGGTCTTCTATTTTCTCTTCTTCTTGGCGATCTTCTAAAGTCTGATTTCCCTCTTGGGGTTCAAATCCTTCTATTTTTTCATTCACCAGCTGTTCAGTAAATTTTTCTTGGCCCTTGGCTTCCAGATTTAAATGCTCTTCTTCTGGGTCTTCTTGGATTTCCTCATCAAAATCCTTTTCAAGCTCCCTTTCTAGGCCTTCTAGGGAGTCTTCTTCCTCCGATTTGACAACCAGGCCCTCATGGTCTACTTCCAAGTTGTTGTTGACCATTTCTGAATCATCAATGGGGTCTACAGCTTTTTCTAAAAGTGCTTCCTCTAAAGATTTGCCTAAAATAACCCCTTCTTCTTGGCTGAATTCTTCGGTATTATTTTCTTTATCCTCTAATGGGCTACCGGTGGAAAGGTCTTCTTCCTTTTCCTTGGTCCCCTTTAGTTTGTCTTTAATCCACTCAAACATGGCTCCTCCTTATATTAAATATTTTTGAGCTTCATCGGAACAATGGTACTGATTCCTTTTTCTTCCATTGTAACACCATATAAAATATCTGCAATCTCCATGGTGGGTTTCCGGTGCGTAATCATCATGAATTGTGTATCTTCTAAGTTTCGGATATAGTCCACATAGCGGTCGATATTTGCATCGTCCAAGGCTGCGTCAATTTCATCCAAAACGCAGAATGGAGCCGGTCGATATTTTAATAGGGCAAAAATTAAGGCAACTGCCGTAAGGGACCGTTCTCCTCCCGATAAGAGGGAGAGGGATTGGAGCTTTTTACCAGGGGGTTGGGCCTTAATGTCAATACCTGCCTCTAAAACAGGACCTTCCTCTAGGTCAATATTGGCTGTTCCTCCCCGGAAAAGTTGTTTGAAAATTAGGCTAAAGTGTTCCGTAATCTCCTTGAAGCTTTTTAAAAAGACCTGGCGCATTTTTCGGTCTAGGTTTTCAATGACCTGGTCAAGCTCCTCTTTGGCTTCAATTAAGTCACTCTTTTGTTTTTCTTGAAAGTCAATCCGCTCTTTTAAATCTTGGTATTCATCAACGACTCGCTCATTCAAAGGCCCAAATTCTTCGATTTTCTTGTTCAATTTGGAAAGCTCCCTGGCAATGATCTTGGGATTTTCTTGGACCTCCTTCTTAAATAAATCGTCTTTTATTATACCATATCTTTCCACAAATCGATCTTCCAGGTTGCCATATTCCATGGCTAGCTTTTCCAGAGAAAATTCTCTTTTTTGGATTTCTTCTCCCCTTGCTTGCTGGTCTTCCTTCAAGGCTAGAATCTCTTGGTTTAACTTGCTGGCTTTTTGGTTCAAGGCAGATAGGAAATCTTTTTTAGCCTGGAGGGCTTGTTTCTTTAGCTCTAGGTCTTTTGCCCCCAAGCCATAATTTTCATCCCAAGCCAGGAGTTTTTCCTCAACCAGGGCCTGGAGCTTTTCATTCTCTTCCATCCGTTTTTTGGCAGAATCCAGAGATTGGTTTATTTTTTCTTGGTCTGTTAACAACCTCTTGCCCTCATTGGTCTGGAAGTCCATGGTGGACTTAAGAGATGTTGCTTGGAGACGCATTTGCAATAATTTTTCATTTTCTTCTTCTAACTCAAGACTTGCCTGGCTCTTTTCTTTTTGGATTTTTTCCAAGTTCTGGCTTAAATTTAAGCGATTTTGATCTTGCTCTTGGTCTAAGTGACAGGCTTCCAAGTCCGCAATTTTAACTTTTAAATCCGCCTCCATTTGGTCAATTTCATCTTGGTAGCGGTTCTTTTGCTGGCCTTGCAAGTCCATGTTTTGCTGGAAGGAGTAGGCTTTTTGTCTTAAATTTAAAATTTTATCATTGGCTTCAGAAAGTCCTTGGCTCCCCTCCCTATAGCTGGCATCCAATCTGTCTTTTTCTTCCTGTTTTTCCTTTAATAAGGCTTCTTTTTCCCGGAGAGCCTGGTTGATTTCTTGGATAGCTTGATTTTTTTCTTGAATTTTTTTCTTTTGGTTTAGGATTTGAACAGATCCCTTTTGGATGGATCCCCCTGTAATGGACCCCTTGGGATGAAAAAGGTCCCCTTTTAAGCTGATAATTTTTTTCCGGTAGTTCCGGCTTAAAAATAGACCGTCATCATAGGATTCAGCAAATAAAATATCTCCCAGTAACTGGTGGAAGAGGTTTTTTAGAGAATCATCACATGAAATAAAGTCTCTAGCATAGCCAATACTTTCCTTGGGGGCTTTCCCGGAAATCCTATAATCCCCATATCGGTTCAGGGGAAGAAAGGTTACCCGGCCTAGGGCCCTATCCTTTAAAAGTCGAATCATGTCTTTTACCTGGCTATCATTGGCCACTACAATATTTTGTAGGGCATAACCCAGGGCCACCGACATGGCCAACTCGTATTTTTTATCCACTTGGAATAAGTTGGCCAGTGGGCCTAAAATCTGCCCTTGAAAAAGACCTTGGTCTTTGGATATCTTTAAAAAACTTTTTACGGACCGGTTGAAACCATCATAGTGGTCCAGGGTGTTTTGTAAAAAAGCCTGACTCCGTAAAAGTTCATTCCGGTCTAAATCCATTTTTCTTAAACTTTCAGATATTTCCTTGATGGCTTCTTCATTTTTAAGTAAGGCTTGTCTTGTTTTTTCTAAGGCCTGACCTTGGTCCTTGGATTGGACAGTGACTTCTTGGATTTCTTGGTCGGCTTCTTGAATTTGACCTTTTAAGTAGTCCATTTCCTTGTCCATTTGATTGGAGAGACTCTTTAATTTTTCAAGTCTGGCTTGGACTTCGCGGATCATTCCCTCCATGGACTGGATCCTAAGGTCTCTGGACAATTTGGATTGGTTTTCGCTTTCTAAAGAGCCCTTTACCTGATTTTCTTTTTGGACCAGGTTATTTAAGAGAGCCTTTTTCTCATTAACTAGTTTTTTTTGTCCTAGGAGTTTTTCTTCCAGGTCTTTTTCTTCCTGGAGACTCTTTTCTTGGTCTTCTTGGTTTGTTTGTAGATTTTCTTGGTTTTCCAGTAGACTTGCCTGTAAATCGGTTATGTTATTTTTATCAAAATCCAGAGAGGCCTGGATGGACCGTTTTTGATCCTCATAGCGGTCTCTTTTTTCCTCAAAGCGAACCCACTCTTCAATGGCTTCTTGTAATTTTTCTTGGTCTTGGTCCAGGTCTTTTTCTTTTTCCTCTAGCTCTTGACTAATTTCTTGGTAAGACAGAGCCTTGTTTGCCAGGTCTTCTTTAAGCCGGTCCATTTCCCCAGATAGTTCTTGGATGAGCTCTTGGATCTTGCCCTTCCGAGCCTGAAAGTTTTGGTATTCTAAAACAAAAAAATCCTCATCTAAAGATTTTCTTTTCTCATAGACTTCCTTGTAGTCATAATATCTTTTCAGGTCGTCTGACAGGGAAAGTTCTTGCTTTTTTAAGACATTCAAAAGATCCTGGATTCGCTCTAAATTATCCAGGGTTTCTTGTAGTTTTTTAATGGATTCATTTTTTCTCTTTTTAAACTTGGTAATCCCGGCAGCTTCTTCAAAAACCATCCGTCGATCTTCAGGCTTATTGCTTAAAACTGCATCAATCCTCCCTTGACCTATAAAGGAGTAGCCGTCTTTCCCAATTCCAGTATCCATAAAAAGTTCTTGGATATCCTTTAGGCGACAGGTCTCTTGGTTGATGCGATACTCACTTTCCCCAGACCGGTACATCCTCCTTTGAATGGTCACCTCATTATAGGGAATATCCAGCCATTTTGATGTGTTGTCAAAGGTCAGACTGACATCTGCAATGCCCAGGGCCTTTCTTTGATGGGTTCCAGAAAAAATTACGTCGGCCATTTTAGCCCCTCTTAGACTCTTTACCCGCGTTTCTCCCAAGGCCCAGGTGATTGCATCTAAAATATTGCTTTTACCGCTCCCATTAGGACCTACAATGGCCGTAATGGGTTCAGTAAAATTGATTTTTGTCTTTTTTGCGAAGCTCTTAAAGCCTTGCAATTCAATGGATTTTAAATACATTCTCTTCATCTCCAAGATCAATTTCCTGATCTTCTGTCCTTAGGATTATCCGCTTTCCTTCTTGCTTGGTAAATTGAATGGGGCCAAAGTCCTCTTCTAACTTCTTCCGCCCCCAGGCCTTGAGGCCTACTATATTTGCAATCATTCTTTTTGAGGCAAGAATTTCTTCCAATCTATGTACTTCTCGTTTAGCTAAAAAACTGCTAATTTGATCTACAAGAGCCCGACTCTTAACCATTTGTCCCAGAGAAGGATGAAAGGGCCCGGCCAACAAGTCTCCTTGAAAGTTTATCCGGTCTGTGGCTTGCAAGCCAATCCGAATGACATCAATCCCCTCTTTTCTGTATCTTCTATAGGCATAGCTTGCCCATTCAACAGCCTCATCCAAGCTCAAGGGAGTGTAGCTTTTATCTTCATAGAGCCTGGCCAAGGGGGTTTCTTTCAAGACTAAAGTAGGATAAATTCGAACAAAATCCGGCTTGAGCTTACAAATCCTATCTAGGCTCTCTTTAAAAGACTCCCAGTTTTCTCCCGGAAGACCCAGCATTTGCTGGATTCCCAATTCCAGTCCCAAACTCTTAATAACTCCAACAGCCTCAACAACATCCTGGTCCGAATGTCCCCTGAGAGATTGGTCCAAAACTTTAGGATCCATAGACTGGGCTCCTAGTTCAATGGTCCTTAGCCCCCTAGATTTCAAGTCCCCTATATGGTCTCGGTCAATGGCATCCGGCCGTGTACTTAAGCGGATACTGTTAACTTCTTTGCCCAAATAAGCCTGGACTTGATTAAAATAGGAAAATTGTAAGTCCTTGTCCAGGGCCGTAAAACTTCCACCATAAAAGGCCACTTGAAAGTCTGTCATTTCTTGACTTGCCTTTTTGATTTCTTGCCCAGCCAGGTCTGGTGTCATTCCAGAACTTCCAGTAATTTCATTTTGATTGCAATAAACACATTGTTGGGGACAACCCTGAAAACTAATAAATAAGGGGAAAATTTTATATTTGCTCATGGTTTTTCTTCAATCTTTCCAAGGCATCCTTGGCTGCCATTTGTGAAGCTTCCTTTTTTGACCCTCCAAAACCCTGGCCAATAATCTGGTCCCCGTCTTTACAATAAGTGTAAAAAGTACAGTCCCAAGAGGGGCCCTGGGTCTTATAGACCTGGTAGCTGATACTGAGCTTATGGTATTTTTTTTGATAGTGCTCTTGAAGGATCGACTTGTAATTTTTTTGACCCTCAAAAGCATCCTTATCCTGGGAAAGGAGAGAGTGATAAACATGGAGGATAACCTCTCTGGCCTCCTGGTAGCCCGTTTCTAAAAAAACACTGGCAAAAATAGCCTCTACGACATCTCCTCGCATAGACTCAGATACTTGATTTTTGTGGTATTTTTGGGGTCTAAACTTGATGTAAGAATCTAGGTCTAGGTAGAGACCAATGGCATTTAAGGCATGCTCGTCCACATATTGGGCCCTGAGCACTGTCAAGTCTCCCTCGTCCTTTGAAGGATATTTCTGGTAGAGGTATTCGCTGACAACCATGTCCAGGAGGGCATCTCCCAGAAACTCTCTTCGGTCGTAACTCTTCAAGCCCTCTTCTTCATTGGCAAAAGAAGCATGCTGGAAGGCCTCCTCTATACTGGACTTGTTTTTAAATTCATAGTTTAACTTTTTTTCTAGGCTTTCAAACTTATTCATTTAGGTCTTGGGCGTCGATATAGTCAATGACGTCCCCAACAGTAGCAAGATTTTCTAGAACTTCGTCCTCTAATTCCAGGTCAAACTCATCTTCTATAGTCATGACAAGTTCCAAAAGCTCAATAGAATCGACGTTTAGATCATCAACAAAGTTTGTATCTTCATCTAAATCTTCTACCTTTACATTAAACTGTTCAGCGATAATTTCGAGTATACGGTCTTTCATGATTTCCTCCTAAAATTAAAATTCATCCGCTAATTTATGGTCAACAGCCTGGTCAATTTGTTTTAAAGAACTATAAATAGCCTTGGCATTTGAACTGCCATGAGCTTTAAAGACAAGGCCCTTTATCCCCAAAAGAGGTACAGCACCTACATTTTTGTAGTCAAACATGTTTTTTAATTGGACCATCTTTTCTGATAGGGGATTTTTTTCTTGGGCCCCTGAATCTTTTACTAAGAAACTCTTAAAATTCGAAAAGATAAATTCAGCAAATCCTTCCATGCTTTTTAAGAAAATATTCCCCACAAAGCCGTCACAAACAATAACATCTGCATCCGTATTAAAAACATCCCTAGCTTCAATGTTTCCCTTGAAGTTTAAATCGGGATCTTGACTGAGTCGGTCAAAGCTTTCCTTGGTTTGTTTGTTCCCCTTACCCGGTTCCAGGCCGATATTTAAGAGATAGACCTTGGGCTGGTCCACAGAATAAACCTTCCGAACATAGTCTGACCCCATTTTGGCAAAGGAATGGATAACATCTACAGAACAATCCACATTGGCTCCAGCGTCTAAAAGACACACATGTCCCTTGGCTTTAGGGATGGGCACTGGAAGACAGGCTCTTTCAACCCCCTCTTTCCGGCCAATTAAAAAGAGTCCTCCAGCAAGAAGGCCACCGGTGCTTCCCGCACTTAAAACTGCGTCTGCCCTTCCTTCTTTTAATAGGCTCAAGGCCATGACCAAAGATGAATCCTTTTTCTTCCTTAAGGCCCTTGTAGGCTCCTCTGTATTTTCAATATAAGTGTCTGTATGAATAATTTCATAATCCTTAAAAGAATGCTTACTTAATTCTTCCTTTATTTGGTCTTCATTCCCTATAAAAATCGGATAAAAGTCTTTTTCGGCTGCATATAAACTGGCGCCCTCAATCATTACCCCAGGACCTAGGTCAGGACCAAAACAATCTATGATTACTTTCATTTTTCACCTTCAATCTTTCCTTTTATTACTAAAGATAGTTTATCTTAACTAAGGGGACTTTGCAATAAATAAGAAGACTTCTTTCTAAAGATTCCAAAAAAAATACGAGCAGGCAACTCATGAAAAGACCCTTCCTTCTCTATAAGTTCCTTGCTCGTAGTTTTACATCTACCTCAAGTCAAATGACTCTCGTCAAATCCTTAGTCTTCCATAGAAATAACTTCTTTGCCATCATAATAGCCACATTTAGGACAAATACGATGTGGTTGTTTGCTTTCATGGCAATTTGGACATTCAACAACTGTTGTCTTAGGTAGTTGGTAAGATGAAGCACGACGTTTATTTCGACGTTGCTTAGACGTTTTTCTCTTAGGTACTGCCATTTCTACACCTCCTTATTCTTCGTCAAATAGACCTTGCAATGCTGCGAAACGAGAATCGATGGACTGATCGCTGCAATGGCAATCTCCTTTGTTTAAGTCGTTTCCACATATTGGACATAAACCCTTACAATCCTCCGAACAAAGCGGCTGAATCGGAAGTGATGTAATCACAATACTCATGGCTAATTCGTCGAGATAGGAATCCCTCTTTTGCCAGATAATGACTTCATCTTCAGTTTGTCCACTATAAAGTTTAGCATCTTCTTCAGTTTCAGTAACAAGAAACTCCGATGTTACAAAAACCTTATCCACCATTTCCTTTAAGCAGCGACTGCAATTTGTTTGAACCGCATAATTTACAGTTACAATGAGAGTCCACACGTCATGTGTTGCATACACACTGACCTCATAATGAATCGGAAAAATTATCGATAAATCATCGGTATCAATGGAGTCGATACCCTTTAAAATCTCTGCCTTATAAGGTCGCCCTTCTAATGTTAGATCTTTTAATTTAGATAAATCCATGATTCACCCCTCAAATATACATACACTTTATTATATGGTGGATATGCCTGGATGTCAATAGTAAATTGGCTTTACTTGGTTAATTCCAAAGTTTCCTTGGCAATCATTAATTCTTCATTGGTAGGAATTACAAAGATTGGGCAAGAGGAATCGTCAGTACTAATCAATTGAGCTTTGCCTCGAACATTATTTCTTTCAGAATCAATCTTTAAGCCAAGATTTTTTAAGCCTGCAATAATGGATTCCCGCATGGAAATGGAGTTTTCTCCAACACCAGCTGTAAAGATAATCCCATCTACATGGTCCATTGTTCCATAGTAAGCCCCGATATATTTACGAACCTTTGCTTCAAAGATATCCAGAGCCAATTGAGCCCTATGTTCTGAGCTTGCAGCATCTTCCAAGTCTCTAAAGTCACTGCTAACTCCACTAATGCCTAGGACACCAGATTTTTTGTTTAGTAAGGTGTTCATGTCATTTGGATTCATGTTTTCCTTGTCCATGATAAATGGAATGATTGCCGGGTCTAAGTCCCCAGTACGAGTTCCCATAACTAGACCTTCCAAGGGAGTGAATCCCATGGTTGTATCGTAGCTTTTTCCATTTACAACAGAAGTAATACTTGATCCGTTACCTAAGTGACAAGTAATTAAATTCACTTGGTCTACAGGCTTGTTTAATAACTTTGCAGCTTCTTCTGTGATGAATTTATGGCTGGTTCCGTGGAAGCCATAGCGACGAATCTTATATTTTTGATAGTATTCATAGGGAAGTGCATAGATGTAGTTCTTTTCAGGCATGGTTTGATGAAAAGCTGTATCGAAAACAGCTACTTGAGGAACTCCCTTCATAAGTTCGCTACAAGCTTCAATTCCCATGATGTTTGGTGGGTTATGAAGTGGAGCTACTTCCACATTGTCGTTAATGGCCTTCATAACTTGGTCGTCAATAACAACTGAATCTGCAAAAGATTCTCCACCATGAACAACCCGGTGCCCTACCGCTTGAATTTCATCTAAGGATGCAATTGCTCCGTAGTTTTTATCTGTTAAAGAATTTAAAACTAATTCAAGAGCACGTTTGTGGTCCTTCATGGCTTCTTGAATTTTAACTTCTTCCTTACCAATGGTTTCGTGTTTGATTTGAGAACCTTCAATGCCAATCCGTTCTACTAAACCCTTGGCCAATACATTTTCATTCTTCATATCAATTAATTGATATTTTAAAGATGAACTTCCACAGTTAATTACTAAAATATTCATTCAATTCCTCCTAAATAAAGCTCATTACACTCGTACCATTATACCATTAACCCCTAGTTTTTATCAAGCAAAAAGAAGAATCTCCGTTGCAATTCCAAGAATCATTGGATAAAATAGAGACAAATAAAAAAGGAGTTTCCCATGATTATAGGTGTTATTGCAGAATACAATCCCTTTCACAACGGTCATTACTACCATCTTCAAAAACTAAAAAAAACCTATCCTGAGTCTAAAATTCTAGTCTGCATGGTAGGCCACTTTAGCCAAAGAGGCGAGCCCACTATCTTGGACAAGTGGACCCGGGCTGCTTGTGCTGTTCAAGCAGGAGCCGATATGGTCTTTGAATTACCCTTTGCCCTGGCCACATCCAAGGCTGAAAGCTATGCTCAAGCCGGAATCCTTCTTTTGAAAAGTCTGGGAGCCCAATATCTCTCTTTTGGTAGTGAATTTCCTGATCCTAAAAGCTATTTAAATCTGGCTAAAAAAATTATAAAGGCCAAAGAAGACCCCGACTTCCAAGACCTTCTCAAGCAAGCTTCTTTGCCAAGAGCCCTCCAGGCTTGGATAGACCTATCTAAAGAAGAAAGTGCCATCCTCCAAAGTCCCAACGACATTTTGGCCCTGGAATATTGTCAGGCCATTAGCAACTTTAATCTGGGTCTAAAACTAATCCCAATTTCCCGCCTCCACCAAGATAACCCCTACAAGGTCTCAGTCCATTCAGCAAGTCAACTCCGAAGATGGGCCCAAGACCAGAACCACGAAAAAGGCCTCCGGTCCATGCCTCCCTTTTCCTACCTTCCCTACAAGGAGGCCAATTTTTCCTATGAGACTAAATTGAAAGAACTCTTTATCTACGACCACCACTTTCATCAAGGCCAGGACCAAATCCTTCAAGACCCCGGCATCCACCGCTATCTCTATAAAAATTGGGTGGTAGAAAATCGTCCCTTAAAAGAACTTTCAACAAAAAAATACACCCAGGCCCGCCTGCAAAGAGACTTGATCCATTTAGTTTTTGGCCTTAGTTTAAAAGACCAAAAAGACCTTTTGGACCTGGTCCAAGACTACCACAGACTCCTAGCCGCCAGAAGAGATTCTTTGACCTATTTACGCCCCTACAAGCTTCAAACCAAGTTTGTCAAGGGCTTGGATTCCCCAGTAGCAAAGATTTATCGGATGTCTCTACAAGAAACCATCCTAAGGAACCTCTTATTAGGAACCCAGACTCCTTCAGATTATACAAAAAGCCCCTTAATCCTATAAGAAAACCTCTTTATCCGAAGATAAAGAGGTTTTTAAATGCTTTTATTTTAATTCTTGACGATTTTCATTAAGTAGTTTAATTACATCAGACAATTGTACTTGGGTTTGTTCCAATAATTTATCGGCGTAATCCCTAGCTCCTATTCTGATTTGGTTGGATTCGTTGTTGGCAGTATCCATCAATTCTTGTGCCCGAGCATTGGCTTTACGAACCAATTCATCTTCAGCAACTAATTGGTCTGCTTGAGCCCTAGCTCCTTGGATAATTTTTTCTGCTTCCTTATGGGCATCTTTAATGATTAAATCCTTATCCTTGCGAATTTGAGTTGCCTCTGTTAATTCCAAGGGTAGGTCCCTACGTAAATTTTCCAGTAGGTCTAGGATCTCCTCTTTTTCCACCATAATTTTTCCTGTTAGGGGAATTGTGCTTGACGTTTCGACGATGTCCTCTAAGTCATCTACATATTTTAATACATCCATGTTAGTGCTCCTTTCTCATTTTATTTATTAGCGCCTCTTGGACGATAGGTGGTACATAATCCGATACATCTCCTCCAAATGCTGCAATTTCTTTGGCTAATGAGGAGCTGACATAGACTAAATGATGGGATGAAGGAATAAATAAAGTTTCCACGTAATTTTCTGCACTACGGTTGGCCATGGCTAAAACCCATTCAGCTTCGTAGTCCGTTGCACTTCTTAATCCCCGGACAATGACCTTGCTTCCCTTGGACTTGGCATAGTCAATTAAAAGTCCCTGAAAACTGTCAATTTCGATATTTTTATCATTTTCAAAGGTTTTTTCCAGGAGCTGCATCCGTTCTTCTAGGCTAAACAAACTTTTCTTACTCTTGTTTTCTAAAACTGCAACCACCACTTCACCAAAGATATCTCTACTCCGGTAAATAATATCCATATGTCCATAGGTAACTGGATCAAAACTGCCTGCATATATTACTTTCATCTTTTACTCCATTTTACGATATCAACCCATTTAGAACCATACTTGCGAGATTTCAAACAATCAAAGCCCTGGGGTAAGTTAATTTCATGGTTTCTTTCACAGACAATTCTTGCTCCAGGATTGAGAAGGTCTAGGTCTACTAAGTGATTTAAAACTTTTCCATATGCTTCTAAATCTTGATAGGGTGGATCTAAAAAGACTAAATCGAATTTTTCTTTGGTCTTGTTTAGAGCAGTATAGACATCACCACTATACATAGTATAGCTCTTTAAATTAACTTTTTCAATATTATCCTTTAAAGTAGTCAAAGTTTTGTGATTATTTTCGCAAAACAAGACGAAACTGGCGCCTCGACTTAAGGCTTCTAGACCCAAAGCCCCTGTCCCGGCAAAGGCATCTAGGACTTTTAGGTCCCGAAGGTTTCCCAAGAGGTTAAACATATTTTCTTTAACCCGGTCTTCAGTGGGGCGGGTGTCTAATGACTTGGGTGGATTTAATTTTAATCCTCGCTTAATTCCAGAAATAATTCGCATGTATCCTCCCTCCTGGCTAGGTCCTAGAAATTAAGGATTCTTTTCTTTGAATCTCTCTTGCCAAGGCAGTTTCTTTTACTTGGTCCCACTTGTAGCGGTGGAAAAACCTTCGTGCCTCTAGCTGGGCTTCCTTAAAGATGGGGTAGTCTCTCAAGACGTCTCCGATAAAAAAGCTAGAAGCCCCACTTTGCCTTGTGCCAAAGAAATCTCCAGCCCCTCGTAAACTCAGGTCTTTTTCAGCAATCAACAAACCGTTGGTGGTTTCTTGCATGATCCCCATCCGCTCCCAGGATTTTTCACTGTCGCTGGAATTGTAGAGGATGCAGTAGGACTGGTAATCTCCCCGGCCTACCCGTCCCCTTAGCTGGTGGAGCTGGGCCAAACCAAATTGTTGGGCATCATAAACTAGCATAAGGTTGGCATTGGGCACATTGACTCCTACCTCAATGACTGTGGTAGTCACCAAAAGATCAATTTTATGTTGGTAAAAATCCTCCATAATGCTTTCTTTTTCACTGGAAGAAAGCTGCCCATGCATAAGGGCTACCTTAAAGGGCTTAAATTCTTCTTTCAATTCATGGTAGGTCTTAATGGCTGACTCCAAGTCCAGCTGGTAATTTTCTTCAATTAAAGGCGTCACCACATAGGCTTGTCTGCCCTCCATCAATTGAGCCCTTGTAAAGTCCAGGGCCTTTTTTAAGTCACTCCTGGACACAGCTGTTGTTTGAACAGGCTTTCTTCCCGGGGGCATGGTGTCAATAAAAGAAACATCTAAGTCTCCATAGCTGGCCATGGCATAGGTCCTAGGTATGGGTGTGGCTGTCATAACTAGGGAATGAACGGCCTTGGCTTTTTCTAAAAGTTTTTCTCTTTGGCTGACTCCAAAGCGGTGTTGCTCATCGGTAATTACCAGGCCCAACTTTTTAAATGCCACGTCATCTTGGATTAAGGCATGGGTCCCCAATAGGATGTCAATCTTTCCTGCCTTCAGATCCTCCAATATTTCCTTCCGGTCCTTGGCCTTGGTCTTTCCCGTTAATAGGGCTACCCGGTAAGAAAAGGGCTTAAAAAAATCCAGGGCTGATTGGTAGTGCTGGCTGGCTAAAATTTCTGTTGGCGCCATCATAGCACATTGGTAGCCATTTTCGATACAAAAAGCCATGGCTACCATGGCCACCATGGTCTTCCCACTTCCTACATCGCCTTGAAGGAGCCGTCGCATGGCTCGGCCTCCAGTAAGGCTTCCTATAATTTCATCTAAGCTTCTAGCCTGGCCTGGGGTCAAGGGGAAGGGAATTTCTTTTAAAATTTTCCCCATATTAATTTTTTTCATGGGCAGGCCCTCTTGGGAGGTGTCGTATCCCTGCCGATAAAAAACTGAAAGTTGCAAGATAAAAAATTCTTCAAAGACCATCCTCTTCTTGGCCTCTAAAAGTCTTTCATAGCTTGTGGGCTGGTGGATTTCTTTTAGGCTGGCAGCCCTGGATAAAAGAGTGTATTTAAGCCGCACTGGCTTTGGGATCACTTCCTCTAGGCCATGAAGTTCAGGTAAGACCCTTTGAATCAATTGATCGAATTCAAATTGCTTGAGACCTTTTTGCTGGGGATAGATGGGGCGGATTCCCTGGACCTTTTTAAATTCCCAGAGACTGTAGACTCTGGGATTGGCCATTTGGTAGCGCCCTCGAAAGGCCTTTAGGTCTCCATATAAATAGTAGTTAGAGCCCTCTTTAATTTTTCCCCTTAAATAGTCTTGGGAAAAAAAGGCTATTTCCGCCTGGGTCTGTTCTTGGTCCACTACCGTTAATTTCCACATCTGCCGATTCACAGAATACTTGGTCCGGGCCTCTACTCTGACCAGGATTTTCTCTCCCAATTGACCATCTTGAAAAAGTTGGGACCTGGATAGGTCTTCGTAGTCTCTCGGAAAATAGTATAAGAGGTCAAGAATCGACTCAATACGCAATTTTTTAAATTTTTCTTTTCGCTTATCTCCAACGCCCTTAATTTGCGAAATGGGTCCCTCTAGGTTCATTTTTCCTCCATAATAACAAACCTAGGACACAAGATCCTAGGTTTCATTTCTTTATTCGATGGATATCAAATAGTAGTACAGGGGTTGTCCTCCAGGAATAATATCTACATCCAAATCTTCAAACTCTTCTTCAAGCTTGACTTTTAAGTCTTCTGCAGCCTGGGCATCTACGTCTTGTCCATAATAGATGGTCACCATGTAGGCATCGTCAAAGGTCATATCCCGAATCAATTGGATGGTTGTTTCTTCTAGGTCATCTCCAAAACTTGTAATTTCTTTTTCATGCAGGCCGATAAAGTTACCTTTTTTGATTTCTTGGTTTTTTATAGTGGTATCTCGAACCGCATAGGTTACAGATCCAGACCGGATTTCTTGGATGGCCTGGGTCATTGCTTCTTCCACTTCATGGGGGTCGGATTCTTCATTAAAGGCCAACATGGCGGCAATTCCTTGAGGTACAGTCTTGCTGGGAATGACACGAACATCTTTTTCGCTAATTTCAGCAGCTTGTTGGGCAGCCATGATGATATTTGAATTGTTGGGTAAAAGATAGATAGTCCTTGCCGGTATGGCTTGAATTGCCTTGACAAAATCTTGGGTACTGGGGTTCATGGTTTGGCCGCCAAAGATAACTTGGTCTACTTGGATTTCCTTAAATATTTCAGATAATCCCTCTCCCATGGACACGGCTACAAAACCATAGTCCTTATCCTCTTGGGGACTTTCTGCTTCCTGGCGCCGCATTTCCTCCAACTCATCTTTTAAGAGAACTTCTTCATGTTGGAAGCGCATATTGTCTATTTTGATATCTTTTAATTGACCCAACTCTACAGCATATTCCAAGGCCTTGCCGGGATGGTTGGTGTGGATGTGGGTCTTAATTAATCCTTCTCCACCCACTACCAATAGGCAGTCTCCTAGGGGTTTAAGCTTATTGCGAAAACCGTCGATATCATTGGAATCTGTTTGGATCATAAATTCTGTACAATAGCCAAATTGGATGTCATCTGTAGAAATTTTTTCCCGACTGGCTGCCTTTTGACTTGGAAGGTCCTTGGTTTCTTCTCCAGTCAAGGATTGAACACCTTGACCCTTTAAGGCCAAATAGGCTCCTTCTAAAATATGAATCAGTCCTTGGCCCCCAGCATCTACAACCTTGGCCTCTTTTAAAACTGGAAGAAGGTTTGGCGTATTTGCCAAGGATTTTTTACCCGCTTCTAAAACTTCAGCTAAAAAAAGCAAGATATCTACGGGTTCTTTTTTGCTAAACCGATTTGCAAATTCAGCTGTTTCTCTTCCTACAGTTAGGATGGTTCCTTCTGTTGGTTTCATTACTGCGTTATAGGTGGTTTTGGATGCCTGGGTCAAGACATGGGCAACTTCTGCCGGTGTAAAGTCTTTAAGGTTGGCTAAGCCCTCTGCCAGTCCCCTAAAATATTGGGACAGGATAACGCCGGAATTCCCCCGGGCTCCCATTAAAGATCCCCTGGCAGCTGCTTTTGCAAGTTTACCTAGGTCGGTTTCTTCTGATCGCTTGACCTCTTCTAAGGCACTTTTAATGGTCAAGGACATGTTGGTCCCTGTGTCTCCGTCTGGTACAGGAAAAACATTCAGGGCATTTACTTCTTCTTTATGGTTTAGAAGGTTATTTACACTGGACTGTAAAACTTCTATAAATTTATTTTTCTCAATCCTCATTCTTTGTGCTACCCCCTAGTCCATCCGAATTCCTTCGACAAGAATCTCTACATTATCTACGCTAAGACCCGTCATTTGTTCTACATTAAAACGTACCCGATCAATAATATTTTCACCTACAGTTGAAATTCGGACACCATATTCTAAGATAACATGTAATTTTATATTAATTGACGTTTCATCTACATCAACTTCAATTCCCTTAGAGAGGTTTTCAAAACGAAGCAGTTGGAAGATTCCATCTGCGGCATTTTTGGAAGCCATTCCTACAATACCATAACTTTCCATGGCTGAAACTCCAGCAATTTGTGCCAATACGGCAGGTTCTATTTGTATGGTACCCAGGTTTGTATTTATGGTTGTTGGCATATCGATCCTCCTTGATTTAATACCTCTATTTTACATGAGCTTGAGGTTTTTGACAAGTTTTCCATAAAAAAAGGGGTTGGACTCCCAACCCTCTTTTTTAGTATTTCAATTCCTTTGCATTATAAATCAGATAGCCAAAAATCAGGCAAAAGATAAAAATCAGCCCCCCAACAAGTAGGGAAATCAGGTTGAAATTTCCTTGAACTAATGAAATTCCCTTAAAACCTTCTAGGATGAAGTAGGCGGCTGCTTCCAGACCAACAAACATCTTTAACAAGATAATAATCAGAGCTGATAAGAGAACCACTAAAACACAAGCCCCCTCATCTGCTTGTTGGCTATTAAAAATAGAGGAAAGCAGCATTCCCAGGCCTAGATAAACCAAACCAATGACAAAGACACTTAAGAAGGTCTTTAGGACGCCAAGCAAAAGGTCGGCCTTTCTAAGAGTGGTCGGTTGTAAAACAAGGCTTAGGCCAAAAGTAATGGCTGCAAAGCATAGGCAGAATAAGAAAAATAAGATAAAGTTTGCTAAAAACTTTTGCCAATAAATTTCATCGCGACTGACAGGATTTGCATAGATGTATTCAATATTACCTGTACTTTGTTCTTTGGCTAGGCTTCTGGCTCCCAGTTGCATAGCAAAAATAGCTACCAAACCTGCAATAAATTGGAAAATGAATCCAATGTATTGGGTTAAGTCTGTATAGTCAATTTCGGGATCTAAATTAAAGACACTTTGCATGCTGGGGCTCAAGCTTTCAATGAAACTGTCAAAAATCCCCTTGGTGCTTGAGTCTATCATAAATTGATAAAAGGCCATGCTCAATCCAGTTAAGATGGATAAGACAAGGAGCCAGGCAAAAAATTTACCGATATTTGATTTAAACTCCATTCCAAATATACTCATTGATTAAACCCTCCCTTATCATTTCCATTTTCCAGTTGATTTAACAGGTCATTTTTATCAATGACTTTAGTATCGTCCATTGGATTTTCTTCCCCATCTTGGTCTGGAAGCTTATTTTTTTCCACTTCTTTGTCTTTCGCAAAATCCCCATTATCTTCTTGGAAGAAAATTTCATCTGGGCTTTTTTCTTCTGGAAGGTCCGCTTTTGACTTCTCTTCTTTCGGAATTTCTTGGACTTGCTCAGTCGGGGCAGTTTCTTGCCTATAGTCTAGCTTATCTTGGGGACCATAATAGGCATCAATCTTGTCTTGTAAAAGAGCATCTTCCAGATTAAAGTCTTCAATGCCTTCTTGGTATAGAAGTTTTGTCAAATCTGGCAAATAGCCATCATAATAAAAAGTAGCCTCTGTGTAATTGCGGTCGACAGGTCTTGCCCCGATTCTGAAGAATTCTTCCTTCCTGAGTTTTGCGGAATAAACCTTAAGAAGCTTATCCTTACTTTGCTTATCCTTCAAGTACTCAATGTCTCGAATACGCCCTTCATGTAAGTAGGCAATCCGGTCACTATATCTTTGAGCAATCGATAGGTCGTCACTTAAGAATAAAATGGTTAAATTTTCTCGAACTTGCAAGTCTTTTAACCTACTTAAGAAATTTTCACAGTCTATGGGGTTCATCCCCCTGGTTGCATCTTGAACAATCAAAACTCTAGGATGGACAAGCAAGGCGTTGACAATTGATGTCATCCTTCTTTCTCTTTCATCCATATTGGCCACCTTTAAATTTTCTTGGCAGTCAAAAGAATCCATTAACTCATCATAGTCTTCCGGCAGTTCTAGGTCATGAAAGTTTAAGGTCTTTTTAAAAATCGCCTTTCTGCGTAAATTTTCCGGGAACAAGGCTTCTTTAGAGATAAAAGATGTGTAGGTTTTGACATCTTTACTTTGCTTGTTTACATCAAAATTATAGATTGATGCATGCCCACTGGATGGCTTTTTAAAGTTAAAAAGAATTTTAGCAAGAGCATCTTTTGCTTCTTCTTCCATGCTCAAGATAGAAAAAAATTCCCCTTCCAATACTTCTAAATTTACCTGGTCCAATATTCTCTTTCGCCCGCTTCGTTTCGTTATATCATTGATAACTATGGCGCCCATATTTTCACCTCATTTATTAATTTCTTCTTTAAGTTTATCATAAATATAAACCTTTGGATAGTAATAGCTAGTTATTATTATACCCCATTTCCACTTAATTTTTCATATTTTATTCTTTTGCCAATATATAGTATAATACATAGAGTTAGAGGAGGAGACTATGAAATTAGGAATTGTGGGTTTACCCAACGTAGGAAAATCAACATTATTTAATGCTATTACCAAGGCCGGAGCCGAGGCTGCCAACTATCCCTTTGCCACCATTGAACCCAATGTAGGTGTTGTCAATGTGCCAGACGAGCGGTTGAAAATTTTATCCCAAATCAGCCAGTCCGAAAGAGAAGTTCCTGTATCCATCAAGTTTTTTGATATTGCAGGCCTCGTTCGAGGGGCCAGTCATGGAGAAGGTCTTGGAAACCAATTTTTAAACCATATCCGAGAAGTCGAAGCCATCGTCCATGTAGTTCGTTGCTTTGATAATGATCAAATTATCCATGTGGATGGATCTATTGATCCCATTCGCGATATTGAAACCATTAACTTAGAATTGATGCTTTCAGACCTAGACCAATTAGAAAAAAGACAAGGCAAGCTGGTTAAACAAGTCAAGGGAGATAAAACCTTAAAGCCTGAACTGGACCTAGTTGAACGGCTTATTGCCGCCCTGGAAAAGTCAGAACCCTTGCGGACCATGGAATTGTCTGAAGAAGAAGAAAAAATGATTTCTTCTTTTAACCTGCTGACCTTTAAGCCCGTTATTTATGTGGCCAATGTTTCAGAAGATGAATTAAGCCAAGATAACCATCCCTATATTGACCAAGTTAAAAAATACGCTGAAAAATTAAATGACGAAGTGGTTCCCATTAGTGCTGAAATCGAAGCAGAAATTGCCACCCTAGATGACGATGAAAAACAACTCTTTTTGGAAGAATTAGGCATCGAGCAATCCGGCCTGGACCGTTTAATCAAGGCCTCTTATAAACTTTTAGGCCTCATTAGCTTTTTAACGACTGGCCCCATGGAATCCAGAGCCTGGACCATTACAAATGGAACTAAGGCCCCCCAAGCCGGAGGCAAAATCCACTCAGACATTGAGCGGGGATTCATCAAGGCTGATGTCATTTCTTTTGATGCCCTTGTTGAGGCAGGATCCATGGTCAAGGCCCGAGAAGAGGGCTTAATCCGCCAAGAAGGAAAAGACTATGTAATGGAAGATGGCGATGTCGTCCTGTTTAAGTTCAATGTGTGAAATTTGATGGACTTCGTTTATAAATACTTTTCCATGATATGAAAAAGACAGCTCTAAGAGCTGTCTTTTATAATACTTGTATTCCCCTCATCCTGGCTTCTTCTAAAAATTCATCTGTCCAGACAGAGGCTTGGACTTCAGCAATGTGTTTTCTTTCCAAGAAGAACATACAAAGTCTGGATTGGCCAATTCCTCCCCCTACGGTATAGGGTAGTTCATAGTTTAATAGGGCCTTATGGTAGGCTTGTTCTAAACGATCGCAGGTGTTTGAAAGTTCAGATTGAATTCTAAGTCGGTTTTCATCTACCCGGATTCCCATGGAGGAAAGCTCCAGGACATTTTGAGTTGTAGGATTCCAAACTAAAATATCTCCATTTAAGGTCCAGTCATCATAGTCAGGACTCCGAGAGTCGTGGGGCTGACCATTTTTTAAGTCTCCCCCAATTCCTTGGAGAAAAACGGCCCTTTTTTCTTTACAGATCGCATATTCTCTCTCTTTTGGGCTCTTGTCTGGATAGCGTTCCAAGAGGTCTTCTGCTGTAATAAAATAAATGTCTTTCGGCAATTTAGGGCTAAGGCAATAGGGGTAAATCGTATTGATAAAACTTTCTGTCCGTAAAAAAACGGAATAAATTTCTTTAACAATGTAGTGGAGGTAGGATTCCGTCCGATCTTCTTTTTTTATAATTTTTTCCCAATCCCATTGGTCCACATAGACAGAGTGAATTTCATCAAACTCTTCATCGGGCCGGATGGCATTCATATCGGTATAAATCCCTTCATAGTCTTTAAAGCCATATTTTTTCAAAGCATGCCTTTTCCACTTGGCCAAAGATTGGACAATTTCAACATTCATATCATATTTACGGATTTTAAAATCCACAGCCTTTTCCTTGCCAGACAGGTTGTCGTTTAATCCTGTTTCAGGTCGAACAAACAAGGGAGCGCTGACCCTGGTTAGGTTTAAGGTGTTGGCCAAGTCCCTTTGGAAAAAGTCTTTTAAGGACTTAATGGCAATTTGCGTTTCTCTGATGTCTAAAAATTTACAATCTGAATTATTTCTCATCTTTTCTCCTTATATAATTAGAAAAAAGCTCCCATCATAAGCTTATGATGGAGCTCTTTTTTTGTTGAAATATTGCTTCATAAACCGGATCCTCACAGGTTAATATTCCATCAAGGACTCTTTGGTTTAGGGCTAGGGCAAAATTTAAGTCGGTTGAATAATCCTCAGGCTGCCTTTCATAAACCCTTACCGCCTCCAAGATGTATTCTTGAACCTGTTGGACCATCCTGCTGTATCTTTTGGTTTCCAAGTCCATGGACTCCAAACGAACTTGTTTAAATTCATGGCTTTCCAGGTAACTATTTAGTTGCTTTTCATAGCTTAAATGGATTTGTCCATTTTTGCGGCTAGAGCAGCGGATTCGTTTGGCATGTGGATAGCAAGTATAGTCTGCTAAATAGTGGGATACAACACCCATTTTTTTGCTAAAGTACTTGTTTAAAAAATTATCTTGTGACGATAGGTTACTCTTTTGAGACAAAAAGATTAAATCGACAATTTCCTTAGCAATATAACGAATGGATTCTTCCTTGTAGTGAGGAATGAATTTATAAAACGGCATGATATCCGGTGCAATACTGTTCCACAAGAGTGTATCCTGGGATAATTCAACATCATAATGAGTCATAGTATGGTCATATAGTCGTTTTGCAATTGCCTTGTGGCAGTCAAAATAGATAAAATCATCCCCCTTGCTTTTTTAATACATTCTATTATACCACTTTTCCCCGCCAGGTCAATCATTCTTGGCCAGCAGGGATAGGGAACGCTTTATTTGCCTAGATGAATGGCTTGGTCTAACACCGGCCATACATCTGGAGTTTCCAAGCCCTTGCGCCAAGAGGCCAATCCTCTTAAGCCATACTTGGGTACTAAGCCAGCCTTATATTTTAGAGAATCACTATTTTCCAACCAGATTTTTTCTGTATCTGTGTCTAAAACATATTGCTTAATTCCATCATCCCACTTGGCCTTTTGCCCCTGACTTGCCAGGTAGTTTTCAGCTTGGCCCATGGTAATATTTTTACTGGTCCACTTCCCATTATTCCGAGTCCAGAGTCTGGTATAAAGGGGAACTCCCAGAATAATTTTTTCCTTGGGTACAGACCGAAAGAGGGTGTTTAGGTGAGATTCTACCCACTTGTATTCAGCCACACTTCCGGGCTTTTCACTGGTTGACCAGTATTGGTCATAGGCCATCAAGACAATATAGTCTGCCGCCTTGGCTAGCTTTTCTCGATTATAGACTTCTTTATTGGGATCTCTGGATAATTGGGGAGTGACATCCACACTGACCTTAATGTCTTCTTGGTAGCACAGGGCCTTAAGTTCTTGGACAAACTGGGTGATATAGGGCCCGTCTTCCAAGTTGACATGTTCAAAGTCTACATTAATCCCCTTCATATGGTAGATCCTAAGAAGGTTCATGACTTGGTTCAATACCTTATCTCTCTTGGCTGTGGAAGATAGGCTTGCATGGGTGATTTCCGGATTAAAGCTATTGTCAATATAGCCCCAGACGTCGATTCCCAGTCCCCGGTACTTGTTGACATAGGCAATATTTCCTCGGTCGTAAACTGTTCCCTCTTTATCCTGGATGGAAAACCAAGTTGGCACAATTATGTCCACTCCAGGAACCTTTTGAATAGCATTAATCCTTTCTTGGTTTTCTTTCCCATAAATATAGTCCCATGTTAAATGAAGAGGCTCTTGAACTTGAGCCTCTTCATTTTTTGCAAATGGTCCTTTAAATTTATTTTCTCTAAAATCAACCTTACAATTTGACTTTAAGAGGTAGCCCCCATAGCCATTTTCAAGGCGAACGCGGTAAAAGTCTCCTTCTTCCCCATAAAAGATGATTTTTTCATCTCCTTGGATCCTTGTAATATAGGGAGAGGAAGAATCTGCTTTTTCTCTTAATAGGGTTCCCTTAAGGGCTCTACCTACTGCATGGTCCACATTGGTAAAGTCTAGGTTTAACTTGTTGGATTCTTTGTGGTAACGAAACTCTACAGGATAGTCATGGATAAAGGCTTCTGTAGGGATTAAGATTGTATCCTCTTTTTGAATAACAGGATCTCTCAACTCCATCTTCTTCCCATTTAAAGTAAAGGTATCTTCATCCACCTTTAGGCGTTTTAAGCCCTGTTTATTTGTAAATGTAATCAGGCCTTCATTTTTATCATAGTAAACTGTTTCATCTAAATTCTTTTGAATATAGTCCAGACTCAGGTAGTATTGGCCGTCAATTAAGGCAAAGTCTTTACTGTCTTGACTTTCCCCATCACTGATAAATGCCAAACCCTTTGCTTGGCTGGACACTTCACCGGATCCACGATTCAACATCCGAAAGGCAACATAGCCTCCTGCCCCAAGCAATAAAACAAGTATTAATAATATGCTAAGTACTTTCTTCATAGGTATCCTTTCCTCATGCAGTAATGAATAGCACGAACAACCCTATTATAATATAGGAAGCGGGATTTTGTCCAGTTCCTTTAAAAATCCTGCCTCCTATCTTAAGACAAATGAAAAGAAGGAGCCTTTCGACTCCATCTTTTAAAGATATTTATTTGGATCTTCCGGACGTTCAAACATGCAGCGAATGGCATTTAAAACAGCTAAAACTGTAACTCCTACATCGGCAAAAATAGCTGCCCACATGGAAGCATAGCCCAAGGCTCCTAAAAGAAGAACAAAGATCTTTATCCCTATAGAAGCATAGGTGTTTTGCTTGACAATCCTCAAGCACTTTCTAGAAATTTTAATAGCCACGGCGATTTTAAAGGGGTCATCATCCATTAAAATCACATCTGCTGCCTCAATGGCTGCATCCGACCCCATGGCCCCCATGGCAATACCCACATCTGCCCTTGTGAGAACGGGAGCATCATTAATGCCATCTCCGACAAAGGCCAGGCGCTTCTTGGTTCCCTTTAAGGACTGTAATTCCTCTTCAAGTTTGCTTACCTTGTCTTGTGGCAATAGCTGACTATAGTAACCATCAACCGATAACTGGTCTGCCACATCCTTGGCCACTTCTTCATTGTCTCCTGTTAAGATCAGGGTCTTTTCAATCCCCTCTGCCTTTAAGGCCTTGATAGCTGCCTTGGCATTTTGCTTAATAATATCTGCAATGACAATATGGCCTTGGTAGCGACCATCTCTGGCAACATGAAGGGTGGTGCCTACGTGGTCACATGCCTTCCAAGGAATGGATAATTGGTCCATAAGCTTTGTATTTCCTACATAGGCTAGGTGGCCATTGACCTTGGCTGTAATGCCGTGACCTGCAATTTCATTAATGTCCTCTACCTGGCAATCGTCGTCTTCATTGGGATAGGCCTTTCTTAAGGAATCCGCAATGGGGTGAGTTGAATAGCGCTCTACATGAGCTGCCAGATGGAGGAGTTCTTGGGGACTCATCTCTTGGGGGTGGATAGCTGTAACAGTAAAGCTTCCCTTGGTCAGGGTTCCTGTCTTGTCAAAGACCACTTCAGAAACTTCAGATAGTGTCTCCAAATAATTGGACCCCTTGATTAAAATTCCCTTTTTACTGGCTCCGCCAATCCCCGCAAAAAAGGATAGGGGGATGGAAATAACCAAGGCACAGGGACAAGAAATAATTAAAAAAGTCAGAGACCGATAAATCCAGTCTTGCCAACTATAAGGGTGTCCGCCAGCCTTTAAAAGGAGGGGCGGAAGAACAGCTAAAATTAAAGCCGCTACAACTACCACCGGCGTATAAATTCGGGCAAACTTACTAATGAAGTTTTCTGACTTAGACTTGCGTGAGCTGGCATCTTCGATTAATTCCATAACCTTAGAGGCCGTAGACTCTCCAAATTCCTTGGTCGTCTCTACCCGCAAAAATCCATTTAAGTTAATGGCTCCGGAAAAGACCCGACTTCCCTCTCTAACATCCTGGGGTAAGGATTCTCCGGTTAGGGCTGCTGTGTCCATGGTTGACTCCCCTTCTATGACCCTGCCGTCAATGGGGACCTTTTCTCCCGGTTTAATATAAATCTCTGACCCCACAGGGACTTCTTCCGGATCTATTTGAACCAAGTCTCCTTGGTCATTCTTAACATTGGCATAGTCCGGAGCAATATCCATTAATTGACTAATGGACTTTCGACTCCTTCCCACAGCATAGGATTGGAAAAATTCTCCCAGCTGGTATAGGAGCATAACTGCAATAGCCTCTACATAATCTCCACTTTTAGAATAAATAGCCAAAGCGATAGCCCCCAGAGTAGCTATGGACATTAAGAGAGACTCATCAAAAGGTTGTTTGTTTTTAAGGCCATGAAAGGCCTTAATCAAAATATCATAGCCAACAATCAAATAGGGCACCAGGTAGAGTCCAAACCTTAACCAGCCTGTAACTGGTAAAAAGTGAAAAAAGACAATCAAAATAAAGGATAAGAAAATTCTGGTCAGGGTCTTTTTTTGCTTTTCATTCATTTCCTCTTCACTCCTAACGATAAAATTCTAAAGAAATTTAGAAACTAAAAGTAAATTTCACAGTCTCTTTCTACTTTTTTACAATTTTTTAAAACTTCGTCCATTACTTGAGCTGGATCTGCCCCATCTTCAAAGTCTACCTTTAATTTCAAGGCCATAAAGTTAATGGTTGCATCCTTAACTCCTTGGGTTTTTTTAGTTGCTTCTTCCATCTTATCTGCACAAGCAGCACAATCCACTTCGATTTTGTAGGTTTTTTTCATAACTGACTCCTTTTCAATAGATAATTTACAATTAAACATATGCTTAATTGTTCTTATATATAGAATATCCTAAAAGATCCCTTTCGTCAAGATGTTCTTCTACTTTTTTTACATATTTTTTCGTTTTCTGTTATACTTAAACTAGATTAAGTCAACGCTAGAAGGAGAAAAAAAATGAGTGTAAAAAAACCCCACCACCATCCCAATAGTCCCTGCCTTGAAAGCCTCCCCTTTGATGCTGAAGTCGCTGACCACTTGGCCGGCATTTTCAAGCAAGTTGGAGACCCCACTCGGCTAAAAATCTTTTGGCTCCTCTGCCAGCAAGAAGAATGTGTAACCAATATTGCCTACCTCCTGGATATGTCTTCCCCGGCCATTAGCCACCACCTGAAAAGTTTAAAGCTGGCTGACCTTGTTGAATCTGAGAGAAAGGGCAAGGAAATGTTTTATCGTCCAAAGTCCAACAAGCCCGCAAGGCTTTTAGAAAAAATATTATCTCAAACCTTTGAGTGATGATACTTTTCCCTTCTTTAATTCATCGTATAAAAATAGCCTTGAAAAGTAGGCATTAAGTCCTGCTTTTCAAGGCTATTTTCTTTATTCATTCATATTCCAGATTTATTCTTCATCCAAGTCTGAATCACAACAATCATCACAATTGCAGTCTTCATCACAAGCTTCGAATTCATCATAATCATCTAAATCGTCATAAAGATCCATGTCGTAATCATCCAGGTCGAAGTCTTCAAAATCTTCGAAATCATCGAAGTCACCATCGTCATCATAGACATATTCTTCTAATTCTGACAAGTCTTCTTCTAAGATGTCTACGTACTCTTCAAGGTCGTCAATTTGATTTTGTAAGTCTTCAACTACATCAGACATTAAATGAATCACTTCAATTAACAATTGTCCTTCTTTAGTTTCTCCAATTCCTTGGCCATCTGCTAAACCTTGTAAATAAGCAATTTTTTTTGTAATTGAATTCATTACAAACCTCCTTATACACGGGACATATACTCGCCATCACGAGTATCAATCCGGATAACATCTCCTATATTGACGAATAAAGGTACATTTAACTTGAAGCCAGTTTCTACTGTTGCTGGTTTGGTTCCTCCTGAAGAGGTATCCCCTTTGACTCCTGGTTCTGTAAATGTCACTTCTAACTCAACGAAATTTGCAGCTGATACATTAAAGGGTTTCCCTTGGTAGAAATTAATGGTTGCATTGTCGTTTTCACGAATAAAATTCATGGCTTCCTTAACAATGTCCCCTTCCAAAGGAATTTGTTCATAGGTTTCATTGTCCATAAAGTAATAAAGGGCTCCATCGTTATACAAGTATTGCATTTCTTTTGTTTGGATGGTTGCTTTTTCAAATTTTTCGGATGGATTAAAGGTGGTGTCCTTAATTCCTCCGGATAAAACAGACCGAATCTTTGCCCGAACAAAAGCTGCTCCTTTACCTGGTTTAACGTGTTGGAAGTCTATTACTTCATAAACATCTCCATCTTTTTCAAATGTTAAACCCTTTCGAAAATCACCTGCAGAAATCATTTGTCATCCTCCTCAATATATTCTTCCCTTATTATAACAGGTAGCTCCATAGGGTTTCAAGACTTTAGTTAAAATAATCATGGGGCCTTGATTGAATATTCTTTAGGGAGAGATGATAAAAAATAGGTGTTTTCATTCCCATAGCGAAAGCTGAAATCTTGCCATACTTGGCCTCTTTGACTTGCCCATCTCCCAAGATAGCCCCTTGAACAGTCAGGTCAGCATCCTCATCCGATAGGTAGAGACCATTTAATCTTCCCTGGCCCAAAATGCTCCCTCGGTTAATGAGAATCCCCCTTAAGTTGACAAGTCCCTCCAGCCTAAGTTCTCCCTCATTGACAAGGCAAATATCATCCCCATAAGTCCATTGGCCACAAACATGATCATCTTGGAGTAGGAGGTATTTCCCATCTTTATAGGTCAAAAGAGCACTGGTTCCTTGCTGAATATGGACCTTTTGCAGATCTATGCTTTGCCATCCTTGGGTCTCAAAGTCTGCCACCCCTTGTGAAAAATCCTGGGACCAAGTCGCCTTGGAAAGATAGGGCTTTTCCTCCATCCATTCCTGGTAAAAAAGATAGATATCCGCTATCTTCTCTATGTCCCCCTTTTTTACTTTCAAAGTTCCCTGGTTGTCCTTCCAGTTCCGGGTTTGAAAGTTTATCTCTAGGCCATCTGTAACCTGGTTTTGTTCATAGACAAGTCTACGACTTGCCCGATAGGCATTCTCTAAATCCTTCAAATGATCCTTTCCAGTCCATAAGTAGGTCATGCTTTCAACTTTTAAGTCCTCTTGGAAAAAATCCCACTTGTCCCGGTAAGAATTTTGGTATTGGCCGGTAATTTCTAGTAAAAAGCCGGCTATGGCCAAGACCATAAAACATATAAAAATCGTCAAGAGGTAGATAAACCCCTTTTTAACCTCCCTTAACCGGACATCTTTTGGCCAAAACTCTTTCCACATTTTTTCCCTCATTCGTCCTAATCCTTATCCTAAATTGTCTGGCTTCTTCTGTAATTTCAAAAGACTTTATGCCCTTACACAAGACATTTTTTCCTAGACTATCTACAGGCTTGTAATCTTCATAGGTCTTGTAGTTTGCCTTCCAGGCAACTCTTACCAACTGCCCCAACCTATTTAAGCTATAAAATACATAGTGGCCCTTGTATTTACTTCCTCCATCTTGAAAGTGACAAACTAAGTAGCGGGGCCTGCCTCCAATGGAAATTTTCCAAATTTCCTGGGCTGATAGAAATTCATCTTCTATAAAGTCTATGGCATAATAGACATTTTCATTGCTTTCAATGTGGTCTACAAGCTTCTTGCTTTGGTTTAAACTGGACCAAATGAAATTATAAATCACCCCAGCAACTAGGGAAAGAATGGCCAGGACCAGGACCATTTCAAGGAGTGTAAATCCCTTCTTCCGGTATATAACATTGCCATTGTCTTTCATCTTTCTCTCCCTTTAAGGTCCATTGGTAGAGGACCAAGCCGGTCTTCTTATCCAAAACTCGCTCTTTTAATTGGTAGTTCTCTCCCCTAACCTGGTAGCTGTCCTTGGGGCTTTGACCACTAAGTCTGGTTTCCACAACATCTCGAGCACACTGGATGACTGCTTCTTGCCTATAGTGGTTATCCACCTGCCTATAAATGATAGTAAATAGAGGCAGGAGGGCATAAATAATCAAAGAAAGAACCCCTAGGCTGAGAACCACTTCTATTAGGCTAAATCCCGATTTTTTCACTCCTTCACCTCCCAGCGAACCTGACCCGTTACCGGGGCAACCACCAAGGCATACTTGTCATGTTTGCCCTTAAAGTCTATGGTTTGCGCCGATTGGTTGTCCGGCCGTCCATTCCTGGTAAAGACCAAACGGATTTCCTTGGCTTGGTCCAAAGAAATTCCCTCTCCATACTTACTTTGGTAGACTTCTTCCCCCTTCTTCATCAAATGGTAGGCATTTTCTTGAAAGACCAGGGTCATAGTCCTTGAGGAATCCAAGGCCAACCGCCTGGCCTTGATGGTGTTGATGCAAATTTCTTCTATCTTTCTTTTTTCCTTGTATTTTTGAATATAGGAAAATCGTGGCAGGACCACCGTCAACAAAAGAGATAAGATGGCCACCACTACAAGGACTTCCAATAAACTGTTTCCCTTTTTCATTGGTAGGCCTTAATTTCAATGACATCTACAAAGTCTTGCTTTTTAACTTGAAAGTCCAGTCCATAGACCCATTGACCCGACCAGGCTTCCTTGTCCCATAGAAAGGCTGCATTTTCTCTTCCGTCCTTGATATAAAGGACCCAGGTATCCGGAAGCCCGGCAACCTGGCAGGTTAAAAGTAAGTTTTGAATTCTTACAGGCTCAAAGGTCAGTCTGAGAACTCCCTCTTCTCCCCTTTCGTTTAAGTAGGAAAAGGCAAGATTCTCTTCCTCTCTTAAGATGGGGTTTAAAAACCGTGGCCCTTCCAGGTTCAAACTTTTAAACTGTACATTTGCCTCTGTATTTAAGAGATCTTGACTCCAAAGGCTCATGGTTTGTAATTTAGTCTCTTGGTCCATGGGCTTGTAAGTTTCTTGAATCTTAAGGGGGCTCTCTTTGACTTGGGCCTTAGGCTTGGATATCTTCTTTTCTGGACTTGTAAGATTTTTTGCCTGGACCCTTGTCTTTAAGATTTTTCCTTGTCCTGTCGTCTGGGGCTGAGCTGAAACTTGGCTAGGATTTTGCCCCATTGCTGGACTAGGGCTCTTGGTCTCCACAAGGACCAGGCCCTTGGCCTTTTCTGGATCCACTGGTTTTGGACTTGCCTGGGCCTGACTGGGAAGGGGATCTTCTTTACTAATTTGTTTAAACTTCAAGGGAAAGTGAATTTTGACTTCCATATCAGCCCAATCTCCCTTTACTTCAATTTTTTTCTCTTGAACCTCGTAGTTTTTTTCTAAAAAGCGAATAAAGGAGGCTAGCTGGTCCTTTTGCATCTTTAAAGAAAAGTCGACTTCCATGGTCAGATGGTCTTCTTCCACAAAAGACCGGCCTAATTCCTGGTAGTTTTGAACCTGGGGATTGGCCTGGATTTTATGTAAAACAGATGAAATGTCCTCTTCCGTATATTTTTTCTTAGGCCCTTCTAGCTGGCTACTGTCTTGCCTTTCTTTGGCATAAATAGTCTCCTCCAAGGGTCTGGCAAGAAATTGCAGGTAGAGAAAAACTAAAATTACACAAAAAAAGACGATAAGAAGAGTTTTTTCTCTTCTCGTCGTCGTTTTTAAAAAGTCTAATAACTTTTCCATTTCATCCCCCTAAAAACTCCATTCTTTCAAAAATACTTCTGCCATTTTTCGAGAGCCTTTTTTGTTTGGATGGATTTCATCAAAAAATAGATTGGAATCATACGGAGTAAAGGCATGGAAGAAATCAATCAACTGATTTCTTGGAAAGGTTAATAAAAGCTCGTCATGAAAGAAGCTTAACTTGTTTGAAAGATTTTGATACTCAGCTATTTCCGGATTCGTTGGTGTCGGAATTCCAAAGGACGCCCGGACTCCCTGACTTGTTAAATAGGAGTCTATTTCTAAATAGGCCTTGACCAGGGACTCTACAGAGCCCCCGGAATCAAAGTCATTAGTCCCTCCCATAACAAAGACATTGGTGGGCAAGGGTCCTTCTTGGATGCGGGCCATAATATCCCTAATTTTGGCTCCATTCACACCATAGTTATTTATATCATAACCCCCATTCCTAACAATGTCAATCCACTTGTCTCCCGGTCTTAAGCCAAAACCATAGGTCAGGCTATCTCCAAAACAGGCAATCATTCGTAGACCTTGTCACGGATTTCTTTTTCCAGGTCTTGGATAAAGTCTTCCAGTTTTACATCTTGCTTTTCAAGGCCATTTCGACCACGAACAGAAATGGTCTTGGCTTCTACTTCTTTTTCTCCTAAAACAAGCATGTAGTTGACCTTGTTTAATTGGGCTTGACGAATCTTATAGCCAACTTTTTCAGATCTTTGGTCCAGGTGGACTCGAAGGCCCGCTTTTTTCAATTGGTTTTCAACTTCTTTGGCATAGTCTGCAAATTTTTCAGAAACCGGAATGATTTCAACTTGGACTGGAGACAACCAAAGAGGGAACTTCCCTGCATAGTGCTCAATAAGGATACCCATGAAACGTTCAATGGATCCCAACAAGGCCCTATGAAGCATAACAGGTTGAGACTTACCACCATTTTCATCAATATAGGTTAGGTCAAAGCGTTCCGGTAATTGGAAGTCCAATTGAATAGTTCCACATTGCCAGGTCCGACCAATGGCATCTTCCAGGTGGTAGTCAATCTTTGGTCCATAGAAGGCTCCATCCCCTTCATTAATTTCATAGTCCATATGGTTGGCTTCAAGGGCTCCTTTTAAGGCTTCAATGGCCAGGTCCCATTGTTGGTCTGTTCCCATGGAATTTTCAGGTCGAGTAGATAATTCTACATGGTATTTAAATCCAAAAGTATTGTAGAGGATATTAGCCAATTCAATAACATCTGTTACTTCTTGTTGGATTTGTTCCGGCAAACAGAAAATATGGGCATCATCTTGGGTAAAGGTCCGGACCCGGAAGAGGCCGTGAAGGGCTCCGGATAATTCGTGGCGGTGAACTTGGCCGAATTCAGAGAGCTTTAAGGGGAAGTCCCGGTAGCTATGGGGAGAATTTTTATAAATTAGGATAGAACCTGGACAGTTCATCGGTTTAATGGCATAGTCTTCCCCATCAATTTTTGTAAAATACATGTTGTCCTTGTAGTGGTCCCAGTGGCCAGACCGGTGCCAGAGGTCTTCATTTAAAATCATAGGAGTCCGGATTTCTCCATAGCCCTTTTCAATTTGAATGTTTCTCCAGAAGTTTTCCAGTTCATTTCGGATAATCATTCCCTTGGGATGGAAAAATGGAAAACCAGGTCCCTCTTCATGCATGGAGAAAAGATCCAATTCTTTTCCCAATTTCCGATGGTCTCTCTTTTCTGCTTCTGCCAATCTTTCCAGGTAGGCATCCAGGTCTTTTTTCTTTTCAAAAGAAATCCCATAGATTCTTTGGAGCATCTTCTTGTTTTCATCTCCCCGCCAGTAGGCCCCGGCAATGGATAAGAGTTTGGTTGCCTTGATTGGCTTAATTTCTTTTAAATGGGGTCCCCGGCAAAGGTCTACAAAGTCGCCAATCCTATAGAGGCTGATTTCTGCATCTTTGTCCAAGTCTTCAATGAGTTCTATCTTGTAGGACTGTCCCTTTTCCTTGAAGAGGTCCAGGGCTTCTTGTCTGGAGACTACTTCTCTTTCTACAGGATAGTTTTCTTTGACAATTTTTTTCATTTCAGCTTCAATTTTTTCTAAATCATCTGGAGTAAAGCGATGGTCTAAGTCAATGTCATAGTAAAAGCCTGTATCAATGGCTGGTCCAATGGCAAATTCCGCTTCCGGGAAGAGTCTTGAAATAGCGTAGGCCATAACGTGGGCACTAGTGTGCCAAAAAATTTCCTTCCCTTCCTTGTCTTCAAATTTTACCACCTTGAAATCACTGTCCTCTTGAATGATTTCTTGCTTGCCCATCACTTTTCCATTGACAACGGCCCCTAGGGAAGCCCGGTTAAGGCCTTCAGAAATGGCAATTGTCCCTTCTTCTACAGATGGATTGTGGTCAAAGTCTTTGACACTTCCATCGGGTAATCTTAATTGAACCATAATAACCTCCATTTTCTCAAAATAAAAAGGTACCCCGTCCAAAGGACGATGGGTACCGTGGTTCCACCTTTATTTATACTCAATGACGGTAACGTCGTCAGCGCCTTTCATTAAAAGGTGCTCAGGGGTGGTCTTCGCATAAATTCCCTCTATTCTTCCACCAGCCGAATAGTCTCTATAAAAAGAACTTAGGTTACTCTTCCCGTCTTCGCAATATACAAGAATTATACTAGACAATCCCTTTTTTTGCAAGGGTAAAATCCTACTTTAAAAATTCAACCAAGCCTTCGCGAGAAAGGAGTTCTTGCTTTCCACTTTCCATATTTCTCAAGGCGTATTCTTTTTTCTTGGCTTCTTCTTCTCCCAAGATGACCACATAAGGAACCTTGATGGAATCGGCATACTTAAACATCTTTTTCATCTTTGGCTTTTCGCTGTAAACAAAGGAAGAAATTCCTCCCTTTCTTAAGACTTCAACCAATTCAATTCCATCTTGCAGGTAGCCTTCCATGGGTAAGACCAAAACCTTAGCTGCTGAAGCAGACTCTATTTTTAGCAGGTTTTCTGCCTTGAGTTGGTAAAAGAGCCTGGATAAGCCAATGGACATGCCAACTCCCGGAAGGTTCTTGTTGCTATAGTGTTGGGCCAGGTGGTCATAGCGCCCCCCTGAACACACGGAGCCAATTTGTTCGTGTCCATTTAGGGTGGTTTCAAAAACCAAACCTGTATAATAGTCCAAGCCCCTGGAAATCTTGGTGTCTATTTGAATGGATTTTTCATCCACTCCATAGCTCCCTAAAAGGTCTACAATTTCCTTAAATTCTTCAACGGCTTCTTGGTAGGCCGAACTTTCTTGGGCCAAACTGGATAGGTAATCCAAAATTTCGTGGTTGGATCCCTGAATGCTGACGAACTTTTTCAGCTCTGTAATTTGCTCTTGGTCCAGATCCAAGTCTTCCAGTAATTTTTCAACCTCTTCCCAGCCAATCTTGTCCATCTTATCCAGGCTTCGCAGCACGTCTGTATGCTTTTGAATGCCTAAAAAGTTGAAAAAGCCACTGAGGATTTTCCGATGGTTCAGGTGGATGGTAATGTCCTTCAGACCCAGATCTTGGAAAACCCGGTAGATAATGGACACAATTTCTGCATCATTGCTATAGTGGAGGTCTTCATCTCCAACAATATCAATATCACATTGGTAGAATTCCCTATAGCGTCCCTTTTGGTTTCTTTCTCCTCGATAGACCTTGCCAATGTGGTAGCGCCTAAAGGGAAAGCTCAATTCACTATAGTGTTGAGCCACATACCTGGCTAGGGGAACAGTCAAGTCAAACCGCATGGCCATGTCTGTCTTTCCCTTACTGAGCTCGTAAACTTGTTTTTCAGTTTCTCCGCCCCCCTTGGCCAATAAAACTTCCTTTTTTTCTAAAACCGGGGTGTCAATGGGGGTAAAACCAGCCTTTTTGTAGTTTTCTTCAATAATTTCCTTTAATTTTTCAAAGATTAACTGGTCTTCCGGTAGTAGTTCAATAAATCCCGGTAAAATCGATGGCTTAATCATTCCTCTTCCTGCCTCCTCTTTTGATATAGCAATCATACATGCAGATAGATCCTGCAACATTTACATTTAAAGATTCCATGGACTTTTCCATAGGAATGGTTAACTTCTTGACGCGGTCTTTCAAGTCTTGACTTACCCCATGGGCTTCATTTCCTAAAATTAAAATCGAATTTTCCTCCCAGGCATAGTCATCCAGACCTTGACCCGAAAGGTCTGCTGCCAAGAGTTGGTGAGAAGTAAGGACCAAGAGGGCCTCGTGACTAAGCTGGTAAAAGGGCAGCTTAAAAAGAGCACTCATAGTTGACCGAACTACTTTTGGATTATAAATATCCACGCAATCTTCGGACAACAAAATCGCCGAAACATTAAAACTGACTGCACTTCGAATCAAGCCACCTAGGTTGCCCGGATCTGAAATCCCATCTAAGTATAAAACCAGGCCTGGGGGAAGTTTTTCCAGTTTCTTGTTCTCTATTTCATAAAGGGCCAAAATCCCCTGAGACTGAACCGTTGGAGCAATTTGGTCAAAGAGGTCATCTTGAATCCTAGTGACCTTTAAAGCTGGATCCAAGGATCCTTGGTAGCTTTCTTTGATGTAGACTTCCACAGGCTCCTTAATGGTTCGAATCTCCTCCAAAACCTGGGGCCCTTCCACTAGAAATTGACCATATTTCTTTCGACCCTTGTTTTTGGCCAGGGCCTTTAATTTTTTTAGACTTGGGTTGTCCTTGGACGAAATTTTATTCATGGCTTTTTTCAATCTTATTGATTTGCTCATTAGACCCGATAATAACTAAGATATCCCCCTCCATTAATTTCAGATCACTGCTGGGCGAAACAATGATATCTCCCTTGCGTTCAACTGCAACCACGGTAACCCCATAGCGTTTACGAATCTTTAATTCCTCTAAATTAAGGTTGATCCAATCGTTATGAATTTTTTGTTCCACCATGGAATACTTGGGTGATATTTGGAAAAAGTCTAAAATATTTTTTGAAGTCAAGTTATGGGCTACCCGTCTGGCCATATCCCTTTCGGGATAAATAATTTTGTCTGCACCTATTTTTTTTAAGATATTTCCCTCTCTTAAAGAAGGTGCCTTGGCCAGGATATACTTGACTCCTGCCTCCTTGGCCAGCATGGTTCCCATAATGGCCGCTGTCAAACTTGATCCAATGGATATAATAGCCACATCGAAATTGGAAAGACCAATTTCCTTCATGGCCAACTCATCCGTAATATCGCATTGGATGGCCGTTGTAACATCATTACTGATATTCTTTATTTTATCATAATCTTCATCAATTACCAAAACCTCGTTGTCTAAATCCATCAGTGTTTGGGCGCAACTTTCACCAAAACGTCCGCAACCCATGACAATAAATGATTTCATAGTCTACTCCTAACCAATATAAATATTTCCTTCTGCATAATGAATTCTTTGCTTTTTAGATCTTCTTCCCAGACCCAGGGCAACAGTTGTGGGACCAACGCGACCCAAAAACATGGTCAGACTAATAACCAGCTTACTAGCCGTAGATAGACCGGAAGTGATATTTCTCGTAAGTCCTACTGTTGCAAAGGCTGAAACTGCTTCATAAAATAAGTCGAAGCTATTCTTTCCATCTTCAAAAACAACCAATAAAAAGGTCGTCATTAAAACTAAAAATACACAGATAAAAAACATGACAAAGGCCATACGAATGGTTCCTTGACCAATCTTCCTCTTATGCCATACAACATCTTCCTGGCCCCGAATACTAGCTAAAACCGTAAGAAAAATCACCATAAAGGTAGATGTTTTCAATCCTCCAGCGGTAGATCCTGAAGATCCACCAATAAACATTAAGAAGACCATGACCATGCTGGCTTTGGGGGTCATGTCTTCAATGGCAATGGAATTATAGCCTGCCGTTCGAGCTGTTACCGATTGGAAAAAAGACATTAGGGTCTTGTCCAGAAAGGATTTGTTTCCTAGGGTGGCCGGATTGGCCCCCTCTAAGAGTAAAATGGCAAGGCCACCAAAAAAGACCAGGGCCAAACTTGTTTCAATAACCATTTTACTGTGTAAAGACAATTTTTTAAATGACTTTTCCTCATAAATATCAATATAAACTTGGAAGCCCAGCCCCCCTACCATAATAAGAGCCATAATAATCAAATTCACATAGGGGTCCGATTGAAAGGAAACCAAAGAGTTGCCAAACAAGTCAAAGCCTGCATTACAAAAGGCGCTGATTGAATGGAAGATACTATAGCCTATCCCCAACTTAAGACCATAGCTTGGAATCAAGCGAAGGCTTAAAAGGATGGCCCCCATTCCCTCAATAACCAAGGTGAAAAGACAAAGCGCCCTAATTAGGCGAACAATCCCTGTTAGGGTATGGGTGTTCAACTGCTCCTTCAAAATAATCCTCTCCGATAGGCCTATTCTTCTCTTTAGAAACAAGTAAATCAAGCAAAGAAGAGTCATGGTCCCTAAGCCCCCAACTTGTATGCAAAATAGAATGACGAGTTTCCCAAAAAATGACCAAGTCTCCTTGGTATTTGCCACTACCAATCCCGTAACGCAAGAAGCTGAACTTGAAGTAAATAGGGCATTGACAAAGCCTACCGACTTACCATTGGCACTGGCTAGAGGTAGGGTTAATAATAGGGCACCTATTAAGATGAGACAAGCAAAGCTAATCCCTAAGATTAGGGGAGGGTTCCTTTTTAATTTTTCAAATACATTTAGTTCCACTCTTTTATTTCCTCGTTAATTAAAAATGAGCTCCCTAAACCTAGGGAGCTTGACTGGTCATTAGATATTTTCTTTGGCAACTTCTACTAGTTTAGTAAATGCTTCTGCATCATGAATTGCTAATTCAGAAAGCATCTTACGATTGATTTCAATGTTGGCTTTCTTTAATCCTGAAATAAACTTGCTATAGCTTAATCCATTCAAGCGTGCTGCTGCATTGATACGAGCAATCCATAGTTTACGGAATTCTCTTTTTCTTTGTTTTCTACCAATGTATGCATAGGTTAAAGAACGCATAACTGCTTGGTTGGCAGGACGGAATAATTTAGATTTTGCTCCAAAGTATCCCTTTGCTTGTTTTAAAATACTTTTATGTTTTTTCTTTGCATTAACTGCTCTTTTTACTCTAGCCATTCAACTACCTCCTTATGGAATCATGTGATCAATACGTCTTTGATCACTCTTGCTCACAAGAGATCCCTTACGAAGATTACGAATTCGCTTAGGTGATTTTTTACCAGTGATATGACTCTTGTATGCCTTAAATCTTCTTAATTTTCCTGTACCTGTGCGGCGAAATCTCTTAGCAGACGCACGGTGTGTTTTCATTTTTGCCATACATTCCTCCTATTTCTTATCCTTGTCTGACTTGGGAGATAAAAACATAACCATGCTTCGACCTTCCATCTTGGGTGCCTTGTCAACAACCCCTTCGTCAGCTATAAGTTCTACAAATCGGTCAAGGACCTTTCTACCAATTTCAGTATGGCCTAACTCGCGGCCACGAAAGCGTACAGATACTTTAACTCTGTCTCCGGCACTTAGAAAAGACTTCCCTTGATTGGCTTTTGTTTGTAAATCATGCTCTTCAATATTGGGTGAGAAACGTAATTCTTTTACGTTAATGACTCTTTGCTTCTTCTTGGACTCTTTTTCCTTTTTCATTAGGTCGTATTTGTATTTTCCATAATCCATAATACGACAAACAGGTGGTTTCGCACCAGGCGCTACCTTTACCAAATCAAGCTTAGCCTCATCTGCCAAATTTTGAGCATGTGCAATATCTACAACGCCGATTTGTTCTCCATCGGCCCCAACCAATCTTACTTCTTTGTCACGAATTGCTTCGTTGATTTGAAGATCTTTAATCTCTAAGCACCTCCATAAAATAAAAGCGGGCACACAAAGTACCCGCTAAGTTCATTTCTAAACATGTAACCTTAAAACTTTCATCGTAAGGTGAGAAGCGGTCCTTCTACTTGCCTGAATAGTATAACAAATTCTATCCATCCTGTCAAGAACTTATTCTCCTTGACTTAAAACATTTTTTATTTTAGTGACCAGTAAATCAATGGCCACCTTATTGTAGCCTCCTTCAGGAATGATGATGTCTGCATAGCGCTTGGAAGGCTCTACAAACTGCAAGTGGGCTGGCCTGACTGTAGACATATACTGCAAGATGATGGATTCAAGACTTCTGGACCTTTCCTTAATATCTCTTAAAATCCGACGGATAATCCGTACATCTGCATCGGTATCTACGAAAACCTTGATATCCAAAAGGTCCCGGATGGACTCTTCAGCCAAAATTAAAATCCCCTCTAGGATGATAATCTTGTCGGCCTTTAATTCTATGAAGTCCTTTTTGCGATTGTGGACCGTATAGTCATACTGGGGCATTTGGATGGTTTTCCCCATCTTTAAATCCTTTAAGTGGTCCACCAAAAGGGCCTCATCAAAAGATAGGGGGTTGTCGTAATTGGTCTTCATCCTTTCTTCCAAGGGAAGGTGGGATTGGTCCTTATAATAGCTATCTTGTTGGATTAAGGTGACCTTTTCTGCTCCAATTAAATCTATAAGCTCTTGGGTTACTGTGGACTTTCCACTTCCACTGCCCCCTGCAATACCAATCATCAATGGTTTATTCATTTGCCTCCACCCTTCTCCTGATATAGTAGCCCTTTTCTACAGGCTGGGAAACTTTCATTTTAAAAATCATTTGAGCCCGGTTGGCCACCTCAATAACCTGGTCCTCTTCATCCAGCATTTTCCCCACAACTTGCTGGAAGTCATGGCCATAGGGGCCAAAAATTTCCACCCTGTCTTCTGGAAAGAGGCGGTTTCTTTGTTCCACTGTGGCTATTTGACTGACCGGATCATAGTCTAAAATAAGTCCCACAAAATCATAGCCCCGGATGTAGGAATTATCTGTATAAACCTGGGCATCTTTTTTGGCTTCTTCATAGTAAAAACCAGTGGTGAAGTCCCGGTGACTTACTTTTTTCACTTCTTCAAGCCAATAGGGGTCAAATTGGAAGTGGTCTGGATCTTCTAAGAAGGCATCAATGACATTACGGTAGGCCCGGACAATGGTGGCCAGATAATAAGAAGACTTAACCCTGCCTTCAATTTTTAAACTTTTAATTCCGGCCCTTAAGACATCGTCCATGTGGTCTATCATACATAGGTCCTTGGAATTCATAATAAAACTTCCCTGGTCATCCTCTTCAATGGGAAAATACTCTCCAGGTCTGGTTTCTTCCACCAAATGATACTTGTAGCGGCAGGGCTGGGCACAATCCCCCATGTTGGCATCCCGGCCTGTCATATAATTACTCAGTAGGCAACGGCCAGAATAACTCATACACATGGCTCCGTGGACAAAGGCTTCCAGCTCAATACTATCTCCTAGGGCCTTGTGGATTTCTTGGATTTCTTTTAGGGAGACTTCCCGGGCCAAGACCACCCTGGTTACTCCCAGGTCTCGCCAAAACTTAATGGTGGAGCTGTTGGTAATGGAGGCTTGGGTGGACATATGGATCTCAATTTCCTTGGCCTTTTCGCGAATGCTGGTAAACATTCCAGGATCCGAAACAATTAAGGCGTCTACCCCTAGGTCTTGGAGGTCCTTTGCATAGTCCCCCACCCCTTCCATATCTTTTTCATGGGGGATGATATTCATGGTGACGTAAATTCTTTTCTTTCTCTCCTTGACAAAATCTACTGCTTCTTTGATTTGGTCCAGGGTGAAATTTTTTGACGCCTTTCTCAGGCCAAAGGATTCACCACCTAAATAAACAGCATCTGCTCCATAGAGAATCGCCGTCTTTAACTTTTCTAAGTCTCCTGCAGGTGCAAGTAATTCCGGTTTATACATCATTTCTCCTTACTAATAGAAAGCCATCCCCCAAAGGAATGAGGGTTTTTTCATACGCTTGGTCTAATTTCAATTCAGATAAAAGCTTTCTCAGGCGTTTAACAATGGTAATTTTCCGTCTCTTGACCAAGTCTTGGTTGCTGATCATTCCCCGAAATAAAATATTGTCAAAACCAATGACTCCATTTTTTTCCAAACGCTGGAGGGCCTTTTTAAAGTAAAAAGGATATTGACCCTTGGCAGCATCAATAAAAATAAAATCATACATTTCCTGGCTTTTGTCCAAATAATCAGCAGCATCTCCTTGAAATTGACGGACATTTTTGCAATTTGCCCGTTCAATATTTTCCTTGGCCAGGGCAAACATTTCTGGGCGAATTTCCACGGTATGAAGTTCTTGGACTCCCTTTATTTGACTCATCCAAATTGAAGAATAGCCAATAGCCGTTCCCAACTCTAAAATCTTACGAGGCTTCAAAGTATTTAAATAAAAGGATAAAAATTGTTTGACTTCTTCATCAATAATGGGCACGTGGTTGTCTTTGGCGTAGTCTCTTAATTCCCGACTCAAATCCGACGTTTCCGGGCTAAAGTCATCCAAGAAAGATTCAATATGGTCTTGTAAAATCTCTGACATGGTAAAAAAGAGAATTCATTATGAATTCTCTTTAACCTCCATGATAATTGGTAAAATCATCGGATTTCTTTTTGTCTTAGAGAATAAATAGCCTCTTAATTCATCTCTAATATCTGATTTTATTTGATTAAATTGGATGTTTCGCCCATTTAAGCTGTCTTGTACTTTTTTAAGAACAACCTTCTTAGCTCCAGACATTAAATTACCGGATTCCTTCACATAGACAAAGCCCCGGGAAATAATGTCCGGCCCTGAAACAATCTTTTTCTTTTCCTTATCAATGGCAACTACAACAGAAATAAGTCCATCTTCAGACAAGTGCTTTCGGTCTTTTAAGACGACGCTACCTACATCTCCTACACCCAGTCCATCTACCAAAACTTGGCCAGATGGAACTTTTTTGCCCATCCGTGCTTCTGATTGGCTAATTTCTAAACAGTCTCCATTTTCCAAAACAAAAACATTATCCTTGTTAATGCCCATTTTTTTTGCAATCTCAGCATGTTTTTTCAGGTGTCTGATTTCTCCATGACAGGGAACAAAATACTTGGGTTGCAAAATGGACAGCATCATCTTTAATTCCTCTTGGCAGGCATGGCCGGATACGTGAATTTCAGACAAAGATTCATAAATAACATTGACGTTTCGTTCAATTAAATTATTGATGACGGAAGACACTGCATTTTCATTTCCTGGAATTGGATGAGCCGACAAAATAACCACGTCATCTTGTCTTAATTTGATTTGCCTATGTTCATCATTGGAAATCCGAGTCAAGGCACTCATGGGCTCCCCTTGGGACCCCGTTGTAATTAAAACCAGTTGATGGGGGTTGTACTTATTCATATCCCGAATATCAATCATGGTATTGGGTTTTACCTGTAAATAACCAAGCCTTTGGGCCGTACTCATAACATTTAGCATGGACCGCCCGGACAGGACAACTTTTCGGTTGAACTTTTCCGCCGCATTAATGATTTGCTGAATTCTATGGACGTTAGATGCAAAAGTTGCAATAATAATCCGAGAGCGTCTGGTTTGGGAAAAAATACGATCAAAAGTTTCTCCAACCCTAGATTCACTCATGGTATAGCCGGGTCTTAAGACATTTGTCGATTCACCCATATAGCATAAAACGCCCCGGCTTCCTATTTCTCCCAAGCGGTTTAAGTCAATGGGTTTACCACTAATGGGAGTAAAGTCCACCTTAAAGTCTCCAGAGTGAACAATGGTGCCCAAAGGTGTTTTTATGGCTAAACATGAAGAATCTGGTATGGAGTGGTTAACCCGAATCCATTCTACTTCCAATTTACCCAGTCTTACCTTTTGCCCATGGCTTACAGTTTTTAACTTAGCCGTTCCCAGTAGACGGTGTTCCTTTAACTTGTTTTGAATCAAGCCCAAGGTTAATTTTGTCCCGTAAACCGGAATATTAATCTTTTTCAAAACATAGGGTATCGCACCAATATGGTCTTCATGGCCATGAGTAATGACCATCCCCCGAATCTTATGCTTGTTCTTTACCAAATACGAAATATCTGGAATGACAATATCAATTCCTGGCATTTCATCTCCCGGAAAAGTCATCCCACAGTCCACTAGAATAAGATCATCTCTATATTCAATAACCGTTAGGTTTTTTCCGACTTCGCGCATCCCACCTAGGGGGACAATGCGTATTTTGTTACTGTTTTTCATTCTTATCTCCTTTTTTTTGACAGTCTGCACAGTAACCATAAAATTTTAAGTTGTGATCTACTATTTTAAAGTTTTCTTTTTCCTCAATGGTATCTTCCAGAGCATCTAAAAAATCATATTCCACTTCAATCACCTTGCCACAGCTTAGGCAAATTACATGGTGGTGGTAGTGTTTATCTGTTTCATCCTTTAACTCATAGCGAGTCGTTTGATCATCAAAACTGATGGAATACAAGACTCCTAACTCATCAAAGAGTTGTACCGTCCGATAGACAGTGGCAATACCAATTTCTGAATCCTTTTTGGACACAATTTCATAAACATCCTCACAGGATAAGTGCTTGCCCTTATTTTCTAAAAAAACCCGGTAAATCTCTACTCTTTGGTTAGTAAACTTATAACCCTTACTTTTTAATAACTTTTTTACGAACTCTTCAGCACGATCCATGGCTTACTCCTTTTGATTTACTAGTTCTTCATAAGCTTCCTTCGCTATGGCCAGCTCATCGTCGTCGATTCCCACCAGGCATTCTTGTCCGTTTTGATCCAAGTCAATCCGTAAAATATATACCAAGGGTTCCAAGTCAATCACCGGTTCCATTGCTAAATAATCCATGTCATCAAGGGTAAATTTTCCCAGTATCCGAAACTCCATCGGGTGACCATTTTCATCTAAAAATGTTTCTATTTGGTTCATTCCCGCTCCCTTCAGTCTTCAGTGTTCTTCTGCATATCTAAATATTGTTGCAAGATATAGGTTGCAGCAACTTGATCCACAACTTTTTTCCGATTCTTTCTAGATACATCCGCTTCAATTAAAATTCGCTCAGCACTCACCGTTGTCAACCTCTCATCAACATAGACCAAGTCTAAGGGATAATTGTGCTTTAAAGCATTGACAAACTTTTGAACCTTCTTGCCTTGAGGTCCAAGAGAATTATTCATATTCTTTGGAAGCCCCACAACAACCCGGTCAACCTTTAAGTCTTCAATAATGGAGCGAACCTCCTCAACATCCTTCCATTTAGATGTTCGGACCAGCGTTTTATAGGCTGAGGCCACTAAAGCCGTAGGATCTGAAACCGCAATACCAATTCGGACATCTCCCACATCCAATCCTAAAACCCGCATCATATCACCTTAATACAGACTTCCGGACAGACTGTTGCACAATAGCCACATAAGATACAGGCATCATTAGGAACAGCCCTTCCATTGATTACATGAATTGCATCCTGCTTACAACGTTTAACGCAATTTCCGCAGCCAATACAATAGTCTGCCACAATCAAACGTCGTTTCTTCTTATGAATTTTCTCATAAGCATCCATATTTTCCTTGCGATTTAAAATCAGGTCAACATTATAGTCAACCTCTTCAATTGATTGCATTCCAATAGCAATAGAATCAATAAAATCTCTTTCCATAACCCACTTTATGGACTCTAAAGCATCTTGTTGCAAATGTCCTCCACCCAAGGCCTTCATCGAATAAATGCCAATGCCGTTACTGTGCAGATTCTTTAAGCTAGCGGTCATTTCTTCGACGTTACCATCTTGAATGCCAATTCCTCTTTGGTTATAAATGGGATGGATAACTTGAATTTCGGGATATTTTGTAATTGCCTGAGTACAAGCAATAAAATGCGTTGATACACCAATGCTTCGAATATAGCCGGCCTCTTTAAACTTACAAAAAGTCTCCAAAGCCTCGTGGTGGCCCTTTAAGGTATATTTACTCTCCTGTTCATGCAACATAAACAAGTCAATATAATCCGTACCTAAACCTTCTAAAGCCTTCTTCAAGCTCTCTGTGGCCGTCTTTTCATCATAGGCATAGCACTTACTTGCTATGACCACTTGACTCCGGTCAACCACCTTTAAAAGCTCTCTCAAATAGGCATAATTATCATAAATTTCAGCCGTATCGAAAAAATTTACACCACGTTCAGTAGCATGAATTAAGAGTCTAGCACCTTCATTAATGGATAGATTTGCCTGGAAAGGTGTCATAGTCAAGGTACCGAAACAAAGTTCCGACACATAGAGGTCCGTATTTCCTAAATAGCGCATTTGTCACCTCAACAGAAAAAAGATGGACAATGAGTCCACCTTTACTCACAATCTAAGTAGAAAGACAAAAGCTCTCCTAGTAATTCATCACGTTCAACTTCTTGGATAATGGATCTAGCGTTATTATAACTTGTAATATAAGTTGGATCACCGGATAAAACATATCCAACAATTTGATCAATCGGATGATAGCCTTTTTCTTCAAGAGCCTCATAGACTTTTTTTAAAATTGATTTCATTCGTTCATGATCAAGCATCTTTTTTTCAAACACTTGTGTTTCAAAACTATCCATAATATCCCTCCATATTTAGTATTATACCATATACATTCCATAAATGTATAGTCATCTTTAGCCAGGAAGTAAAGTTCCCTATAACAAAAAAAGCTCCCAAAAGGAACTTTTAAATAAAATAATTTTATTTGGTGCCCAGAGCCGGAATCGAACCAGCGACACGTGGATTTTCAGTCCACTGCTCTACCGACTGAGCTATCTGGGCCTATATGTAAAATGGTGGGCCTTCAGGGACTTGAACCCCGGACCTGCCGGTTATGAGCCGGATGCTCTGACCAACTGAGCTAAAGGCCCACTATGGCGGAGAAGGAGGGATTTGAACCCTCGCGCCCCGTGAAGGACCTACTCCCTTAGCAGGGGAGCCTCTTCAGCCACTTGAGTACTTCTCCATTTTGGCGGAGAGGGTGGGATTCGAACCCACGCGGGCGTGAACCCAAACGGTTTTCAAGACCGCCTCGTTATGACCACTTCGATACCTCTCCATATCTGCGTAAATAAAAAAATGGTGATCCATCCGCGACTCGAACGCGGGACACCCTGATTAAAAGTCAGGTGCTCTACCGACTGAGCTAATGGATCAAAATGGCTGGGGCGACAGGACTCGAACCTGTGGAATGCCAGAGTCAAAGTCTGGTGCCTTACCGACTTGGCTACGCCCCAAAGAAATTAGTGGTGCACCTAGGAGGATTCGAACCCCCGGCACACGGATTAGAAGTCCGTTGCTCTATCCTACTGAGCTATAGGTGCCTATAAGATAGACATTAATGGAGCGGGTGAAGAGAATCGAACTCTCGCAACCAGCTTGGAAGGCTGGGGCTCTACCACTGAGCTACACCCGCAAATCGTGTAGTACTTCTAATGCTATGAAATTGAATATGGTGGAGGAGAGTGGATTCGAACCACTGAAAGCTGAGCTAACGGATTTACAGTCCGTCCCCTTTGGCCAACTCGGGAACTCCTCCAAGTTTGGAGCTGGTGGGAGGACTTGAACCCCTAACCTACTGATTACAAGTCAGTTGCTCTACCAATTGAGCTACACCAGCTTATTTGTCTACTAACTTATAATTAAGTAGTATGTATGGCGACCTGGATCGGGTTCGAACCGACGACCTCCAGCGTGACAGGCTGGCATTCTAACCAACTGAACTACCAGGCCGCATAAATTAGATTTTAAAAAGTAATTATTTGGTGGGCGCAATAGGGCTCGAACCTATGACCCCCTGCTTGTAAGGCAGATGCTCTCCCAGCTGAGCTATGCGCCCAAATAATTATGGTGACCCCATCGGGATTCGAACCCGAGATACCGCCGTGAAAGGGCGATGTCTTAACCGCTTGACCATGGGGCCTTTTATGGTAGCGGGAGAAGGATTTGAACCTTCGACCTTCGGGTTATGAGCCCGACGAGCTACCAGACTGCTCCATCCCGCGTCACACTGGTGCCGAGGACCGGAATCGAACCGGTACGGTGTTTAACCACCGCAGGATTTTAAGTCCTGTGCGTCTGCCTGTTCCGCCACCCCGGCTTGTGGCTCTCAGGGTGGGACTCGAACCCACAACCTACCGGTTAACAGCCGGTTGCTCCACCATTGAGCTACCTAAGATTATGTGGCACTTGGCAAACTTCTTATGCCACTTCTTCATGCCTTGCGGCTTGTCCGGCAATATCCTACTTTCCCAGGTCGTTGCCAACCAAGTATCATCGGCGCATAGAGGCTTAACTTCCGTGTTCGGTATGGTTACGGGTGGTACCCTCTTGCTATGGTCACCGGATCCTACATCCTCCAATTTTCTTTGGTCAAGTCTTCGGCCGATTAGTACTTCTTAGCTCCACACATTGCTGTGCTTCCACCTGAAGCCTATCTACCTCATTTTCTTCAAGGGGCCTTATTCTTTCGATGGGAAATCTTATCTCGAGGTTGGCTTCGTGCTTAGATGCCTTCAGCTCTTATCCAGTCCAAACGTAGCTACTCAGCTGTGCACTTGGCAGTACAACTGATGCACCAGTGGTTTGTCCATCCCGGTCCTCTCGTACTAAGGATAGCTCCTCTCAAATTTCCTGCGCCCACGACGGATAGGGACCGAACTGTCTCGCGACGTTCTGAACCCAGCTCGCGTGCCTCTTTAATGGGCGAACAGCCCAACCCTTGGGACCTACTTCAGCCCCAGGATGAGACGAGCCGACATCGAGGTGCCAAACCTCCCCGTCGATGTGGACTCTTGGGGGAGATAAGCCTGTTATCCCCGGGGTAGCTTTTATCCGTTGAGCGATGGCCCTTCCACGCGGTACCACCGGATCACTAAGTCCTGCTTTCGCATCTGCTCGAGTTGTCGCTCTCGCAGTTAAGCTCCCTTCTGCCTTTGCACTCTTCGCACGATTTCCGTCCGTGCTGAGGGAACCTTTGAACGCCTCCGTTACTCTTTCGGAGGCGACCGCCCCAGTCAAACTGCCCGACTGACAGTGTCCCGCTTCCGGTTTCACGGAAGTCGGTTAGAATTCTAAGATAAAAAGAGTGGTATCCCACCATTGGCTCCCCATATACTGGCGTACATGGCTCTCTGCCTCCCACCTATCCTGTACAGTTTATCCCAAAATCCAATGTCAACCTACAGTAAAGCTCCACGGGGTCTTTCCGTCCTGTCGTGGGTAAGCGGCATCTTTACCGCTACTACAATTTCACCGGATCCTTTGTTGAGACAGTGCCCAAATCGTTACACCTTTCGTGCGGGTCGGAACTTACCCGACAAGGAATTTCGCTACCTTAGGACCGTTATAGTTACGGCCGCCGTTTACTGGGGCTTCAGCTCGGAGCTTCGCTTGCGCTAACTCGTCCCCTTAACCTTCCAGCACCGGGCAGGTGTCAGCACCTATACTTCGTCTTTCGACTTCGCAGATACTTGTGTTTTTGGTAAACAGTCGCTTGGGCCTTTTCACTGCGGCCCCCTTTTACAGGGGCTCCCCTTCTCCCGAAGTTACGGGGTCATTTTGCCGAGTTCCTTAACAAAGGTTCTTCCGCTCGTCTTAGGATTCTCTCCTCACCTACCTGTGTCGGTTTGCGGTACGGGCAATGGTATCTCTTAGAAGCTTTTCTTGGCAGTTTGGTTCGTTTAGACTTCTCTACTTGTTTTCAATCCGCATCACACTTCAGCATCTTCAGAAGACGGATTTGCCTATCTTCTTGCCTTTGTGCTTGCACGCCTCACCAACTGGGCGCTCTATTTCCCCTCCTGCGTCACTCCATCATCAGCAATACCATCGGTACAGGAATTTCCACCTGTTGTCCATCGACTACGCTTTTCAGCCTCGCCTTAGGTCCCGACTTACCCTGAGTGGACGAGCCTTCCTCAGGAATCCTTGGGTTTTCGACGGGTGAGATTCTCACTCACCTCTCGCTACTCATGCCAGCATTCTCTCTTGTATAGGCTCCACAATGGCTTACGCCTTTTGCTTCGTTGTCTATACAATGCTCCTCTACCAACGTTATTCGTTCCACGACTTCGGTATCTATTTTAGCCCCGGTTATCTTCGGCGCAGAGTCACTTGACTAGTGAGCTATTACGCACTCTTTCAATGGATGGCTGCTTCTAAGCCAACATCCTAGTTGTCTGAGTAACTCCACATCCTTTCCCACTTAAATAGTATTTTGGGACCTTAGTCGGTGGTCTGGGCTCTTTCCCTTTCGACAATGAAGCTCATCCCTCACTGTCTGACTCCATAGGCTTTGTTTGGGTATTCGGAGTTTGATAGGCCGCGGTAACATCACATGTCCCTTGGCGATTCAGTGCTCTACCCCCCAAACAGTTTTTCCTACAGGCTAGCCCTAAAGCTATTTCGAGGAGAACCAGCTATCTCCGTGTTCGATTGGCTTTTCACCCCTATCCACAGGTCATCCGATAACTTTTAAACGTTACCCGGTTCGAGCCTCCATGTCGTTTTACCAACACTTCACTCTGCCCATGGATAGATCACACGGTTTCGGGTCTACAACTTCAAACTTCCCGCCCTATTCAGACTCGGTTTCCCTGCGGCTCCAAAGTTTTTCTTCTTAACCTTGCTTGAAATCATAACTCGCTGGCCCGTTCTACAAAAAGTACGATATCGTGGCCTAAAACCACTTTATCTGCTTGTAAACATCAGGTTTCAGATTCTATTTCACTCCCCTCCCGGGGTTCTTTTCACCGTTCCCTCACGGTACTATGCGCTATCGGTCACCAAGGAGTATTTAGCCTTAGGGGGTGGTCCCCCTATCTTCCCACAAGGTTTCACGTGTCTCGTGGTACTCTTCGGAGTTCGCTCATTGTGCATTTCGTGTACGGGGCTGTTACCCTCTCTGGCGGATCTTCCCATATCCTTCTACTATACACAATCAGTCGTTACGCTCCTGGGCTCTTTCCCGTTCGCTCGCCGCTACTTGGGAAATCGAGGTTTCTTTCTTTTCCTCGGGGTACTTAGATGTTTCAGTTCCCCCGGTCTTCCTTCCATACACTATGGATTCATGCATGGATGTATGAGGTTTGCTCATACGGGTTTCCCCATTCGGACATCAACGGATTCACGTCTATTTGCGACTCCCCGTTGCTTTTCGCAGCTTATCACGTCCTTCTTCGGCTCTTGGTGCCAAGGCATCCACCTGATGCTCTTTCTAACTTGACCTTTGTTTCAGTTTTCCTTAAAACTGTTTTCTATCCGGTAAAAATGTCTTTTCTTTACTCTCGTTATTGAATAATTTGAAAATCTCATTCTTACTTTTAAAATTGGAGTATGTAGTTTTCATTGTGCATCTAAACTAAACCGAAGTTTAGTTGTGGTGGACCTGGGTGGACTCGAACCACCGACCTCACGCTTATCAGGCGTGCGCTCTAACCAGCTGAGCTACAGGTCCATGTCAGAGCCAAAAAATCCAGTGTAAGAGTTAAGAAATGACTTGATTGCTCAAGGCCCACTTCTTTCTGAACTCCTTAGAAAGGAGGTGATCCAGCCGCACCTTCCGATACGGCTACCTTGTTACGACTTCACCCCAGTCATTGATCCTACCTTCGACGCCTGCCTCCAAACGGTTAGCTCGGCGGCTTCGGGTATTACCAACTCCCATGGTGTGACGGGCGGTGTGTACAAGACCCGGGAACGCATTCACCGCGACATTCTGATTCGCGATTACTAGCAACTCCGACTTCATGTAGGCGAGTTGCAGCCTACAATCCGAACTGAGATCGGCTTTTTGAGATTCGCTTGAGATCGCTCGCTCGCTGCTCTCTGTACCGACCATTGTAGCACGTGTGTAGCCCAAGGCATAAAGGGCATGATGATTTGACGTCATCCCCACCTTCCTCCGATTTATCATCGGCAGTCCCTTTAGAGTTCCCATCCGAAATGCTGGCAACTAAAGGTAAGGGTTGCGCTCGTTGCGGGACTTAACCCAACATCTCACGACACGAGCTGACGACAACCATGCACCACCTGTTTTACTGTTCCGAAGAAAAGGTCTATCTCTAGACCGATCATTAAAATGTCTAGCCTTGGTAAGGTTCTTCGCGTTGCTTCGAATTAAACCACATGCTCCGCTGCTTGTGCGGGTCCCCGTCAATTCCTTTGAGTTTCATGCTTGCGCACGTACTCCCCAGGCGGAGTGCTTAATGTGTTAACTGCGGCACCGAGTTGCCCCGACACCTAGCACTCATCGTTTACAGCGTGGACTACCAGGGTATCTAATCCTGTTTGCTCCCCACGCTTTCGTTCCTCAGCGTCAGTTTAAGTCCAGTAAGTCGCCTTCGCCACCGGTATTCTTCCTAATATCTACGCATTTCACCGCTACACTAGGAATTCCACTTACCTCTCCTTAACTCAAGTCTACCAGTTTCCAATGCTTACATGGGTTGAGCCCATGCCTTTCACATCGGACTTGGTAGACCGCCTGCGAACCCTTTACGCCCAGTGATTCCGGACAACGCTCGCCCCCTACGTATTACCGCGGCTGCTGGCACGTAGTTAGCCGGGGCTTCCTCCTATGGTACCGTCATTATCTTCCCATAGGACAGAGCTTTACGACTCGAAAGCCTTCATCGCTCACGCGGCGTCGCTGCATCAGAGTTTCCTCCATTGTGCAATATTCCCCACTGCTGCCTCCCGTAGGAGTTTGGACCGTGTCTCAGTTCCAATGTGACCGTTCACCCTCTCAGGCCGGTTACTGATCATGGCCTTGGTGGGCCGTTACCCCACCAACTAGCTAATCAGGCGCGAGACCATCTTTCACCACCGGAGTTTTAACATTTCTTCCATGCGAAGGAAATGTGTCATAGGGTATTAATCCCGGTTTCCCGAGGCTATCCCCTTGTGAAAGGCAGGTTTCTCACGTGTTACTCACCCGTCCGCCGCTAATCCATTTTATCTTCTCTCCGAAGAGATCGGTTAAAATTTCATCGCTCGACTTGCATGTGTTAGGCGCGCCGCCAGCGTTCGTCCTGAGCCAGGATCAAACTCTCAATTAAAAAGTTTTTTCCATTTTATCGTCTTTAGACTGACTCCGGATTCTTCACTGAAGTTCCGCTTTTTTGCTTTTGCTTGTGTGTTCATTCTCTTACACTGTTTAGTTTTTTTGGTTCTGTTGTAACTGATCTCTTTACGAGATAGCTTAATTATTTTACCACCGATAAAAGGCTCTTGTCAAGAACTTTTTTGCTTTTTCTTAACGGACTTTTTACTTGTGGAAAACAACATGTATTAGTTTACCAAGTCTCCCTGACTTTGTCAAGGACCTTTTTGGTTTTTCTTGCTACTTCTTAAAAGGCTTTTTGCCTTGTTTTGAGTAGCTTGTATAGTTTACTGAAATTTTAGCTTTTTGTCAATAGAAAAGTAAAAAAAGCAACTAGCTTTTGCTAATTGCTTTTTCCGCCTTCTTGATTTTGCCCTTGGTCTGTCTGGCTCTCCTCATTTTCCTGTTTTTGATCCTCCAATTGCATTTGCCTTCTAGCAGATTCTTTTTCCACAAACCAATAGGAAATATCATCAATCATCTTTTCTTGTCCTTCTAGAGTAGCCATATGAATGTTTTCTTTGTCTAAGGATAGGCCAAAATAAGCTAAATCAACAATTTGACCATAGGATAGGTCGCTTTCTATGTTTTCATTTGCTATATCAATTAACTGGGGCAATTTAAAGATAATGCTCTTATTTTTCATTTTTTGGAAAAGGGCCATGAGAAATTTTTGTTGTTGGTTAATCCGTCCAATGTCTTGATCAGCATAGGCCTTTCGAATCCTTAAAAAGTCCACAGCTTTTTCTCCTGCAACCATATGGTATCCCTTGGTAAAATTAATTCGTAAGGCAGGTTTCACCAGGGTATCTGTATATTTATAGTCCACCGGCAAGTAGACTTCCACTCCACCTGCAGCCTGGGTTAGTTCTTTTACTGCATTATAGCGAACGATGGCATGGTAGTCGATTTTAATGCCTAAGAAGTCTTCCACCGTTTTTTCCACCAGGGGATAACCTCCATGAGACCAAGCGTGGTTGATTTTTGTCTTGGAATAGCCAGGTATGTTAACATAGGTATCTCGCGGGACCGATAGGAGTTGAACGGTTTTTTTCACAGGATCAATTGAAAATACCATGATTGTGTCTGATCTTGATCCGTACTCTTCTGCTGTATATTCATTTGTCGCTGTTTCATCGACTCCTAGAATTAAGATGTGAAGGGGTTGGTCTCCCTTAAAAGCATTAATCCTAGGTAGGTCTTTAACATCTGTCTGTTGGGATTGGTTACTTCGCACCTGTGCTTGCTTGGAGGACTGGGGCTTTAGTAGGTTGCCCAAAATAAGTCCTGCCAAGAGTAAAAGAATAGTCAGGGCGATAAAAATCCGATAGAGTATTTTCAAATCAAACCTTCTTTCAATAATATCATTTAGTTTATTTTACCTAATTTTAAACAATACTGCAAGATTGATTCTTCCTTATTTAAAGAAAGAAGGCTGGAAATTTCCAGCCTTAGTCTATATCAATATCCAGGGGTTGATCAATTGTTTCCCCTACATACTTCCCATCTTTTTTCCTTTGTTTTACGCATTCCGTTAAGAGGTATTCAATTTGTCCATTGATTGACCGAAAATCGTCCTCTGCCCAGGAAGCAATTTGCTCATATAACTTTTTTGAAACTCGTAGTGGAATTTGTTTTTTAGCCGTCATTAATAAAGACTTCCCGAATTAATAACGGGGGACACTTCGCTGTTACCACAAAGAACCACCATTAGGTTGGAGACCATGGCAGCCTTTCTTTCTTCATCCAGGTCAACAACCCCCTTGTCTTCTAATTGATCTAAGGCCATTTCAACCATTCCTACAGCTCCATCAACAATCATAGCTCTAGCATCGATTAGGGCAGATGCTTGTTGTCTAACCAACATGGATTGTGCAATTTCTGGAGCATAGGAAAGGTGGGTAATACGAGCGTCTACAATTTCTAAACCTGCAAATTCAACTCTAGATTGGATATCTTCTTTGATTCTTCTTGCAACAACTTCGCTAGATCCTCTCAAGGACCCGTCATCAGGTTCTCCATCTCCTGTCGTGTCAATTTTATAGTTGGGATTTACATCATAGGGATATTGACGGACAATGTTTCTTAAGGCGGTATCTGCTTGAAGGGATAGGTATTCTTTAAAGTTATCTACATTAAAGACAGCCTTTGCTGTATCCTTAACCTTCCACATGACTGCAATGCCTATTTCAACAGGATTCCCTAAATAATCGTTGATTTTTTGCTTACTATTATTTAAAGTCATAACCTTTAAAGAAATCCGTTTGTCTTCTAAGGCTCCTGGACTTCTCTCTTGTCCCTTGTCTGCTTGACCTAGCTTTTTTACCTCTTTAACATCGCCACTTTGTCCCAATCTTGTACTAGCAGCAGGATTGAAGGCCCTGGCAAATGGGTGGATAAAGTAAAATCCTTCTCCTTTTACAGTGCCAATATATTTGCCAAATACGGTAAAAACATAGGCCTCTTGCGGCCTAAGAATTTTTAAGCCACATAGTATAATCCATGCCAGGCCTATATAGAGGATAGCTAGAATAAAAACTAGTTTTTCAGTAAATCCAACACCATAATAAGGTATTGTTTCATTAACGTAGCCTACATAGCTTATTATATAAATAACCGCCAGTCCTAGGCCCAAGAGGTATCCAAGGAGAACATAGAGTCCTATTTTACGTCCCTTGAGAATCTTCTCTTTAATTTCTTTTTCTTCATTTTTCATAATCCACCTCCGAGATCTATTTTGATATCAAAATAATATCACGTTTTAAATTGGATAGCAAGGCTTTTTATAAAATAAAAGGCTCTTTGTCAAATATTGGGGTGAGATCTATTCTCGCCCCTTCTTTATGCCCGAAAGACCATTAAAATGCGACTCTTAAAGTTCTCAAAATTCCGATACCCATAGGAAACCCGTTTAATCACTTTGATTTTGTTGTTAAAGCCTTCTGTTTGTCCATTGGTGATGCCTGTGGAAAAGGCGTTTAGGATTTCTTCTTTCCAGTTTTCATAGGCCCGAATACTGGCTTTAAATTCCTTTAATTCACTTTCTTTGGCTGTCCAGATCCACTTGTCTAAGGCCTGTCTTGCTTCTTCTTTGCTGGAGGCATCTAAGACGTCATAAAAGCGTTCTTTTAAGAAATAAGCTTCTTTGATTTCCTTGTCTTGCCAAAGCATTAGTTCCAGCTTTTCTTTTTCTTCGGGGCTTAGCCGACTGCCTTTTTTCCGTAGGATGGACTTGGACCGTTTAAAGTAGAGGCGATACTTTGCATCCCTTGTCTTTTGTCGTGTCTTGCGGNTAGGGTTACGGTAAAGGTTGCGTTGTCTCCTGGCATTACCATTTCTACGCCATCGGCTAATTGGATGTCACCGGTTACGTCTGTGGTTCTGAAGTAGAATTGGGGTCTATAACCGTTGAAGAACGGGGTATGACGTCCACCTTCTTCTTTGGTTAGTACGTATACTTCTGCTTCAAATTTTGTATGGGGTTGGATGGTTCCTGGGGCTGCCAGTACTTGTCCACGTTCGATTTCGTCTCTTTGGACTCCACGTAGTAAGACTCCGATGTTGTCTCCAGCTTGGGCTTCGTCTAACATTTTCTTGAACATTTCTACGCCGGTTACGACGACGGTTCTCTTTTCTTCGGTTAATCCGACGATTTCTACGTTGTCGTTTACTTTTACGACTCCGCGTTCTACACGGCCTGTTGCTACGGTTCCACGTCCTGTAATGGAGAAGATGTCTTCTACGGGCATTAGGAAGGGGTGTTCTGTATCACGTTTTGGTGCTGGAATGTATTCGTCAACTTCTTCCATTAATTTGATGATTTTGTCTCCCCATTCTCCGTCTGGATCTTCTAGGGCTTTTAGGGCGGATCCTACTACGATGGGTGTGTTGTCTCCGTCGAATTCGTATTCGCTTAAGAGGTCACGAACTTCCATTTCTACTAATTCGATAAGTTCTGGGTCGTCTACTTGGTCTTCTTTGTTTAGGAAGACAACGATCTTTGGTACGCCTACTTGGCGGGAAAGTAGAATGTGTTCACGGGTTTGGGGCATGGGTCCGTCTGCTGCGGATACTACGAGGATGGCGCCGTCCATTTGGGCTGCTCCTGTGATCATGTTTTTAACGTAGTCGGCATGGCCTGGGCAGTCTACGTGGGCGTAGTGACGGTTTGGTGTTTCGTATTCTACGTGGGATGTGGAAATGGTGATTCCACGTTCTCTTTCTTCGGGTGCCTTGTCGATGTTGGAGTAGTCTACGAATTCTCCTGAGCCGTATCTCTTGTTGAGTACAAGGGTGATGGCTGCTGTTAGGGTTGTTTTACCGTGGTCAACGTGACCAATGGTTCCAATGTTTACGTGGGGTTTCGTTCTTTCAAATTTTTCTTTTGCCATGGTTCTCCTCCTAATTAATCATTCTTTTTCTTATCGCCAAGTACTTCGTCTGCGATATTCTTTGGCACTTGTTCATAGTGGTCAAATTGCATAGAATAAGTTGCACGACCTTGTGTGTTTGATCTCAAGCTTGTAGCATAACCAAACATTTCAGCCAAGGGAACGTAGGATGTTACAATTTGTGCACCTGCAACTAGTTCCATACCTTCCATACGGCCTCTTCGTGAGTTAATATCTCCGATAACATCTCCCATATATTCTTCAGGAGTGGTAATTTCAACTTTCATAACTGGTTCTAATAAGACCGGGTTCCCCTTGGATAGGGCGTCTCTTAAAGCCATAGAACCTGCAATCTTAAAGGCCATTTCAGATGAGTCGACATCATGGAAAGACCCGTCATAAAGAGTTACAGCCACATCTAGGACTTCGTATCCACCTAAGATACCAGATTGCATTGCTTCTTCGATACCAGATTGGGTTGGTCCAATAAATTCTTTCGGAATGGCCCCTCCGACAATCTTGTTTTCAAAGACAAATCCAGATCCTGGTTCTCCCGGAGTAACGTGAATCTTGGCATGTCCGTATTGTCCACGACCACCAGATTGACGTACATATTTACCTTCACCATCAGCTTCATTTAAGATGGATTCACGATAAGATACTTGTGGGTTACCGATGTTGGCTTCTACTTTAAATTCTCTCAACATCCGGTCAACGATAATATCCAAGTGGAGTTCACCCATCCCAGCAATAATGGTTTGGCCTGTTTCTTCGTCTGTATAGGTTTTAAAAGTTGGATCTTCTTCTGCTAACTTTTGAAGGGCAATGGCCATCTTATCTTGAGATGCCTTGGTTTTTGGTTCAATAGCAACTGAGATAACTGGTTCTGGGAATTCCATTTGTTCTAGAATAACTTCATTGGCTTGGTCGCAAAGAGTATCCCCTGTAGAGGTGTCTTTTAAACCAACTGCTGCAGCAATATCTCCAGCATAAACTTTTTCTACTTCAACACGCTTGTTGGCATGCATTAGCAGAATACGGCCAATCCGTTCTTTTTTACCCTTAGTAGAGTTGTAAACATAGGAGCCGGCTTCCAATGTTCCTGAGTAAACACGGAAGTAAGCCAATTTACCTACATAGGGGTCGGTAACAATCTTAAAAGCTAAGGCAGAGAAGGGTTCTTCATCACTGGCGTGACGTTCTGTTTCTTCATCTGTAGTGGGATCTACCCCTTTAATAGCTGGAATGTCCAAAGGAGATGGCAGGTAGTCAATAATAGCATCCAACAATAATTGAACGCCCTTGTTTTTATAACTGGACCCACAAGTTACTGGAGTGATTTCAACGGCCAAGGTTCCCTTACGGATGGCTGATTTGAGTTCATCTTCAGTAATTTCTTCTCCTTCTAAATACTTCATCATAAGCTCTTCATCAAATTCTACAACGCGTTCAACTAGAGCATCACGGTATTTAGTAACAATTTCTTCGTATTCAGCTGGGACATCGGTGATTTCAATTTCAGTTCCCAATTCATCTTTATAAACTTCAGCTTTTTGAGTAACTAAGTCAATCATTCCGATGAAGTTTTCTTCAGCTCCCATTGGGATTTGAATAGGAATTGGGTTCCCATGTAACTTCTTGTCAATGGTTTCAACACTTCTAAAAAAATCTGCACCTGTAACATCCATCTTGTTGATGTGGGCAATTCTCGGAACATGATATTTGTCCGCTTGGCGCCAAACTGTTTCAGATTGTGGTTCTACACCGCTTTTTGCGTCAAATAGAGCAACAGCACCATCTAGTACCCGTAAGGAACGTTCAACTTCAACTGTAAAGTCAACGTGTCCAGGGGTGTCAATGATGTTTAAGCGGTAGCCCTTCCAATGGGCAGTTGTTGCCGCACTGGTAATTGTAATCCCACGTTCTTGTTCTTGTTCCATCCAGTCCATTTGTGCTGCACCCTCATGGGTTTCACCAATTTTGTGGATTTTACCTGTGTAGTAAAGGATTCTTTCAGTTGTTGTTGTTTTACCAGCATCAATATGGGCCATAATCCCGATATTTCTGGTTTTTTCTAAAGGTATTTCTCTAGGCACGAGTCTTCCTCCCTTACTTTATATTACCATCTGTAGTGAGCAAAAGCCTTGTTTGCTTCAGCTGTACGATGCATTTCTTCTTTTCTCTTAACGCTGGCTCCCAGACCGTTGGAGGCATCTAAAATTTCCTTTGCAAGACGTTCTGCCATGGTTTTTTCTCCACGTTTTCTTGCAAATAAGACTAACCATCTCAAGCCTAAAGTTTGACGTCTTTCTGGACGTACTTCCATTGGAACTTGGTAGGTAGCCCCACCAATTCTACGTCCCTTAACTTCTAAAACAGGCATAATGTTATTTAAGGCCTTGTAGAAGACTTCTAAAGCTTCTTCGCCTGTTGCTTCTTCAATATTTTCTAATGCTTTATAAACGATTCTTTGCGCTGTACCCTTTTTACCATCTAGCATGACGTTGTTGATTAACTTTGTAATGACCACGTCATCAAATTTTGGATCGCGCATCACTTCTCTTTTTGGAATATGACCTTTTCTTGGCATAATTCTTCCCTCCTTAACAATTTAGATAATTCACAGGTACTCGACAATTATTTGCCGCACTGCCAAAATGCATGAGATTTAAACAATCCTGCACTTTGCTTGTACATGTATTAGGCTTTTGGTTTCTTAGTACCGTATTTAGAGCGGCTTTGACGACGTTCTTCCACTCCTGCGGTATCTAATGTACCCCGAATGATGTGGTAACGAACCCCTGGAAGGTCCTTAACCCGTCCACCACGAATTAAAACAACACTATGTTCTTGTAGGTTGTGTCCGATTCCTGGAATGTAAGCCATAACTTCATATCCATTGGATAAACGTACCCGAGCTACTTTTCTAAGTGCTGAGTTTGGTTTCTTAGGTGTAACTGTACGAACAGCAACACAGACTCCTCTTTTTTGAGGAGAATTAACTTCGGTTTCCACTTTTCTCAAGCTGTCAAAGTTGTAATCGAGAGCTGGAGATTTAGATTTTGTTTCAACCTTTTTGCGACCTTTGCGTACTAATTGATTTATAGTAGGCATAAAGGCACCTCCTTATCATTTAAATTTCATGCATCCCTAAGGGATATTCCTAAAGTGTTTTCATTAGATAATGACTGTTCAATTGAACAGTCATTATCTAAATATCATACCCAATTAGTATAACAGTTTTAAATTGTCTTGTCAACGACTTCTGTTTCTTCCTCTTCTTCTAAAAGAGAGATGTTTTCTTGACTTCTTTGGTCTTGTTCTTTTAGGTAAACATGTTCGTTGCTTCTGACTCCTGTACCAGCTGGAATCAACTGACCAATGATGATGTTTTCTTTTAGACCCCGCAGGTAGTCTTGCTTACCCTTAATGGCTGCATCCGTTAAAACTCTTGTGGTTTCTTGGAAGGATGCTGCAGACAAGAAGCTTTCCGTAGCTAAAGAAGCCTTGGTAATTCCCAGTAGGGTTACCTCTCCTGTAGCTTCTTCCAAGCCTTCTTTTTTAGCTTCTTCATTCTTTTCATAAAAGTCTACTGTGCTAACCAAGGATCCGGGCAATAAATCTGTGTCTCCACAATCTACAACCTTAATTTTTCCAAGCATTTGGCGGACAATAACTTCAATGTGCTTATCGTTAATGTCTACCCCTTGTAGACGGTAAACCCTTTGAACTTCCTTAACCAGGTATTCTTGAACCCCTTTTGGCCCCTTAACTCTTAAGAGGTCTTGAGGATAAACAGAACCTTGGGTTAATTCGTCCCCGGCTTCGACATAGTCTCCTTCTTTAACCTTGATTCGAGCCCCATAAACGATGTTATAGGATTGGCTTTCACCATTTTCAGAAGTAACAATAACCTCTCTCTTGCGGTCATTTTTACTTAAGGATACAGTTCCGTCAATTTCTGTAATAACAGCCAGCCCTTTGGGTTTACGGGCTTCAAATAGTTCTTCAACCCGAGGCAAACCTTGGGTGATATCGGCTGCAGCAGCTACCCCACCAGTATGGAAGGTCCGCATGGTTAACTGGGTTCCTGGTTCCCCGATGGATTGGGCAGCAATAACGCCTACAGCTTCCCCAATTCCTACTTCGTCATTGGTGGCCAAGTTGCGGCCATAGCAGTGGGCACAAACTCCATGTTTGGACTTACAGCCTAAGACCGTACGAATTTTTACCTTTTCGATACCGCAAGCAATAATCCGGTCGGCTTCTTCGTCGTGAATCATTTCATTGGCCCCAACAATAAGGTCCTTGGTCTTTGGATCATAAATATCTTCAAAGCTGTAACGACCTTCAATCCGGTCCTTCAACTCTTCAATAACTTCATTTCCATCTGTAAAGACCTTGGCTTCTACATATTGGTCTGTGCCACAATCTTCTTCTGTAATGATGACTTGTTGGGCTACATCTACCAGTCGACGGGTCAAATAACCAGAGTCAGCAGTTCTCAAGGCTGTATCTGCTAGCCCTTTTCGAGAACCATGGGTGGACATGTAGAATTCAAGTACAGAAAGTCCTTCCCGGAAGTTAGATGTAATAGGAACTTCAATGGTTCGACCTGATGGTGATGCCATAAGCCCCCGCATTCCGGCCAACTGCCTGATTTGGTTTTTAGAACCCCGGGCTCCTGAATCTGCCATGATGTAGATGTTGTTCATGGGGTCAAAGGTATCCATAACTGCATCCGTTAGTTCTTCCGTTGCATCATTCCAAATCTTAATAACATGTTCGTAGCGTTCTTCATCTGAAATTAAACCGCGTCGGAAGGCTTTTTCATACTTATCCACTTCCTTGTCCGCTTTTTCCAAAATTTCAGGCTTAGAATCCGGAACAACGACATCTCCCATGGAGATAGAAACCGCTCCAATGGTCGAATAGTGGTAACCCGCATTCTTGATGTCGTCTAAGAATTGTGCCGTTTTCAGGTTTCCGTGTAATTTATAGGTTTTTTCAATGATCTTTCCTAAGAGTTTTTTATCAATGGTCCGGTCAATTTCTAATCCATAGGGGTCTTTTTCCCGATCCACAAAACCCAGGTCTTGGTGGATGAATTGATTTAGAATAAACCGTCCTACAGTAGATTTAACCAGTTTCCCTGGATCTTGTTCGTTTAATTTTCTCCGAACAGATACCTTGGAATGGAGGTGTAAAAAGCCAGATTCCAAAGCATGCATCATTTCATCATAACTTGAAAAACGCATGCCGTCCCCTTTTTGCTTTTCGTCAACCAAAACAGATAGGTAATAAGATCCTAAAACCATATCTTGAGATGGAGTGGTAATAGGCTTTCCATCTTTTAAAGCCAAGATATTATTGGTTGACAGCATAAGAAGTCTTGCTTCTGCTTGGGCTTCTGTTGACAGGGGAAGATGGACAGCCATTTGGTCCCCATCAAAGTCGGCATTGTAGGCCGTACAGACCAAGGGGTGGAGTTTGATGGCCTTCCCTTCAACCAGGACAGGTTCAAAGGCTTGAATCCCTAACCTATGCAGGGTAGGGGCCCGGTTTAATAGGACAGGGTGGTCTTGGATAACATCTTCAAGAACATCCCATACTTCCGGGCGAATCCGTTCCACCATCCGCTTAGCAGACTTGATGTTGTGGGCATATTCCCTCTTTACTAATTCTCGCATAACAAAGGGCTTAAATAATTCCAAGGCCATGTTCTTCGGCAAACCGCATTGGTAGAATTTAAGTTCCGGTCCGACAACAATTACAGACCGGCCTGAATAGTCAACCCGTTTTCCCAATAAGTTCTGACGGAAACGGCCTTGTTTCCCCTTTAACATTTCCGAAAGAGACTTTAAGGGGCGGTTTCCAGGTCCCGTTACAGGACGGCCTCTCCGACCATTATCAATTAAAGCATCTACAGATTCTTGTAGCATCCTCTTTTCATTTCTTACAATGATATCCGGTGCTCCAATATCTAAAAGCTTTCTCAAGCGGTTGTTTCGATTGATTACCCGGCGGTAGAGGTCATTTAAGTCTGAAGTTGCAAAACGTCCTCCATCCAATTGAACCATGGGGCGAATATCCGGTGGAATTACTGGAATGACATCCAGGATCATCCATTCCGGTTTATTTTTGGATTGAATAAAAGCTTCAATCACTTCCAAGCGACGGGTGATACGGATCCTCTTTTGTCCAGTAGACCCTTCCAAGTCTTCTTTCAAGGCTTTGGATTCTTTTTCCAGGTCAATTTGCTTCAAAAGCTCCTTCACCGCTTGAGCACCCATACCTGCCTTGAACTTATCTCCATACTCTCTCTTTAATTCCCGGTATTCCATTTCCGTTAAGAGTTGTTTGGGATAAATTGCGTTGACATCCGAGTCTACCCGGGTAACAACATAGGCAGCAAAGTAAAGAATTTTTTCAAGGGCCCGGGGGCTCATATCCAGAACCAAACCCATTCTGGATGGAATCCCCTTAAAGTACCAAATGTGACTGACTGGAGCAGCCAGTTCAATATGGCCCATTCTTTCCCGGCGGACCTTGGCCTTGGTAACTTCAACTCCGCATTTTTCACAGACCACGCCCTTATAACGGACCCGTTTGTACTTGCCGCAGTTACACTCCCAATCCTTGGTAGGTCCAAAGATTTTTTCACAGAAAAGGCCTTCTTTTTCAGGCTTTAGAGTCCGATAGTTGATGGTTTCAGGTTTTTTGACTTCCCCATAAGACCACTCTCTAATTTTTTCCGGTGAAGCTAGACCAATTTTTATAGAATTAAACAATTTATGATCGCTCAAAGGATACTCCTTTCATTTGTACCATTAAATCTATCTTTTACTTTAAAAGTCTGATTCTAGATCTTCTGCTTCGTCTTCGTATTCTTCGTATTCCTCGTCTTCATCCTCTTCATCAACATAGCCATCAGGGGTTTCCTCTCCTGATATCCGACGAATACTTCCAGGTACATCCGATGTTACCTCTGTAATTAAGTCTGTAACATCTTCCTCCTCATCTAGTTTTCCATCAAGACGATCTAAGCGAACCAATTCTTCATCATCTGTTTGTAGGTCCACTTCATTTCCATCTTCATCTAAAACATCTATTTGTAAAGCTAAAGATTCCAACTCTTTAATTAAAACCTTAAAGGATTCAGGAATTCCCGGCTGTGGAATATTGTCTCCCTTGACAATGGCTTCATAAGTCCGCACCCGACCAACTACGTCATCAGACTTAACTGTTAACATTTCTTGGAGGGTATGACTTGCACCATAGGCTTCCAGGGCCCAAACTTCCATTTCCCCAAACCTTTGTCCCCCGAATTGTGCCTTACCACCAAGGGGTTGTTGGGTTACCAAGGAATAGGGTCCTGTGGACCGAGCATGGATCTTTTCATCAACCAAGTGGTGAAGTTTCAACATGTACATGTAACCTACTGTTACTGGATTGTTGAATTCTTCCCCAGTTCGTCCATCCCGTAATTGAATTTTCCCGTTGTCCGGATAGCCGGCTTCTCTTAAGGAGTCAATAATATCTTGTTCGTTGGCTCCATCGAAAACAGGCGTAGCAACATGCCAACCTAATTTTTTAGCGGCCAATCCCAGGTGGACTTCCAAAACTTGTCCCAGGTTCATCCGAGAGGGAACCCCTAGAGGGTTCAGGACGATTTGTACTGGCGTTCCATCAGGCATATAGGGCATATCTTCCTTGGGTAGGATTCGTGAAATAACCCCCTTGTTTCCGTGGCGCCCGCACATCTTGTCTCCCACGTTAATCTTCCGTTTAGTGGCCACAATAACCCGAACCATTTCGTTGACGCCAGGTTGGAGTTCGTCCCCATTTTCTCGAGTAAAGATTTTAACACCCACAACAATTCCACTTTCCCCGTGAGGAAGACGTAGGGAGTTGTCCCGAACTTCTCTGGCCTTTTCACCAAAGATAGCCCGTAAAAGACGTTCTTCAGCAGAAAGTTCCGTTTCTCCTTTTGGAGTAACCTTACCCACTAAGATATCGTTGGGGTGGACTTCAGCTCCAATGCGAATAATTCCTCTTTCATCCAGGTCCTTGAGCATTTCTTCGCTCATATTTGGAATGTCTCGGGTAATTTCTTCAGGTCCCAACTTGGTGTCTCGAGCTTCAGACTCATATTCTTCAATATGCAAGCTGGTTAAGACATCATCAATAACCAAGTCTTCATTGACCAGCATAGCATCTTCGTAGTTGTAACCTTCCCAGTTCATAAAGGCAATCAGGATGTTTTTCCCTAAAGCCATTTCACCTTGGTCAGTGCTTGGCCCGTCAGCAATGACTTGGCCTTTTTTAACCTTGTCTCCCTTGCGGACAATAGGCCGTTGGTTGATGGTTGTTGACTGGTTGCCCCCAATAAACTTGTGCAGTTTAAAGGAGACGGTTTGTCCATCCGAATCTCTCTTATATTCAATATTTGTTGCAGAAACTTTTGTAATGACAGCATCATCTTCAGCTAAAATAACTACGCCTGAATCCACAGCTGCCTTGTATTCAATTCCCGTTCCGATAATAGGAGCTTGAGTTGTTAAAAGAGGCACGGCTTGCCGTTGCATATTTGACCCCATCAAGGCCCTGTTGGCATCATCATTTTCCAAGAATGGAATCATGGCCGTCCCTACAGATACAATTTGTTTCGGGGATACGTCCATGTAGGTTACAATTTTTGAGTCATAAACGTCTACCACGCCATCAATCCCCCGGGCTACAACCCGGTCATTGACAAAATAACCGTCCTTGTCAATTAATTCATTGGATTGGGCAATGGTGTTTTTATATTCTACATCCGCAGTTAAATATTCAATTTCATTGGTTACACGTCCCTCTCCCTTGACGACTTTTCGGTAGGGAGCTTCTAGGAACCCATACTCATTGATCCGAGCATAGGTTGTTAAGGAAGTAATCAAACCAATGTTTGGACCTTCAGGTGTTTCAATAGGACACATACGTCCATAATGGGAGTTATGCACGTCTCGAACCTCAAAACCTGCCCGGTCCCTGCTTAAACCACCAGGTCCTAAAGCAGATAGCCTTCTCTTGTGGGTTAATTCAGAAAGAGGGTTGTTTTGATCCATGAATTGTGACAACTGACTGGACCCGAAAAATTCTTTAATAGCAGCAGTTACCGGCCGAATATTAATCAAAGATTGGGGTGTTGTTGCTTCAGAATCTTGAACGGTCATTCTTTCCCGGATGACTCTTTCCATTCTAGAAAAGCCAATCCGGAATTGGTTTTGTAATAATTCCCCTACAGACCGGATACGGCGGTTGCCCAAGTGGTCAATATCATCTACATAGCCAATGCCATAGAAAAGATTGAATTCGTAATTTACAGCCGCCAGCATGTCATCTACAATAATATGCTTGGGTAATAATTCTTTGTGTCTTTTCTTAATTTCAGAGCGAATATCTTCAGTGGATTCTGCTTGGTCAATGATTTCGCGCATCAAGGGGTAGTATATTTTTTCTTTAATGCCAAATTCTTCAAAATCAATACCTAGGTCACTGAAGGCCTCTACGTCTACAAAATTGTTGCCTAGGATGGTTAAAACTCGAGCTTCCTCGTCTTCTCTTTGGGGGTCTTTAATGATATTTACACAGTTTAACCCCGCCATTTCCACTTCTTTGGCAATTTCTTCTGTAATCATTTCTCCCTCAGAAACGATGATTTCTCCTGTTTCAGGGTTGGCTAAAGTATCCTTGGACCGGTAACCTGCAATTCGTTCGGCCAAGGCTAGTTTTTTATTAAATTTATAGCGTCCGACCTTTGCTAAATCATAGCGTCTTTGGTCGAAAAACATGTTTTCAAATAAACTTTGGGCACTATCCAAGGTTGGGGGTTCCCCGGGTCTTAACTTCTTATAGATTTCTAAAAGCGCCTCTGTTTTATTTGAAGTTGGATCCTTTTCAAAAGTTTTTAAAAGCTCTTCAGACTCCCCTAAAATTTCTGTAATTTGAAGGTTTGATTCCACCCCAATAGCCCTTAATAAAATGGTAATGGGGATTTTACGAGTCCGGTCGATGCGCACATTAATAACTCCTTGGGCATCTGTTTCAAACTCCAACCAGGCTCCTCGGTTTGGAATCAAGGTTGCTGAATAAAGTTTTTTCCCGGTCTTGTCGGTTTCTTCCTTAAAATAAGCTCCAGGAGAACGAACCAATTGGCTGACAACTACCCGTTCTGCCCCATTGATAACAAAGGTTCCTGTAGGTGTCATAATGGGGAGGTCCCCCATAAAAACTTCTTGCTCTTTTACTTCTTGTGTTTCCGTATTGATTAATCGAACCCGCACTTTTAATGGAGCGGAGTAGTTTGTATCCCTTTCCTTCGCTTCATCTACATCGTACTTTCGATCATCAGATAAGTAGTAGTCAACAAATTCTAAAACTAAATTACCCGAATAGTCTTCGATTGGTGAGATATCGTCAAATACCTCTTTCAAGCCCTCATCGATTAGCCATTGAAAAGAAGATGTTTGGACCTCAATTAAGTTTGGCAGGTCTAATACTTCTTCAATTCGAGAAAAACTCATTCTTTCCCTTGTCCCATACTGAACAGGATGTACCATTTAGCTATTCACCCCTTTAAGATCTAACGGCCACTAGCCTTTCTTGTGGGTCATTATTTTTGGAAACAATAATCCACATTAATCGTTATTATGCAATGTATTATATTATCATGAAGGTCAAGTTTATGCAAGTGGTTGAAAGAAATTATCTGGATAATTTCAAAACTTTTTAAACTCTGCTTCAATCTATTTTTTTACAGGTCCTTTCTTATTCCTATTCACAAACTTTAAAAGCTTAAATTCTCTTTATTAAGCCAGGGTCCTATTGGGTATATTTGTCTTTAGGAGGTTGTTATGAAAAAAGATTATAAGAATTATACATTTATAGAAGGAAAATACTCTGAAGATACCAACAGCTATGTATCTTACTACAAACACACAGCCACAGGAGCCCAGGTTCTCTTGCTGGACAACGACGATGAAAATAACGTCTTCGCCATTGGCTTTAAAACGCCCCCCAAGGACGATGCCGGGGTTGCCCATATTGTGGAACACTCTACCCTATCAGGATCCAGAAAGTACCACACCAAGGAACCCTTTATGGACTTGATCCAGTCTTCCCTACAGACCTTTTTAAATGCCATGACCTTTTCCGATAAGACCATCTACCCCATTAGCAGTCGCAACCAAAAGGACTTTATGAACCTATGTGATGTCTATCTGGATGCGGTTTTTTTCCCCAAGATGTATGAGGAAAAGAAGATCTTCCAACAAGAGGGTTGGCACTATGAATTTAAAGACAACAAGGACCTGCTTTATAATGGTGTTGTCTACAATGAAATGAAGGGGGTTTATTCGGACCCCGACGCCTTGGTGGCCTTTCAAGCTTCTCGAGGCCTTCATGGAGAAACGACCTATGGTTTTGAAAGTGGCGGCCATCCCAAAAAAATTCCCAGTTTAAGCTATGAGGATTTTTTAAACTTCCATAGGGACCACTACCACCCCTCTAATAGCTATATCTACCTCTATGGAAACCTGGACAAGACAGAAATCTTGGACCGCATCGACCAAGACTACCTGTCTCAATTTTCTAAAAAAGACTTGCCCAATGAAATTGTCTTATCGCCAGATTTGGAAGAGGACCTTTGGCTTCGTCAAGACTACCCTACCGACGACTTAAATGATGGATCCTACTATACCTATGCCTTTACTATGGGTCAGGCAACCAATGGTCGGGACCTGCTCTTGAGGGCCTTGTTTGCCGATTTGCTGGTGAATTCCAACGAAGGAGACTTAAAAGAAGCCTTGTTGGATCAAAACTTCTGCAAGGATGTCTACGTTGACCTGTCTACAAGCCTTCCCCTGGATGTCTATATCACAGCCAAGGGAGCCAAGCCCGACCGGTCCAAGGACTTTTACAAGATTATCCAAGACTGCCTCAAGGACCTGGTGATCAAAGGCTTTGATAAAAAAAGACTCCTGGCTACCTTTAATAAATTTGAAATCTCCATCCGAGAAGGTGGCGGCAACCACAAGGGGATTATCTACTATATCAATGCCCTGAATACCTGGCTATATGGAGCCAGTCCCTTTATTGGTTTGAACTTTTCAGATGCCCTGGCCGACTTGAGAAAGACCATTGAAAATGGAGAGTTCGAAAAATTATTGGAAGAAAAAGTTTTAAATGCTAAAAAATTGATCTTGGAATCCAAGGCCAATACAGACCTTTTAAAAGAAGACCAGCTGGCCTTGGCCCGGGAATTAAAAGAAAAACAAGACAATCTGACTACTGATGAAAAGGCAAGAATCTTACAAGAAGCACAGGCTTTGCTAGACTACCAATCCACACCTGACAGTCCCCAAGCCAAGGCCTCCATTCCCAAGTTGACCCTGGATGATATCAAGCCGGGAATCCGTCACATCCCTAGAAAATTAACAGAAGAAGATGGTGCCCACTACCTCTTCCATCCGGAATTTACCAACGGCCTCTCCTATTTAACCCTGTCCTTTGAAGCCCACCATTTAGACTTGGATGAACTAGCCTATCTGGCTCTTTTGCCCAACCTCTTGGGGAAAATTTCCACTCAAAATCAATCCTATAAGGACCTATCTACAGCCATTTATTTAAATTCCTCCGGAATCCTTTTTGACCCTACTGTTTACCAAAGTAAGGATAAGTATTCTATCCGCTTCAATATCCATACAGGATCTCTGGGCCGGCAAGTGGAAAAAATCTTACCCATCATGGAAGATATCCTCTTCCATACAAGTTTTAAGGAAGAAAAGAGAATTTACGACCTCTTAATGTTAGAAAAAACGTCCAATGAAGCCGGCTTTTTGCAAAATGGCCATGTCATTGCCTCAAGCCGGGTAGATAGTCATTATTCCAAGCCTGCTAAGATTCGTGAACTCCTAGGAGGCCTGGACTACCACTTCTATCTCAAAGACCTCTTAGACCATTGGGAAGAAAGAAAGGATGCCTTCCTCCAATCCTTGGACAAAGTTTATAAAAAAGCCTTTAATGGTCAAGATGTCATTGTTGAATTCACAGGAGAAGAAAAGGTCTACCAAGACCTGGTCCCCACTCTTAAGACCCTAACAAAAAAATTCCAGTCCTATCCCTATGTTGACTTAAACCCGGTCCTATCCCCCTCCAAGGAAGCCTTTAGTCTGCCGGCCTCTGTCCTCTATATTTCCAAGGGCTATGACCTCAACAAGTTGGATGCCCCCTATTCCGGATCCATGGCCGTTTTGGCCAATCTCTTAAGCACCGGCTACCTCCATGAAAATATTCGGGCCAAGGGAGGTGCCTATGGAGCTGGAATTCGTATTAAATCTTCTGGTCTCCTTGCAACTTATAGTTACCGGGACCCCCAACTTCAAGAAACTATTGCCTGCTATGATGCTATGGGGACCTACCTGGACCAATTGGACTTGACCCCTGATGAAATCAGCCAAATTATCATTGGGTCTATGAATGCCTTTGACCCCTTGCGGACTCCCTATGAGTTGGGACAAGTTGACCTGGCCCGGTTTATCCTAGACCAGGCAGAAGAAGACCTGTCCATCCAAAAACAAGAAGCCCTGGCCACCAGCCTACAAAGTTTAAAATCCTACAAATCTCTCTTAAGCCAGGCTATGGACCAAGACCAATTGGTGGTTTTTGGGTCTCAAGATATGATTGAAGAAAACAAAGACTTATTTGACCAAGTCTATTCTATCTAAAGAAGAAAACCAGCTCTCTTAAGAGAGCTGGTTTTCTTCTTTTATTTAACTTGTTTCTTTAAACTTACCTTCGGCTCGCTGGGTAATTTAAAAAAAGGAACGAACCTATCTAGGCCTGTAAAAGTTAAGCCAACAAGGGAAATAATGGCCACAAAGCCCATAAAATTATATTTTATGAAATCCGTAGGCTTGAAGCTTGCTAAAGGATAAACAGCATTGGCTATTCCTACATAGTAGGCAATATAAACGTGCCAGGGAATCATTTGAGCCCCAAAAACTCCTAGGGCACTGGAGAAGGTTGCATTCCTTAAGCGCAAAGTATACATATCTTTTTCAGATCCTTCAATATTTTTATCTACAAGTTCCCGAATAATAGGCCCCACTGTAACTATCTGTGCCATTTCATCAGCTAAAAGAGCATTTCCGGCCATGGATAAAATAGCATTCCAAGTCATTAAGTGCCGCACTTTTGAACTCATTTTCAAAACTAGTTTAGCCAAAGGATCGAAGGCCTTCATGTGATTCATAACACCTCCAAAGGCGGAGATCCACATCATCATAACGACAACCCAAGCTCCTGCTTCAGCAAAGCCCGATTGCACAATTTCTTCCAAGAAAACTGGAATGGAAACTACCGTTCCAGCCTTTAAACCTAAAAACAAGGCTGCCACAATTCCTGCAGACAGGCAGAAAATAGTTTGTACCCCTAAAATAGCCACTACAATAACCAAAATTAAAGGAATCATCATATAGGCCGGCACCCCATCTCTTACCTGTTGCAGTAAGGATAGGGCATCAGGTCTTTCAGCAGCAAGAAAATTTAATGTATTTTGTGGAATATTGGAATAGGCTTCTGCTCCTGAAGCTGAATGGGTGGGTAGACCCGCAGATGCTAGATAAAATAAAACTACAGCTAAGACTAAACTTCCTATAGCCCAAATTCCTTGATGGCGAATTCGGTCAATAATCTCTACATTTTGAATTCCAGAGCTGACTACAGTCGTATCTGAAATTAATCCTAAGTTGTCTCCAAAACAAGCTCCACCGGTAATAGCACATAGGGTCAAGAGCATATTTCCAGCCACAATATGGTTTAACCACAGAAAAATTGGGGCACAAGCAGCAAAAGTTCCCCAGCTTGTTCCTGTAGCCACAGATAAAACCCCAGTTACCACAAGGCTTAAGGGTGCAATAATCCTAGCACTAATGCCAACCTTTAAAGCAGCATTTACAATGGCTGCCCCAACACCTGTAGACATGAAAACTCCCGCCATGGCATAGGCCAACATCAAAATAAAAAAGACCACTTCAATCTCTTGAACACTCTCCACCGCTATATCAACAATTTCATTCGGCTTAATACCTTCTGTAATAAAGGCCACCAAACCCGCATATAGAAAGGCCATAGGACCTGCAATTAACATGTCAAAGCCTTCCAAAATTCCAGCTTCATTGTAGCCTTTCCCTGCCAGTAATAACCAGGCTAGAACTGCTACAGGACTAAACTTTAAAATGGTTTTGAAAATTTTCAAAAAATACCTCCAAATAGATTCAAATTCAATTAACTTGTCTATCAATCTAGAAAAAAAGAGTCTTTCCTTTTATGTCAAAGACCCTTTTTATCCATAAAAATTTTCCTTGTGAAAAAACAAAGACAATACTTATTATATTAGGAAATAAATTTTATTGCAAGGAAACTGCTTTTGCCAAGATTTTCTTTTCCTCTTAATTTTCCTATTTATTTCTTCTCCAGTAAGAAAGTACTTTAACCGTAAAAAAAAGATAGCCATAAAATCCTTGACCATCTTTTTTTCCTTATCTATCATTATATATTTTTCATTTCGTCCATTCCAGCTTGGATTTGCCTTAGGGCTTCACTGACATCAGACATCTCTCCCACAATAGCTAAAATAATTAAGTTTTGCGGACAAGACCCGCGGACATCTACCACTTCAACACCGGAAGCTTTTTCTGCAATATCTGCTGCACAAAGCATTTCAACGACCTTGCCTTGGACCAGGCCCAGGGCTCCGGGCTTTTTATTCTTAAAAGATAGCCGGCTGCGGTTTTCTACAATTTCCAGGGTCCCTGTAGACGGGCCCTTGATTAAACGAATATCCATTATTCTTCTCCTTCAATTAAAGCTGCCGCAATTCCCAAGGGAGTTACAAACATAGGGTTACTGGGCTTGGAGGTTTTCAAACCTGTTTCTTTTTCCACAAAGGCCTCAATCCCAGTTAAAAGGGCTGTCCCTCCTACTAGGACCAGTTCATCCACATCATAGCCTTCCAGGGCTTTTTGGATAATGCTGATGATCTTTTTAATCACAGGTTGAACCAGGGGAAAGATTTCCTTGTGGAGGCTAAAGTCCTGCTTCATTTTTTCCGCTTCTTCAATGGAAATTTTTTGGGCCCCGGCAATTACCAAGGAAAAGTGTCGTCCACCACTGGCTTCGTCCATTACTTTTACAACTTTTCCCTTTTTAATGACAGAAATTCCCGTGGTTCCACCACCAATATCCACTACGGCCCCATCTTGAATCTTGAGAATCATGTTGGCCGCTGTGGGTTCATCCAGAACCTTGACTACTTCAAAGCCTGCAGCCTCTGCTACATTTTTTACCACGCCGCCATCAATGTTTTCCGTTCCTGGAGGAATGGCTACTCCGGCCAGGTAGAGCTCTTGACCGATTTTTTCTTCCAAGTCAGCCTTGAGTTTTTTAACAATCCTCACAGCCCCCATATAGTCTACAACCATGCCGTCTTTGACGACATCCGCTGCCTGGTAGGCCCCACAAACAGGATTTTTATTCTCATCTAAAACAGCCAGAACAATATAGGCTGTACCCAGGTCTATACCCGTATAAAGGGTTTTTCCCGCCCCCTTTAAGGGGGTCTTTATAACCTTTTCAAATTTTTTAATAATCTTATTAGAATCCTCTAGTTGAATCATCTTGTATCTCCCTTATCGTCATTTTCTTAACTCTCCGTTACCGAAGGAACTGTATAGCCATAGTCTGAATCAAAAACACGTCTTACTCGGTCCAAGGCTGTATAAACACTATCCCGATCTCCTTGGATAAATACGACCCCCTTAAAACGGTCTACCAGCTTAATCTCTATGGGTGCCGCCTTATCTGCCAGGTCTGCAGCAATAATGGCCCCTTCCCAAGGGCTCATGTTGATAATCCCCAAAGCCCGTTTGGGGTCAATCAAGACCTTTTGATAGAGAATGGGGTCTGGAGAGGCAATAAGGTGCAGCATGGTAATCTGCTTGGCAGGCACTCCTTCCTGGATTGTTCTTTTTAATTTCTTCATATTTTCATCCTTAATCAGCAATTATTTCTTCATGAGTGGTCGGCCACTCAATTTTAAACTTTCTCCTGTAAACTTATCTTATCCCAGAAGGCTCCAATAGTAAATAGCCTTTACCATAAAATCTCTCCCAGGCTTATAAACGGCGAAAGGCTTCGTCCTTATAGGCCCTAGCTCGGGTGGTCTGTAAAATTTGTCCCTTTAACCTGTCTAGGTCTTCCGGTAGGGTCCCGGCTAGGGACAGGTAGTTGGAAGCATGGTTGGACCGAAAAATACAAGGACCCTTCCCGGTAAAGTGGTCTAAAAAGACATAAATTTCCTCCAAGGCCTCATCAGGACCTGCTGGTTGAAAGCGCCCTTGGCGGTAGTCTTCTAAAAGTTCAGATCCTTCATCTAGCATCAGGGTTAGGTAGGAGACATAGTCCGGGTTCATTTGGCTAACAACCCTAGCCGTTTCCTGGGCGTATTGGATACTTTGCCCTGCCCCAGCCAAGCCGGTGATTAAAGTTACACTTTGGGCAATGCCCACTTGGTGGAGTTTTTCACTGGCTGCTAGGTAGTCTTCTGCCTTCATATTTTTTTTGATTTTTTTCAAAAGCTCATTAGACCCTGTTTCCAAGCCAATGTAAAGAATCCCTAAGCCAGCTTCTTTCAGCCTTTTCAAGTCTTCATGACTTTTTCCGTTGACATCTAAAGCTGTTGCATAGGACCCAATCCTTTGGCAAAAAGGGAAAAGCTCCCGTAATTTGGCCATTAACCGAAGAAGACGGTCTGTTGACAGGCAAAGGGCGTCTCCATCGGCGATAAAGATCTTTTCATAGCCGTTAAAGGCCCTGGCCTCTTCTTCCAATTCTTTAAAGAGGATTTTCTCGTCTTTAATATGAAACTGTTCCTCCTTGTACATGCCACAAAATGTGCAGGTATTGTTGCTACACCCTACTGTGGCCTGGACAATTAAAGACCGCCACTCCGAGGGTGGCCGGTAGACTTTTCCTTCATAGCTTAACATGTCATCCCCCTTTATTGGTCAATATAGGTCTCCAGGGCTGGAAAAACTTCCAGCATCTTTCTTTTTAAGTCTTCGTCAAAGAGTAAAAAGTCCGTATAGTCATTTTCCTCAGCAATCTTTCGATCTTCCTTTAAAAAGATAATATGAAAGACAGGGCCGGTTCTCAAGGCCTCCAAGAGCAAGTCTTCTACTTCTTGGTCCAAGGGGCCCTTATAGTAAATCCAAGTCCCTGTTGGGAAAAAAATCAATCTTGCTTACCTCAACTCCCGGCCTTTCAATAAGGTCTTTTGCCAGAGGAAAGACTTTCGGGTCTATGTCTTCCCCCTCTGGAAACATAACCTGGTAAAAGTCCGCTTCTTTTAAAAGAACCTGGTAGGCCCTTTCCCACAAGGACAGGTCATTGTCTTGAATCCAGGAACTACAGAAATAATCCATTAGAGGAGCCTTAAATTTTTCATAGACAGGTCTATGATCCCCGAGGAATGGGTCAAGGCACCGCTGGAGATGTAGTCAATTTTCAAGCCCTTTAGGTCCCGAATACTCTCCCGGGTTACATTGCCGGAGACTTCTATAAAACACCGACCGTCAATAAGCTTAATGGCTTCTTCCATTTGGTCCCGGTCCATGTTGTCCAGCATAATAATGGAGGCCTTGTTTTCTACTGCCTCTTGGACCATATCCAAGTTCTCTGTTTCCACCACAATAGTCCGCACAAAGGGAGCGTAGGTCTTGGCCTTTTGGATGGCCGCCCCGACACCTCCTGCGGCTTGGATGTGGTTGTCTTTTAACATAATCACATCCGATAGGTTGGTTCGGTGGTTTTTTCCGCCCCCAACTGTTACAGCATATTTTTGCAAGAGTCTTAGGCCCGGTGTTGTCTTTCTGGTATCCATAAGACGAATGCCACTTCCCTCTAATTGGTCCACAATATCCCGGGTATAGCTGGCCACACCGCAAAGCCTTTGGAGAAAGTTTAGGGCCGTCCGTTCCCCTGTTAAAATAGGCCGGACATCTCCTGAAATCTTGGCTAAAAGGTCTCCTTTTTTAAAGTGGGCTCCCTCTTCCAGGGTCCAGTCCACTTGAACTTGGGAGTCAAGAAGGCTAAAGACTCTTTCAAAGACATAGCGACCACAAAGGACACCATCCTCCTTGGCCAAGAGGTCCACCCGGGCTTTTTGCCCCTGGTCATAGATGGCATTGGTGGACAGGTCTTCTGTAATAATATCTTCGTCCAAGGCAGTTTGAATACACTGGTCAATTTTATGTCGGTTATAATTTTCTAATCGATACATGAAATCCTCATTTCTCCAATCGGTTTTTCTCAATGGCCTCTCTTAAGCCCTTTTGATTTTTTTCTCGAAAATCTGCCCAGTTCCTTTGCATGGGCCAGGACAAGTTTTCCAAATCCCAACTTTTCTTGTCCCCTTGGCCAATATCTTCAGCAATAATTTGGGCAAAGACCATAGATTCCAACAGAGAGTTGCTGGCCAGACGATTCTTGCCATGTACTCCGTTGCAGGCGCATTCTCCCACAGCATAAAGGCGGTCTATAGAGGTCCGACTCCTTTGGTCCACATGGATTCCACCCATATGGTAGTGCTGCCCTGGAACGATGGGGATGGAATCCTTAGTTAGGTCATAGCCCCGCTCCAGGCACATGGCATAGATATAGGGGAAGCGGTTTTTGATCCGGACAGGATCCAAGTGGGCCATGGACAGGTAGACATGGTCAGTTTTTTCTTTTTCCATGAGCCGAAGAATGGCCCCTGTTACGATATCCCTAGGTTGAAGCTCATCAGTAAAGCGGTTGCCATGCCTATCTAATAGGTAGGCGCCTTCCCCTCTTAGGGCTTCTGTCATCAACCGCCTCCGACCATCTTCCTCCTCTACAAAAAGTGTGGTTGGATGGAATTGGATATAGTCCAGGTGGTCTGTCCTTACCTGATAATTTCTTAAAATCCCCAAGGCATCTCCACAAATATGGGGAAAGTTGGTAGAATTTTCATAAAGGCCCCCAATCCCCCCTGTGGCTAAAACTGTAAAGTCAGCAAAGACAGGCTGGATGGACTTGTTGGAGTCTCCTTCTAGGTGACGGTTAAGGCAGGCCCCATAGCAGGTTCCTTCCTTAATCATCAAGTCCACCATTTCTGTATTTTCAAGGACCTGGATGTTTTTTCTTTCCAGAACTTGGTCCACAAGTTTTTCCACAATGGCCTTGCCAGTTTCGTCCTTGCAATGGACAATCCGCCGTTTGCCATGGCCTCCTTCCCGGGTGTAGGAAAGATCTTGACCCTCCCGGTCAAAATCCACCCGGTAGTCCAAAAGCTTTTGTAAAATATCCCTGGACCGTAAAATCATGGTTCGGACAGATTCTTCCCGATTTTCATAGTGGCCTGCCTTAAGTGTGTCGGCCATAAAGTCCTCAAAATCATCCGGGTCTCTTAAGACGCACATACCTCCCTGGGCCAGGTAGGAGTTACAGTCCTTGATACCCTTTTTGGTCACCAGCAGGACTGAAAGTTTCGGATTTAAAGCTAAGGCACAGAACAGCCCTGCTGCCCCTGTGCCTACTATAATTACCTGGTATTTATTTTTTAACTTTTGTCTTTCGTCGTCCATTTTACTCCGCCATTTCAAGCATCTTTTTAAGAGGCCGGCTGGCTTTCTCCATAACGTCTTCATCCAAAAAGACTTCATTTAAGTCGTCTCTTAAGCAATCCCTAAGTTTTTCAAGATTTAGCATTTTCATATTGTAACAAACTTGTTTAAGGTCTGTGAAATAAAACTTTTTATGGGGACTATCCTTTTGCAGTTGGTGCAAGATTCCCCTTTCGGTACAGATGATAAATTCTTCTTCAGGCCTTTCCCGGGCTTCCTTCAAGATTCCACTAGTAGACCCGATATAGTCTGCCAGGTCATAACAGGCCGGATTAATCTCCGGATGGACCAAAACAGGAGCTTTAGGATGCTTGGCCTTGGCTTCTTGTATAGCTTCATAGGTAAAATCTTCATGGACATGGCAATAGCCGTCATGGATAAGGACATTTTTATCTTTTAAATCGTCTTTAAGCTGGGACTTGATATAGGTCCCCAGGTTTTTATCCGGACATAACAAAATATTGTCTGCCTGGATTTTTTTGACAATCCTCAAGGCATTGGATGAAGTAACGCACACGTCGGAATGGGCCTTGGTTTCTGCCGTGGAGTTGATGTAGGTTACCACGCAAATGTGCTTATATTCCCTTCGATATTCTTCTATGTCCCTGCCTGTAATCATGTCAGCCATGGGGCAAAGAGCATGTTTGTCCACTAAAAAAACCCGCTTGTGGGGGTTTAAAAGCTTGGCACTTTCTCCCATAAACTTAACCCCACAAAATACAATCCTCTTTTTTTCACTGGCCACAGCCTTTTTTGCCAGAGCATATGAATCTCCTACAAAATCTGCAACTTCCTGCAAGTCTCCATCCACATAATAGTGAGCCAAAATTAAAGCGTCTTTCTTTAATTTTAGCTCTTCTATCTCTCCAAGTAATTCTTTATTCTCCATATCTCTCCCTCGTTTATCCCACTGGTCAACCAGTAAATAATAAACTTAATTTTACTGTAATAAGGCCAGTCTGTCAAACTTGCCTTAGTGAATTCCCTCCAAATCCAAGCTAAGAAGCAGGGGAGTGTGGTCCTGTCTTTCGCCTGAATCAATCATATTGGATTCTCGAACCAAGTCCTTGATCCGGTCACTGACTAAAAAGTAGTCAATCCTCCAGCCTGAATTGTTGATCTTGCTGGTTTTAACCCTTTGGGCCCACCAAGAATAGACCCCTTCTACATCTCCATGGATATGGCGGAAGCTATCTACGAAACCCCGATCCAAAAGCTTGCTAAAGCCCAATCTTTCTTCATCGGTAAAACCTGGGGACCGACGGTTGGCTTCTGGATTTTTCAAGTCAATTTCCTTGTGGGCCACATTAAAGTCTCCCGTGGCAATAACTGGTTTTTCTCGGTCAAGACCTTCCAAGTAGTCGGCATATTTTTCATCCCAAACTTGTCGGTCTCCTAGGCGGACCAGGCCATTTCCCGCATTGGGAGTGTAGACCTGGGTAAAGTAAAAGCGGTCAAATTCCAAGGTAATAATCCGGCCTTCATGGTCCATAGTGTCCGGAGCCCCAATTTCCGGAAAGGTCACTTTTGCATCCAGACCCTTTTTATAGAGGGTCATGGTTCCTGCATAGCCCTTCCGTGCTGGTGGGCAAGAGGACGTCCAGACATAGTTGTAGTCAGGAAACCACTCTTTCAGGGCCTGGATGTGTTTTTTCCCAGGGCCCTTTTCAGGCAGTTTGGTTTCTTGTATGGCTATGACATCAGCGTCTTGGTCCCGGATGGTTCTTAAAACCCCTCTGGACAATTGTGCCCTGGCTGAATCGCTAGTTAGGGCTGCATTTAAAGAATCAATGTTCCAAGATATGAACTTCATATTTCCTCCTTCTCCAAATCTCTTACCTTTTATTATAGCATGGTGGGGAAATTTTTCCTTATAAATAAAAAACCAACCCAAGCTCAGCCTGGAATGGGTTGATCTTTTAGCTGTCCATTCCTTCTTCCTGGTCTTGGACAAACATAAGGCAAAAACTAAAAAACAAGAGGCCGCAGGAAATCCAGATGGTCTTCATCCCTAGATAGGGAATCAAAGACGACCCCAAGGCAGCTCCCAGAGCAAAACAAAAAATTACAGCAAAATACTGGCCGGCCAGGACCCTTTTCTTTTTCTTCCCTTTGAGGATAAAGTGGCACAGGGCTTCCATCCCACTACGTAGGTTGCCAATACACATGGTAGAGGCATAGTTGGCCCCCTTAATTTTACGAAAGGCCTGGACCTGCATGGCGCAGGAAAAAGACACCAGGGCATTGGCTAAAAGATTCAAACTTGTCGGCAAAAAACCCACAATAAACAAGAGGATCATTTCCATTGCCAGGACCCTTTGCCGCCAATGGAAATTTTTGTCCCTCTTATGCCGAGTTTGAACCAACTCACTTACGGCAACCCCCAGGGCAAAAAAACTCAGAGGTACCAGATAATTCAAAACAACGGACCAATTTTTTTCCATCAGCTTGACGCTTAAAAGGACAATATTTCCTGTTTGTGCATTGGCAAAGACATGGTTCCGGGCCAGGTAAGTATAAACATCTTGGAGGCCTCCGGATAGGGACAAAAAAATCGCCGTAACAAAGGCCTCAGACATCTGGCCCTTCCAGGCTCTTTTCTTCTTCCAATTCACAATCCACTCCCCCTAGCCCTTTATGGGAAGGTAGGGAGCAATATTGCGCGCCAATTTTTGAATAGGCATGGATTGGACAAGGACCTTGCCGGGACCTTCTACCACTGTATTAAAAAGTCCCTCTCCTCCAAAGAGAATGTTCTTCATTCCTTCCACTTGTTCAATGGACATTTGACAAGTAGCCTCTATCATGGCCAAACTTCCGGTATCCATAACCAGTCTTTCCCCTACATTTAAAATGTATTCTTGGCAATGGCCGTCGATTTCCAAAAAGACCAGGCCTGGCCCGGTGATTTTTTGCATGATAAAGCCTTCACCGCCAAATAAGCCGGTGCCTAATTTTTTTCGAAAATAAATAGACAGGTCCACTCCCGGGCTAGCACATAAAAAGGCCTTTTTTTGAGCAATAATACTTTGTCCTTCTGCCAAATCGATGGCATAGATGGACCCGGGAAAGTCTGATGCAAAGACAATTTCAGCAGGACTTTGTGCTGTATAGGAGCTTAAAAACAAGCTTTCTCCGGAAAACATCCGTCCCAGCATTTTTCCTACCCCGCCACCGGAAACGGTGTCGGTTTTCACATTTCCCTTCATCCAGGCCCGACCGCCAGCCTGGCTGATTAAGCTTTCGCCTTCATCTAGTTCAAACCGGACAACCGGTAGGTTTTCTCCTTCAATAAAATACTTCATAGACGCCTCCTTCAATCAAGGTCTTCTTCTCTTTTACTTCTTCATTATACCACGGGGCCCATAATTTAAAAACTACCCCAGGATTATTGACTTAAACCTAAGATTCTGAGCCCTTTTTCCTATTAGGCCAGCTAAATTTTTTCATCCTTAGGCTTTTCCCTAGGATAAAGACAAATAATTTGATAAAATAAGGAACAAAGAGAGAGAGGACACTATGTATATTTTAAAAAACATCAAACTTCCCTACCAGGCCTCAGGTCAGGACCTCCAAAGGGAAGTAGACCGCCTTTTAGGGGGCAAAGACATCCCCTTTGAACTTTATAAGAAATCTTTAGATGCCCGCAAGGGAGTCTTTTACGTCTACCAGGTCCTGGTAAAAAAGGACCTAGGTAAGAAAATCCTTCGGTCTTTGAAAAACCGCATCCAGGCCTACCAGCCCCAAGACCTAGTCTTGGAAAATAAGACCAGGGTCAAAAAAGTCGTCATTGTAGGCACTGGCCCTTCCGGACTTTTTGCCGGTTATATCCTAAGCCAAGCTGGGGTCCAAGTCCATCTTATTGACCAGGGAGAGAAAATCCAAGACCGAGTCCGGTCTGTCCAGGCCATGATGGACCACGGGATCCTCAACCCTCAATCCAATATCCAATTTGGCGAAGGTGGGGCCGGAACTTTTTCTGATGGAAAACTCACCAGCCGGTCCAAGGATAAAAGGTCGCGAGAGGTCTTTAAGATTTTTGTCGAAAATGGAGCCCCAGAAGACATCCTCTACGAACAAATGCCCCATATCGGCACCGATATCTTACGGGCTGTCATTGTCCGGATGCGAAAAAAAATTGAAAGTCTTGGAGGAACCTTTCATTTCCAAGAAAAATTTACTGACCTGGTCATCGAAGATGGGAAAATCCAGGCCATCAAAACTGACAAGACCAGTTACCAGGCCGACCACTATATCCTGGCCCTGGGAAATTCTGCCCGGGACACTTTTTCTCTCCTGGACCGCTACATCAGCCTGGAACAAAAGCCCTTTGCCGTGGGCTTTCGGATTGAACACTTGCGGCAAGACATCAACCTGGCCCAATACAAGATCCAAGACCCCCTTCTTCCCCAAGCTTCCTACCAACTCAATCATTTTAACCGGGAAAAAAACCTGTCTGTCTACAGTTTTTGTATGTGCCCGGGAGGTTATGTAGTTCCGGCCTCCAGCGAAGAAAACCGCCTTTGCGTCAACGGCATGAGTTACCATGACCGGATGGCCACAAACTCCAATTCAGCCATCGTCATGGCCATTGACCCAAAAGTTTTTGGCTCCAGTGCCTTGGCTGGCATGGACTTCCAAAGAAAAATCGAAGAAAAAGCCTACCAACTGGGTGGCGGTGGTTTTACTGCTCCTGTCCAACGCTTGGAAGACTTCTTCCTGGGTCGACCCAGCCAGGCTTTTGGAAAAATTCAAGCCAGCTACCAACCCCAAACCCACTTTGCTGACCTCAACCTAATCTATCCCCAGGAAATTAACCAAGGAATTAAGGAAGCCCTTTTGGCCTTTGATAAAAAATTAAAGGGCTTTGCCCATCCCGACGCCCTTTTAACCGGAGTGGAAACCAGGACCTCTTCCCCGGTCCGCCTTTTAAGAAAGGACTACCATAGCCTTGAATTTGACACCCTCCACCCCATTGGCGAGGGAGCCGGCTATGCCGGTGGAATTGTTTCCTCAGCCCTGGATGGTTTAAAGTGCGCCCTTCAACTTTTGGGTTGCCAAAACCTCCAGGACAAAAAAGACTAGTCCCTTTCTTTATGCGGACCTATATGCAAATGACCCCTTCTTGGGGTCATTTTTCTTATTTTATAAATCCGCAAAACCAAACCGCCCTATCCTGGTCAAGGACCCTATGCCTGACTCCCTTTTTGATAAAAAGAAAGTCTCCTTCTTCCATCTTGACCAGGTCATTACTTGTTTCTATGGATGCCTTCCCCTTCATCAAGACCACAAACTCATCCTGGTCTTGAACCATAAAGTCTGTTATTTGGTTCAGGGACATAGTCCGAAGAATTCTAAGAGCCTCATCCTCATAAATAACTTGGTCCACTTCCTCTTCCTGAGAAAATGTAAGATTTTCTAAAAGCTTAAAAATTTCCATCCTGCCCCCTATTATAAATTCCACTTCCATAAAATAGCTAAAAACTTTTTCTGGGAGTGAAAGTAGACCTTATTTTTCTTCTTTTCCCAGAAGGTCCTTATAATAAGTCAAGTCTTGGACCGCCTCCAGGACTCCCTTATAGTCTCCCTCCTCATCCCTCACTGCATAATAGGAAATGGCCATAATTTTTTCTCCCATTTTTTTCACCAACTTAAAAGAGTCTTTTTCTCCATCTTTAAAATCTTGGATAAGTCCCCTTACCATGGGTTCAATTTGAGGTGGATGACAGGAGTAAACAGGTCTGCCCAGGGAACTTATAGGCCTCTTAAAGACTTTCGCTTCCTTGGGGTTGTTGTAGTAGGCATTTAGGTCATTTTCATCCACGAAGGTCAACTCAATCTCCAGAGTATCTAAAAGAGCTTCCAGCTGGTCCGGTCTTAACTTCCCCTTTTTAAAGTGGATATAGGCATCTTCCCTTCCCTTGCTGGAACCTGTCCTTCTTTCCTCATAGGGAACCAAGTCGTGGTCATAGTCTTTAAGATCTTGATAGACCAAGTCCAGGTCATCCCTTGTAAGATTTTCTTTCACTAGGGGGTAGAGGATATTTTCTTCCTTATAGGTCATTTCATCTGCCCGCTGTAAGGCTTCCTGCCAGAGCTTTTCATTCTTTTCCTTCTGAGCCCTTTTTAAACTTTTGACAATTTCTACATCCACAGCCCACATCACATCCGAGGGCCCCGGCTTATTGTATTTTACCTTTAAGAGAGGGTAGATCAAGTCCCCCTTTTTCTTATAATGAGAGGCAATTTTCCCCAAGTCCAAAGTAAAATCCTCCCTTGACCTGGCAGCTTCCACGAGGTCCTTGATCTTATCATTCTCCCGATCCATGTATGATAGAAAGGCCTGGCCTTCATACTTGTCCTTCTTATTTTCATTTTCCGTCATTCCGTGAAAAAGGGCAGAATGAATATCACAAAGCTTTCTCACCTGCTCCTTGTCCGCCCCGGAATTCAGCAAGTCTTCTTCCGCATCCATAATTTCAGAGGAAGAAACTCCCTTAAAATTTTTAACAAAATCCTCCCGAACCCCTTCCAGGTCTTCCCCTTGGGATAGCCTTTCAATATAGGACTTTATCAGGTCCTTCCTCTTTTGAGCTTCCGGTGCTTGAGAGGAGTCATAGACTTCGTAACCCTCTTTTTCTAATTTTTCTACCAGGCCTTCAATGCCCATCATCCTTGCCCCACGCTTTATTGAAATTTTCTTGGACATGGTTTGAACCATGATGGGGTTGTCCAGTCCCTTAAAGCCCAGGTCAATCAAGATCTCTTTTAATTTTGGATTGTCTTTAATAAGATCATACACAGGCCTACTTATATCAATTTTCATAACTTACCTCCTTCTTATCTTCTAAACTTATTATAAGGCATCCGATAATAACAATCAGTAATATTTGTTACTCTTTTTATAAAAATCTTTAAAATTTTTCCAACATAAAAAACAACCGGCTCCTTCTGAACCGGCTACTTTCATCGAGTCTCTAGACTATTTTTTCAAATTTTAATGTCCCTGGGCAAAAATAATTTCTTGCCGGTCACTATTAATTTCTGCTATACGGACCATAGAGTAGACTTTTACGCCAGCTTCGTCTAGGCGTTTCCGTCCCTTTTGAAAGGATTTTTCTACACAAATTCCCAACCCCACCACTTGGGCGCCTGCCTGGTCCACCAGGTCTATCAAGCCCAGGGCTGCTTCTCCATTGGCTAAAAAGTCATCGATAATCAAAACCCGGTCTTGGGGATTTAGATACTGCTTGGACACCACTACATTGGATGTTGTTCCCTTGGTATAGGAATAGACCTTGGTTTCATAAACCTGGTCTTTTTGCAGGGTTGCAGCCTTGGCCTTCTTGGCAAAGAGCATGGGAACATCAAATTGGGCCGCCACCATAATAGCCGGGGCTATCCCCGATGCTTCAATGGTTAAGACCTTGGTAATTTTTTCATCTTTATAGTATGCATAAATTTCTTGAACAATTTCTCGCATAACTTTCGGATCAATTTGTTGGTTTAAAAAGGAGTCAATTTTCAAAACATTGTTTGGAAAAATCACTCCATCCTTAAGGATTCTTTCTTTTAAATAGGACATAGTCACCTCTTACATGGGTTTATTTACAATATAATTACTGATTTCTACCAGTTGGTCCAGGGCCCGGAAGGCATGATAAACCGCCGCCCGAATTTTAAATTCTTCATGGGTCTTGGGTAGGTCTAAAACTTCTACATGGTCTTTCAAATAGTTCATCCGTCTTTTCACCTCCATCATGGCCCCCTTCTCTGTCAGTTGGGTGGAGGTTGTCTGGAGTAGTTCCGACATGTGGATTCCCTCCACATAGGAGGGAGGAATGCTGGCCAAGTCTTCATAAATAATCTTCAATAGATTTACTTCTCTTTCTCTTAAATGGAGGTTATAAAGCTGCATAGAAGAATCTTGAATCATATTTTCATCCTCTATCACAGCTAGGCGGATGGCTTCTTCTAGGTCTTGGTCCAAATCTTTAAACAGGTCGGTATAAAGTTGAACGTCTAAGTCCTCTGTCAAGGCCCTGAAAAAGAGATTCAAGATATCTTTCATCTTTTCATCCACTTGGTCAATTAATTCCCTTAACTTCTTTTGCTTACTGGGAGCATAAAAATTCGTGGCCATAGCAAAACCTGTCCCTATAAAAACCAGGGCCATTTCATTCAGGATAATGGAAGGGGTCACTGTCCCAAAAGCCATCAAGTGGGTCACCAAAACACTGGAGGGCCCCAGGCCCAATTCTACCTTGAGAAAAAAGGACAAGGGGACAAAAAGCAAAAGATAGAGGCCAAAAATCCAGGTATTATAGCCAAAACTTTCGAAGCATAAGCTTCCAATGACTAAAGCTAAAATAGCGGAAAGAGTTCTTTTTAATCCCCCTTCTACAGTAGCCCATCTGGTTTCAAACACATTTAAAATTGCAATAATTCCAGCTGCAGCTCCATAGTCCAGACCTAATTCCTCAGCAATTAGGATTGAAAAAAGTGCTGCAAAGGCCGTTTTTAATGTTCGAACCATAACTGTTTTTTTCATTGTCGCCCCTAATCTCCCTTTTCTTTTTAATTATTATATCACAAGATCTTTCTCGTGAGACCTTTATAAAATATCATGGTATAATAGTAGAAGATACCAGATGAAATAAGGAGGATTTTATGAAAAAATTAGGTTTTGGCTTGATGAGGCTACCCATTCTCGAGGATAAAACAGACCAAATTGACATCAAGACCCTAGAGCTTATGGTGGATGCCTTTTTGGACCAGGGCTTTAATTATTTTGATACCGCCTGGTTCTACCATAAGGGCCAATCTGAGTTGGCCATTGGAAAAGCCCTGGTGGACCTCCATCCTAGAGACTCCTATATCTTGGCTGACAAGATGCCCATTGCCTTGCTTCGTCCCGGGACAAAATCTCCGGAAGAGCTCCGCCAAGACCTGGAATCCTATTTCAACCGTCAATTGGAAAAAACAGGAGCTGGTTATTTTGACTACTACCTCCTCCATTCCCTGGACCGGAAAAAATTTGACGTGGCCAAGACCTACAAGGCTTATGAATTTATCCAGGAAAAAAAGGACCAGGGCCTAATCAAACATATTGGATTTTCCTTCCATGACACCGTAGACGTCCTAGAAGAGATGCTCAAGGCCTACCCGGCCATGGACTTTGTCCAGCTACAAATCAACTACCTGGATTGGACCCATGAGAGCATCCAGTCCCAAAAAATTTATCAATTGGCCCGGGCCTATGATAAAAAAATCATTGTCATGGAACCGGTCAAGGGTGGAACCCTCTCCCATCTTCCCCAGTCCATGACCCAAAAGCTGCAAGAAAAAGATCCTCATGCCTCTACTGCTTCTTGGGCTATCCGCTTTGCAGCCAGTTTAGATGGGGTCTTTATGGTTCTGTCCGGCATGTCCAACCTGGACCAATTAAGGGACAATATGGCCACCATGAAAAACTTCCAGCCCTTGTCCCAGGAAGACCAGGATTTTTTAATCCAAGAAGCCAACTGGCTCAAGGAAGCAAGCTTAATTGGCTGTACCGAATGCGAATACTGTCTGAATAAGTGTCCTAAAAAAATTCCCATCCCATCTTATTTTACCCTCTACAACCGGGACCACCTGGACCTGGGCCTAGACCCCAAAAAGAAATACCAGGCCACCCGGAAAAATAACCCCAGTCCCTCTGACTGTATTGCCTGCGGTGCTTGCGAAAAAATCTGTCCCCAACATTTGGAAATTATTGACTTCTTAAAGAAAGTGGATTCCTATTTTGAATAAGAGAGAAAAAATCGTGCTGGTAGAAACTTTCCCGGCACGATTTTTTCTTGGCTCCTTTCGACAGTCATCCGTTCTCAACCACGACTATAGTCCAAGGCCTCAACCTTTCTCTAATTTTCTCATTCCTCTCTGACTCTCTTGAATTTTCAAAAGGATTTGGATACAATTTACTTAGACCGATAGCAACTATCATTTAAAGAAAGGACGTTTATGAGCGAATTTTTAGGACCTATCCACTACTTAATGTATGAAAAAATTAAATTTCAAGACCGGTTAACTGCCTGTCTTTTAGACCAAGACCACTTGGCTCTTTTAGATAAAAACTTGGCCCCGGTTCCCCTGGACGACTTGGCCGATATTCTGGACCAGGATAATATCCATGGTTTTTTATCCGCAAAAATTGACCAGGTGGAATCCCGCTTGGCCTATGCCATCCTCCATGGCAAAGACATCTACCAAAAGGCCTATGCCCTGGGTCAGACTTTGGCTCCGGACCAACTAGATGGACCTCAAGAGGTCTTCCAAGCCATCAACCCCCTACTACTGGATGCCATGCCCTGTGACCAGGCCCTTTTGGCTAGCTTAGATTCCCAAGGCCGCCTCCAGCTCAACAGCCAATTGGACTGCCATGAAAAATACGCCGCATCTCCCCTAACCATTGACCCTAAAGACAGTTTGGATAAAAGTTGCCAGGGAGACCACGACCACCATGACCATGAAAGTTTTCACATCCAGGAAGGTCCTTCCTTGGACCTCCAAGATGAAGAAGGCTCTCCCTACTACCTTTTGCGTGAATCCCTCTTAAAGGGATTTTTAGAAAAATCCGGTCATAAGGTCCAGCGGATTGGAAAAAATTTTATCATTTCTTGACCCGGTAAAACCCAGAAAGGAGCTGCCATGATTCAATCCATTGCCCATATTGGCCTAAGTGTAAAAGACCTAGACCGGTCCATTGACTTTTATCAAAATGTTTTAGACCTCCACCTCCTTGGTGGCATGACTATGGATGGCCAGGCCACCGACACCTTGTTTCAAAAAGACCAGGCTTCCGCCAAGCTGGCCTACCTATCTCCCAACAAAGATGGGTCTGGCACCTTGGTCGAACTCATTCAATTTAACCAGATTCCCCTGGACAAGTCCAAGGCTGATTTTTTTAAACCCTCCATCTCCGAGCTCTGCTTTGCTGTAGAAGATATCCATGCCTTTTATGCCAAGCTCAAATCTTTGGGAGTTGACCTTCTTTCTCCACCCCAATATTTTGATTCCACCGATGCCGGTTTTTCCAAATCCTGGGCCTTTTACTTTAGAGACCCTGACGGCATTATCCTGGAAGCCATCCAATACCTATAAAACCTGCCGGAAGCTAAATTTCCGGCAGGTTTTTACATATCGTCTTTAACTCCAACAGCCACCATCCGAGCCCGGGCCCGGACTTGACCTTCCACTTCCATTTCCATCTGGATAATGGCCTTTCTTTCCCCCAATTCTTCCAAACTAGACCGAACTAAAATTTCCCCATCCATGGGAACGGGCTTTAAGTAGTCCACTTCCAACCTGGCTGTAATATAGCGGTTAACCACCCTGTCCTTTGTCAAATCTAGGCCCTGACTCCTAAGTTTGAACCAGGTTGCCGAGGCTGTGCCATGGCAATCAAAAATGGTGGCAATCATTCCCCCAAACAATTTGTTTGGCACTCCACCAGTGTATTGACTGGGTACCCTAATCTGACAAATACAAGTTTCCCCATCTTGGCTGGGATAGGAATGCAAGTGGAGCCCCTCTTGGTTTTTAACCCCGCAGCCCCAGCAATTTTGAAAGTGGTCTCCATAGCATTCTTGAATAGCAACTCTTTTCTTTTCTTCCATCATCCTCTTCCTTCCCTTGGTTAATTTTTAAGCTTTCATCATTGCTTAAATACCCTTTTTAAGATGATTTATTCTAAAAAAAATAGCCCTGGTCTTAAACCAAGGCTATCTCTTATTTTCTGAGCAAATAATTATAGGCACCCAGGGCAGCTGTGGCTCCGGATCCTTGGGCAATGACAATCTGCTTAAAGCTTGCATCCGTGCAATCTCCAGCTGCATAAACCCCTTCCAGGCTACTTGCCCCTACCGGGTCTACAATAATTTCGCCCCGGTTGTTTTTCTTGATATTGTCAATCCAGTCTGTTTGCGGTACCAAGCCCACTTGGATGAAGCATCCATCTGTTGCTTCTTCCACTTCTTCCCCGGTTAAACGGTTGGTGTAGCGGATTTTTTCCAAGACTTTTTCTCCTAAAAGAGCCTTGGTTTCCGCATTGGTTACCAGGCGAACATTCTTGCATTCCGCCAACTTTTCTTGCAAGACCGCATCTGCCTTGAGTTGGTCTGCAAACTCAATAACCAAAACTTCCCGAGCCAATCCGGCCAGGTCAATGGCCGCTTCAACACCTGAATTTCCTCCACCAATTACGGTGACTTTTTTATCCTTAAAGAGGGGACCGTCGCAATGGGTGCAATAGGCAACCCCCTTGTTCCTAAATTCCAACTCACCAGGAATACCTAAAAGGCGCCACTTGGCTCCTGTCGCTATTACCACTGTCTTGGCTGAGAGATTTCCACGGTTGGTTAAAACCTTTAAGGGTTTCCCCTCTTCAATCCCCTCTACCTCTACCTGGTCAATTAAGTCCACAGGATACTTGAGTAGGTGGTTTTTCACCTCTTCCATAAACTTGGGGCCTTCTGTGTAGGCAAGGCCGGTAATATTTTCAATTCCCAGAGTTTCCTTAACCTGACCCCCAAAGTCCTTGGCCACAAGCCCCGTCCGGATTCCCTTACGGGCAGCATAAATAGCTGCTGTCGCTCCAGCAGGTCCCCCGCCAACCACCAAGAGGTCATAGCATTCTTTACCCTCTAAGTCCAGGTCCAACTTGGCCCCTAAGACTTGGTCCAGAATTTGTCCCAGGCTGATTTTTCCGTGGCTAAATTCTTCCCCATTCAAGCGCACAGCTGGAACAGCCAAAATCCCAAGACCTTCTACATAGTCTTGGAACAAGGCCCCGTCCACCATGGTGTGGCTGATGCGAGGATTTAAAACCGCCATAGTATTTAAGGCTTGAACTACTTCCGGGCAATTGTGGCAACTTAAGCTCACAATAGTTTCGAAGGCAAGGTCCCGGTCAATGGATAAGATCCTTTCCCGGTCTGCCGGGTCAATCTTGGGTGGTCTTCCTCCCACTTGCAAGAGGGCCAAGATAAAGGATTCAAATTCATGCCCCAGGGGAATGCCAGCAAAGGTAATTCCTCCACAGTCTCCGGATGATAAGGTAAAGCTGGGACTTGGCCCCTGGCTTCCTTCTTCCAACTTCAGTCGGTCCGAAAGGCCAAGCAAGTCTTCAATAAAGGCCTTCATCTCCCGGGACTTTTCAGACCCGTCCATGTGAAGAGAAATTAGAACTTCCCTTTCGAGAAGTTCTAAATATCCCTTAACCTGGGCCAATAATGCTTTATCTAACATCAGATTTTACCAACAAGGTCTAGACCTGGAGTGAGTGTTTCTCCAGATTCCTTCCACTTAGCTGGACAAACTTGAGCTGGGTTTTTACGAACAAATTGCGCAGCTCGAACCTTGTCGTAAACTTGACTTGCATCCCGGCCAATTCCGTCGGCATTAATTTCCACGGTTTGGATTACTCCATCTGGGTCAATGACAAAAGTTGCCCTTTGGGCCAAGCCTGCTTCTTCATCTAGAACGTCAAAGTCTCTGGCAATAGACTTGTGGGGATCTGCCAACATGGTAAATTCAAGTTTACCAATAGCATCAGAATGGTCATGCCAAGCCTTATGAACAAAGTGCGTATCACAAGACATGGAGTAAACTTCTACACCAAGTTCTTGCAAGCGACCATATTGTTCTTGCATATCTTCCAATTCAGTTGGACAAACAAAGGTAAAGTCTGCAGGATAAAACATTAAAACAGTCCACTTACCTTCAAAATCCTTGTTGGATACTTCTACAAAAGCTTCATTTTTTGGGTTATACCCTTGAGTTTTAAACTCAGGGATTTTCTTTCCGATTTGTGACATAGTAACCTCCTAATAAATAATGTTTCGTTGATATTTAATATCATTTATATATCTACCCCTAAAATTCTCTTTAAAACTTTTTTTCAAAATATGTATAAAATATTCCTGGCAAAAATTTTTTAAAAAAACTTTTAACAGGAATTCAAGTTTGCGTTATAATAAAAGTCGCTTTATTTTTTTATACATTAGGAGGTTATATGAAACAATTAAAAGGAATCATCCTTTGCTTTTTTCTTGCCCTAGTGGCAAGTTTTTTGGGTAGCCGCCTGCCCATTGTCGGTGGCGCTGTCTTTGCCGTTATTTTGGGCATGGTCTTAAATAAACCCGTAAGTAAGTTAACCTGGGCCAGTGACGGCATCGCCTTTACCAGTAAAAAAATCTTACAATACGCTGTCATCCTCTTGGGCTTTTCCATGAACCTCAAGACCATCCTGGCCAGCGGACAAGAATCCCTCCCCGTCATCTTGTCTACTGTTTCCATCTCCCTTATTACTGCCTATGTCCTAACCAGGGCCTTGGGTTTGGACCGGAAAATTGGAATCCTAGTCGGTGTCGGCTCCTCCATCTGTGGAGGATCTGCCATTGCCGCTACAGCCCCCATTATCGATGCCAATGATGAAGAAGTGGCCAAGTCTATTTCCGTAATCTTCCTCTTTAATGTCTTAGCTGCCATCCTTTTTCCTAGCCTGGGGCAATGGATTGGCCTATCCAACCAAGGTTTTGGTCTCTTCGCCGGAACTGCCATCAATGACACCTCATCTGTTACTGCAGCCGCGTCCTCTTGGGATGCCATCCACCAATCCAATACCCTAACCATAGCTACCGTTGTGAAACTAACAAGAACCCTGGCTATTATCCCCATTAGCTTGGTCCTGTCCTTTTACGAGGGAAGACAGTCCGGGAAAAAGGATTTGAAAATTTCCTCCCTGGTCCCTTCCTTCATCCTCTTATTTATCCTGGCTTCCATTATCCGGACCTTTATCCCCCTACCTGAAGCCCTAATCCTCCAACTCAAAACCCTGTCAAAATTCTTTATCACCATGGCCATGGCTGCCATTGGCCTTAAAACCAACCTGGTTCACCTTGTTAAAACTGGAGGCAAGGCCATCTTAGTTGGCATGGTCTGTTGGATCTTCATTACCCTTACGAGTCTGGGGGGTCAATCCCTTATAGGAATCCTATAAAAGCAAAAACATCGACAAGTTTTCTCCTGTCGATGTTTTTTTATACTAATCCCTCTTCTTTTTCGACCCATAGGCCAAGACAAGACAGCCCGGCCCGGTATGGGCGGCAATGGTCAAACTCATCTCATAGAGGTGGACCTTAAAGCCAAGAGCCTCGATGGCCTCTTTTAAAGACGCTGCTTCTTTTCCGGATGAAGAATAAGAAACATAAACCTCATCATACAAGTCGGGATCTATATTTTCTTTTAAGTGAGACAAAATAGTCCCAAGGGCCTTTTTCCGCCCCCGTACACTTTCTGACAAGTAAAGCTTCCCCTCCAGGTCCATGGATAGGATGGGGACCACCTTCAAGGCCGTTCCAAAAATTGCCTTGGTCTTGGAAATCCGTCCTCCCCTTTCCAGGTGAAAGAGGTCGTCTATGATAAATTCCACCTTGGTATAGGGAATCTTCTCCTCCAGATAGTCAACCACTTGGTCCATGGTCTTGCCGGCAGCCTGCTCTCTTAGGGCCATAGCCAAAACCAAACTTTCAATCACTGAAGCCGACCGGGTATCCACAAGGCCAATCTTCCGGTCTGGATAAGTCCCCTTTAAATCCTCAATGGCCAATCTGGCATTGGCATAGGAAGAAGACAGCCCTGAAGAAAAGGCAATATACAAAAGATCCTTCCCTTCTTTTAAAAACTTTTCGAAAAAGTCCTGGTAATCCGCAGGATTGGCTGCCACCGTTGTAGGCCTTGCCCCCTCCTTAATCTTTTGAAAAAAATCCTCCAAAGAAATTTTTTCCCGGTTCAGTCCATATTCCACTTCATCCATTACAGTATTTATAGGCACCAGTTCGACCCCTTTTGCCTTCATTTCCTCTGGGGAAAAATCAAGACAGGAGTCGCTGACGATGCAATAAGAATTCATTCTATATCCCCTTTTTTATTTTTTCTTTATTATACTATAGCAAGACCAGGTATGAAACCCCTTCCGAATCAGACCCCCAAGGCAAAACGCAAGAGGGCAAAAAATAAGAGATGAGCCGGATAGAAAGCATAATTAAGCCACTTGTACTGCTTTCCCCTCTGGCCGTTGTAGGTTAAGACCAGTCCAAAGCCCAGGAAAGACCAAAGCTCCTTTAAAATAGACAAGTAACCCAGGACCGACCCCCACAAGGGCCTCTTGCGGAAGAGATAAAAAAGATAGGCCAGCAAGATTGCATGGTAGTCATAGTCCAGACTCAAATACATAGACAGGGCCCCCATCCCCAAAAGAATTGGTAAAGAAGCAAGATACCAAAACACCTTGGGCCGACCCTCCAATTTCCCCTTGAGCCAATCCACCAGCCAAATCGTAGCCAGACCCAGGGCCAAAGAAAAGAAAATATTGTTCCAATAGGGGTCAAAAAAGACCTTGGAAGTAAAAAGGTCAAAGGGTACCTCTGAAAGAATCCCAAAAAGTAAAAGATTTCCCATATAGGCCTTGCGAGAATGCGTTTGGAAAAACCCTTCTACTAGGAAGAAGAAAAAAATAGGAAAGGCAATCCGCCCCAAAATACTAAAAAAATTGCTGAGATGAAGAAGAGGTCCCCCTCCACTTAAATAAGGAGTAACCACCGAATTATTCATATGATCAATAAACATTGAAGCAAAAGCCAAGTACTTTAGTTGCGCCCCATTTAAACACTGCCAGGGCTTGGCACTTTTAAAACATTCCATACTGTCCCCTTTCAATAAATCGTCGACTTCTTATTTTACAAGATATTTCCCCCCATGTCTATTATGACCTATCCCAATGAAGCCGAGCAAAGCGAAGGCTGAATTGAGGAAGGTTCGCAGACAATTGCTGCCAAATTAAAAATTTGGGCAATTGATTGCATAAGACCTACTATGGCTCCTTCGTCGCCAAGTTAGGTCTGGAAGATCCTAAGATTTCCCAAGAAGACAAGCGAAGCGAAGTCTGATTGGGAGAAATCGACAGTGTAATGACCTAACCCGATGAGGACAGGTGAAACGAAGTCCGAATCGTAGGTAGGTCAGAGGTCGCGGCGTTTCAAATCTTTGATTTGACAGCAAGCGACCATCCTCGGTATAGATAAAATACTAAAATCTCCCAATGAAGCCGAGCAAAGCAAAGGCTGAATTGAGGAAGGTTCGCAGACAATTGCTGCCAAATTGAAAATTTGGGCAATTGGTTGCATAAGACCTACTGCATGATAAATATTGTAGGGGTCGGCCTGTCCGGCCCTTTTATTGCTAGAAAACTATAAAAATAGGAGTCAAACAGCTAGGAAATCTTGTAAAAAACAAATCCAGTTTACACATAGGCAGCACAGGACCACCCTAGATAATTCCCGACCCCTACAAAAAACCCTCGGAAAATCTACTCCGAGGGTTTTGTAAATAGTCACTTGCTTGGTCTTTATTTCATCAGGAAAGACCATATCTTTCCCCAGATTTAAAATAAATTATAGAGTTGGCCCAAGGCAACCTTGTCAACAGGGTCAGATGTAATCAATTCTCCATCTATGGTTACCTTGTATGTTTCAGGGTCTACCTTGATATTGGGTGTTTCTGAGTTTAGCTGCATGTCTTTTTTCCCGATGTTCCGGCAATTGCGGACAGGCAAAACAATCCTCTTTAGGTCCAATTCTTCCTTGATGCCGGCTTCATAGGCCACTTGGGATACAAAGGTCATGCATGAATTCCCAATACCTCCACCCAGAGAGGCAAACATCCTCCGATAGATAATGGGTTGAGGTGTTGGAATGGACGCATTGGGGTCTCCCGATGGTGCCCCCTTCGTTTAGGGTGTCTGTGTGGATGGCAACGGCAATGTCATATTCATCTGCAACGGATAGGCAGGTGTCAATAACCGCCCTAGTTGCTCCCCAGTCTTCATGAATTTTCAGCCCACAAACTCCTGCCTTGACTTGCTCGTAAAGGGGCTCTTTTGTGGAGCAATTTCCCCCTTTACAGGTAATTTCTTTATTCTTCCCTAAACGCCTAGTCTTTTCTTTTGAACTATATTATAATCTAACCTATAAGGAGAGGCTTATGGAAGAAAAAAGAAAACTCAAATTTGTTTTTTGTGCCTTTGCACTTTTGCTGGTTGTCGGTGTTGTGGGCTATATGTACCTATTGAAAGTGCCCTTTGTAGACGCCCTCTATATGACCGTAATTACCATATCCACTGTAGGCTTTGGTGAAGTGGGGACCAACAGTCCCCAGGCCGAAATTTTTTCAATCTGTATGATTTTTCTAGGCGTAGGAATTGTGGGTTACGCCTTTACAACAGTGGTGGCCATGTTTGTTGAAGGTAAACTTGTAGACTTGTGGAAGGGAAGTAAGATGGATCGAAAAATCTCAGCCTTAAAAGACCACTACATCATATGTGGGTCGGGAGAATTGGCCGAAGTTATTATCAAAAAATTTATCGATGAAAATTTAAATTTTGTTGTTATTACTGATAACCAGCAAGACCTGGACGACTATAGTCACCACAATATTTTAGTGGTGGAAGGCCAATCTACAGAAGAAAGTGTTCTGGAAAAAGCCGGAATTGACCGGGCCAAGGGACTTGTCTCTACCCTGGAAACGGAAGTGGACAATATCGTCACCGTCCTTACAGCTAGAAATCTCAATAAAGACATCTACATCATTGCCAATTCCACCAGTAAGTCGGGAAATGAAAAACTCCTGAAGGTGGGAGCCAACAAGACCCTATCTGCCGTAGAAATCAGCGGAAAAAGAATGGCTTCCTTGATGATTAAGCCCAATATCATCTCCTTCTTGGATGTCGTCACCCGAATTGGGGATGTGGAGTTGGACTTGGAAGAGGTCATCGTGAAAAGGGGGTCCTATCTTGAAGATAAAAATTTAATCCAGTCCCAAATTCCCAAGAAAACTGGCCTTATTGTCCTGGCTATTAAAAAAATTGAAGATGAAAAAATGCTCTTTAACCCCCCGGTGGACTATACCTTTAAAATTGGTGACGTCCTTATTGTTCTGGGCCGGGAAGACCAGGTGGATAAGTTGAGACACCTGGGTGATGAAATAAAAAAGGTTCTATAATAAATGTTGGGGTCCCCCTAGACTCCAACATTTATTTTTTGCCATAAAAAATGCACTTATCTCTTTTTTCCTTTACAATAAAGTTACCACAACAAAATGAAAGGGTGAGATAAGTGCAAAACTATACTAACACAAATCTATTGAATTTAAAAGGTGTCTCTATTGACGAGGTGGTCTCTTTTGATGATCACATTGATGTAAAACTCCATTCTTTATACAAGGAGGGACTTTGTCCTGTTTGTGGTCATAAGACCTCTCGCATCCATGATTATCGTCTGCAAAGGATCCAACACACGCCTATTGGCTTGCGGAAGGTCTTTCTTTTTCTTCGGAAGAAGCGCTTTGTTTGTCCTCATTGTCAGAAGCGCTTTTATGAGTCTTTGGATTTCTTAGCTCCCTATTCTAGACGGACTAAGGATCTCCACTTCTTTATCCAAGACCAATTAAAACAGGTCCGGTCTTTATCCTCCATTGCCAAGGACTTGGGTTTATCTTCCTCTTGTCTCACAAGCTATCTAAAGTTGGCTCCAAGGAGGCGGCCAAATCTTCCTCGGGTCTTAAGTATGGATGAGTTTAAGGGAAATGCTGGTGGGGATAAATACCAATGTATTCTAGTGGATCCAATCCATCACCAGGTACTGGATATTTTACCCTCTCGACGAAAAAAGGCTTTGATGGACTACTTTTCTTCTTTTCCCAAGGAAGAACGAAGAAGGGTGAAGTATGTGGTTATGGATATGAGTCATCTTTTCTACGCCGTCTTAAAGGAATTCTTCCCTCAAGCCACCTTCATTGCGGATACGTTTCATTTTGCAAGACAAGTCTTTTGGGCCTTAGAGAATGTACGCAAGACACGACAAAAGACAAGGGATGCAAAGTATCGCCTCTACTTTAAACGGTCCAAGTCCATCCTACGGAAAAAAGGCAGTCGGCTAAGCCCCGAAGAAAAAGAAAAGCTGGAACTAATGCTTTGGCAAGACAAGGAAATCAAAGAAGCTTATCTCTTAAAAGAACGCTTTTATGACGTCTTAGATGCCTCCAGCAAAGAAGAAGCAAGACAGGCCTTAGACAAGTGGCTGTGGGTTGCTAAAGAAAGTGGATTAAAGGAATTTAAAGCCAGTATTCGGGCCTATGAAAACTGGAAAGAAGAAATCCTAAACGCCTTTTCCACAGGCATCACCAATGGACAAACAGAAGGCTTTAACAACAAAATCAAAGTGATTAAACGGGTTTCCTATGGGTATCGGAATTTTGAGAACTTTAAGAGTCGCATTTTAATGGTTCTTCGGGCATAAGGAAGGGGCAAGAATAGATCTCACCCCAACATTTGACAAAGAGCCTTAAAAATTTAATGGAGCTCAATAAGAGACCTGGAAAGGGTCTAAATTATCGAACTCCATTTGAATTGTTTTTACATAAACTTAGTTTGATTTAGCTGTCGCATTTTATTTGCAATTCATCAAATATAAAAAAGTTATTAAGCATATGCCTTTTTACAAAAATCACCATTCAGTATTTTGTACACTATATAACACATAGGGATAATCATAGCTATAGAAACTACATTTACTACACTTGCCCCTATACCTGCCGGAACAAAATCCTGCAACAGTCCCATAAGGTTATTTGCCATATGCAGAATAATTGTGAATAATAAATTTTGCTTCTTCTCATAAACTATACCGGCTATAATTCCCATAATCGATGCATATACAATTGCAACAGGATTTATATGATAGATCCCAAAGATCAATGCTGAAACCATTATTGATACCCAGGCAGGAAATACCTTTCTAAAGGAGCCAAGTACAAGTCCCCTAAATATAACTTCCTCAACAATAGGGGCAGCAATGACTGCACTTAAGAAGACTCCATGTAGGCTTCCTCCCCCAATCATCGCATTTCCTTCTTTCATAGCAGCAAGCTGTGCCTGAAACATAGGTATCTTTCCTGCAATCGTAATCCATATAAGGGATAGACCTGAGACTCCGACACCTACTGCAAAGCTGGATCCTGCATCTTTTAGATTAAGCTTGGTTCTTAACTCATGGTCATTTCTTTTTACGAACAGCTTATATATGACAAAGAATATACTGAACTGTATTAAAGCTATAAGAATATCTGAAAGATACATAAATTTGATGAACTGCTGCATAGGTATCTTGAAAATTCCTAAAAACAGGTCGAATGCAAGCACATTTAGATACTTTGTTAGATAATAGTATGCTATAACCGAAAGGATAGGTAATGCTATAAATCCAATTTTACACCACAAATTTTCATTATTTTTAGCCATGGTTTGCCTTTAAATTATTTTTGCTTTAACTCTGCAATTTGCTTTTCAATTTTATCAATCTTTTCAAGACCTTCGTTAATCGTCTTAATCTCATCCTCTGTAAAATCAGCCTTTGATGCCTCTAACTGCTCTTTTAAAAACTCAACATAAGGCTTTTCAACATTTTCTTGCGCCTGATCCTTCTTTATTTTTGAGAATAACTTATTCCAAGTATCCTGATTTTCCGCAAAAATTTTGTTTTCTTCTTCATAAAGTGGTGCTGTAGGGTCATCATTAGCAGCTGACTGGTCTGAAGGTACTGAAGAAGTTACACCGTTTCCGGCCTTTATCTCCTGGATTACCTTAAGGATTTTTGCCTGCTTCTTTTCATCTTCAATAGCTCCTACTATTGGATCTCCAACTATATTCCCATTCTTATCAACGATAACCGTTGTAGGGAAGCTGAATATCTTTCTAACATACTCGTGGTCATTTGGAAGGATAAGATTTCTATAGGTTACACCTTGCTTTGAAAGTATATCCTTTGCCTCTGCAAGTCCCTCTGCATCACTTGCTGTACCTGCATTGATACCTATAAGCTCTGCACCCTGCTCTTTAAGCTTTTTACTAAACTCTTCAAGTGCAGGCATCTCATTTACGCAGGCTGAACAACCATTAAACCAAAAATTAACAAGTGTTGCCTCATTTTTGCTAAATATGCTTTCATCAACATCATTTCCCTCAAAATCCTTACCCTTAAAGCTGGGAAACTTCTCTCCGGCAGCTTGATTGCTGCTTGCCACAGTCTTGTTTCCAGTCGTCATATTTCCTGAGTTATCTTTGCTGCCACAAGCTGTCATTGTTGTTGCAAGCATTGCTGTTACCATAAATACAGGTAAAATTCTCTTAATTGCCATCTTTGTTTTCATTGTTTTTTCCTCCTTAATTTACACTTTTTCTTGTTTTATTCTTGTTAAGCTCAACGAGCCTTTTCAAGCAATTTCATTTTTTCCGGTCCCCAGTTTACACTGATTGCCTTGGTAGGACAGACCTTCACACACTCTCCACAGCGGATACATTCCATATGTGCAGTATTTTTAGTAATGTCTACCTCCATCTTACAGGTTCTCGCACATTTTCCACAAGAGATACAGGTATTTTCATCAACCTTATAATGAAGGAAGGAAACCTTATTAAACAGAGCATATAAGGCTCCTAAAGGACATATCCATTTACAAAACGGACGATAAACCATGATACTAAGCCCTATAACGCTTATAAGAATCATCAGTTTCCAAGTAAATAACTTGCCAAGTGTTGCCCTGATCGCCGGATTGGCAATTGACAAGGGTATGCCGCCCTCCAGTATTCCCTGTGGACAAATATATTTACAGAAATAAGGCGAGGCGAGTCCCGCTTTATTATTCATAAATGTCGGTAAGAGAATAACTGCAACGACTAAAATTATATACTTCGTATATGTTAGAAACTTGAGCTTCTTAGTTCTAAATTTTTTGCTGGGAATTTTGTGAAGCATATCCTGAAACCACCCAAAAGGACAGAGGAAGCCACAAATAAATCTTCCAAGCATTACGCCAAAAAATATTATGATACCCGTAATATAGTAAGTAAGAGCGAAATCTCTAGAACCAATTACCGCCTGGAAAGACCCTATCGGACAGGCTCCTGTTGCTCCCGGACAGGAATAACAGTTCAGTCCCGGTACGCAGGCGATTTTTCCTTTACCCTGATATAAGGTCCCCTTAAAAAAGTTTGGAAGATGAATATTCGTTAATAGCGTCGCCATCATCTGTACCATGGTCCTACTTTTTAGAAAATCCTTAAATGAACCTTTTTTCTTTTTATTTACTAGCTTTTTCTCTACTGTATTCATCTTTTCAGTTTATCCTATTCCTACACACTCTAAGCATAAGTTCATTGCTTTAGTAAATACAGTTTTAGCTTCTCCACGATATGCCCCAAAGCCTATGAAAGCAACCGCTATGACAAGTAATATTACTTGTACTGTAAGCTTTTGCTTGGTAGACTTGAATGCTATCTTATCCATCCATATACCTCCTTGTCCTTCTTGCTTGTCCTATTGACAAAATGGATTATACCATAAACGATGTAAAGTTTTTGTTAAGATAGTTGTAAAATTAAATGCGACATAAATAAAAATAAAAATTCATACTAACTTCGTGTAAACTGTTCATAACGACAAAAACGAACACAGAGGTCAATATGAGCGATGAACATCTTACCCTAAACGAAAGAAATAAGATAGAGCTATGAAACAAAGGAAAAATAATGTGTAAGATGTTGCTGTTTAAGCTGTTCTCCAGGAGAAAAATTGCTTTAAATTGTTGGTCTCGGAGATATTCTTTTCCTGACTAGCATTAAAAAACTTACTTAGCCTATTTGTTTAAACTAAGTAAGTTTTTTCCGTTTCAATCTCAAAACTCAAAGAGTTCGGATTTATAGCCAACTCGTCGTGGATTTGAAGGCTGGTTCCTTTTGCTGACCGGTGAGCAGCTCCACTACTTTGCTTCCAGCATTGACCATTTTGTCGAATTGCTCTATGTTAAAATCAGTCATTGTAGTCGAGCCCTTTGGACCATATCCGCCCGGTGAACTTGACAGGGCGAAATTGGAACGATGGAGAAAGTCATTGCCATCCAGTTGTTTCTCTCTCCAAACGTAAAATCCGGTTGCCTTTTCTAAAATTGACGGTGCCTGATAGCCGTCCGCATCATCCCCGCCATCTATGGCAAGCTGATGCAGTCTGAATTCAATCTCCTTTATGTGGGGATTATTCAATCTCACAGAGAGCAGGAAATGATATTTGTATGAGTAATGTGGCGGATGGTATGGCTTTTTCTCTCCGTCTATCTCCTTTTTAATTTCCTTCTTGGTCTCCTCAACGGTTAGCATAGCGTCTACTATCTCATCAAGTGAAAAGACATCTGCATCTTCTTTCTTGGTTCCGCTTTCGATTAAAACGAATTTTCCTTCGTCGTGATTGATTAAAAGCAGGTCCTTTCCGTCTAGTTGAACGCTATCGTCCGCTTGGAATGAAGCGACTTCTTCCCTCGTCGATTCGCGCCATGCGATCTGGTCGCGGATCTCTTTTTCAGTATGAACCTTGTCTTCGTGATCAAAAAATGGGGAAAGCTTCTTTTGGCAGTTACCACAGACGAAGTCATCGTTCTCCAGCTTTAGCCTCGAGAGAAGTCCTGCCTTTTCACCGCATATTACACATATTTTTTTACTGAAAAGTCCCATATCTGCTACCTCCTTAAACCATTTCTATTTTTGACGATCCATCTTAGACAAAATAAAGGCGACTAAGATCATTGTTGACTGTCTATTTCTCGATTTTGTACTCTATAGAGTTCAGCATGTCGCTTACGCCATCTTTGTCGATGAGCCCGACGACAGCAATGTATACGGGGGTCCCGTCCACAAGGCCGTAATATTCGTTTGCATCAGCTCCATTTCTTGTCAAATCGAATTTGACATAATCCACCTCTCCAAGTTTCACGCTGGTCTTGTTGTCAAATGTGCCTACAACACCTGCTGCCTTTTCCTCACTTGCCTTTGCGTCAAGATCGGCATTAAGTTGGTCCATGGTATAATTCGTCGTTCCTTCCTTATATCCCTTGAGAGTAAAGCCCACCAAAGAATTGAGCGCTCCGTCCGGATCAACTGCGTCAATTTGTATATACTCGGTGTCGTTATCATCCTGCTTGTCCTTTGGGAAAATCATGATCTGCTCATAACCTTCCTGTGGCTTTGCCACATAGCCATCTGTAGGGGTTACGCTGATTACCTTGTTCGTGGATTGAACAGCACTGCTCTTTCCCTTACTTCCGCAGGCTGTCATACCCATGGATACGATCAATCACAGAGCAATGGTCAATACTATCTTCTTTTTCATTTTCATCGTTTTACCTCCTTAAATTTTTATATCTGTATTCACTTTTCCGCAGGATCTATGTTTTGACTTTCTTGTGGCTACTGAGACTAGCCACTGAAATTCGGCTGATAGGCATCGTCGACTGCCTTTGTAAGCTCTTGATCCTTGACTATCTTGCACCCCCTCTCGAGTCCAATGGATTTGGTATTCATCGTAGAAGGATTCATCAGATTATCTTCTTCTTTTTACTTAATTTCCTTTCTTCATAAATTGCCCCTTTCATATCCTTTATTCGATTATGAATCAACCCTTGCCCATTATGGACATGATTCTATCAAACATAGTTTGTGAATCGCCTTCCTCCTTAACTAAACCATTCCAATCGAGGATCCCTTCTCCATCTTTTACTTCATCCGGTAACACCAAACTGCCGTCCTTTAGACTGATTGAAGGGGAGAACGCAAAAGTATCGTCTCTGTACCTGATGGTGATCTTGCCATTTGGAGCGACGTCACTTATATTTTGCATGACAAATGTGATTCCACTGCTTGAAAGGGCGTCTAGGTACAGATTTTCAACCTCTTTTAATTTTCCATCTTTAGTAATTTCCAGTTCCTTTAGAGAAACTGAAGCGTTTTTGTACTTAGGAATTACTAGATAACATTCCTGTCCATTTAAGTATGGTCTGTCGCCGACTTCGCCATCTTTCATTGAAATAAGCAGGTTTGGATCTTCGTAATTCGTAAAAATACTTGTCCAAGCATGTAACTTTTCAAGAGGAGCTTTCAAGGTATTCTCATCGTAAGCAGAGCCGAGATAGATAACAAAGGCCTTGTACTTTTCGTTATTTGGATCGACACCGAGTCTTCTTGCCATTCTTAAATATTCATCTGAAATCCCACTTTTATTGAATCTATCTATCTTTAGTTTTAGAAGATCCGGCAGCTGTCCCATGTCCATATTTAAATATTGAGTAAAGGCAAGTGTAGGTGTGCCCACTTCGTCTATAAAAATTTGGCGATTTTTGTAATCGTAACTATCCCATAGATCGTTTAGAATATTTCCGGTCTGGTTGCAAGGATTATAGATGTAGGAAGAATCAGTTACATCTTTATAGTAGATTTTCGCAGCCATGGATTGTTCCTCACGCACACTATTTTCAATCATCCCCAGGATCTCTTCCTTCTCTATGCCCATGCTCTTCATAAGCTCTTGGTCATTTATTAATTTTCCATCAGGAAGAGAGAAGTTAAACACTCTGTAAATCGGAAACTCGCCCTCCCAAATATTGGCAACTTCCACCATGACACTTAGCACATGGTCATCTTGGTAAACGGAAAAAGAGGAGTTTATTCCAATATCGTCATCTACCATATCCTTTTTATGAGTAGTATATAGATTCTTTATATCTTTTACCAAGCCATCAATCTCATCGTTTGCCACTTTGGCGTCCTTAGAATCCAAAAGAATCCTAGGCAGGTGGATGCCAAAATCCCTCTTGGCAGAATCTATGTATTTTTCATCGACGAAGTCCTTCCAAACTTCTCTGTCCTCAACGTAGGAAGACATTGAACCGATCACCGCTCCGTCAACAGGCTTTAAATTTTCCTTAACTTTAGAAGTCTCCTTAGAATTTTCCACCGCAGAATTTGCATTTGCATCTTTATTTTCTACCCTCGCCGAGCTGTTACCATTTCCGCAACCAGCAAGAACCACCATCGCCACCATAAAAATAATTAAAAATTTAAAATTTCTTTTCATAATATCCCTCACATTTCCGCTTAACTATAAGTGTAGTACAGAATGAAAATCTACGCTTAAACTTTGTCCAAGCTTATGTAAGTAAAAACGGTCTAGCTGACTAAACCGTTTTTACTTTTCTTATCTAGTCTTAAAGGGTGAATCTTTTATTTTACTAGGATGGATCTATAGATGGTTACCGTCTTAGACTTGCTATTCCAGATGATGTCCTTGCCGTCCTTTAGACCAAGCGCCCTTGCAATGTTTGCTATTGGAAGCATGGTTCTGTTGTTTTTGATTTCCGGTTTAACATCGCTTGTGTAGACTGTGCCATTTACGATGATCTTATTTGTATCTACCGGGATTTCTACTCTTGTGGTATTGTCCTTGAGTACGACTGTTCTAGTGCTTTTATTCCATTCTACTTCAAAGCCTAAGGCTTCTGCCACAGATCTAATTGGTAACATGGTTCTGCCATCTTTTATATATGGTGCCACGTCCATCTTAATCTTTGAATCTGCTCCGTTTATTTTTCTATCGATTGTGCCTATTCCAATTGCAAGTTCTATTTTCCAGTCCATTTCCATTTTGGTTGCCGGTTTTTCTTCTTTTGCTTTAGGTGGTTCGAAGTTGTAGTACCATCCCGGATATACCGTCCATGGATAAGGTGTATATGGAGTAGGTGGAAGGCTTCCTATATCTTTCCATACCGCTTTGATATTTTTATCTCCATTTAATACTATCTTATCGCCAACATTCTTTTCTGTTCCATCTACTTGCCATGCTTTGAATTCTTTGCCTGCTGGTGGTGTAAATCCACATGCTGGTAATGTGTATGATTCGTCTTTAGTCTTAATTACATCTGCCATGGTTCCGCTACCACCGTTTTTGTCGAATGTGATTGTAACTGTTACTGGTGTTGGTGGTGTTTTCTTTGTCCACTTTGCATAAAGTGTTATATTATCATTTACTGCTTGTGAGAAATTAAATGCATTTGTACATTCAGCTTCTGTATACCAACCACCGAAATCGTAATTAGCATCTGTTGGCTCAGCTGGTGCTGTTGCTTGCTCGCCTTTGTTTACAGTTATATCTGCTGGTGCTGTGCCGTGTCCGTTTGCATCAAATGTGATTGTTACTGTTACTGGTGTTGGTGGTGTTTTCTTTGTCCACTTTGCATAAAGTGTTATATTATCATTTACTGCTTGTGAGAAATTAAATGCATTTGTACATTCAGCTTCTGTATACCAACCACCGAAATCGTAATTAGCATCTGTTGGCTCAGCTGGTGCTGTGGCTTGCTCGCCTTTGTTTACAGTTAATGGAGTTGGTGCTGTGCCGTGTCCATTTGCATCAAATGTGATTGTTACTGTTACTGGTGTTGGTGGTGTTTTCTTTGTCCACTTTGCATAAAGTGTTATATTATCATTTACTACTTGTGAGAAATTAAATGCATTTGTGCATTCAGCTTCTTTATACCAACCACCGAAATCGTAATTAGCATCTGTTGGCTCAGCTGGTGCTGTGGCTTGCTCGCCTTTGTTTACAGTTAATGGAGTTGGTGCTGTGCCGTGTCCATTTGCATCAAATGTGATTGTTACTGTTACTGGTGTTGGTGGTGTTTTCTTTGTCCACTTTGCATAAAGTGTTATATTATCATTTACTACTTGTGAGAAATTAAATGCATTTGTGCATTCAGCTTCTTTATACCAACCACCGAAATCGTAATTAGCATCTGTTGGCTCAGCTGGTGCTGTTGCTTGCTCGCCTTTGTTTACAGTTATATCTGCTGGTGCTGTGCCGTGTCCGTTTGCATCAAATGTGATTGTTACTGTTACTGGTGTTGGTGGTGTTTTCTTTGTCCACTTTGCATAAAGTGTTATATTATCATTTACTACTTGTGAGAAATTAAATGCATTTGTGCATTCAGCTTCTTTATACCAACCACCGAAATCGTAATTAGCATCTGTTGGCTCAGCTGGTGCTGTTGCTTGCTCGCCTTTGTTTACAGTTATATCTGCCGGTGCTGTGCCGTGTCCGTTTGCATCAAATGTGATTGTTACTGTTACTGGTGTTGGTGGTGTTTTCTTTGTCCACTTTGCATAAAGTGTTATATTATCATTTACTACTTGTGAGAAATTAAATGCATTTGTGCATTCAGCTTCTTTATACCAACCACCGAAATCGTAATTAGCATCTGTTGGCTCAGCTGGTGCTGTTGCTTGCTCGCCTTTGTTTACAGTTATATCTGCTGGTGCTGTGCCGTGTCCGTTTGCATCAAATGTGATTGTAACAAAATTTCCATATTTAACCTTTAAAGTAACATCTATATTTTTGTCGCCGTTGTTAACCTTATAGTTATATTTCACTTCAGTTGGTTTTGGATCATTGTTTAAATTCAAGATATTACTGTCAACAGTGTCAACTTTGCCACCAACCCAGTCACTTGCCATTGATGAATCAAATTTACCAGGTAGTGATTTAAGGTCAAATTTTAAGGTACTACCACTTACTTTAATATCATATACTTGACCAGATCCATCAAATCTCTTAACTTTTGAATTATTACTTAAGTCTAAATTAGTCAATTGGTTATCTTGACAATTAATCCATGTTAAGTTTGTGTTCTGGCTTAAATCTAAATTAGTCAATTTGTTATGGTTACAGTAAAGAGTTCCTAAGTTTTTGTTCTTACTTAAGTCTAAAGTAGTCAAGTCGTTATAGGAACAATAAAGTCTTATTAATTTTGTGTTATTCGTCAAGTTTAAAGCAGTCAATTGGTTTTGTTTACAGTCAAGAGATTTTAAGTTTGTGTTCTGACTTAAGTCTAAAGACTTCAATTTGTTATGCAAACAAGAAAGATTTTCTAATTTTGTGTTATTCGTCAAGTTTAAAGTAGTCAATTTGTTATTATTGCAATTAAGCTTTGTCAGTTCAGTAAAGTGTTCAACACCTTTAAGATCTGTGATTTCTTTATTCTCTACATTGATCGCTGTCACCGCATCTAATTCCTCTTGTGACAAAGTGCCATTACCGCTCGTATCAATTTTTTCTGAAACATATTTTCTAAAGTTTGCATCTGGGAAGGTATCTTCGTTTATTTCTAATATGGCTATCTCTTCAAATACTTTCCATATAGCCTTAATAGTCATATCCCCATTTACTGTTATACTATCACCTGCGTCGTATTTTGTTCCATTTACTTCCCATTTATCAAATACTTTTCCTTCCGGTGGAGTAAAATAACAAGTTGGTAATTCATATGATGAACCTGCTTTTAAGCTAAGAGGATCCATATAGCCCAATCCTTTGTTTCTATCGAATGTTACTTTAAATGCTTCTCCATAGATGATTTTCAATGTCACCCATAATTCACGGTTTGTACTAACCTTGTATTTGTAAAACACTTCCTTCGGCTGACCATCAAGTGACAAAGTAGTGCCTGTAATAGTTTGTCCTTTTAAATCACTCACCTTTTCTGAATCAAAGTTATCTGCCAGTGTTGCAAGATCTAAGCTTGTGCTGTCTACCGGAAGTGAGACATAGATTTTTTGATAAGGTCCATAAAAAGATATGCTATCTATGTTATCATTCAAGTCTAAGGCTGCCAATTGGTTAGAGTGACAATAAAGATGACTTAATTTTGTGTTTGTATCTAGGTTTAAAGTCTTCAATTGGTTATCGCTACAGTCAAGAGTTTCTAAGTTTGTGTTATGACTTAAGTCTAATTCACTTAATTTGTTTTTTTCACAATTAATTTCTTTTAATTTTGGGTTTGTACTTAGGTCTAAAGTAGCCAATTGGTTATCTCTACAATGAAGAGTTTCTAAGTTTGTTTTATTCGTCAAGTCTAGAGTAGTCAATTGGTTAGAATCACAATAAAGCTTTTCTAAGTTTGTTTTATTCGTCAAGTCTAGAGTAGTCAATTGGTTATACCTACAACTAAGAATTTTTAATTTTGTGTCATTCGTTAATTCTAGAGTAGTCAATTGGTTTTGGTCACAATAAAGCTCTTCTAAGTTTGTTTTATTCGTCAAGTCTAAAGTCTTCAATTTGTTTGATGCACAATCAATTTCTGTTAATTTTGAGTTTGTACTTAAGTCTAAATTAGTCAATTGGTTTATAGAGCATAAAAGCCTTCTTAATTCTGTATTATACGTCAAGTCTAAAGTCTTCAATTTGTTTTGGCGACAGATAATAACTCCTAAGTCTTTGTTATGACTTAAGTCTAAACTCTCCAATTGGTTTTTCTCACAGTAAATGGATGATAATTTTGTGTTTTTACTTAGGTTTAAAGCGGTCAATTTGTTTTTTGAACAATCAAGCCCCATAAGCCCGGTAAAGTATTCAATCCCTTGAAGAGTCGTGATTCCTTTATCCCTCACCTCGATACTCGTCACGTCATTCAATTCCTCTTGTGACAAGATGCCGTTTTTGTCCGTATCGAATTTTGTCTTTACATATTCCCTAAATGTTTCATCCGGGAAATTTGTCTCATTTATCGCAACATCTCCCGGCGCTGCCCAAACTGGGCTTACAATTAAGTTCATTACGAGCATCATAATTGCTAGTAGCATTGCGATGGGTCTTTCTCGTTTCTTTTTCATTTTTCCCCCTCCTTATCTTGTATGGAAATGGATTCTTAGCTTTCTATCTTTATCTTATAAAATTTTTTCTTTTGCACATCACCCGAAAGGATGAGATTTGAAAAAATACAAAACCACCCCAAATGCGGAGTGCCTTTGTCCTTCCCCGTTTTTCCAGGAGTATGAATTATGGAAGTGATCGGTTATTTCTATTTTTTCTTTTTTACCGAATCGTCCCACAATGATCTCCTTTCATTTCCTAATCCGTTTACTTTACCTCCGTCTTGTCAAAAGTTTCCTTTAGCCTCTTTTTATTTTCTTCGACTTCATCTAGGATTCCCTTTTCTTTTGCTTTTTTAAGGTATTTGTCCTTGGTTAGATCGAGCCTGTTGCCCTTTAATTCACTTGAGTTTTCGCCTTTGATATAAGATTCTACAAGTCCTTTTATATTTCTTAAGTAGTTATCTTGGCAAACTAGGTTACTTATTTCGTGCTTGGTTTCTAGTTCGTAGTAGTGTCTTTCGTCTGAGTTTCTATACCTTGCGTAGATTGTGAAGAAGAAGACGAATCCTGATACTAATAGCAACCAGAAGAACTGTCTTGAGTCTTGGAATTTTGTATCGTCAAACATGCTCATTTCAGCCACTAGATTTAAGACAAAGGCTGCTAGTCCGCCTAAAATTTCTACTAATACTGAGACGAAGAATAGTTTCGTGAAGTTTATTGGTACGCTGCCCATGGTTTCCTTGGTCCTTGCGTTTACTGCCACGTAGTGAAGGAGGTTTTTTCCGTTTTTCTTTTGCATATAGCTGTAGAGCCACACCGGTAGGTAGGCTGCCTTCCAGGAATCGCCTTTGACCTTGTAGTCTTCGTCTTCCCATCTTACGCCTCTGTCGTATTCTTCCACAGTCTCCTTTGCCGCAAGTCTTGCTACGTCGGAGCTTTGTGCAAAGACTGCTTCTCTTAGAAAATCGATATTGCTATCTCTCTTCTCTGATGTGTAGCCTTTCATGTAGTTGGCGTTGAACTTGACAGAGTTTTCTGTGTCAAAGGGCATGATGGCGTTTATGATGTTTGTAGTTTTGTCCTGGGCTGTGTAGTCCAATTTGTCGCTGGAAGATTCTATGGACAGATCGTCTATAAATATATCGAAGTCCCTTTCAATTGCGTAGCTATCTGCGTCGTACTCTGTATGTCTGTCGTCCCCTGTGCCGACTTCGTAACGATTCGTTTCTATTTGGCCTTCGCCCCTTAGGTGCATGTGGGCGTTGACGTCCACCAGCATGTATGGAAGGTAGACTCCACAGATATTCTCTGTGGTAAACTCTCTTGTAAATTTAGGATGGGCGAAGAATTTTCTCTGTTTGACGAAGTCCTCTATTTCTCTTTGTGCGTCGCTCTTTGTGACGCTAAATGGAAGGATGACATCCGGCACTGCTCCATTGGGTATGATATTGTTGATAGATAGTGTGTTGCGGCACCAGTGGCACCTTGCTTGGGTGGTGGTGTTGGTGTCTATGACGACTTCTGCGCCACAGCTTTCGCATTTAACTGTCACCATGCTTTCCGCTGCTTCGTCTATGTCTGCTGCCCCACTTCCCATGGTGGTTCCTTCCAATGTGCTTATATCTTGGTCTTCCGGTGCGAGCTCCGGTTCGAATTCAGTTCTACAGAAATTGCATCTGAGCTTACCGGTCTTGTTGTTGGTCTCTATGTCTGTTGCGCCACACTTAGGACACTTGATCTGACCGTCTTTTAAGTCGCTTGACATATCTATTATCTTTACATCATCCTTCATAAGATCACCTATAGTCCCAGTAATTCTCTCTTCATCTTGTCAAATTCTTCTTGGCTTATGACTTCTGCTTCGAGAAGTTTCTTCATCTTGATTAATTTTTCTGTTGGATCTTCCGGTGGTTGGCTTTGTCCTTGGTTTTGACCTTGGTCATAGTAGCCTTGGTTTTGTCCTTGGTTTTGGTATCCTTGGTTTTGGTATCCTTGGTTTTGGTATCCTTGGTTTTGGTTCATTCCGCCACCGAAATTAGGTTGGTAGGAGTTTCCTGCGTTTGGCTGCTGTACTCCACCCATCATATTTCCTGCTGCGTTCATGCCCATTCCCATAAATGCCATGTTTGCTCCGCCACCATTTTCTCCTGCGGCTTGCATACCTCTTGCCACTGATTGTTGCATAAATGAATTGCCACGGGAGCCTGAAAGTGCATCGGCTCTCTTGACATCCTTCATCATTTCCTTGGTGTCTTCGTCATATTCGATGGCTAAGATGGCTGTCTTCACAATTTCTAAACCGCGGGTGGTTCTCCATTCGTAACCGTCTTCAACTGCAGCTGATAGAGATTTTGCAAATCCAATTTGATCTCCTTGGATCTTGCTCATCCTATTGCCCCTGGTTGGGTCGTTGGTATAGTTTGAAAATGCTGCTGATAGACTGCCAACTACTTCGTTAAATAGTTGTTCTGAAGCTTCGTTATCCATATCGCTTAAATCGAAGGCTGGCGCTCCGGAACTTAGATATTTAACCGGAACGAAATTTTTTAAAAATAAGATTGGGTCCACGATTTGAAGCGTGTATGTTCCTCTGGTTACTGCTCCTACTTGGGTGCCGAAGAAGGCGTCGTCCCAATAGATTTCACTTTGCGTTCCAAATCGATTGTTTGGTATTTCTTTTAGGTTTACATAGAAGAGCAGTTGGTTCGTGGCCGGTATGCCTCCAAACTTAAATTTTTCCCAGGATGTTTTGACTAAGGAGTCCATCAGTCCGTCCCCTGAAAATATGGATTTTGAATTTGGATCGTCTGTGCTGTAAATATATCCGCCTATTTCTGTAATGATGCCGGTGATTGCTCCGTCTTGGATGGTTACGAGGGCGGTTCCTTCCGGAACGATGACCCTGGTTCCATTGGTAATTACATTGTCATTTCCTTTGTAATTTTCTCCTCTATCCTTGTTCGTCCCCATTGCTACTCCCGGAAACACTGCCGCAGTTGCCGGGGCTCCTTCCATGGGTCCGTAAAAATCTTTCCATTGATCTGCGAATGTGCCGCCTAATGCGCCTGTAAATGCTTTGATAAATCCCATGTTTTCCTCCTTAAATTAAATAATTTTTAATAAATTCTTTCAAATGTATCGCTTACCAGCTTATATTTTAAGACCATGGTTCCAGTTTCGTTTATAAGGTTCTGCTAGTCTTAATGATCGGTGGCTGGTCTGATTTAATTCGCTTGCCATTTACATAAATCTTTACTTCACTTGCTTCTTTAAATCCAGTCAGAAGTATTGCCACGAGAATCACTAGTAGGAGTTTAATTTTCTTCTGTTTCTTTGCCACAAATCCCTCCTTATTGCTTGTATGGAACCATTTTTCACTTTCTGTCTTTATCTTACAAAATTATTTTCTTTTGCACATCACCCGAAAGTATGATTTTTTTTTAATTTTTTTCGAATTAGAATAAATATATTCTTTTTGATATAATTAGTTTAATCATTTCTTTATTTTGTTAAATTACCAATCGAGTAAATTTTATTTCATTTTTGGAAGGAGGGTGCTATGTATCGCAAAGAAATCATTAGTTATATCGTTTCTATATTTTTGGTTTTAGCCGCATGCCTTTTGCATGCTTTGGATTTTTATAATTTAGTGAATTTCCCTGTGCATACCATGGTGCTTGTTCTCTATACAGTTGTCATTTTCTTGTGGATGCACAATATGATCAGTAGAGTCCTTAGACATTCTATCGTCACAAAATTTAAACTCATCGGCATACTTCTCATCTGTTACCTTACGGTGAGGACTGTTAAGTACGAAATTTTGATTGGAAATGAAGACGCAGTAAGACTTATAAGAAATTTCTACTTTGTCTTTCCACTTGTTTTAACTCATCTCGTGTTCCTCACTTCTCTTCACGTCGGTAAATCAGAGAGAGAAAATATAAGCAAGCATTGGAAGCTTCTTTGGATACCTACTTACATAACTGCAATCCTGATCCTAACCAACGACTACCACGGACTCGTCTTCTCTCTTGACCCCAATGTAAGGGGCCTCCACATGTATGGCCCCGTATTTTATTTCGTAATTATCTACATAGGACTCCTTTCTCTATGCACTTTAGTATTTACAATGCTTCCTTCCTTTAAAAATAGAAATTTAGCTTCTGTAAATCTGCCTATCTTTATACTTATCATCTGGGGTCTATATACTTTTCTATACATGATTGGTTGGAAAAATTTCGAATACTTTAAAATTATTTTCAAAAGTGCAGAATTCAATATCTTAATGGTGGTATTATTTATTGAATCCCTGGTATTTATGCGGCTTCTACCTTCCAACAGAGGATATGAATCATTCTTGCAGCTTTCTTCTCTAAATATTGGGATTATGGACTTAAATGGCAAAATGATCTTCAGCCCAAAAATGTATAGAGATATCGAGCCATATCTCATTGAAGATGCACTATTAAATCCAATTTTTATCGATGAAAATACCATGCTTGAAAGTGCAAAGATCAAGGGTGGTAAATCTTTTTGGTTTGTAGATTTTAGCGATTTCAACAATCTAAAGAGAAAACTCCTTTCCCTGAGCGAAGACATGCTAAACGAAAACGAACTTCTAAGGGCGAAGAACGCCTTGGAGAAGAATATGATTCAGGTGGAGGAACAAAGAGAGATTAGAGAGCATATTCTCATGAAGCTGAGACCTCAATTTAATCAGCTTAAATACATCTTGATGCACCTACCTGAAGATGAAGAATTGTTTGAGATAAAATTAAAACACGCATGTTTTCTAGACGTGTATATAAAGAGATATTCCAATCTATTCCTTATTACGAAGAATAAAAAGATTCTAGAGCTTGCAGAGCTAAGACTTGCATTTTCTGAATCCCTCGACTATTTGAAACTAAGCGATGTAAATACCTATATAGATTGGGAACTGAGCGGGATGTTCGATGCCAAGTACTGTCTTAATCTCTACGAAATTTTTCAATATGCTTTAGAATTTTATATGCCTGAAATCGACATTCTCCAGGTGAGTCTATATAGAAAGGACCGTATACCTACCCTAAGTATTAGAATTACCGGCGTAGAACCGAAATCTTTCTTAAGTAAATATAAAGACACCTATGCTAATCGCGGAATATTGATTGATGAGGACCTAACAGAGGATGAAATAAATTTATGTATTTCTCTTAGAAGGAGGCATCTATGACTCTTATAAATCTAAACATCTATCAACTTGCCCTTTTATTTATCTTTAACACCATTATCTTAGTTGCAGGTGTAAAGATTGTTGTCGATACAGCAAATAGTAAAGTACATGCCAAGTATTTTATACATAGTTTATTCATCTTTTCATTGAGTTTTTTCTCGATACAAATTTTGGCAGAGATTGGAACCGGCAGACTCTACATTGCAAAACCTATGTTAGACCTTCCCATTTACTTATTTATAATCTTCGATTTGTTCCTCTGCTCCCTTGAAATTATCTTTACTATAAGTTTTACAAAGAGTATTAAAAACACCATCGGCAAAAACTCTATCAAGGAAAGTATGGACAATCTTCCTGATGGTATCTGTTTTTCAAGGTTGGACGGTAGGCCCCTCTTGGTCAACAGAGCAATGCAGGATATTAGCTATGCAGTCTTCGGAAACATGCTAGTAAACGATGTGGTCTGTGCAGAAGATATAAAAAACAATAAAATAAAAAAGGAAGCCCGCATCTTGCAACGAGATCCCCTCATAGTAGAAGCTCTGGGAGATATTTGGTATATAAAAATACTCATTCACGACAATTTGAGGGAAACCTTGGCATATAAAATCACCCTTGAGTGGGGTCTGTACCAAGAGATCGAAGAAAAGAATAGACAGATTGAAAAGATTAACAAAAGTCTCAAAGAATACCAAAAGAACGTGGCAGAGTACACGAGGCAGAAGGAAATCTTGCAGGCAAAAATCAAAATCCACGACAAGATCGGTCAGTCTCTAATCTATTTTAAACGATACTTGGATATGGACAAAAAGACCAAGGAAGATCGGGACAAACTCATAAACTTATGGATGGAGAGTCTCGTAATGCTCAATGAAAAAGATGATTTCTTAAGTGAAAAGGAAGATTCTTCGAAGAATGAAGCAAATTTCGAAAAACTGATCTCCACCGCAAAAGATATAGGAGTTGCTGTCCACTTGGACGGCGAAACTCCTAAGGACGAAGGCGATCTAACTCTCTTGGTCGATATAGTTCACGAGGCACTTAACAATGCCATTCGCCACGGTCAAGCTAAAAATCTATGGATTAAGTTAGATGAAGGCGATTTAAATATCTATTGCAAGATAAGAAACGACGGCATCCCATCTAAAGAACCGATAAAAGAAAAGGGCGGACTCAAAAACATCCATCAAAGGATCAAAAGTTTTGGTGGCAAGATGAATATAGAACTTAATCCACAATTCACCTTGGACCTATCCTGGCCAAAAGGAGGAAACTATGACCTATAAAATAATGATTGTAGACGATCAGTTCGTCTCCAGAGAAATGTTTAAACTATACATCAGCCAATGCCCCGACTACGAAGTGGTCTACTGCGTCGATACCGCCATGTTTGCAGATACCTATGTGCTAAATACTAAACTCGACCTGGTTATTATGGACATACTGATGCAGGATGGTTCAAACGGCCTCGATGCAGCAGAAAAGATCAAGAAGCTAAAGCCGGAACTTAAAATCATCGCCGTTACCAGCATGCCGGAAGTATCCTGGATGGATAGGGCAAAAGAAATTGGTATCGAAAGTTTTTGGTACAAGGAAGTGTCTGAAGAGACCATCTTAGAAATTATTGAAAGAACATTAAATGGAGAATCCATCTATCCCGACGAAACACCTGAAGTCAAGCTGGGACAGGTAAGCTCGTCACAACTTACTCCAAGAGAGATCCAGGTCCTTCGCCTTCTCACAACAGGAGTGGGCAACGATGAAATTGCAAGTAAATTAGGCATATCGGAAAACACAGTCAAAACGCACATAGCCCACCTCCTTAGCAAGACAGGATTTAAAACGCGAACTCAACTTGCAATACAGTCACGTATTACGGGTTTTGTCATTGAGGACGACTAGGCTGAAATTTTATCAAACATAGAAAATAGGGCTTCCCCTGGGAGCCCTGATTTTTTTGAAAAATTAGCTGGTGGTTTTTTTCACTTGTATAGCCAGTAGGTGGAAACAGGTCCTCCCTGGCTCTAGATTATTTTTAAAATCTTTTTTCAAAGTGCTTTAAAAGAAAAAGAGCCTGTCAAAGACAAGCTCTTTTAGTTCTTATGACCTACATAACAGTCAGACCGCCGTCGGACACCAGGATCTGTCCTGTGATATTTGACGCTTGGTCTGATGCAAGGAAGAGGAGGTTTTCAGCAATTTCTTCAGCGCTGGCCACCATCTTGTCGAGTTTTGGTCCTCTCATAACCACTTCCATACCCTTTTCGTCTACATCGCTTAAGTTTTCCAGGATTTCAGTGGCAATCCCACCAGGGGCTACTGCATTGCAACGAACCTTGTCGTTTGCATACATGGCTGATGTATTTTTCACCAGGCCATGGATGGCACTCTTGGACATGGTATAGGCCACTCCGGCCTTGCCACCCCGGATACCCGCAATGGAGGTGGTAGCCACAATGGCCCCGCCATCCTTCATAAGGGGAATTGCACCCTTGAAGAGTCGGAAGGTTCCCTTGACATTAATGGAGAAAATCCGGTCCAGATTTTCTTCTGTACAGGTGGTTACTGGTTCGAATTTATCCATGACACCAGCATTGGCAATGAGGACGTCCAACTTGTCGTTTTCGCTTTTTACTTTTTCAAAGAGCCTGTCTACGTCTTCTGGCTTAGAAATATCGCAAGTCACAGGAATGACTTGGCCTTTACAGCCTAGGGACTTTACTTCCTCTGCAAGGGCAAGGAGCCTTTCTTCCCTTCTAGCCACTACATAAATCTTGGCTCCTTCTTTGGCTGCCATCAGGCTAGTCGCCCTACCAACACCGGAAGAAGCCCCAGTAACCACAAGAACTTTATTTTCGAATCTCATACTTTTCCTCCTTTTTTTTATTTGATTTCTATTTACTATCATACCCTATTTTTAGGATTTTTATTCTGTCTTATAGATTTGCTTATAAATTGTCTTCTTTTATTGAACTATTGTATCGGGTTAAAATTTTTTGAAAAAACCTACTACCTTCTTCTAAAAATTAAAAAGCACCTACAAGTGTAAGTGCTTTGACTTCTTCTTTTAACAAGTCTAGAAGAAGGGTTTTTATCCATGAAAAAGTGACATCTTTGCCGGAAAAATCAGTCGTATAGATTGCAACCCTTTATCCAAAATATCTATTTTGCCAAGTGAAATGAAATGTGATAAAATGAAATTACCATAAAGAGAAGGCGAGAGACAAGCTCATCGACCCTTCAGCAACCTACCTTTTGGAAAGGTGCTAATGCTTGTACGATGGATACATATTAAACTTGCATCCATCTATCGATGGGTGCTTTTTTCTTCTCTAAAGTTTGAAAGGAGAAAAAAATGTTAATGGAAGTTTATTACGAAAACTATGCGAAAAGATGCAATGATGCTTACTGGGAAGAACCTATCTCCATTCCATATGGTGTTTATGATAGGAATCCTAAGCATAGAAAGGCATTTTATAGATTTCTAAAATCTGAGGGATTTAAGTGTGTAGATTGGAATGACACCTATCCACTCATACTTGTCAATATGGAATTTAAGCGTTTCGGTCTGATATATCGTCCTGTCGCACATAAATGTGTAGACTCCAGAAGATACACCATTCAAGAGTTCTTGGATGAAGTGTATAATGTTAAAAAAGATTCCTAAGCCTACCTCCTGGCTCTGTCTGTATTTTGGAATCGTAAGATTTTCATAGACTCATAAGATTTTATTCATCACTGGAACCATAATGAGCCAAAGGAGGTAGACGCCCTACTTCCTCTGGCTCATTTATTCTATTTTCTTTTAAACACATTCACATAGTGGGTGTTTATTAAGATATCTTTTTCTTATAAGTCTTCATACTCTTTCATAATGCTTATAAATAGGAGGATTTCTTTTTTGCTTTCATTCTAGCAGCTTTACTCTCCACTTGACTTTTTTCTTCGGAATTATTAAAATCTAGTTAGAAAGTATGAATTTCTAACCAGAGAGGAGGTTCTTATGTTAGTTGAACTAAAAGCTAAATCACAAGTCACTATTCCAAAAGACATCGTAAAGTCTATGGAATTAAATCAAGGTGACCAATTTGAAGTAATTGAAGATAACGGAAAAATTGTACTGGTTCCAGTGGCAATCTATCCAGAACATGTCATAAAAAATTTAAAAGCTCAGGTAAAAGAAATCAAAGAATCTATAAAAAATGGAGATCAACCAATCTTTGATTCCATTGACTCTCTATTTGAGGAATTAGATAAGTAATGTCCTATAAAATTACTTATTCAAAAGCCTTTAAAAAACATTACAAAAAACTATCCGATTCTGAAAAGAAACAAACAAAAAAGAAACTTGAATTTTTCGTAGAAAATCCTACTCACCCATCTTTAAGAACGAAGAAAATACAAGCTAGTGATGGTATATGGGAATCTTCTATTAATATGGATCTTCGAATTATTTGGTTTTATGAAAATAATGAATTGATCTTTCTTGTAGACATTGGACACCATGATATCCTGGATAAATTTTAAATCTCCCCAGTTAAATACAGGGGAGATTTTTTCTAGTTATTTATTCGTTTTAAAGACTTTCTATACAATCACCAAGTCATTCATCTTAATCTATTTCTATATCCAAGTGATGTTCTATATTCAGTTAGAACAACAAGGTTACGTCCCATAATATCTCGTATAGAAATATAAAATTGCTCTATAAAAAGCCACTAAACACTCTCTAAGGCCGAATAGGTGTGGAAAGCGCAGTAGTAGGAATAGATAAAATAATTATCTTTCTTTTCTTTGGCTTTTTCATCTTTCACCAGGCCTATGTTTTCTTTTTCGTCAAGAATGTGGTTTCCCAGCAGTACCTCCAGGATGCACTGGCAGTGGGAGTGCGTTACCCCAAGTCGGCCATCTTCCTAGCTACATTGCTTCCGTTTTCCAGTAAATCTTTGGGCTTAAGGGCCCTTGGCCGTCCATCTTGACCCAAGTATAGACGCTTACAGCGTGAACTATACTCCCATTAAAAAAGCCCTACCAATAACTGGTAAAGCTTCGTGCATTATGTTTTCTTAGTTTACAAAATATTTGTCTAGGATCTTTTCGATTTCTATCCCTTCTTTTTCGATTCCTTCCTCAGTGATATATTCTGAACTCGCCACTAATAGCTCCGATAAGAAGTTTTGTCTATCTTCTTCCTCTTTAAATTGTAAGCTATTGTTACTGGTGGTTATGTTTCCAATCTTATCTAGGAGTTCTCCCAACTCTCTTTGGATAATCTCCATTTCTTTTTTCTTGAGTTGAAGCTCTATCATCTTAAACCCCCTATTGACCTATGACGGTTATAATCTTATTAGCTTTTTAGGTTTTCCTATTCTCGTCTTTCTTGGATATTTCCAGTTGGGTCGTCTTTAGGGCATCCTTTGTTTACCCGTCTCGGGGCCTTTTTTGGTCCCTATCCTTCTTTCTATAAGGTGAGCTAGATAACCCTCGATTGTGTTATGCCGGATGTTTTTTCTTCTACCATCATCTTTTGAAATTCATAATTTTTTAAAAGTTTGTCTGTATATAGTAGATTTTTATACTCTCATCTCCCTGCTCTTCTCCCATTAGGATTACTTCCACATGGTCCTTTTCCCAATTTACCCTCCAATTAGTCTCATCAAGATATTTTCCATCGTTTGCTATGGAGGTGTTGATTTCTTGCCTTTCTGTCCTTTCCCGGCCATTGGACCTTAGTTCTATCCTTACCTCTGATGAACCAAAGAAGGCAGGACTGTCCGTTTCTATAAAAGATAGGCAATACTTCTTGTCCTCGGAAGATGATTCCGCTATCAGTCTTGGCCTAGTTACTAGGTATAGTCCAATAGCTAGGATTGCCAGAATAACAAGCGCACTTATTGATATAAATTTCAATAGTTTTTTCATACCTAACCTCGAAGCCTAATCTTATTGCATTCAAAATATTATCTTAACTATTGATCCATATTCTTCTTCTAAACAGTCCATTCATAGGTCTAGACTGGCTAGCAGGTCTGGCTTTACTTAAATGAGCATGTAGAGGTTGTAAGAAGTGGCAGATGCTCTGTCTTTCAATTCCCAACCCATTTCTTCAGCATACCCGTCATCGATATTCTCACAAAACTCTTCATAATCGCCCCTAATGATGCCTTCATTTTCTTTAATAGCTTTATCAAAGGCTTCTCCCGTAAGCATACTCGATGGCCTATAATCTTCTACAACAGCATCATAGAATTCCTTATAAGTTGGCTTTTTCATAAGATTTCCTCCTAAGTCTAAATGGTGGATTTTTCTCTATGCTCAATCTAAAGATAAGGCCTTTTCCTAACTTTATTTTAAATCGAATAGGGGCTAAGATCTAGCCCCTTTCACACCACCGCACGTGCCGTTCGGCATACGGCGGTTCAATTTAATTTACACATGACCTGCTTATATAGTAATCGTATGGGTCGACTAAACCTGTTTTGGCTAGTCTTTCCTTTGTAATTGCTCTTACTAAGCAGGTTTTTGTTGCTACAAAATAATACCTATCTCCACAATAAGATGTTAGTCTTGCCAGGTCTTTTCCTACTCCCATCTTCATTAACGCCCATTGTCTTTTCTTTGGTACTTTCCACATTTTCCAACAGATTATTCTAAGTCTGGTTCTTAGTTGTTCACTAAATCTTTTTAGTTTGCTTTTCATGTTTGCTATTTTGAAGTAGTTTATCCAGCCTCTTGTTACTTCATTTATCTTTTTGATTCTGTAGTCTAAGGATACTGACCATTTTCTTGTGGTTAGTTTCTTTATTTTATCTTTGAATCGGCTAAATGATGTTTCGTGGACTCTCGCTTTCCATGTATTTGTTTTATTGTCTTTCCAGTAACCAAATCCTAGATATTTTATTCCACTTGGTTTTGTTATTTTGCTTTTTTCTGCATTTACTTTTAAGCCCAGTTTCTTTTCTATGAATCTTGTTATGGAGTGCATTACTCTCGTTGCTGCTGCTTTACTTCTTACAAATATTAAACAATCGTCGGCATATCTTGTGTATCTAAGTTTTCTTGCTTCTAGCTCTTTGTCTAGTTTATCTAGCATGATGTTGCTTAGTAGTGGTGATAGGTTGCCCCCTTGAGGGGTTCCTATTTCACTTTTTTCGTATATGCCTTTGTTCATTATTCCCGCTTTTAGGTATTTTCTGATTAGTGATTCTGTGTCTGGTGCTTTGATATGTTCATGAACTATACTCATTAGCTTATCTTGTGGCACTTTGTCAAAGAATTTCTCTAGGTCTATGTCTACTACCCATTCGAATCCATCATTTAAGTATTCTAGGCTTTTTGTTATTGCCATTTGACAGTTTCTTCCTGGTCTAAAGCCATAGCTTGTCTCAGAAAATCTTTTGTCTATTATTGGGGTTAGTATTTGTACGATTGCTTGTTGGATTATTCTGTCCATTACTGTTGGTATTCCGAGTTTTCTTTTTCCTCCATTTGCTTTTGGTATTTCTACTCGAAGTACTGGTTGTGGTTTGTAACGTCTTTCGATTATTTCTTGTCTTATCCTTGTCCAGTTTTCTTTGATGTATTCATCTATTTCTTCTACACTTATGCCATCTATTCCTGATGCTCCTTTGTTGGAGATGACTTTTAGTTTGGCTTGGTGCATGTTTTCTGGGTTTAGGATTTGACTTATTATTTTATCTTCCATGTGTGCACTTGCTCCTTTCCGCTTGCATAACTTATTTCTTAGGTGTGAGATTTTGATTTCATTTACGTTTCTTCTACTTTCTCTGTCAGATTTGTTATGCAACATACATTTTGCTTATGCTGTTAAATTGTTCAGTCCTTCGGTGTTTCCACCTACTATGACTTCTGCTGACTTCTCATAGTTCGTTGTTACTACTGTGTCGTCTATGAGACCTCACGGGATAAGTTCTAATACTTTCATCGTTTACTTGCAGAATTTACGCCTTGGGTTTACGGTTACCTTTTGGGTCTTTGCTATCTGTGGCTAGCTTGCCCACCTGTTACGCCTTGTATTCTGTTCCTGTTCGTCAAGCCACGATTTCGCTATTGCTTCTTCTCTCCTAGATGTCGCCACCTAAAACTTGCAAGTCGCTATTAGATTCGTCGGTAACTACGCTCTGTAAGGATTTTCACCCCAGCATTAAGACATGCCCGTCATACCACAAAAGAGCCTCCTATGGAGGCTCTGATTTTGCTTATATAGCTATAACTTTCTTTTTATTCTTCATGTACCGCGGCAATGCCTTGGTTCGGAGCTATGTTTAATGACTTGTCGGTATGACTATTCTAGTAAAGCCCCGTATAGGAAGATATCTATTTTTACTATGTAAAGACATATATCCCTCCTATAGCATAGACTTAGGTCAAATCCCCTATGTGTTCTTTGTTTGGATTGTTCAGCCTATGTAAACTTAAGTAAGAGTAGGTTTTTTCCTTCAAAAGGAATATATAAATCCCGTCCTGGTCATTTTCGTACTTTCTTTTAAAAGCATTATAGTACATAGCTACCCTCTAGTTCAGGTTGACTAAAATCTTTGATTTTATCTATACCTATTAAAGTACCACCCTTATCAGTAATTTCACTAATCTTATTATACCATTCTGCCTAATATAAAAAACAGCTCACTTGGAGCTGTATTTTTAATCATCATCTATTTCTAAACCTAAAGATATTAAATTTTCTATTTGCTCGTTTACATCTATAGGATCTTAATGAGACTTCCTTCACATTATTTCTCCTTATAATCAAAAGACCCGACTTGGTCCGCATTGTTAAGAGGCGTGTCGGGTACTATTATCTAGTATAATACACAATCCTAGATATGTTGTCAAATCATTTAGATCTCATTTGTCTTGGGTTAAACTCTTATTTATCCATCTTTTACTCGTCTCAGTAATGTCTCAATGGTTAGATAAGTTTACCTTCGTTTTATTTTTCTTTCAACTTCTTATACTTATCTCCACTTCCTATGCCAAAAAGCACTGAGCCGATGATCCATGCGTATTCCGTTTTCCCCGTTTTATAGGACATATATATTGAAACTACAAGTGTCATAAATCCTAATATCGTTAACAGTAGCCATAGGTTCTTATTTCCCATTTTTCTTCCCCTTTTCTGTTAAAAATCCGATCTTATCTTCTTGTTCAAAATCTTTCTATCCATTACATAGGACATATCCCAAAAGATAAACCTATAGATTAGAAAATTCACTAGAATCATTGGAATCATGTATTTATAAGAAAAACTGCTATACTCCCTTATGGAATAATATAAGCAAATGATTAAAAGTGAACTTCCTGAAATAAAAGAATGGGCAAAGCCTATTTTTGTATATATTTTTGTGGATTTACTTATGATAAAGAGGTCTTTTAAACTATCTGAAATGAAACTTTTTACTATTGTAAGTCCACAGATATAGGAAAAATATGCTAAGAATGCATTTATTTTTAAGACATATGAAATTAGGCAAAAGGCCAAAGTGAATATTAGCAACATGAAAGTTCCCCCTTTCTATAAACTGATATCTTATTTTTATCCTATAAATTTTACATAACCGGATCTATATAGCCTAGCTCCATGGCCTTATTGTAGGCTTCAACAATATTATTGACACTTAGTTTACCGTATATATTGGCAATGTGGTTATAGAGGGTTCTCTCACTGATAAAAAGCTTCCTGGCAATGTCTTTTTTGTTTTGACCCTTTATGAGCTCTTTTAGGACTTCTATCTCTCGTTGGGTCAGGGGATCAGCAATGTACTTGTCTATTTTTTTATGGTTTCCCCTATATACATTTTTTATTCTCTCTAAAAGTTCCTCAATTTCCACAGACTTATTTATAAAATCCCTGACTCCTAACTTAAAAGCCATATCCTTGTAATGGTCTAAATCATAAGATGTTAAAACGATTATCTTTTGTTTGGGATCATCATCCATCAAATCTTTAATTAAATCAAGCCCCGTCTTTTCATCCTTTAGATTTATGTCGATTAAGTAAATATCATAGGCCTCTTTTTGTATCCTATTTAAAAACTCGCAAGTGGTTGACACATAGTCACATAAGATTTCATCTTCTTGCTCTTCTAAAAGCATCTTAAGAGATGCCCCAAATAGTTTATGGTCATCCAACAAAATAATTTTCATCCTGGTCCACCTCCAAGCAAACTCTTGTTGAAAGGATATCCTTATTTAACCCATAAGAAATATTTCCTGCATTTGAATCGATTAAAAGATTAAGCAGCAAGACCCCTCTTTTGGAGTCCTTAATTTTATTATAGTCATCTGGGCTTGCACCATCGCTTTCCATCTCTATATAGACGAAATTTCCTTTTTTATAGAGCTTATAAGATAAATAGTTTGCATGGGAATGTTTGTAAACATTATTTATCAGTTCCTTTGATATGATCGAAAGCAATCGAATGAGTCTTTTATCTTCTGTTAGGTCACTTGCTATACCTTTCGTAATTTCAATATTTTTATGAGGATATAGGGAGCTTACATTATCAAATATGGCTAAGAGGGACCCTTCTAAGTCTGCTTTTTCAAACAAAGAAGATTGGTAGAATTTCATGATATTTCTTGCCTTCTTTTCAAGTCCTCTTAAAATATTTTTTGCATATCCTATATCCGGATTTTTTGAAGATAGAAAATTTTTACTGGCATAGATGTCCTGCAAAATATCGTCATGGATGATTCTTGCAAATTCATCTCTTTCTCTGGCCATATAGTCTGATAGGTAGTAGAGTTTGAAGGTTTTCTCAAAGGCTAATTCTTTTTCCTTTAAAAATAGGATAAAGAAACATTCTATCATAAGAAAAACTATCTGGATAAATATATTGATTATTAGCTGGTCTATATCAAATAGGTAGGTCACTCCACAAATAAAAAATATAAGGCCCAGGGTAAAGAGTTGACTCGATTTTCTTGAAATCGGTAGGATATTTATATATTTTACATTCTCTAAGACCAGGTATTTTTTCATAAATAGGCTTGTTGAGCCGATACTTATAAGGGCGAAGACCAGCTTATAGGGCAAGTCATTTATTAAAATCAAGCCCAGCGGTAAAAGGGATGTAACAACAGCCAAAATAGAAAATCTTCCCGGTATTTTTTTATTTGAAATCTCTGTATAGATCAGTCCATATAAGGTATAAAATAAAATAAGTGAAATCGCATTTAAAATTGGCCCCTCCTCTACTAGGATCTTGTTTTTAAAAAGAAGGCCCCAAAATAAAATGATCATTAAATGGCTGATTACAATTTTTTCTAATTTCTTATACATAACTAATAGTAGCTAACTACAATCCTTTCTTTTTTCGTATTTATACCCAAAATTATACTGATGGAGCCTAGGATAAAAAACTTAGTCATTAAATAAAAGACCAAGGAATTTGTAAAGTTATAGACTAGGCCACATCCTATCATGACAGCTAGGGATAGCCCGATTAAGGGCATTTGGAGAGAATTTACTTTATTCATATTTCGAGTGCAAAGAATAATCAAGACGATTATTAGAGTGTAAAGCAAACTTGATAAGATTAAGTTTAAGGCAAGGATCAGGCTTAAATCAAGTTTCACTAGGTTTAATATCAGGCTTGGAAGGACTATGATCAAGGTTGCAAAATAGATGCTAAAGAAATATTTGCCTAGAATTTTTCCTATAGAAAGTCCATTTGCAAGTAAAAATTCAAGCTTCTTGCTTATCTTATCTTCCACCAAGGTGTTTTTAGACAGTTCCAGACCAAATAGGACAAAAAGGATTAAAATCCCATCAATTTTAACTATATCTATGACCTTGTTTATTTCTTGGTTTCCTCCATCAGAAAGAAACAAGGCAATAAATGTACAGATGAGTGCCATAAGTGACATTAAAAGGGCATTTTTATCTAAAAGCTTTTCTAAATCCTTCATAACTAACTTCATGACCAGGACCCTTCCTTGTTAATGACAGATTCATTGTTGATCTTAGACAAATCTTTCATAGAAAATATTGCAAAGATTAAGGCTAATCCTATATTTATTCCTAAGATGATATAAATAAGGTTTAGGTTAGATTTTTCTATTAATGATAGAATCTTCGCTGAAAATGTGCCTATCATGTAAATTAAAATTGTTGTTCCAAAGAAAACTATATTTTTGAAAAACTTAAAGTTTTTTCGGGATAAAGATATAAGGTTAAAAAATAGGATTTCAAAATAGGTCATCCCTATCATTGTTACAAATACGCCCACAATCCACTTAAATTCGATCTTATAGTCATATAGGACATAGGATAGGAAAAATAATATAAAGGGAACAATGGAAGATAGGCGCCACATTTCTATTGCATAGGCTTTTATCACATCTTTTATGTTTATACCTGATGATAGGATAAATTCTATCCGTTTATTGACTTTATCCTTGACTGTTAAATTGACAACCATAGAATTAGACATAATTAGTGAAATTCCAAGCATTAGCACGTATAACATCAATACAATATAATCATTTCCTCTTGAATCAAACATGCCCTTATACAGTAAAAAAATAAAGCCGAGAGAAATCAAGGTAAATAATAATAAATTCAAAATAAAATCTTTATCTTTTCTTAAATAGTAGCGACAAGCCCTATTGATATTCATCTTATCCTTCATTTTGAACCTTCCTCTATAAATAAGTCTTCTAAACTTTCTCCTTGAATTTCGTCTATGTCCTTCGTAAAAAGTAAGACTCCTGATTTTATCATGGACACTTTGTCAGCCACCTTTTCAATTTCAGAAAGATCATGACTTGTAAGAACGATGGTCTTACCTTCATCCTTTAATAATTTTATGAGTTTTCGAATCTCAACTCTTGATATTGGATCAACTCCACTTGTTGCTTCATCTAAAAATATGATTTCCCTATTCATCATTACAATAATTAGTAAAGATAATTTCCTCTTCATGCCTTTAGAATAGGTTGAAACATTTCTATCCAGATCATTTGTAAGTTCTAGTAAGTCAGAATATTTTTGGTAATTATCCAAACCATAGCCAAAATACAAGCCATACAATTTAATGTTTTCGAGCCCTGTCTTATCTTCATACAAGTAGTCATTTTCAAGTAACATTGCATGACTTCCCTTAACATTTACCTCTCCACCATCTTGGTCATAAAGACCCGTGAGGATTCTAAGGAGACTTGTCTTGCCAGACCCATTGGGCCCCACAAGAGCATGGACTGTATTTTCTTCAATTTCCAAAGAAAATTTATTAAAAAGCTTCTTGTTTTTAAAGTTTTTACTCATATTTTGGACTTCGATTACATTCATTGATAAACCTCCTATCCCTGATGCTGTAGATCTTTGTGATTGCTCATTCATAGCGCAATCCTCTTTTTTATTGTATTTTTATCTTAATCCAGCCAAGGATAATTCACATGAGTAAATACTGCAAACTTTAGCATTAAAAGCAGTTGCAAAACTGCCTTTCTTTTTGACACTAAAAAAGACGGTAGATGATTATTTCTACCGTCCTTAAATATCAAACCATTTTCTACTTATGATTTTCTTTTAAGAAAGCATCAATGGCCTTTATTGATTCACTTCTTGCTTTTTCATTGTTTTCAGCTGTTCCACCTGTTGCAATTCTCGCGTTTTTGAAATTTATAACCCCATTGCCTGCAAAGATATGCCCGGCTCCTTTATACGAATGGATTTCGGATTTTGGCTTCTGTTCTTTTATTTTATTTGCCATGGCAAGGCTATCCCACATCAAATCATCCTCGCCTACAATCATTAATATATTTGCCTTAACATCTTTGACTGGTATTAGTTTTTCCTGGCTTGATGCGTCTTTTTCGATTGCAGTGTTATAAGTATCTTTAAAACTAATCGGACTTTTAATCACAGCTGGAATGACAATATTATTTAAGAATGACTTAAATGATGATTTTTTAATATCGATATAGGGAAGCTCTTTGCCTTCATATGTCCACGATGAACCATAGTCTTTAAAATCGAGACCAGCAAAATTATAAGATGAAGGCGCCATTAAAATCAGATTATCTATTTCAGGATATTTGCTAGCCAAATTAAGAGCATATTCTGCACCTTTTGATGCTCCCAAAACACTTATCGGCTTATTGTCTTTGATATTTTTATTTATATACTTGATAACATCTTCAAATTGTTCTAAGGGAATTTTTCTCAAAGTCTGTTCTTGGTTTTTCATACCATACATAAATAGGGCAAAAGTTTCATAACCCTCTTTAGCCAATCTTTTCGCATTTTCAAAATTTGGACTCCCGTCAGAACCTCCAAAACAAATTACAAGACCCTTGTGGGATTTTTCCTTAGGCACAAATCTAAAGCCTTGCATCCTACCCTCATCTAGGTAAGTTACATCAACTCCATCAATATCTGTAGGATATAGACTTATGTCAGTCACATCTTTATAGTAGCCAGGAAGTTTCAAAGTATTGACCTCTTTATACTTATGGTCATTATATATTCTAAGAATAAAAACTAAAACTACTAAAATAATAACAATTGAAAAGATTCTAAAAAATATTTTCTTCATTTTATTCCCCTCCTTTAAAATAGCATACAGATTCTACTAGTATTTAGCGAAAATCTGTTTGTAGTTATTATATCATCTTTAGAATATTAGTTACACTACCCGACAAAACGCTTTAATAAGTGCCATTAAAACATCATCCACGATAGAATTGCCAGCCTGCCTATATAGTTCACTTGAGGTGCAATTTTTTCTTCTTGGGTGTACTCGTCCTAGTTTATCTATATCACTATTATCAAAGCCCGTGAGATTTAAACCTTATCTTTATATTAAATAAAAAAAGAGTCGCCTTGTAAGCTACTTTTGTAGAAAGTACAATACATCAACGCTATGACTTCCGCCGTCGAATCTTGCCAATCGAATCACCCTGGTGGGCGCTTCTCTTTGACAATTGAAAATATGTAAAACCTATCGGCATTGGAATTATAAGTCTCTAGCAGATAGGAATTATAGCTATTAAAAAATAATTATTGCTTTATTCAAAAATCAACTTCTATTTTTCATTCAAACTGATTTCATTTTTCTTAATTCTAAGGCTTAAATCCTTAATATTTTTTTCTATTTTAGATATAATTTCCCTAAAAAACGCATCATCTTGACCTGTGGGATCTTCCAAATTCCAGTCCTCTGTGTATTGATTTTCTACAATCGGACAAAAAACGTCACACCCCATAGTAATGGATATATCGATATCTGGCAGGTCAGAAATCAGCTTTGAATATTGAGTTTTCTCCATATCAATATTGTATATATCTTTCATTAATCTGACAGCATCTTGATTTATTTGGTTTTTTATTTGCCTTCCAGCTGAATAGGAGTCAAAGACATCTGAAGCATATTTTTTCCCTAGGGCTTCTGCAATTTGGCTCCTACAGCTATTATGGACACATATAAATGCAACTTTTGCTTTTCTCATTTTAATTTACACCGTTCTGTTCTAATAAATCTTTCACTTCAGCCTTGTTTAAAACTTTGCCATAGGATACAACTTTGCCGTTTATTACCAATGCCGGAGTAGACATAACTCCATAACTTGCGATTTGAGAAAAGTCTGTAATGTGGTCTATATCTTCTTCAACATTAAGTTCAGCCAGGGCTTCCCTGGCTGATTTTTCTAAAGCAGCACATTTCGAACAACCAGAACCTAGTATCTTTATCCCCATCTCTTTTTTCTTTTCTTCTGCTTTTTCTATATTCTCTGACGAGTAATTTACATCACAACAACTTGTTTCTTTGACTTCCTTATCATTAACAGGTTGGCAATTGCCTCCACAAGTACAATCTTTCTCTCTTTTTTCTTTCTTACCAAATAATCTCATTTTTTTCCTCCTTAATCCACACGATTGTTTTCACAAGAGCATATGTTTTTTGCTTTCTTCTGAATACTTTCATTTTAGTTCCCCATTAAATTAAAATAGGGCTAAAAATGTTAAATAAATATCCTACAACCATGATCCCAAAAATACAAATTCCTATGAATAGAAATAAAAGCTTTGGTTTAACTGCTTTTTTTAACATAATCAATGATGGTAGGCTTAGTGTTGTTACTGCCATCATAAAAGATAGAATAGTTCCTAGTTGAGCACCTTTTGCCAATAGAGCTTCTGCTATTGGTATACTTCCAAAAATATCAGCATACATTGGTACTCCGACAAGAGTTGCCAAAACCACTCCAAATGGATTCTTGCTGCCTAAGATATTTTCTACCCAAGTTTGAGGAATCCAATTGTGGATCAATGACCCTATGCCCACACCTACTAAAATATAGGGGAAAACTTTTTTGAAAGTGTCAGTAACTTGCGTTTTAGAAAAATCAACCCTGTCTTTTAATGTTAAACTTGGCGAGCTAATATCAACCTGACTGGCATTTTTTATAAAATCTTCTACATACCTTTCCATATGCATTTTTTCGATGAGGCTGCCACCAATTACAGCAATAATTAGCCCTAAGACTACATATGCTAGAGCTATTTTACCTCCAAAGATACTCATAAGTAAAACAAGGCTACCCAAATCAACCATTGGAGAAGATATTAAAAATGAAAAACTCACTCCAATAGGCAAGCCAGCACTTGTAAAGCCCATGAATATAGGGATTGAAGAGCATGAACAAAAAGGTGTTACAGTGCCTAGTAAAGCAGATATGATATTTGCCCCTAATCCATCAAAACGTCCCAGAATTTTTTTACTTCTTTCAGGTGGGAAATAGCTTTGTATATAAGAAATGATAAAAATCAACACGCAAAGTAATATTGTAATTTTTATAACATCATAGATGAAAAATTGTAAACTCCCTCCAAGTTTTGAAGTCATATCAAGGCCAAAATTTCTTAATACTTCTCCTATCAATTCATTGAGCCATTTCATACCTAGAATTTGATCTTGAATAAAATTCCACATCCCTAACCTCCGTAAACTTTAGATTCTTTATTTTCTAAAAACCAGTGTTTTGTATTATTGGCAATATTTACTAAGAATAACATAAGAGGTACTTCAGTAAGAACACCTACAGTGCAAGCTAATGCAACTGGTGAATCTATCCCAAATATTGCTATTGCAACAGCTACCGCTAATTCAAAGAAATTTGAAGCTCCAATCATACCTGCTGGTCCAGCTATTTCAAAAGGTAGACCTACTTTTTTGCTTAAGCCATAGGCTATGGTAAAAATTAGGAATGTTTGGAGGGTAAGTGGAATAGCTATCAATAAAATATGAAATGGGTTTTCTAAAATTATATTTGCTTGTGAAGAAAATATAATGATTAGGGTCAATAGTAGTCCAATTGTTGTCATTCCATCAAATTTACTTAAAAATTCTTTTTCAAAATAATCCTTTCCTCTTTTATCAACTACTATTTTCCTTGTGATGACACCTCCTAATAATGGAATAGTAACAAATAAAAACACACTAGTAAATAAGGTGCTATAGGGTACTACAACATTAGATACACCTAATAAAAACTTCACTATAGGTACAAAAGCAAATAAAATGATTAAATCATTTGTGGCTACTTGAACCACAGTATAAGCAGGGTCACCCTTTGTAAGAGTCGACCAGACAAAAACCATAGCAGTACATGGCGCAGCTCCCAGCAAAACAGCCCCCGCTAAATAATCATTGGCCAAATCATTAGGAATGATATTTTTAAATATAATAAAGAAAAACAAATAAGCTATTCCAAACATTGTAAATGGTTTTATGAGCCAATTAACAGCCCATGTTACAAATAGGCCCTTTGGATTTCCTCTAACTCTTTTAATACTTTGAAAATCTACTTTCATCATCATAGGATAAATCATAACCCAAATTAAGATTGCTATCGGTACAGATATACCTGCAATTTGCATTTTACCTAAAGCAGATGGGATTATAGGTATATATTTTCCTATAAGTACCCCCACAATCATGCAAAATAATACCCATAAAGTTAGGTATTTTTGAAATACATTAATTCCTTTATCCTTATTTTTTCCCATAGTTCTTCTACCTCCTTTAGTATAGATATATTTAAATGTTTCTATGTATAGCCCAAAAAATTTACTTATTCCTAGTGTGACAAATACATTCCTCTCCGCCATCAAATATTTCCTTTAAGTCGGATTTCATCTCCTTCAGAATCTTCTTATTGGCAATGTAATATATATTTTTTCCTTCTCTTCGACTAATAACTAGATTAGCATCCTCTAATCTTTTCATATCATTAGATAGTGTTGGTTGTGTTATATCGAATTGCTCTAATATCTCACAAGCACAAAGCTCATCACAAGATAACATATCTATAATTTCTAATCGCTTTGGATCACTCAAAACTTTTAATTTTTTTGATATCTCTAGATATTTATTCTTCATGGAAACCTCCCTCATCTTTTCATATAAAATTATACAAATCATATAGAAGGTTGTCAATGTGTTTTCCCTTTATATCTTAAAATAGTTTCCTTTTCACCATCTCAACTCATTTATACCTATAAACTTGTCTTATCGCTGTGCATTATCCCTGGCTTTATTATTGAGCTATATTCTCTACTCTTTCTAAGATTATCATTATAAAGATTTCTCCTAGCTGATTTTTGTTTATGATTTTCATAATATACTGATCATTAGCCTGATACTATCTACCTGTTCACTCCACCTAAAGTATTCACAGGGAATACAGACTCTGCAATAATTTACAAATGGACTATTTCCTCCAAGTAGCATTTAAAGCAAAAAAATTAGGCCTTTAAGATTTCTTCTAGAGATCCTAAAAGCCACCTGTTTCAACAGTCTTATAAGCTATTATCTTATTTCTTTGACATCAAGACTATCTTGCTGATAACCCTATATCAAGAAATAGGTCTTAACGCTCGTTGCAGAGCGAAAAATAGCAAAGGGAATGTTGTTTGCTGATAAAGCCTAAGGCACTACAAGCTGGGTTTTGTATTACAATTTGTTTCCACTTTCATCAAAACGCTTCTTTAAAGCTTTCTCAGTAGAAATCACAATTACAATAAAACTCATCATTTGAATCATGGTAATACCAAGTCCTATCCAGCCTATCCTATCAATTGGTTTACTACTCACTGTAGGCATAATGGCAATGGCTAATATCAACGAAGGGAAAAACATATACAAGGAAATTTTTGAGGAATATTTTTGAGCGAAATCCCATGTATCTTGATTTTTCATAGACCGTTTTGATCTATATCCACTTACATTATTAATTGTTTTAAGTTTTGGGCATAGATACCACATTAATAATAGTGCTGCAGGTATCAACAAGGTAGCTATAAACATAAACATCCAAAATCCCATATTTTACAATTCTCCTCCAACTTCAAATTTTGTTATTTGATAATAGTAATACAGATTCCAAATAAAGTTAGGTTAATTCCAATGATAAATTCTACCAATCCCACTTTCTTGGCATATTGTTTTGTTTTCCTTCCTGCTTTATAACTTCTTCAAAACCGTTGATTAGGTTGTACTTCTTTTGAAAATAAATCTTATATCCAAATGTAGTAAATGCAACACTGAGCGTCACTAGCATAATTTTTAAAAGAGCCCTTAAGTATACCTCCTCCCTAAGTCATTTTTGTTGCACTTGACAATTCAAGATAGAGAAAAAGCTTTTTACCTACTCTGCTGTGTTCGTACAAGTCTTATAGGTTTTATCTAATAGAAACTTATAACTTGCCAAGCTTGATAAACTTAGATGGTTGAACATCATTATTTTATCAAATTACTAGTGATTCTATCAAATGTTTCTTCTCTTAATTTCCAAATACCTGCATATGGCTGCTCAACATAACGACTATTTTTGTCTTTATATAAATACACAAGGCTTGGACTTTCTTCTGCATTTTTATGATGAAATTTAACGATAATATAATCCTTTATATTTGTGGGTTGATCGTTAACACTTTCTCTACCAGTATCATTGGTATTTTCCTTAATCTCTTCAATTGTGCCGGATATTTCATCTTGATTCTCAATTTTCAAACTATCTTCTGAAGTGTTTTTCATAATTTCAATTTCTTTTATTTCTTCGGCTTTTGGTAGGTTTATTTTTTTATTACTAGCATTTTTATTACTAGCACATGCAGTTAATGACAAAAGAGTTATTAAAACGAATGCTATTCCAAGATATTTTTTCATGGTTTTCATCTCCATTTTCGATTTATTATAGTGCTCCATCAGTACAATTCCACACTTTTTAATCTGCACAATATAAAGATTTGAAAGCTTTAAAATCAAATTTTTCTAAAACCTACTCCTTGATTTGTACATAAGAAGCTTCTCTTTCGGTACTTGTTTAGTCAAACTCATCTAGCTTTGTTTCAACATTTATATACTTATCAACATCAAGTTTGGACAATAATGCCACCGTCTCAACATGGCTTGAGTGGTCAGTATGAATAAAATTGTAATTTTCTCAAAAACCTCGTATGTGGGAATATGTCAATCAATAAACATCTTATAATTTATTATATCATTCTTGAGCAAAGAAAAAACAGTAAACCGATTTGATTTACTGTTCTTATGGTATCTCTTAGCAAATTATTAAATTGTTTATGCAACTCTAAATTTATCTTCCTAAAAAGCCAACAAACAAAGCTTGAATTGTAGCTATAATTGGTACAAGAAAAAATGGAACTAATAAAAAATGTTCTCGAATTGCCAAATGTTTCATCCAATTATTAAACTCATAATCTTTGTGTCCCTCTGTTCCCGGAATAACTATCTTTTCTTTATATTTTCCTTGAAATAAGAGACAATCCAATAACAAAAAATCTCCTATATTTAATATACTCCACTGAATGTATCCCATCCAAAATATATTCCAAAAGCCAACGACTCCTGAATGTAAAATGCTTATTGTTGAATAAATAAAACAAACTCCCACAATAATGATAGTAAGTGTCATGTTTATCTTTTTCTCTTGCTTTGTCATTTGTTTCGGAGCTATTTTTTGGATAGCCTTTGGATAAGAATCCAAAAAGAATCTTGGATTAATAAGTACCAAAGAAGCCACTGAACCGTTAAAAATAGCTGCTATAGCAATTCCGACAAGAATTGCCTGTATTAAATCCATAAAATCATCTCCCTTTTGCTTTTAAATTCAAATTACTTTGTAAATAATAATTTAATATTACTTTTTATATGCAATCATTACACCAACTGGTGCAAGACCTCCATATACCAATTTCATTTCAACTACTGAAAACCCATATTCCTCAATAAAATCTTCAAATCCCTTTTTATCCCATTCTTGATACATCTTAAATCCTAAAATAGACATCAACCTTTTTATAAGTTTTCTTTGTTTTCCCTCCTTCCATAGAAAAGTGGGGGCGAACAAAGTCCCATTAGGTTTTAACACCCTATATATTTCTTTCATCGCCTCATCCGGTTTAGGCATAATATGAAGTGCATTAGCAATTACAACACAATCAAATTTTTCATTATCAAATAATAGCATGGTAGCATCAGCCATTGCAAAAGTTAGTTTTTCATTTCCTCCACGTTTTTTTGCCTCTAAAATCATCTTCTCAGAAAAATCTGTTGCAAGCCAGCTTTTAGTATGTTTTGAAAGATTAAATGACAGTTGTCCTGAGCCGCAGGCAAGTTCAATAACTTCCATTTTATCATTCAAATATGGACAAATTTCTCGACAAATTTCATTATAAAATGATGTATCTTTTTCCATCAAAGGAGCATACAACTTGGCGAATTTATCCCAAAATTTTTTGTTACTTTTATCAATCATTTCAACGCTCCTTTAAATATAAAAATAATCCTATCAATCTTTATATTGAGCCTATTTTCTCATTGATACCTTGCAAGAAAGGAATAATAGCTGTTCCTATACCAAGTAGGAATGTCATAAATGCAGAAAGTCATAGGCTGTCATTCTTTTCTATTCAATCATTTTGAAGTGTCTCAAGGCATCCATGATAGCTTCTTCTTTTTCAGGTGTACACTGTGGAATAATTTGTTTCTCCTTTTTAGACTTGTTGTAATGTTCTCGTAATTCTATTCCACATTTCCTTTTTATCTGTGCAATATATAATGTTGAAACTTTTAATTGAAATTTATTCCAAACATATTCTTTGATTTGAGCATATGTTGCTTTGCTCTCCGCACTTGTCAAATCCATCTCATCCAGCTCAATTTCAACACTTATGTGCTTATCGACATCGAGTTTGGATAAAAGTGCTACCGTCTCAACATGCGTTGTCTTTTGCTTGGGAATATAAATTTTTATCCTCGTCATTCTTGTAAGACCACAATTTATTAATGTCATTGTCTTTGGAGTTTTTTCTTTTATCTTTGAAATTATTAGAGTCTTGACTATCTTTAATTCCTGTTTTGAAATAGGATGTTAAGTCATTGGTTTTCTAACTTTTTCAAATCTTTGACTAAAGTATTATCATTTATTTCTTCTTCAACAATTTTTAAAAAGTCATCTATTACTGTTGAATCTGCATGGCATAATTGCCTATAGCTTTCAACAAAAGCTTTTTCTATTGCTACTTCTTGTGTTCCTTTTGAATGAGGGCAATATTTTTTACCTTTTTTGTTGATCTTACACACTGCCAGTTAATTTTTTTATAAATTGAACTTGTGTGCCAAGTTCTTCTTGAAAGTATTTCTCCACAAAATCCACATTCCAGCATACTATCTTTTAAAGATATATCTAACAATTTTAGCTTCTTCTTCATTTATAGAGATACTTTTAGTTGTAGGGTCATAGCCGTAGCCAAGGCAACCTTGAAAACCAATAAGCTCCCCTTTTTCTATTTATATTTTCTTCTTCAAATACTACACCAACATTGTTTTCCTTTAATAGTCTTACATACTTTAAGGTATCTAATGTATTTCTAGCAAATCTTGATATAGATTTAGTAATTATCATGTCTATATCTCCATTTTGGCAATCGCTAATTAGTCTCATGAGATCTGCTCTTTTAGTAGCAGTTGTTCCTGTTGTTGCTTCATCTGCATATATACCAGCTAAAGTCCAGTTCTTATTATTTTTTATTAGATTTGTGTAATAATCAACTTGCGATTTATATGATTCAAGTTGGTCTTTACTATCAGTGCTAACTCGACAATATGCTGCAACTCGTTTTAAATCTAAATGTAGTGCATTTCTATTTCTAGCTCCTGTATTTGAAGCTTTTATTAATTTTACTTTAGTATTCATTTTACCTCCTTCCCATTTGTATCTTTCTACAGTGTTATTATATCACAAGATTAACTACTTTCTATCCATCTTCTTATAATCATTTTCTAATCTGTTCTTAATTTTTGTATATTCCTTATCATTAATTAATTTAAGATCATAAAGTCTACATAACATAGCAACTCTCATGCTATAAATCTTTATTTCTATCATAATAACCTCCTATGTAAATTTAAGTTTTTTGACATTGACAAGTGCCTTGGATTAGCAACATAGGAATCTCACCTCCGCCTCTGTTCAGGATGAGCCGGCTTCAACCTTAGATGTATCATTATCCTCATTTTCTTCATAGCGAATAGAGTATCCCTCCCTATATTCAAACTCTTACTTATCGCTCCCTTTCTTCTTCCCTTGCTTTTAGCTTAGCAGTACTTGTTTTGCCAAATTATTCAGCAGAAAGATCTTGGCGGATAGATTATCACGCTCCAAAAATGATTAACGTCTTGTCTTGGTCTATTCAATTGTTATGGTTCAAGTATTGTTTAAATTTCTTTTAAAATAGAAAGAGGACAAAACTCCCCTCACTTTATAAAGGAAAATTTGCCCTCTTTGGTAACCAGAAATTATATTTCTTCTATAAATTTCTTTAGTTTTTCTAAAATCTTATCTCGCCTTTTTATTAAAGCAGGATGTGATATATTTTGAGTCTTTGCTACTGCACGAAGTGTTTCATCATTGAAATATAATCTTTCAATGATTTCCCGTTCATCCTTATTTAACTTTGACATAGCATTACTTAGTGCTTCAATCATAATTTGTGTAGCTACAACTTTTTCTACATCAACATTTTTATCTTCTAGATTGTCTTCAAAATTCCCATCATGATTTAGGGACGAAAAAAAGAGCAAGTGGTTTTTCTTGTCCACCTGCTCTAAATATTTTTCGTGTTCTCTTTCTTGCCAGTAGACTTTGTATATCTGCTCGCTTACTTTAATTTTTTGCCCACCGACATAAAGGTAATATTCTTTTGACATATATGCTTCCTCCATTCTTTTTTGTCTTTTTGTTTTTAGACAAAAAAAGGAGGACTCCTGCTCTTGGGCATGGTTAGTCCTCTAAAATGAACGAAACTATTTTTAATATAGATTCTTTTTGGATTTGCTATATTATTTTTAACAGATATATTATATAAATATCGTCTTTCGATGTTTAAGTCTATTTTCTCCTTGTTTTAATATATGATAAGTTGAAATATTACATTTGCTCAATAAATTCAAATATTTTTTCTTCATTATTAAATAAGACAAACCTATCATAATTATTTTTATCTAGAGTTAAAGCAGAATTACAACACTTAAAAAGAAATTCCAAATCATGAGTTATAATAACTATTGAAATCTTTTTAGAATACTCATTTATAAGCTTAGCCATGATTTCCATATTCTTATAATCAAGTCCTGATGTTGGTTCATCTAATATGATTACTCGTCTATTTGATAGAAAAGCAGTAATTACAGCTAGCCTTTGTTTCTGACCTCCTGATAATTTTTGAGGATGTGATGTTCTTTTATCCCAGAGATTTATTTCCTTTAAAAGTTTTTTAATTTCTTCTTTATCAGATGATATAGACAGGAGTTCATTTTCAACTGTATCTAAAAATATTTGTGAATCTACATCCTGCTGAACTAGGTAAGAATTTTTTAGTCTTTCTTTTTCTCGTACACCTATACTTGTATCTTGATTTTTTCCAACAAGTCCAGTTATTATTCTTGATAGAGATGTCTTACCCGATCCATTTTTCCCAAGTATTCCTAAAACTTCTCCCTTCTTTAAATCAAAAGAAATGTTTTCTAAAATGCTTTTCTTACCAACACTTACATATATATTATTAAAAAATTCTACAGAATCTTTTTCAAAAAAATTTCTTTCAGTTTTTAAGTTTCTTTCTTCTAAAGTCCTAAGTCCTAATTCTTTGGCTAGATTATTATTAAAATTTTCTCTTGTAAAAATTTCATTGATTGTTGCACCTTTCATAAACACAATTCTATCAAATAAGTTTTTTAGATAATAAAGTCTATGCTCGGCTAATATTATGGTTTTACCCATAGATTTTAATTCTTTTAAAATCTCTTTAAAGCTTTCAATAGAATCATAATCTAGAGAAGAGGATGGTTCATCAAAAAATAAAATTTTACTATCTTGAATAAGAGCTGAAGCAATAGCTACTCTCTGTCTTTCTCCTCCTGATAGTGAAAAAATAGATTTATCAAGCAGTTTTTCTATTTTAAGCAATTTACTTATAGACTCTATCTTTTCTATAATCAAATCTCTTTTAATTCCCAAGTTTTCTGCCCCTAAGGCAATTTCATCATAAACATTTGTACAAAAAAACTGATCTTTGGGATTTTGAAAAACAATGGATAAAATTTTTGAAAGTTCTCCTTTTTTATATTCATTTATATCTCTTCCTAAAATTTCAACCTCTCCATCTAATTTTCCTTCATAAAAGCTTGGAAAAAGACCCGTAATTATTCTTATTAGTGTGCTCTTCCCACAACCAGAATTGCCTGTTAATACAATAAACTCTCCATCTTTGATATTAAATTTAATATTTTTTAAATTCTCATTTTCTCCATAAGAAAAAGATTTAATATTAACACTAATCACATTTTCCATAAACTTGCTCCTAGCATAAAAACTGTGCTAATCCACATAAAATAATCAAATTTTGAAAATTGCAAATTATATATGGATGTTTTTTTACAATCTATTTCAATCCCCTTTAAAATAATTGAACAGGTTAATACATCGCTTATTTCAAGACATTTATAAAGTAAAGGCACAAAATAAAGCTCAAAAGTCTTTATTGGGTGAAATATACTAGTCTTAAATCCTCTTATCTTTTGTCCATCTTTTATTTCTTGGAGTCTTATTTTTATTTCAGGTATAAACCTAAAGAATAAAGCAATAGGAAGTCCAAAGCTTGTAGGCATTCCTCTATTAGTAAAAGAAGCTACAATAAAAGATGCCGAATATAGACTCATGACTCTTGCCATAATAAATATAGGAGCGTAAAGAAATATAATTCTAAGCATGAGATATATCGAGCCAATAAAGACACCACCCAAATAATTTTCTAAAATCCTTATTAAAATAAAAATTACAATCAAAAATAAAGTAAATTTAAAACTTAACTTTAGTGAATAAATGGATAATGATAATAAGCTTAATAGTAGACATGTAATATAAAAAGCTTCATCTCCTATTGTGAGTATTATAGAAAAGATTATAATTAGCCCAATTATAGTAATTGGGCTAATTACTTCCTTTTTCTCTTTTTTACTTTTAACCAAGAACACTTTTTTTATTCCTACCAGCAAAAAACTTATTATAGATATATGATCCAAATTTTGCACCAATGATTGATGCAATTATGGAAATAACAAAACAAATTCCAATATTTGCAGGTGTGTAAAAGTTTCTTAAAAAGTCAAAGTAGTCCGCTCCCATCATTTCAAGCATCGCCTTAGATTTTGAAAAGAAAAACACAATTATCATAGGATGAAGTGAATATACAAACATACCCGCTCCAAAAGCAAGACCAACCTTACTATTGCCTCTATCATAATTTTCACTACTTCCCACTACAAGTTCAGCTAATATTCCAGCAATGGTATTTATAATTATAATAGGCCACATCCCCATAAGAGTGTAGAATAGTCCTATCAAAAAGAAATATAAAAATGCGGTCCCCCTCACCTTTACACTCCTTGCCAAAATTACAAATACTGGTGCTACTACAATCGTAGCAAAGGCACAAGACAAATATAAACTAGGCATTAAACCTAAAGCTCCTGTAGCATAACCAAGTCCCATTGTTAACACAAATCCTATAACTGAAAAAACAGCAATTTTTACAATATTTTTTAAATTCATCTTCTCCTCCTTATTTAATTTTCCAATTTTCAGCTTTTTCTCTGATTTTAATGAAATCAGAATATATACCTTCTTCTTTAATTAATTCATCATGTTCACCTTTTTGAACAATTTGACCCTTTTCTAAGACGATGATTTGATCAGCGTTTTTTATGGTATTTAATTTATGGGCTATCATAATCACCGTCTTCTCTTTCATTAATGAGTTAATCGCAATTTGTAATTTGTCCTCATTTTCTGGATCAACATTTGCAGTTGCCTCATCTAAAATTATAATTGGTGCATCTTTAATAATTGCTCTTGCTATTGATATTCTTTGTTTCTCACCTCCCGAAAGATTAGCACCCCCTTCTCCTATTACTGTGTCATATCCCTTTGGCAAAGCCATAATAAAATCATGACACGCAGCTTTTTTTGCAGCATTTATGACTTCCTCATGACTTGCATTAGGATTTCCAAATTTTATATTGTTTTCAATAGTATCATTAAATAGATATACTGATTGAAAGACTATGGAGATATTATCCATCAATTCTTCTAAACTAATATCTTTTGGTTCTATAATAAATGTTGGGGTCCCCCTAGACTCCAACATTTATTTTTTGCCATAAAAAATGCACTTATCTCTTTTTTCCTTTACAATAAAGTTACCACAACAAAATGAAAGGGTGAGATAAGTGCAAAACTATACTAACACAAATCTATTGAATTTAAAAGGTGTCTCTATTGACGAGGTGGTCTCTTTTGATGATCACATTGATGTAAAACTCCATTCTTTATACAAGGAGGGACTTTGTCCTGTTTGTGGGCATAAGACCTCTCGCATCCATGATTATCGTCTGCAAAGGATCCAACATACGCCCATTGGCTTGCGGAAGGTCTTTCTTTTTCTTCGGAAGAAGNCTAATGCTTTGGCAAGACAAGGAAATCAAAGAAGCTTATCTCTTAAAAGAACGCTTTTATGACGTCTTAGATGCCTCCAGCAAAGAAGAAGCAAGACAGGCCTTAGACAAGTGGCTGTGGGTTGCTAAAGAAAGTGGATTAAAGGAATTTAAAGCCAGTATTCGGGCCTATGAAAACTGGAAAGAAGAAATCCTAAACGCCTTTTCCACAGGCATCACCAATGGACAAACAGAAGGCTTTAACAACAAAATCAAAGTGATTAAACGGGTTTCCTATGGGTATCGGAATTTTGAGAACTTTAAGAGTCGCATTTTAATGGTCTTTCGAGCATAAGAAAGGGGCGAGAATGAATCTCACCCCAACATTTGACAAAGAGCCTATCTTTTATATTTACTCCACCTATTGTAATATCTCCACTATCTACATCCCAAAATCTAGCAATGAGCTTTGATAGGGTTGTTTTCCCAGCTCCTGATGGTCCTATAAATGCCACAGTAGTTTTTTCAGGAATTTTAAAAGATACCTTATCGATTATTTTTTTATTTCCATAGGAAAAAGAAACATTATTAAATTCAATATTTCTTTTACTTGTTAACTTTAGACCAGACTTCGATTTCATCTCACTAAGCGACATAATATCATCAACTTTATCAATAGAACTTGCTACTATTCTTAGCTCTGACATTGAAGATCCTGCCTCCTGAATCTGAGAAAATATCATATAAGACATAATCAATGTCATCAAAGAGTTTGTTAAATTCATAGTTTGATCAAAATAAAATCTAATAGCCAAATACATCAATATAAATGATGCAACATTTAAAATTAGAGAAGAAAAAATTGTAAAAGGAGTAAATCTTCTCTCTACTTCTAAATTAGTTTTTTTACTCTCAAAAATAGCATCTCTTGTGTTTTTATCTCCCTTACCCGTTAAATTAAATGATTTAATAACAGGCATGGCTTGTATATGTTCTAAAACTCTATCAGATAAATTAATTTGGGCATTGGCTCTTTTGGGAGCAACTTTAGCTGAAACTTTTTGCATTCTATCACTAACATAAAGGTATATTAATGTTGCTATTGCAACTACAATCCCAATTCTAATATCAAAAATAAAAACCATGATAGTAAAAACAAAGGCTGTTAAAAATCCAGTAAGCATGGTTATGAGAATTGAAGGAACAGTGTTTTCTGTTTCGCTTAGCCCTGTTGTTAATATCCCTGAAATATTTTCCATTTTTGAATTATTTAGTAAACCCATTGGAATTTTTTTCAACTTATCTGTCATTTTAATTCTTGCATTTGCAACCATAAAATAACCTGCATGAGTTTGTCTTAACTGTGCGTAATAATTTGTTATCATTCGTCCAAATATAGATGCAAGAATAATAGCAAAAGACATTAAGGATGTTCTTAATTTTTCTCCATTATTTACAATACTTAACAAAATAAAATAAACGGCTCCCATTTGCAAAACATAAAAGAATGCATGAATTACTGATATAACTAAAGATTTATTTAAGTTTGACTTCTCCTTAGCTGAAAACCTCCAAATTTTACTTAAGGTTTCTAACATATTAATCCTCCTTTCCTATACTTGTTTTCCAAAGCTTCTTATAAGTCTCTGAAGAATTTAGAAGATCTTCATGCTTACCAGAGTCTTCAATTTTTCCATTATTTACTACAAAAATCTTATCCGAATCTTTTATTGTATATAATCTGTGTGCAATCACGATTACAGTTTTATTTTTAATTAATTCATTTAAAGAATTTTGAATTAAATATTCATTTTCTGGATCCATATAGGCCGTTGCTTCATCAAATATAACTATAGGGGCGTTTTTTAGCATTGCTCTAGCTATAACGATTCGCTGCCTTTCGCCTCCAGAAAGACTTTCTCCCTGTTTTCCAACCCTAGTTTCATATGCATTTTCCAAATGAGATATAAATTCATGACAGCCAGCTTTTTTTGATATCTCCTCAACTTCTTTATCGCTCGCCTTAGGGTCACCCATTCTTATATTTTCCCTTATAGTATCATCAAATAAAAAGTTGTCTTGGGACACAAAAGAAACCTGATCATAAAGTTCTTCTAAAGGAATGTTTTCATAAGGAATATCGCCCATCTTAATCACACCCTTCTTTACATCCCAAAATCCTGCAATTAATTTTGCAATAGTAGATTTTCCACCACCTGACAAACCTACAAAAGCATTTTTAGTTCCTTCTTTTATTTGTAAGGAAATATCTGATAAAATTTCTTGACCATCTTCGTACTCGAAACTCACATTATTAAGCTCTATATCATGATTTTTAATAACAATTTTTTCTTCACTGTGAATTTGCTCAGTCGCATTAAGAACAGACTCCACATTTTCTACTAAAGTGCCTACTTGAGCTCCTATAGTTGTAAATCTCATCATAGTATTTAGTAATCCTTGTAAGGAAAAGGATAAAATTATGGAAAGTAGATATCCTGTTAAGGATAAAGATCCATTCTTATAAAAGATATATCCCAATGGAAGTATAGCTAGAAGAGTAGTTGGGGTGATTGCTTTTGACATTGACATTCCAAATTGAGTTTTTGTCATCCAGTCATAATAATATTTAGCATTAGCATAAACTTTGTCGGTGATTTTTTTATAAGTTTTATCCGTCTGATTATATGACCTTATCACTTCTAACCCATTTACGTATTCTACAAGAGAAGAATTCATTTCTCCTCCGATTTTCATCGCACCAGCAAAATTATCTCCATAAGATTTAAAAACACTTGCCATAAAAAACATACCTATTGGAAATGATACGAGGGATAAGAGTCCCATTCTCCAGTCTACAAACAAAAGATATAAAAATACAAAAACAGGACCTAGTAAATTTGCTGTCATTTCAGGGAACATGTGAGCAAGTGGACTCTCCATACTTTCTACCTGATCAACTATTTTTTGCTTAAAAGCTCCACTTGGAGTTTCGCTTATTGTTCCAAGAGAAAGTTTAGGAAGTTTCTCTATCATTTTTATCCTAATATCAGCAAGTATAGAAAAAGTAGCCTTGTGGGAAATAGATAGAGACCATGCATATAATAAAGTTTTTAAAGCATAACCTAGTAGTCCAGTTAAACACCATAAGATATAGTAATTTTTATCAGTATCATTTGATATAAGTCCTTCAGCAATTTTTCCTCCACTTATAAAGGGAAGTATTCCAAAAATAACTCCAAGACTTGCGAGTAGCACTGACAGATTTAAACTTGACCTATGATTGTTCGCCAATTTCATTAGTTTTTTTAATTGATTTTCTTTTTTTCAAAATTTCCACCTCCATAAAAAGATAACTTAGTTATCATATTTTTAAAAAAATTAAGGATTATAATCCCCTAATCTTTTTCCAACCATCATTAAAAAATCCCGCTATAATCTTTGCATTATGAACTGCTTCTTCCTTACTATTAGAATGTACTACTAATTCTGATAGTGCATAAATGTAAGCATGGTTTATAAGATGTAGTCCCTCATCAGTAATAACGCTCCTATATCCATTCTTATAAATTAGATTTAAAATTTTTTTATGATTTTCATCTTCAAATCCTATAATTTCATCAATAAAGTTCTCGTATTTTGTACCATATGAAGAAAAAATCAAAAGCTCAAAAATATCTTTATTATCATAAAAGAAAGATACGGACTTTACAGATGCTTCTTCTTTCATTTTCAGTATTTCTAATAACTTATTTTTACTTAACTCTTCATCAGATTCATAAGTTTTAAGACTTTTGTCTTCATAATTTTTATAAATATCAAGAATCTGACTTGCAAAAGGTTCTACCAAATTTGTAAACAAATTTTCCTTATCATCAAAATGACGGTAAAAAGCTCCTGTAGTTACCCCAGCTTCTTTGCAAATCTTTCTTAAGTTAGATTTCTCATAACCATCTTTTAAAAAGTTTTTTATACCACTTTCTAAAATTTTGCTATGAGTAGCATCATACCCACTTAAACTCAACACTCATTCACCTTCTTCCTACTACAAAACCTAACCATGATAACTTAGTTATCATTATATATACTCATCTTCTTTTTGTCAATACGAACAGTAGAAAATCATACTTAAGTATGATATAATTATTAATAATTAAATATACGCTTAACGCTTATAACTTTAATAGCAAGCACAGTAAGTGAGTACCCACTTACGAAAAATTGATGAAGCAGAACCTTTATGGACTGCTTCTTTTTTTATCAATTTTACCTTGTTAGGGAGAACCCTAAGACCCCAATAATTTATGATAAGGAGATATACTATGGATAATAGAAAAAGAAATAATCAACTAAAAATATATTTAACAGATGAAGAGAAAGAAATCTTTGAAAAGAAAATGAAACTTGCTAATTGTAAAACTATGTCCCACTTTCTTAGAAAATGCGTATTAGAAAAAGAGATTTATGTAGTAGATTTAGAACCATTTAGAAACCTACAATGGCTACTTTCGAATGCAACAAATAACATAAACCAGATTGCAAAAGCTACTAATACAACTGGTGTAATTTACAAGAATGAAATTGAATCGATGAATAAACAGATAGAAAAATTATCAAGAGAAATATGGCAGATTCATTCCCTACTTCTTAATAAATCAAAAGAAAGTTCTGGTGATTAGTATGGCAATTACAAAAATACATCCTATAAAATCAACTCTAAATTTGGCAATAGATTATATAACTAAGAGTGAAAAAACTGATGAAAAAATCTTAGTAACTTCATTCAAATGTCATCCATCTACTGCCCACATTCAATTTATGAAAACACGAGAAGATAATGATACTAAGGGTACAGTTTTGGCTAGACATTTAATCCAATCTTTTCTACCAGGGGAGGTTGATCCTATAAAAGCTCACGAGATAGGAATGGAATTATGTAAGAAAATTTTAAAAGAAGATTATGAATTTGTGCTTGCAACTCATATAGATAGAGGGCATATCCATAACCATGTTATTTTCAATAATGTTAATTACAAGACTGGTAAATGCTACCAATCTAACAAAAAATCTTACCACAAAATTAGGTATCAAAGTGACGAGTTATGTAAAGAAAATAAGCTTTCAGTCATTGATGAATACTATGAAGCTTACAAAAGAAAATATAAAACTGCTGGTAAATCTTGGTACGAATATGACCAAAACAAGAAAGGAAATTCTTGGAAATCTAAACTACAATTTGATATAGATAGAATGATTAATAAATCTAAATCTTTGGAAGAGTTTTTAGAAAATATGAAGTCTCTTGATTATGAAATTAAGTTTGGTAAACATATTGCTTTTCGTCATAAAGATAAGCAAAGATTTACAAGAGCAAAGACTATCGGAGAAGATTATACTGAGGAAAAAATTAAAGAAAGAATAGATTTAGCTATAAAAAACAAAGCTAATCCTATTAAAAAAAGAGTAGGAAATGTCATTGATATATCTACTAATAAAAAAGCTCAATCATCTAAAGGTTACGAAGTTTGGGCAAGAAAACATAATATCAAAACAATGGCTGATTCAATAATTAAACTTAGAGAACAAGGAATTAATTCAATCACTCAACTCGATGATCTAATCAAAAAATCTGCTGATGATAGACAAGACTTGTTAGATAAAATAAAGAAAATTGAAACTGAGATGAAGAGTTTATCTCAAGATATGGAAAATATAAATACTATAAATAAGTATCGTGAAATCTACAAATACCACAAGAAAAATCCTGAGGATAAGCAATTTGCAGAAGAATATTATAGTGAACTTTCCGTCTACAAAATAGCCGCTAAAGGAATCTTAGAAAGCTATAAAAAACTACCAAATACAAAAGAAATACTATCAAAGCTCGATAAATTGCAAGAAAAAAAGAACACCCTTATGCAAGAGTATTCTTTGAATAAAGAACAATTTTATGACCTTGTTCAGTATAGGAAAAACTATGAAAATTATTATGGGAAGGAAGTGGAGAGATAAAAAGCTATGAAAGAGTAAACGATAACTCTGTGTATTTGCATTAAAGGGTATTATAATATTTATTGTTAAGTATAAGAATTTAAGAGTCAAGTCCATAATATTGTGTAAATTAAACTAGTACAATATTATGGACTTGACTAAATTTTTTAAATACCATTATATTTTAAAAAAACAATTAATACTAAACTTATAAAAATAGCACTAATAAAAGCTATCCAAAAAATAAATTTATCTACTTTAAACTTAGATTTAAATTTTTTTAAAGCTAAATTATATATTCCCACGCCCAATACACCACCTAATGTATTATTAATTATATCAGTTATATCAAATACTCCAATTGACAATGCGTACTGTAAAAACTCTATAGCTAAACTAAAGAAAAATACAAAAAGAATACTTTTTAAATTGTTTTTACGAAATAAAATAGATCTAATCATAATTCCCAAAGGTAAAAAAATGAGTATATTTGATACCATCTCATCAAAAATAACTTTAATATTAACTGTATTGTCATAATAAAATGGTAGTAAATTTATTTGTCGCTCAATCAATAAATTATTGATTGAAAATGTCATTTTAAATACTACAATAAAGATTAACCAAATTATATAGTATACAGTTAGCACTTTCATCCCAACTGAAATATATTGATTTTTCAATTTCATAATTAATTCCCCTTCAATCTATTAAAGTCACTTAAATTCCTTATTATACATTAACTTATATCTATTACAGTTTTCAATTAAATCATCGTGACTCCCATCACCTACTATTTTTCCATTATCCATCACAATAATTCTATCAGAATTCATCGCACATCTTATCCTATGGGTGATATATATAATAATCTTATCATTCAAATTATTTAAAATATTATCAAATATGATTTTTTCAGAAATTATGTCTAATGACGAGCTTGGCTCATCAAATAACAATAGACTTGATTTTCTATACATAGTTCGTGCTATTGCAATTTTTTGCCATTGTCCGCCTGAAAGTTCCTGCCCATTTTCAAACCAATTACCTACTACTTTATTAATATTATATTTACCATCATTTTTTAAAAATTTTGCATCAGCACTATTTAATGCTGTTAGAATCGAAAAGTCGTCTTCATTTCTATCAATTTGCCCTAATATAATATTCTCTTTTATTGTCCCCTCATATTTCAAATAATCTTGAAATAATGAACTAATCTGTATTCTATAAGATTCTATTTCAATATCATCAAATTTCATCCCATTAATTAAAAACACACCTGAATCTGGACTATATAATCCAGCTAAAATTTTTAGAAGTGTACTTTTTCCTGAACCATTTTCCCCAATTATTGCAATGGATTCTCCTTTTTTTATCTTTAAAGAAATGTCTTGCAGAGCTAAACTATTATCATCATAAGAAAAGCTTATATTAGATAACGATATTACATTAATGTAGCATCTTGCTCTATTCTGTTCAAAATATCGTAAGTTTTATTATCTTCAAGTTTTTTTAAAGGCAAATCAGCACATTTTCCCATTACTTTCCTCATAGAAGAATAAGTAACTTCATTACTTAACCTTTGTAAATAGTAGTTTTTAATATTATCTACTATTACAGATATAAATTGTAAAGATAAATATATAAGTATAAGTATTATAATATTATCAAATCTAGTGGAATGAATTTGAATTATATTAATTATTGTTTGTCCTAATTTAAGAACTAAAAACGGAAAAACACCACTTACAATTGACAATATTATAGTAATCGCAAAAGAATTTTTATCTACTTCATAAATCATCTTGAATGCTATTTTTATACATTCAAGATGATTTATTTTATCCTTACCCATATATTTATCCTCTACTTCCCATTAAAATATTTATTGCTCTATTTTGTTATATGATTTTATACTTAGCAATAAATACAGAGCAATATTAATTAAAGCCATTATTACTAGAAACTTTGGAATCCATAAAATTTTACCTGGCAACTTAACAAATTCAAATTTTTGATACTGTTCAATTAAGCTATTTTCTGCAGTACCTAATCCCAAAGACGGCAAAAAATAAAATATTGATTTAAACAATTTTTTTCCATACAATAATGATGGAATAAAAAGGCTCTTTGTCAAATGTTGGGGTGAGATTCATTCTCGCCCCTTCTTTATGCCCGAAAGACCATTAAAATGCGACTCTTAAAGTTCTCAAAATTCCGATACCCATAGGAAACCCGTTTAATCACTTTGATTTTGTTGTTAAAGCCTTCTGTTTGTCCATTGGTGATGCCTGTGGAAAAGGCGTTTAGGATTTCTTCTTTCCAGTTTTCATAGGCCCGAATACTGGCTTTAAATTCCTTTAATTCACTTTCTTTGGCTGTCCAGATCCACTTGTCTAAGGCCTGTCTTGCTTCTTCTTTGCTGGAGGCATCTAAGACGTCATAAAAGCGTTCTTTTAAGAAATAAGCTTCTTTGATTTCCTTGTCTTGCCAAAGCATTAGTTCCAGCTTTTCTTTTTCTTCGGGGCTTAGCCGACTGCCTTTTTTCCGTAGGATGGACTTGGACCGTTTAAAGTAGAGACGATACTTTGCATCCCTTGTCTTTTGTCGTGTCTTGCGGACATTCTCTAAGGCCCAAAAGACTTGTCTGGCAAAATGAAACTTATCCGCAATGAAGGTTGCCTGAGGGAAGAATTCCTTTAAGACGGCGTAGAAAAGATGACTCATATCCATAACCACATACTTCACCCTTCTTCGTTCTTCCTTGGGAAAAGAAGAAAAGTAGTCCATTAAAGCCTTCTTTCGTCGAGAGGGTAAAATATCCAGTACCTGGTGATGGATTGGATCCACTAAAATACATTGGTATTTATCCCCACCAGCATTTCCCTTAAACTCATCCATACTTAAGACCCGAGGAAGATTTGGCCGCCTCCTTGGAGCCAACTTTAGATAGCTTGTGAGACAAGAGGAAGATAAACCCAAGTCCTTGGCAATAGAAGATAAAGACCGGACCTGTTTTAATTGGTCTTGGATAAAGAAGTGGAGATCCTTAGTCCGTCTAGAATAAGGAGCTAAGAAATCCAAAGACTCATAAAAGCGCTTCTGACAATGAGGACAAACAAAGCGCTTCTTCCGAAGAAAAAGAAAGACCTTCCGCAAGCCAATAGGCGTGTGTTGGATCCTTTGCAGACGATAATCATGGATGCGAGAGGTCTTATGACCACAAACAGGACAAAGTCCCTCCTTGTATAAAGAATGGAGTTTTACATCAATGTGATCATCAAAAGAGACCACCTCGTCAATAGAGACACCTTTTAAATTCAATAGATTTGTGTTAGTATAGTTTTGCACTTATCTCACCCTTTCATTTTGTTGTGGTAACTTTATTGTAAAGGAAAAAAGAGATAAGTGCATTTTTTATAGCAAAAAATAAATGTTGGAGTCTAGGGGGACCCCAACATTTATTATAGAACCAATAAAAAATAAAACACTCGATATGGCTGATGAAACCATAGAAACTTTTGAATTTATAGCGACAAATATTGACATCATTGAACTTGCAATAGTAAATAATATACTTAACAAAAATACACTTAATATAACTTTACCTATAGTTAAATTAGATATTGACAGTTGATTAAATAGTAACATTTGAAAAGATGAATCTAAACCATTAGTATAAAGATATTTAATAGTTCCATAATAAATAGATATATTTAATATCAAATAAAGCGATATAATACTTGCTAAGGCAAGTATCTTGCTGCAAATATATTTATTTCTTCCATTTCTAGTTGTTCTAAAAATTGAATCTAGGTAATTTTCTTTATCTTCAACAATGCATTGTGATGAAATCAATATACAAATTAGTGATAATACCGTTATAAAAATATTTACGAAAAATAGTATATCTTCACTAAAATATCCTCCATAATAAAATGGTTTATTTACCTCTTTATATTTTTCTAGAGCAAATTCTGTTATCTTGTCATTGTCATATTTCTGTTTTATGTCCCTTTCCAATGCATCATAACAACTTTGATAAAAATTTAAATCTTTTTCTGTATCAAGTTCGTTTACATCAAGTAAACTTCCAGATGTTGTAATTGTATATGGGTATGTTATTACTCTTAATATAGGATCAAATTTCGATATATTTTTTTTAGCATCCTCTGATAAGTTTTCTCTACTGTTTACATTTTCATTATTTAATATTTCTTTATAAGATTTTACTACTTTAGTTATTTTTTCTTCTGTCAAATAACCTTCAGAGGCTTTATTATCCTCATTAAAATGATCTATAGCCTCTTTTCCAAAATAGGTAATTGTATCACCAGAACTTATATCATCATATTGTACACTTCTATAAGTAATAAATGATATCAAAAAAGTAAAAAATAAACCCACGACCAAAAAAACTCTTACTGATTTTTTAGATAAAAATCTTTTTAGTTCCTGTAAATATATGTTCATAATCTATACCTCCCCTACAGCTTTGACAAAGCAAACTAGTCTTATTATTTATAATTAATATAGAAGCCCACAAAATATAGACTAAAATTTCTATATAGTGTGAGCCTCTATGATTCATCATTAATATGATGCTCTAAGAGTTTTTAAAGCGCGAACTCTGTTACCAGTTCTATATTCTCCTTATTTTATTTTTTTCATCCCACGATAAAATTGGATCATAATAATCTTTTAAAATCATTCTTTCTTCATAAGATTGTGGTCTTGTATATATGCTTTCATGTGGTCCATAATCTATGGAAGATGTTAATATGTTTATATTCTTAGGCAACCAATCGCATTCATTTAAATAAACTTGTATCTTATCATACTTATCCTCATAATCAGGTCCTTCGATTACCATGTTTAAGGTAATGTTTTCTTTATTATTATATTTTTCTGCTTCTAGGGTTATTAAGTCCATAATTACCTCCAATTTTTGAATACATCATTACTACTAAACTTGGTAAAATAATAATATATATTACAGCTGATATCATTATAAGACTTGATGAACTCATCCAATTTCCAAAAACATTTACAAAATTAAAATCAGCTATTTGATTTTGTAATGAATTGAGTAGTCCTACTCCTGAAGATGGAAAAATATAGTTTATAGCACTAATCATACCAATAGGAGAAATTATTGTTGGAAATACTGCTAATAAAATTGATTTCATTATGGATTCAACTTTTCTTTTACTTAATACAGAAATAATTAGTGTAGCAAGAATGGTTGAAATCAATATGATACTATTACAAATAAGCATATATTTATTAAACTGTCCAAAGTTCCAATTATGCAAACTTAAAGCACTAAACATCATCTGAACAGAAGTCTTTTTATACTCTGTTCCAAAAGCATAGTCTAATATAGAGCCTTGTATGAAGTTTCCTAAAAGTAAAATTACTGTTGAAATCGTAAGTACTGCCAGGATTTTATAGATGGCAAACTTTCTTCTGCCATATTTAGTTGTTTTAAATATATAATCTAAATCATTCTCACTATCTGACGAGAATATTGGAGCTGCTACTACAACCATTAAAATTATAATTATCGTATTATAAAATCCTCTATAATCATTTGCATCTGTACTATAATATCCATAATATTCATATGGAGTCTTTATTTTACTCAGTGCTTTTTCAGATTTTTCTATAATTTGATTCTGAGCTTTATTAGGATATTCATTTTCAATTACTTTATTTAGATAATCAAATACTTTATTGTAAAAATATTTGGTATCATTGATATCTATGCTTAAAACTGGAGGAAGGTTATTACTTTGAGAATCAGTGAATACTTCATTTACTTTCTTACTTATATGTTCTATAGGCATAAGCTTCTTTGTATTAATTTCAGGTTTTAATTCAGACCTATCAGTAACATTATATTCTCTTAGTATTTCTCTATATTTTTTTGTGCCATTATAAATTAAATCTTCTGTTATCTTTCCTGAATAAGGCTCTTTAGCTTTTTTAATATATTCTATTGCTTCTTTTCCTTTTAAATTTTTTACTTGATCTCCTTCTCCATAGGTAATTTTTGTAAAATTAATTGGAGCTATGGAAAGCAATATAGCAAGTAGTAATGAAAACAATATTATAATTTGATTTGATCTTATTGATAAAATCCTCTTTATCTCATTTAAGTAAATTTTCATTTTAATTCACCTTAAAACTTCTATCTTCTGGAAAGACCCATAAATAGAAGTCTTCTAGATGAGCTTTTGTTAATTTAGAATTATTTAAAACATCATCTTTATCTGATATGTATCTAATGAGTACGTTTCCATCATCTTGTTGTTTTACATTAACAACATTCAATTGTGTTTCTTTTTCTGCGTATTCTCTATTTGATATAGATGCTTCGTATACCTTATTCTTAATTTTAGATATCAGTTCATCAGTTGTTCCAGAATATACAAATTTACCATCTTTCATAATTAAATTTGATGTTGATATATATTCAATATCAGAGACTATATGAGTCGAAAGCAAAACTATTTTATTTTTTGATATTTCCGTGATAAAATTTCTTAATTTTATTCTCTCACCAGGATCAAGTCCTGCTGTTGGTTCATCTAAAATTAATATTTTAGGATCATTTAAAATAGCTTGACATATTCCTACTCTCCTTCTCATTCCTCCTGAAAGCTTTACTACTTTTTTGTACTTGACATCAGATAAGTTTAATACTTCTAGGAGTTTATCAATCATTTCTTCTGTTTTGCTCTTGTCTATACCTTTTAAAGCAGCTACATATTGTAAAAATGAATTTACAGTAAACTCTGGAGCACAAATAAATTCTTGAGGTAAAAACCCTAACAAATTCCTATATTCTTCTCCTAATTTGTTGATTCTTTCCCCATTATATAAAATTTCGCCTTGACTCGGTGTACTAATTCCAGTGATCATTTTTATTAAAGTTGTTTTCCCAGCACCATTTGCACCTAAGAGTCCCCAAACACCTGGACATAACGTAGCTGATGCATTATCAACCGCTAATTTATCTTTAAATTTCTTACTTACGTTTTTAATCTCTAATTCCACTAAACTACCTCCCTTATCTTTTATGCTTCCTTATTAAAAAGTAAAAAATACATCTTCATGTTAGTGATAAAAATTTTACTCCTCTATGATTTTATTTTAATTGATACAATAAAAAAGTGTTTTAATATTCTATTGATTAATTCTTAAGATTTCATTAATTTTTAAAAAATAAAAAAACACCTTAATTATGTAGTTTTATACATAATTAAGGTGTAATCCTCATTTATTTTTTAATCTTACAATGACAATAACTTCATTATTAGAACTTTCTACCTCTATCTTACCCTCATGTAATTCAATAATTTCTTTTGCGATAGGTAAACCTAAGCCAGATCCCACTTTTTTTGAATTTCTTGCTAGATTTAATCTAGTAAATTTGTTAAACATATTTCTTATCTGCGCTTCTTCTAGTGTATCGGTCTTGTTAATAATTTTTAATATTACACACTTATACGTTTGATATATTTTAACTTTTATCTCTGTATTTGCATAAGAATATAAGATTGCATTTTTTAAAATATTCTCTAAGGCTCTTTTCATTTTATTTGGATCGACATTTACAAATATTGAGCCTTCACTTGAGATATTTATCTTATGATTATTCTCTTTCATCATAGGATAAAGCTCATCTCTTAATTGTATTAAAAAATATTCTAAATCAATTTTTTCTTTATGAATACTAAATTCACCATTATTTAATCTAGCAATTTCAAAAAATTGGTTTATAAGATCTTCTAATCCTAATGCTGTTTCTAATAATTGTCTAATATATTTCTCTCTTTGCTTATTAGGCAAGTCTTTCATTTCATCGAGCATTGATAAATATCCAATGATAGATGTCAAAGGAGTTCTTAAGTCATGTGCTAAGTAGGTGATTAAATCATTATCTTCATTTTCTCTTTTTTTAAGCGTATATTCTATCTCTTTTTGTTTAAATTTTAATCTATTTATGGAATCTTCTAAAGTTTTATAAGGAGTCGGGAAACTAACAATATTCTCATCCAAATCGTCTATTTTTTTGCATAAGTCAATATAATCTTTCTCTAATTTTGAAAATTCTTTTATTATAATAATTAATAACCCCAATAATAAAATAACAAAAAAAATCAGATCCAATCTATTAACAAAAAATTCGTGTATTTCATTATTAAATCTAAAAATATTGCTATCTATTGCAAGCATACAACTCATTAGAATAAATAAAAATACCATAATTTTTATTACTATTTTTTTTAGTATATCTTTAAAATATTGATCTTTATCCAATTTTATACCCAACTCCCCATACAGTTGTTATTATATTATTTTTTTCTCCTAATTTTTCTCTAATATGCCTAATATGAACTGAAACCGTATTGTTTTTTATATAATATTCATCCGGATATATTTTATAGAATAAATCTTCGGATCCTAGTACTTCAGATTTTTTCTCTAGTAATGATTTTAAAATAATAAATTCAATAGGAGTTAAATCAATTTCCTGTCCATCAACTAAAACTTCTCTTGATTTGATATTTAAATCCACATTTTGATAAGTTAAAATATTTCCTGTACCTTCTTTAGTTTTTAAATTATAATTATTGTATCTTCTTAATTGAGCCTTTACTCTAGCAACTAACTCTCCAGGTAAAAATGGTTTAGTTACATAATCATCCGCTCCAAAGGTTAAGCCCTTAATTTTACTTGACTCATCATCTTTTGATGTAAGCATAATAATTGGATAATTAAAAGACTCTCTAATCTTTTTGCATAAATAATATCCATCTTTATCAGGTAACATAATATCTAAAATCGCTAAATCAAATTCTTCTTCCTTAATATATCTAATTGCTTCCTCTGAACATGTTGCCTTTTTTATAATATAATTTTCATTTTCTAGATATATCTCTATTAAATCTAAAATACTTTCATCATCTTCTACTACTAATACTGAGTAATTCATAACTAAATTTCCTCCATTTTAAATCTATCACTTTTGTCAAAACAACTTTAAAAAAATAAAGAAATTTTTTAAGTAAAAGAATCAAGAAGAACAATACAACATCCTTTTAATGAATTAAATCTATCTTTCTAAATTTCTTAAATCTATAATTTTTGATTTAATATACATTTCTTTCGTTGTTTATAAATGTCTACTTATAAATAAGTACACCATTATTCTTTATCTCATTTCAATATCTATATCTACTATATTGATAATAGATTGTCTTTGCTGTCATCACATATACTATATCTTTTAAAAAGTTTTCGTCTGTTCTAGCCTTCTAATCGTCTTTTCTTTTTCAGACTTCAAATCCAAAACATTTTAGCTTGGTTGGTTTAATAACTTTGAATTTTGTTGCATTTATTTTAATCCTAACTTCTTTTCTATACATTTGGTTACTAAAACCATTACTCTGTTTGCCACTACACTGTTTGCTACTGTTAGTATACTGTAATCTACATATCTAACCAACCTTAATATCATATTCATGTTCATCAAGTCAGGTCGTTCCTCTCTTCCACATATCTCCATGTGAAATTTCAGGATTGCTATGGAATTCGTCGACAAATACGCTGTTTAGGGACTTTCACCCCAGTATTGGAACTTGCCCCATCATACAATACAGTAAACAGACAAAAACCTGCCCCCTATAATCTTTTACCTTTCTATGCTTTTATCATTTTTCTTCTTTTCATCCACTTTCATATCCCCTTTAGTCTTAAATTTCTCTATTGTTGATATTTTTGCTTTAGTATGCTCTTTAGCTTTTAATAATTTGGCAGAGTATACTTATAGACTTGTGTATTCCTTATTATCTTTTCCTATGCTTTTTAGCTTGCTTTAGGTCTTTTTTAAATTTACTTGTAAACTTATCTTATACTTCAAGGGCTTTCCTCAAGTCATCCATATTGTCATAGGATTTCACATTCGTATCTTTAGCTATCATTCTTCCTTCTTCAATCGCTTTTATAGTTTCATCACTTGGAACATTAAGTTTTAAATCAAAAGGAATGCCACTTTCTCTAATACTCGCCCTTAAAAACATGTTAATGGCAGTAGTCATATTTAAGCCTAGACTGGAGTAGATTTTTTCGGCAGCTTCTTTTATTTCTTTATCTGTTCGTATATTCAAATTTGTTGTAGCCATTTCCCCATCTCCTTTGACCTTATTATATAACTAAATTTGTGCGTAGTCAATACACTGTCATTATACTTTATACATTAATTTTACTGTTGATATTCTTCATTATCATACTCAAGTAAATCACCTGGTTGACAATCAAGCTCCTTACAGATGCTCGCTAAAGTGTTAAACCTTATACCTTTGGCTTTTCCAGTTTTTAATATTGATAAATTTGCTTCGGTTATCCCTATCCTTGCTGCAAGCTCTTTCGATGTCATATTTTTCTTTTTTAACACTTGATCTAGATTTATAATTATTTGGTCTTTCATTTTCAAATTATACTTTCCGAATCTTCTTTTAAGGATTTTCCTGTATCAAATATAATCATTGATGAAAATACTATAACCATCAAAATTATATTCGTTAAATAATCCTTAATAGTTAAATTAAAAACACTGCTAATATTGTCCACTTTAAGATAATTGAAAACTAGCTTAGAAATAATTTGACAAATCGTCAGAACTATAAGTGCTATTAATATATCTCTCGAATATTTTGAATTTAAGTCTGAAAAATAATCTTTATTCTCTAAATTCACTAAAATCTTCTCGAATTTATCCAATGAGAAACCAACTACAACGAATATCATAAGAGCACTCAGGCATGAATAAATAATAAAAGGAAGTGAAACCTCTTGTAGATTAAATTGATGAGATTCAACTACTTGTATTACATCATCTTTAAAAATCAGAGTTAATACACTTCCAAGTAAGGTAAAACCTGCTCCTAAATATGAAATATATCTTAAACCCTTAGATAATATAATCGCTATTTTAAAAATAAAACTCTTCATAACTTCTCCTCAACACTTTCGTTTATCTATTATCATCTACATCTTTCCATTCTTGTACTCTATCCTTCAAATAATTTAAATCTTCTTTAGAAAGTTCCCAGGTTAATGAAGAAGGCAGCAAGGGCATTCCCTCCATTGTAATATATGGATAATTTTCATAAATATAGAAATCTATCTTTGTAGCTTTTTTATCCTCTCTCTTGCTGGTTAATAAGAAGTGGTAAGACTCTATTGCATCATCTGGTATTTCTTTAAAATAATCGTCGAAGTTTTTATCATTAATATTTGCTACGCTCATTCCTGTTAAATTGCCAAAGTAGTCTAAAACTTCTTGTTCTTCTGTTTCAACAATTTTTTTATTGTTAGAATCAAATATTTCAATCTTTTCTTCTTTTTTATTACTTGTTTGTTCTGTTGTAGTATTTGGACTACAAGAAGTTAAAACTATAGAAAAAACAATAAAAATAGCCATTATTAAAAATCTTTTTCTCATGATAATCCTCCCCATTGCATTATTGTAAAACGATAATTATCTTTGATTATTATTATAAAACAATAATTATAGTTTGTCAATATCATTCGTAATGACTTAAAACTTATCAAAGTCTTCTTGTGTAGCCAATTCCTTATATTTGTATTCATCATTATTCTTTTCTGTGAACATATCATTTACAAGTCCAATTGTTAGTAGGGATCAGTCAGATATAGAAAGACCAAGCTCCACTGTCCTTAATAGAAGCAATGGTGTAGTAGTTGGTCTTTCTGTTAGTCTTGCTTTTTTAGGGAATTCTTCTGACTTTATGTTTAGTCCCCATAATTCAATTATTTGAGGCAGAATTTTAAGACTCATTTAGAACTTTGTAGAATCCGATTTTTCCGTCAAAACATTAGTTCTAAAAGTTCTGGAATAAGAGCGATTTATAAGTCTCCGTCATATCCAATATTTTTCTCAGTTAAGACTGTTTCAATTTTACTGAGTGCAATCCCACTTTTATAATCTGTTATCTTATTATCTATACATCAATACTACAATCTCCACATATAGCACCATTATACAATCTATTTACATATGACAAAAAAATAAAGGCAGTCCGAAGACTGCCGATATTTATCTCTCTGTACCTTTGCTATGGTCTTTCTTATTTGACTTAGCTTTGTCATCTGTCTTAAAGCTTTTTATTTGCCCTAATATTGACTTTCTATCCTTGTATTGACTCTTTACTTGCTCTTTTGCTTTTAAGAGCTTAGAAGAGAAAATACGAACATTTTTATGTTCCTTTCCGTTGTTATCAATGCTTGTTTTTACTTGTCCAAAGATTTTAACGAAATCTCCTTGTTTTAGGTTCTCTAAATCTTTTGTCTTATCTCCATAGGCTGAACAATTGGTATAAACTTTATTACCATTATCATCTTTTGAAACAAGAGTAAAATTACTTACTTTAAACTTTTCTCCATTAGCATTTTCTCTTTCAAGATTTTCTACTTTTCCAACTATATTACCAACGAGATTTATGAGGTCGTCTTTTTCTTCAAGTTCATTGGTATTTTCAACAATCTTACCTTGTTCTTTCATATCATCAATCATATAGTCAAAGTCATCATTTAATAGACCTGTTGTGTCTTTGATCATAAATAAAACATAGACTTCTTCAAGTGCCTTTTCATCAGTAACACCTTTTTCTATGCTCACAAGTGCTTTTATAAAGTCCTTGTAGTTATCATTCATCATTTCTTCTAAGTTTTCTCTAATATCTTTGTATTCCATATTTTCCTCCTTGTACTAAATAAGGAGAGCCTTTCGCCCTCCTCTATCTTTCTTGTCCTTTTTCACTTTTTTCTTGATTTTTATCTTTTTCTTCTTCTGATTTGAATTTCGATATTTGTCCCAATATCGATGGCTTCTCTTCCCTTGCGTGAAGATTATCCTCTACATCATAGGTTGATTCAAAGTAATCACTATCTTTAAAATCATTGTCATACCTATCTGGTATTCCATCATTATCAAGATCTTTTGCCAGTGGATCATAGAAGTTTCCATCATCATCTATTTCTAGTCCTAGTGCTTGTTTTAAATCTTCTTCATCTACTGATACCAGATCATCAAAACTTGACATCTTTATGGCTTCAGTCATATCTTTAAGAGCTTGTGAGCTAGATATATCTTCTTCTACAAAAGATTCTGTTCTAATAGCTACATTATCTACATACTGAGTCCATGTTTTTTCTTCCAAATTTACCTCATATTGAATAGAGTGCTTACCATCTGGTGTTTCTGTATAGGCAAGTCCTATATGGCTTAAATCAGGGTATAGTTTGTCAAAATCTTCATAGCTATTAGATTCTGAAAACTCATAGTTAGAATAATCAACTATCGCCCTCTTTAAATCTTCTAATAATGGTGATTGGTTTTCTAATTCTTCTACTTCTCCCATATCTAAAAGTTTATTAATCTCAGCTAGTCTTAGTGTCTTATCCCTTAACTCATCTGCTTTTTCAAATGGTTTAGTTAATTCTACTTTGGCATTTTCTAAAGATTCTTTATAGTTTTCAAGGTTTTGATTCAACCTTTCAAGTCTTGCAGGCATTTTTTCAATTGCATTATCAAGCCTTGTTATATTACCATCAGTAGAGTTTGAAAACTCTCCAAAGTATTCTGCTTTTCCTAGAAGTTTAAAGGCGTGAGTATTAGTCATAAAGTTATATGAAACTTGTAAATCTAAATTTCTATATTTACCAATAACCTTGCTATCATTTATCTTTACCTTTTTTATTTCTTCTAATAGCTTCTCTCCAGCTTCTTTCTTATCTAAAATTATATTTTCTCCAAGACTAATTGAAGTAAATTTGTTATCTCCTTCTCCTAATTTCTCAACACTTGCAATATCTTCTTTAACTGCTTGTATTTCCATTTCAGTTTTTAAAATACTTTGGGGATAAATTTTATTTACCTTATCTTCGAGCTTGTATTTATTAGACTTGTAGTTTGCTTCAAGCATTTTTAGTTTTGTAACTTCGTTATCTAAGTCCATCTTTTCTTTAATCAGAGGATTGCCAGTAGCTAAAGCCTTAATTTCTGAATAAGATAGGCTTGCTTCATCAACATCTTCTGCAACTCTTACTGGAGTTTTTGAAGTCATAATTTGAGAAATGAATTTTTGCTTATTCTCTATCGTCTGCCACAAATAAGCATCAAAGGTATTTTCTGTGACATATCTAAAGATATTTACCTTATCATTTTCATTACCTTGACGAACAATTCTACCACTTCTTTGCTCTAGGTCAGACGGTCTCCATGGGACGTCTAAATCGTGTAAGGCTATTAGTTTATTTTGTACATTTGTACCTGCTCCCATTTTTTGAGTCGATCCTAATAAGACTCTTACTTCTCCTCTTCTTACTTTAGAGAACAATTCATCTTTTTGTTTGTCTGTATCTGCTTCGTGGATAAAGGCTATTTCTTCTTTAGGTATTCCCATATTCACTAGCTTATTTCTAATATCATCATAGATATTAAATTCTCCATCTCCTTTTGGTGTAGACATATCTGAAAACACTAATTGAGTCGATGATTTTTCTTTTGTCTTATCCCAGATAGAAAAGATATTTTTAACGCATACATTAACCTTTGAATTAGGATCATCTGGAAGTAGTGGATTTATTAATCTCTGGTCAAGGGCAAGTTTTTTACCATCATTTGTAATCTTTAGCATATTATCTTCTGTTGGCTCTACTTGGTTATTTCTAACTGCGTCAGCTCTTTCTGAAATAGCTTCTAATATTTCTTTTTGTTCCTCAGTAGGTTTTGTTTTAATAACTTCGAAGTTTGCTTCTGGTACTGGCAAATTTAACATATCTGAAGTCTTTATATCTGCTACTTCTTTAAACATAGACATCAACTCTGGCAAGTTATAAAACTTTGAAAATCTTGTCTTTTGCCTATAACCAGTGCCTTCTGGAGATAATTCAAAGGTATTTTCTGTTTCTCCAAAAGTAGAAGCCCAAGCGTCAAAATGTTCTAATCCTCTTGCCTTTAAATCGTCATACTGAAGGTATCTTTGCATGGTATAAAGCTCTGTCATTGAATTTGATATTGGTGTACCAGTAGCAAAAACAACTCCCTTGCCATCTGTCATTTCGTCCATATACCTACATTTCATATACATATCTGAAGACTTAAAGGCTTCACTCTGACCGATACCCGCAACATTTCTCATCTTTGTATGCAAGAATAAGTTTTTGTAATTATGAGCTTCGTCTATAAATAACTTATCTACTCCCAGCTCTTCAAAAGTTATTACATCATCCTTTTTAAAGTCATCATTTAGTTTTTCCAGTCTTACCATGAGTTTTTTCTTTGTCTTTTCTAGTTGTTTTACTGTGAAATTTTCTCCTCTATTTCTTTTGTTCTCATCGATAAAGGAAACTATATCATCTATTTGGTCTTGTATATGCCTTACCTGGTATTCCTTAGACATCGGTATTTTTTCAAATTGAGAGTGTCCTATGATAACTGCGTCATATTCTCCTGTTGCAATCCTACCAATAAATCTTTTCCTATTTTTTGGTTGAAAGTCTTTTTTATCTGCCACCATAATATTTGCTGACGGATATAACTGCATAAACTCTCTACCAATTTGAGTGGTTAGATGGTTAGGAACTACAAATAATGACTTACTTGCAAGTCCTAACTTTTTAGATTCCATAGCAGAAGCTACCATTTCAAAAGTTTTTCCTGCTCCTACTACATGGGCAAGTAGTGTATTTCCACCATAAAGAGTCCTAGCTATTGCATTTTTTTGATGTTCTCGAAGTCTAATTTCAGTATTCATTCCATCAAAAGTTAAGTTAGAACCATCAAATTCTCTATTTCTAATTGAATTGAATTTTTCATTATAAATCTTTTCTAGCCTATATCTTCTATCAGGATCTTCAAATATCCAATTCTTAAATTCTTCTTTAATCAGCTCTTGCTTTTGACTTGCTAGCATAGTTTCTTTTTTGTTTAATACAGAAGTCTTAGACCCATCATCATTTATTATTTGGTCAAATACTTTTGTATCTTTTAGATTAAGAGCATTTTCAATTAGCTTATAGGCATTTACTCTACTTGTACCATAAGTCATGTTAGCAAGGTCATTAGTCGAGTCAACACTTTTACCCTCAATATTCCATTCACTTGAGTGTGGCGAGAACCTAACATTTATATTCCACCTATCATAACCTGGTGTTTTTAAAAGGTTAAAAGTAAAGTCTTCTATATCTTTTTGAGGTATCCAGGTTGCTCCTAACCTTACATTTATATCAGAAGCAGTAAGTTCTTCAGGCATAACTTCTTGTAATTTTTCTCTTTGATATTTGAGTTTGCCTAACTCGTTTAATAGTGTATCTTTCTTTTCAGAAGGTGCTAAATCTATTACATTTTCAATTTCTCCGATATATGAATTGAGGTAGCCAATCTTTTCTCTGATATTACCACTTAAATATTCATCAGCCGATACATATGAAAAATGAAATGAATCGTCATTGTCAAAGTTCTCAAAGGGCATTCTGTTATTTATTAGGTCTGTATCCTTAATATCTAAAAATATCTCGCCCTCAAGCTCACCAATTAAGGTGTTCCTATCTTTACTTGTGATAGATTCCATATATTCAAAATCTACATATCCTTTTTGTGAAACTGATAAGACTAAAGCTTCAAGGGAAGTGTCTACATGGTCTACTACTTTTGCCTTTGTGATTGTTCTTTTTGAGAATATATCACTCTTAGCTTTGAAATTATCCTCATCATCAAGTATTTCTATTGATGATACCAAAGGAAAGTTTGAGTCTTCCTTTAAGGCTCTAGTGTTTGATAAGGAGTTAATAAAGCCATGTTTCTTTGAAAAGTTATCATAGACTTCATTTAACTTTGCTTGTGATTCTTTTATTTCTTCGTCTGAAAAATCTTCCTTTTGCTTTTCTATTACATCTTTTAAAGCATTCATTACATCAAGATAATCTTTTATTTTTTCTTTATTTTTATCTGATATATTCTGCTTAATTAAGACTGAGTTTTCTCTTAGGTAGACCTCTTCATCAATAATGGTATAGGAAAAATTCTTAACATCATCTGTTGCTGGAAGACTTAATTCTTCATCTTCCAATAGTTCGACCTCTTCATATTTTGAATTTGAAGATATTTCCTTACTTGCAAGATCCATTAAATCTTTTAAATTTACGTCTTCTCTTTCATCACAAGTAATAGTATTGCCAAATCTTCCAGATACTTCTTTCATATCCCCTAGTACCATTTGAGGATTATCTACAAAGTATTTATTATAGGTTAAACCCTTTTTATCAATTGCTAGATGAATCCAATCGTCATCTCTTTCTATAACTGAATCTCTCTTCTTTAAGAAAATAATATCTGAAGTAACTTCTGTACCAGCAAGTCCTTTAAATGTTGTATTAGGTAGCCTCATAGCTCCTAAAAACTCACATCTTGCATTAATATATTTTCTAACAGATTCATCTTTTTTATCCATAGTTCCAGATGATGTTATGAAGGCAATAATTCCTCCATTCCTAACCTTATCTATTGACTTTGCAAAAAAATAATCGTGAATCAGAAAATTATTTCTGTTATATTCACGATCGTTAACTTTAAAATCTCCAAAGGGTACATTTCCTATAACTAAATCAAAAAAGTTATTTGAGAAGTTTGTTTCTTCAAAACCTTTAATTTGAATATTAGCTTCAGGATAAAGCTCTCTTGCTATTCTTCCGCTTAGACTATCTTTTTCTACTCCATATACTTTAGAGCCTTGTATTTCACTTGGCATATTACCAATAAAATTACCGACCCCTGCAGATGGTTCAAGGATATTCCCAGTCTTAAAACCCATATCTGTTAGAGTCTTATATATTCCATCCATTACCTCTCTAGGTGTATAAAAGGATGTTAAGGTAGACTCTTTAGCATTCAAATACTCATCATTTGTTAAATTTTCTTTTAAAATATTTCTTGCTTCAAGCCATTGCCCTCCTTTTTCTTCATCAAAGACATCGGCAAGACCACCCCAACCTAGATAGTCAGCAAGATAGGCTTGTTCATACTCTCTTGGACTCCTATTTTCATTTTCAAGTCTTTTGAGCATCTTAATAGCTTTTATATTTTTATCTAGCCTTTCTGATGGTGTTAGGTATTCTGAGTAGATATGATTTTTTAAATCATAATTTCTAGCAAAACTTAGTCTTTCCTTATTAGGTTCATAGCCTAGATTCTTCAAATCTTCTTTTCCCCTCAATAAATTTTCGGCTGCTTGTCTTGGGACATTATACCTATCCATCATTTGGTCAATTTCAAAATTGTGGTTATCTATAAAGCTTTCTTGCTCTACTTGTCTTTCAATTTGATTTTCATGCTCAGATAATTTGTATATCTCATAATTTCCACTATCTAAAAGGTCATCAATCTTGCTACTTTCTTCAAATGTTTCACCCTTATATAAGGGAAATTCTTCTCCATTAACTTCTACCTTAGTTCCAGTTTCAATTAAGTTAATTCCATCAAAGGTATTCTCATCTTCTAAAATAAATTCCTTACCAACTTTTACTGCTAGTTTTTCTGATGTTTGACTTAGATTTTCAAAGATTTCTTCAAGGTATGAATCGTTTCTATATGGAATTACTTCCGAACCCCTAATCATACCTCCCATATATTCCATATTATCTCTGATAGTGACAGTTTTAAGTCCTCCACTTAGTTCATCAAAGTCTGTAATGGTAAAGTCCTTATCTTTATATCTAACCTGATCACCTATCTTAAATTTAGGCTCTATCTTTTCCTTAACTTCTTCTTGTAAAGATTTTTCCTCGCTTATTGCAACTTGTTCTTCTAAATATGAAAATTCACGCTCATTTACTTCTTCACCATCACCAAGGTCAATCCTATAGTGTTCGACAACTTCGCCGTCTAAATAGTGGTCAAAATAGAATTTGAAATATCCGATATAATCATCAGTCATTTCTCCAAATTCATTTTCTCCAAGAGTTTGATTATGGTCTTTAACATCAATATCCTTTTGTCTTAGGACATTAATTAAATCTTTAGTTACTATCTGCCCACTAAAATCGGGAACTAATTCGTGGTTTTCATTAAATTCTACAATCCAGTAATCTTTTCTTTTTTCAGTATTTTTGCCATCAAAAAAAGAAGCTTCATCAGCTTCCTTTTCTTGGCTTATTTCCTTTTCTACACTTCCACGTATTCCTTGATTGCTATTCTCTTCACTGTTGTTATCAAGTTGTTCATCTGTCCTTGGTATTCTTCTGGATTCTCCCTCATCATCTTCTCTGTCAATCCTTGTGCTTTCATCATCTTGACTTTCTCTCTCTTGATAAAGTCCACTGCCTGATTCTGAATTTCTTTCAGATGGTTCAAAAGTGTTTTCTCCTCGTACATTTCCTGAAGTTTCTTCCAGTTCTCCATGTCCTCGCTCCCTACTAGGTAAGACAGTCTTAGAACTGCGTATGTCGGATTCGGATATCTCTCCATAAATTCCAGATCCTTCTCCATCATGTCCAAGGTTTTCTCTTCGATCTTCATCGCTATTTCCTCTGTCGCTTCCATCTGTGAAAACTCGTCCATCTCTACTTCTTGACCTATCATCTCGTCTATATAAATCATTTTGACCTCCTCTATCTTCATTTATATTTTCTATATCTCTATTATAGTCGCCACCGGCCCTTTCTGTCAGCAGCCTAGTACGATCCATTTCCTTAGATTTTTCTATTGTGCTATCTATAATATCTTCACTAATCCTTGATATTACAAGACCTATCTGTTCTAAAGAAATTGTATTAATCCTAGAAAAATTATTTTTTAAATTTTCCATATCCATAGGATAGAATGTATTAAACCTATTAGCTACCGCATAGGATATTGAGTCTCTCATAAATTTTTCAAAACTAAGTCTATCCTCTATATCTATTCTCAAATCAGCAAGAGCCAAATTAATGTATTCATCTCCATAAATTCGACTTAAAGAAAATATATTTTCATTGAGTGAATCACTATCTTCAAATGAAAAATCTCTTATTATTTCCTTTAAAGCCTCGTTATGGTTTTCGTGATCAAACTGCCATAAGCCAACCTCATTAATATTCCTATCCATTGATGTAGTCTGACTAATATCAAAAATGTATGAAACTTTTTTGTTTACATCACTTCCAACTAAAATTGGAATACCCTTTTGACCCCTCATAACAACTCGACCAAAATATTTCTTCCACATATCAAATGTCGCACAAGCTCTAGCTTCAGGTTCCTTATTATATATACTTAGTTGGCTTGAAAAATCATATTTCTGATTATTGCCTATAACCTTTAAGAGCTTTAAATATTCTTTTTCATCTTGTAAAACTTCATACTTTATTGCTTCTTGTATATTCTTAAAATCATTTACTTGCATTTCATCCTCCTTCTCTTTTTAACAATAAAAAAGACGATAGATTTTAATTTATCTACCGTCTAAAGATATTTTCTCATTCAAACTCTATTTCTTCCTCTGCAGTATTATAAATATCAATTCTGCTTTCAATATCTATAGTATTTATTAACCAACCTCTGAACTGACATTGTTGTATAAATTCTTGAATTCTATTAACTCCATTAACCTCTTTTAAAGTTATAACAACTCCGAATTTCAAATCATTTCCGTTACTAGCATTTAACCTTTCTTTAGTTTTTATGCTTATTCCCCATAATTCATTGTCATTCTTCTTTTTGGGCAGCTTTTGCCTGCCTCTTGGTGTTTTTATATTCTCTCTTATATGCTTAACATTGTCCCATTTTCTGTATAGTTTTCGTGCTTCTCCTTCATATAGTAAAACTTTTCCTTCATCTGATTGCTTATTGTCATTTATACAATTTATTTTTACTTTTCCATTATTAGTTTTACTTAATCTTCCAAAATGAATATCCATTTCTGTATTTGTATAGTCAACTCCTTGGTTTCTTGAGCAACTTGGGAAATAGCATAATGTTGCCTTCGATACAAATGGTTGTTTCCCATCTTTTTCTGGAATTGGAATATTATAATTATATGTTTCATATTCTTCTGAAACGCCATTTATCATAAATTTTATCTCATCTTCTGGAGTACTAATTATATCTTCTATTTTAATAGGAACAATGCCATATCCCACTAATTGAGGATTATAGGGTCTATCTGCCCATCCAGTTGCAGAATCAATTATTAAAGCTTTCGCAAGCTCTCTAGTCAAACCTAATATATCTATAAGATATGACATCTTTCTAGCTATCCATGGAGCTGCAAAAGACGTTCCTGATACAAATGCTTCACCTAGAGGTGAACAGGTTTTTATATACTTTGTATCATCTCCTCCGTAATAACTTATATCTGGTTTATTAAAAAAGGATAATACTAGCCCTTCCCTAGAATAATCTGCAGGTTCTTTATCAAAGCTTACAGAATTTACAACTATTGAATTTATAGAATCAGCAGGAGCTCCTATTTTTTTTATTTTTGAATTTTTAGGCTTATTTGTTCCTGCGACAATAAATATAATGTCATTTTCATATTGAATTCTATCTAAAATCGCTGCTTCGGGGGATATGAAGTTAGAGTTTATTTCCATTGATGACCCTAGAGATAAATTCCATACCTTAATATCCCTATTAGTTTCAACGATTTCTTTTATAGATCTCAATACTGAAAAAGAGCTAAATTTCCCGCTTTTAGCAACTCCAAAATGTCTAACTTTAAATCTACCACATCCATCATCCAATTCTGGATTTAAACTTGGACCATCCACTATAATTGAAGTTACCATAGTCCCATGTTCATAATCCTCATTTTTTAACTCTATATTATCATCTACCTTATTCTCAAATTCTACCCATTCAGAAAAATAAACTCTATCATCAAACATAGTATCAATAACTCCAATAATAGGTTCATTGTTTGGACTAGGTATATTGGCATCTATAACATCTCTATCAAAAATAACCCCTTTATCAATTTTTGATATGTCGCTTACTGCCATTGAAATTAGATACGGTGCCTTGGACTTCAACAAACTATACTGATCCGGCGTGAGTAAAAGAGTTGTTTCATCAATACTCCTTACTTCTAAAAAATTAATGCCTAATTGATTCATAATATCTGATGTTTTTGTCCCTGTATCATAAATAGTTATTATGGAATTCTCTACCAAATGACTTGTGTCTTGTTCTATACCAAATGATTCTAAGTAGTAAGCATCTACAACTATATTCACAAACCTTGTTCTTGACACACCTTTAATAAATAATTTTTCATATTCTTTATGATTAATTTTCTCAATATCATGATGAGAAATTTTATCTCCAAAATTATTAGATATGATTTTAATCACATTTTCAATATTTTTTATAGATAAATCGATAATTTCAATACTTACGCAATATGTTATTATATGCTTTTTATAATTACCCTCTGTAAATTTTGCTCCAACAATTGCATTATTATTTTGTTTTAAATTACTTTCCAGTATTCCTTTTAACCTATTACTTTTAGCAACAACACTAATATAGTAGGCACTAACTAACGGTTTTATATTCAACTTCTCTTCTTCCCAAAATTTTTTTATCTTTTGTAAATTATCTTTTAATTTTTCTAGATGATCTATAGAGACATATTTATTTTTAGGAATATTTGAAGGTCCAGGTGTATTTCCGGACTTTATTTGTCCTAATTTCCCTTTTAATTGTAGTATCTCATTCATTAATCTACTCCTTTAGTTCCCTTGATACTTGACTTTTTGAGATTCCTGTTAATATTTCTATTTCTCTAACTGTAAAACCTTTTTTTTTCAAGGTTTTTAAATCCATATCTTTATTCTCAGAAATAGTTATATACAATCTTTTAAGATAATCATATTCTTCATTAGGATTACTAAAAGCCAAAGAAGTTTTTATTAAATTCTTCAAATCTCCTGGATAAGTTATATCGTCTATTGAAGATATTATTTTTTTAAATAATCTAATATTTTTTCCAGCATTTTTAAATTTAGATAAATAATAATTTAAAATAATTTCCGATATTTCTAATAAATCTTCTCGTGAATATCTATTAAAATCAATTACTGAATCAAATCTTCTTATCAAGGCTTTGTCAAAATGATCATACAAATTTGTGGTAGCTATCAGCAAAATATTTTTATTCAATCCTTCTAATCCCTTTAACACTGATGTTGTTGCTCTTCCCATTTCTCTAATATCTTTAGAATCTGTCCTATCTAAAGCTAGTGCATCAATCTCATCGAATAGTATGACAACTTTCTCAGGTGATACCAAATTATTTATTTCATCAAATAACTTAGCAATATTTTTCCCTGTTTGTCCTAATTTACTGTCAATTATAAAAGCGAAATCTACAACAAATAATTCTCTATCTAAAATTCTTGCTATATGTTTGGCTGTTTCTGTCTTTCCTGTGCCAGGTGCACCCTGAAACAAAAATTTATTTACTCCTATTCCGTGACCTGCTGCATTAATAATTCCTATTATGTCCGACTTAATTTCTTCAGGAAGAGGTAACGGGGAACCACCTACCTCTATTTTCTTTACAAATGTTAACTCATTTTCATTAATTTGAGGAACAAAAGCATTAGTGTTTGAAAGTAAAGCCATTATATATTCAGATAGCTGATAATCTCCTGTCTTATCAAATTCATTTGCTATTTGATATGCTTCATTTCTAAACCCTGAATCATTATTTTCGGCATAATATTTAATTAAATTTATAATATTTGCCTTTTTCATTTTCGATACCCCCACATAATTAATTCTTACATTTATATTATAGTTTCTTTGGGACAAGAAGTCAATATTTGGGACTTAATCAATTGTTCTAATATTTCCATTAAAACGTCAACCACAATAAAATTGCCGGCCTGCTTATATAGTTTACTTGAAGTGCAATTTTTTCTTCTTGGATGTACTTTCTCTAGTTTATCTATATCACTATCATCGAAACCCATAAGTCTTAGACATTCTCTTTCTGTTAAATACCTATATTTACCATTTCCAATATCTATTATTCCAGAATTTGGTACTCTCATTTGTTTTGTAGAAATAGTATAAGAAAAATCTTTAATCACTTTTAGTCGCCCTCTAAAACTATTATCTATTCCTTTATTTAAAAATTTCAGCATATAAGGTTGGGTCATTGTATAAAGTTCACTAACATCCTTTTCTAAAAATTCACTTAGTGGTCTTGTTTCTTTCCTCTCCAATTTATTAAAAGAAAAGTTATTTGTTCCAAGACATGAAACAACAAATATTCTCTCTCTTTTTTGAGGTATCCCAAAGTCCATTGCATTTAATATTTCATACTTGCTTTCATATCCTAGGCTCTCTAATTCTTTTAGATAAATAAAAAAGGAGTCCCTCATATTTCTATCAAGGACTCCCTTTACATTTTCCCAAATTATCCATTTAGGTTTATCTTTCATTTCTTTTATTATTCTAATTGTTTCAAATAGTAAGCTTGATCTAGTTCCTGAGTTTTTCACTCCTCCCTGCTTTTTTCCAATTCTTGAAAAGTCTTGGCAAGGACTTCCATGCATAATTAAGTCTATCTTTTCATCAGAAGCTTTATATCTTACTACTGATTTTTCTTTATAATCTTCTCCATAAAGTGCATTGTATGATTTAACACAAGCCTTATCTATTTCTACATAATCAACAACTTCATAAGGTATCTTTAAATTAATAAAAGCCTTTCTAATAGCACCTATGCCACCGAAAAGCTCCAATATTTTTACCTTATTCATTTAGATTATTCTTGTACCTATCTACAAGCTCCCTTATACTATCTTCTATTTCTCTTAAAAAGTCTTCTTTATCTACTTCGCCAGAGCTAATCTTTGAAAGTTTCATTTCCCATTCAGATGTTGTTTTAGCCGACTTGAACTTATCCTCTACAATCGATACAAGTCTATTGCCTTTTTCTGTTACAAGTAAATTTTTCTTATCTCTTCTTATAAGATCCTTATGGATAAGATTTTCAATAATTCCTGCTCTTGTTGCTGGCGTTCCTAAGCCTTTTCTTTCAACTTCTATATCTTCTACTCCTGCATTCTCCATGGCCTTTAAAAGTGTATCTTCATTATAATGGCTTGGAGCTTTTGTAAATTTCTCAGATATATTTTTAGAAGTTAGCTTAATTTTATCTCCAGTCTTTACATCTGGTAATTCATTTTCTTGTCTTTGTTTTCCATAAGTCTTTAGATACTTGGTATAACCTTCATCGATTATAGTCTTGCCACTTGCATTAAAGTTAAACTTATCATATTCATATCTGATTTTTTTGCTAGATTCCTTTAAGTTATCCGAACATGAAGCAAGTAATTTATTCTTAATTAAATTATAGATTTTGCTTTCTTTATCAGATAAATCTCTAGCTTTCCCAATACCTGATATAGTAGGAATAATTGCATAGTGGTCTGTAACTTTAGCTGAATTAAAAATAGACTTAAAGTTTGATTCATTAATCTTAAAATCTTCTTCAAGTCCTTCTAATAATTCTTTCATAGTATTAACCATATCATCGGTTAAGTACCTACTATCTGTTCTTGGATATGTGATTAGCTTTTTTTCATACAAAGCTTGTGCCAGATTTAAAGTATCATTTGCTGAATACCCAAAATATTTATTTGCTTCTCTTTGCAAGGTAGTGAGATCATAAGGCTTATCTGGTTTTGTGCTTACTTCTTTGTCTTCTACCTCTGTAATAACTATTTCATCTTCTAATAGGTTTAACAGTTGTTCTGCAACTTCAATTTTATCAATCCTATCAGATACAAGTTTCAATCCTTCATAAGATAAGTCAACTGTATAATATTTTTGCTTCTTAAATAGGTTTATTTCACTATCTCTTTTAGCTATTAAATATAGAGTTGGAGTTTGTACTCTACCAACTGAATATGTTTCCTTATAAATGCAAGAATAAAGCCTACTTAGATTCATTCCTACCAACCAATCTGCAATGGCTCTTGCACTTGCTGATCTATATAAATCTTCAAAGTTTTCTCCGTCTTTAAGATTTCTAAAGCCATCTTCAATAGCTTTGTTTTCCATTGAAGATATCCAAAGTCTTTGAATCTTCTTCTTACATTTAGCTTGATTATATACAAGCCTAAAAATAAGTTCTCCTTCTCTACCAGCATCACAAGCATTTATTACTGTGTCGATGTTCTTATCGTTTAAAAGTTTCTTTAAAACTCCATATTGTTTCTTAGTGCTTTTAGATACTTCATAAATATATTCTTCTGGAATTATAGGAAGAGTGTCTATTGTCCATTTCTTCCATTTTTCATCAATCTTATCTGGACTTGCCATTTGAATTAAATGACCTACACACCAAGAAACAATGTATCCATTCCCCTCATAATATCCGTTTTTTCTTGTTATTGCTCCAATTACTTTTGCAATTGTAACTGCTACACTTGGCTTTTCTGCTATTACTAACTTCATTAATACCTCCATAAATAAAAAAAGAGCGAAAGATTTCTCTCTCGCTCCAGCTTTTAAAAATTATTATAATAGTTCATCATCTTCATCGTCTTCATCTAAAGATTCTTCATGACTTTCTTCATTTTCAGATTCATCTTCTGACTCACTAATATAATCCTCATCATCTTCTTCAAAGTCTTCCAACATTTTGTCTTCTTTTGCTTTAACTACCTTAAAATAGTATCCTGCTCCTACTACTCCTCCAATTACAAGTGCAATAATTAGAAATGAACCTATCCCACTTTTCTTTTCTTCTTTTACTGGAACAACAGTGGGCTCTTCTTTTTTCACTTCTTCTTTCTTAGGTTCTTCAACCTTTATAGTATTTTTATCTTCTGATTCAATCATATTAAGTAGGTCTTGCTCTCCTACTTCTGTCAATAACCTTACGTTATCTTGATTTGATGAGTGATCCACTATTAGGTGCATAGTTTTTCCACTTTTAGTTTGAAATGTTAAAAATTGTCTTACATCTACTGGATTTTCTTTATCTTTTTCTGTATCTCCACTTGGTGTAATATCTTTTCCATTCCTATCTACATTTTCAATTACTGAACCTCTTGCCTTATTTTCTTGTGTCGCAAGATTATTTACTGCCTTTGTATTACCACCTTTTACAAGTGGTGTTTTCTTTGGAGGATTATTTGAAGGCTTATTTGCTTCACTTGTATTTCCTGGTATTCTTGGAACATCTTGATAAGGAATTTCTTCTTTTGATGGTGTAAAAACATCATCTTTCAACATTTTTTCAAATTCTTCCTTTTGTGGTTCATAGATTGATTCACTTTGATTTTCTATTTGCCCTTCATTTGTCATCGCAAATGTAGTTGCTGGTACTGTAAATGTAAAAAGGAGTAACCCTATGGCTACTCCTCGTTTAATGCTCTTATTCATTTTTCTATCCTTTCTTATTTTACATTTTTAAATACATAGACTGCTTTTCTAGCATTGTCCCATTCTATTGTTTGGTTTTTGCCATCTTTAATATCTCCATGACTTGCTCCGAAAGCTTTGGCAATGTTTGAAATTGAAGCATGAATTCTTCCATTTATAATCACTGGCTTAACATCTGAATTGTAGACCTTTCCATCTGAATCTTTCATAACACCAGTATCAATATTTAGTCTTAATGTCTTTTTAGCTAGGATATTATTCTCTTTATTTGAGAAAATAGCTTCACGAGTAGAGTTGTCATACTCAACATTAAAACCTAGAGTATAAGCGATATATCTTACTGGAATCATAGTTCTTCCTTGATCCACATAAGTTTTTACATCCATATATACTGTTGTCTTACCATCTTTGTTAATAATGTTATAAAAGTTTTTGTCTACCTGGAAAACTGCAAATTCTTTTTCATCTTTAACTTGTTTTTTACCTTGTTGTTCCTCTTGCTTTTTCATCTTGTTAAGATCAAATTGATTTAGGATGTTCTTATCATCAGCTTTCAAAAGTTCGTCCCACTTCTTATCTTGAGATTTCTTATCTTCTTTCTTCTCTTTGTTTTCTTTTTGGAGTTTTAGAAGTTCATCTAATTTCTTAGATAAGTCTTGGTTTAGATTTTTGTCTTTTTCATCTTTAGATTGTTTTTCAAGTTCTTCTTTAGCTTTTTTGTTTGCTTCCTCGATTAACTTCTTGGCTTCTTCAATTTTCTTATCTAAATCTTCTTTTAGCTTTTTAATTTCTTCTTCAGAAGCTTTTTGTTTTTCTTCTAGCTCTTTAATTTTCTCTTCTAATTCTTTTTTTGTATTTTCAGAAGATTCTTTTAAACTATCAATAGCCTTTTGAAGCTCTTCAATTTTCTTGCAACATTCTGACTTAGAATTTTCTGTTTCTTTCTTTTTAGACTCTAAATCTTTTATCTTATTATCTTTTTCATCAAGAGCTTTTTCTAAGCCCTTAATTTTATTATCTTTATCCTCAATTTCTTTAGTCTTTTTTGCAAGTTCTCCTTCTAAAGACTCAAGCTTTTCTTGCATTTCTTTGATTTTATTTTCGTTTTTATCTGTCTTTTCTTTCTCAGCTTCTAACTCCCATTTTGTAGATGAATAATCTTCTTTTAGTTTTGCATTTTCATCTTGTAATCTTTTTAATTCATCTTTAAGCTGAGTAATTTCTGCTATTAGTTCATCATTATTGGAGTTTTTAAGATCCTCAATTTCTTTATTCAATTGAGCAATCTTATTGTCTTTATCTCTAATTTCTTCTTCTAGCCTAGCTTTTTCTTGTTTTAGTTTCTCTCCATTATCTTTGCAAGATTCTAACTTTTCCTTTAACTCATCTATCTTTGATTGATCTTCTTGTTTCTTATCATTTAAGTCTTTGATCTGATTTTCTAAGTCCTTAATGTTTTTAGTTAAATCATCAATCTTATTGTCCTTTTCATCAATATCTTGTCCTGTCAAATCAGTTTGAGTACCAATGGAATATTTATTTGGATTGTATATAGTCATCTTTCCTTGATACATATCATTGTTATAATCAAATTCAAGTTCTACACTATCTACATTCTTATCAAAGACAAACTCTCCATTTTCAAACCTTAATCCATTAGGAATAGATTTGAATCCTTGATTTCCGTTGAAACCAAAATGATTTTCGTAAAATGGATTTTGTTTTGGTCTATACTCAACTTCTTGATTATGGAATACTCCCTTACTGTTAATATTTGGATTGCCTAAAACTTTTACAGTGTGCAATTTATTTCTTGAAAAAGCATACTGTTCAATTGTCTTCACAGACTTCGGTATAGTTATTTCTTGGAGGTTATTTCTTTCAAAAGCATTATGTTCAATATTTACCAAAGTATCAGGTAAAGTCACTTCTCTAAGTCCACAATTGAAAAATGCTAAACCACCAAGATAAGTTAGACTATTTGATAGTTTTACCTCGTCTATACTTGCTTCGTAAAAGGCAGCATAGCCTAAAAGCTTAACAGAATCAGGAATAATTACTTTATCCCAATGTTTACCGCGTCCAAATTCTCTTTTATATCTAAGTTCATCGTTTGAATGACTTAAAGAATAATTTCCATTTATAGATTTCGTTCCTTCAGGAAATACTAGAATATTTGTCTTTTCTTTCTTTTCTAAGCCCTTATCACTAAAGGCAATTATATTTCCCTCAGAGGAATACATAAAATCATCTTCCGTCCAAGTAACATCAGACTTTGCAAATGCACTTGTATGCACAGTTGATGTTAAAACTAATAAAAGAGCCATAAAAAAGGCTCTTAGTTTGTTCGTATTAAATTTCTTCATTATGAATGTTCTCCCTTTCTTTTAATTTTTCTTCTCTTTTTCTATCATTAATTTTCTCCATTAATTCTTCCAAGCTAATATTGTTCCTCCTTAGAGTTACAATTATTTCTTCATTTTCAACTTGTATTTCTTCATCGCAAATTTCCTTGTATTTTGCATTTAAATCTTTCAATTTCTCTTCTATTTTTTTCTTTTTGTTTCTAATACTTATAAGTTTTCTGTTCACATAATATCTCCCTTCTATCTTGGTCTTCCAAAACCATAAAAGTGTGATTTCCAATATTTCGAATTTATTGATGTGTATTGAATTGGATCTCCTGCGTGAATCATCATTCCGTTACCTGCGTATATTCCTACGTGAGATATTGGTGTTCCACTGTTATATGTTGAGTGGAAAAATATAATATCTCCAGGTTGAGCTTCACTTGGACTTACTGGATTACAATAGTCTTTGTATATTCTCCATGCAGTTGTTCTTGGCATACTCTTTACACCAGACTTTGTAAATGACCAACATACAAATCCTGAGCAGTCAAAGTTAGATGGTCCACTTGCTCCAAACACATATCTTTTGCCTATATGTTTTTCTGCTTCATTAAATAAGGCTTTAGCAGTGGCTGAATCAAAAGCAAGACCAGGATTTCCAAAGTTTGGATTGTCTACTATTTCTCCTAAGTCGCCATTACCTGATCCAAAAACATCTCCCATATTCCCCTTAGCTTCAAGAAGAGCTTCATAATGAACTACATTGTCTGGATAATCTTTAAATATTTCCCTAACAACTTCATCCATTTCTTTTTTCTTTAAAGTTACAATTAACTTTTTATATTCGTACTCTTCTTTTTCATAGCTAGTATAAGGATTACCACGACTATCATATCTTGTTCTTGCTACTGTTCTTGTTCTAATTTCAATTTCTTCCTTAAAATCAAGCTTATACATCTTATCGAAAAGCTCTTTTAAAATTCCTTTTACTTCAGACGCTGATTTTACTTCTCCATATCTTGAAGTTATATAGGATAAAAGTTCATGGGTATTATGACCAATTTCTCCTTCTTTGTTTATGATATATTCGTCATATCCAGGATGACTTGTTTTTACACTTTCGATTTGTGATTGTAGGTCATATTCCATTGATGAAAATTCTTGATTAACTTCACTTAGAACTGTATCTTGTGATAGATATGTTGTTGTCATTACTGAGTTTACAGAGTTGCTTAGTCCACTCATACCAACACTTCCACCACCAATCATGATTGATAGCATAAGACCTAGTCCTATTACCACAAATAGAACCATCTTACTTTTTCTTACGATTAGCTCTTTAGAAGCCTTACCTAAACTTAAAATAGCTTTTTTAACCCTATCTACAAGTCTTGTTTCGTGCTTTTTAGCTATCATGCTTTTCATTTGCTTTCTCTGGTAAAACTTCTTAAACCTATTTTTCTTTGTATAAGCATCGGACTTTTTTAAATCTTCTAATCCACTTTTAAACTCCAACTTGCTTTTTCTCTTTCTTATTTTCTTATCAAGTTTAGATAGCTTTTTTAAGGACTTTTTCTTTTTGTCTAGCTTATACTTCCTTATTCCATGCTGAAGCTTAGAGCTTACATTAGCGACCTTTTCTCCAGATTCTACACCAGTATTGTCAGATCCAGAACTTAAATAATCTCTCACTAACTCTGAAGACTTAGCTCCAGATAATAAAACCCCAGAAGATAGACTTCCTTTAGTTTTATTATTTAAGATATTATCCTTTAGCTTGCTTTTAGACTTTTCAAGTTCTCCAATCTTTTTATCTGAGATAAAGTCTTTAACATCTTGTGACTTCTTAGAATCTTTCGGTGTACCTTTCTTAGATTCATTTTTTAAGTCATCGAGTTTCTTTCGAGTGAATTTATCACTTTCATAATTTTTTCTCTTATAGTAAGTCTTCTTTTTATTAACTTTCTTTTGTTCTGAAGTTTTAAGACTTGTTTCTTTTTCATCTTTTATAAATTCTTGATTATTGTCTTTAAACTCAGTATTATCAAAAGTTTTTTCTGTATCAACTTCGCTTAGCTTATTTTCTTGATCTATCTCTTTAGAAATTTTTTCCTTATCTCTAAACTTCTTTTCTTGATAAAGCTTCTGCTTTTGCTTTTTATTGATATTAGAATTACTGTCGTTCTTGCTTACTTCATCTTTAACAAGCTTATCTTTTCTATATACTCTCTTGCTTTTCTTTGCTTCGATAGGTTTATCTTCACTTGTCTGGATTCGCTTAGACTCTTTCTCGTTGATTTTGTCTTGAAATTTATCCTTACTATGAATAAGTTTATCCTCATAATTTTTAAGAACTTGTCTTTTACTTGATGCCTTCTTATTGCTTATTGGCTGAGCCCTAGCTGAAATATCATCTGTTGTTAATTTATTAGAATTAATATTTCTACTGTTTTCACTACCAAAATTTACCTTTTTGAAGTCTACATCTAACTCTGCATCAAGTTTAAAGCTTTTATCTGTCCTTATTTCAAGATTAGCTTGTTTTGTTTCTCCAGTCTTATATTTATTATCTAAAATTTCTTTTCTGATTCTTTCCTTGTTTTTAGACTTCTGAAAATCTTTTAGTTTATCTTGTTTTTGATCTTTAGCTAATACATTCTCATGAATAAGTTTAGATTCTTTTTCTGAAATTTTATCTCCGAACCTATCCTTAGTCTTAATAATCTTATTGGTATAATCATCTGAATGAACAAGTTTACTATCCATATTCTTTTCAGGAGCGTCCCTATTTCGTATAATTTTCTTTTGAAAATCTTTTTTTAGTTTTTTATCCATATCACACCTACTTAGCTTCTTCTGGTTTTGTTGTCATTAGCTTATATAACATGGTGTCTTTAGGGAATTTATCTATAAATGGAACAATAGTATTTCCGAAGAATAATAGTCCCTCACCTGCGTTTGAATTAGTAATATAGTTTAACTGATAAGGCGATATTTTTAATTTCTTAGCAAGAATATCCCTATCTCCAGATGCTTGATTTAACATTAGAACAAAATCTGTATTATCAAAGATATTTTCAATTTCCTGACTTGTTAGAAGGTCTTTTACGTTTTGAGTTATACCTGTTGGAATACCTCCCCATTTTCTAAATCTTTTCCAGATTTCTACTGAATATGAAGCAGTTTGTGGGTCTTTTAATAAAAGGTGGAACTCATCTATATAGTATCTTGTAGACTTGCTTCCTCTATTTAGGGAAACCTTGTTCCAAACCTGGTCTTGAATTACAAGCATACCTATTTTTTTAAGTTGTGTTCCTAGCTCTTTTATATCAAAACAGAGCAGTTGTCTATTTAGGTCAACATTTGACCTGTTATTAAAGACATTAAGACTTCCCTTAACATAAATTTCCATTTCTGTTGCGAGCTTCCTACCAACTCCCTCTTCTTGAGATAGGAGCATATCATATAAATCTCCTAATATAGGCATATTTTCTGGTTTGGGGTCTTCAAAATACTTTTGATATATCTTTGGTAAGCACCTATCTATAACTGATTTTTCTGCAGCAGTAAGACCAGATCCTCCTACCACAAGTTCAAGCATAGACATTATGAAGTTTGCCTTATCCTTTAAAGGTGCGTCCCCATCTCCATAGTTCATATTAATATCTAATGGATTTAGGTAGTCCTTTGATTTTGCTGAAACATTAATAACTTCTCCATTAAATTGTTTTACAAGGTTTGAATACTCGCCCTCAGGATCACAAATAATTACATCATCATCTGTGACAAGAATTGCATTTGCCATCTCTCTCTTTGCCGAGAAAGATTTACCAGAACCTGGTGTTCCTAATATTAGTCCGTTAGGGTTCTTGAGTTTCTTCCTATCTGCCATAATCAAGTTTTGGCTAAGGGCGTTTAAGCCATAGTACAAAGAATTTGCCGAATCAATAAATAGCTCTTCTGTTGTAAAAGGCATAAAAACTGCCGTTGATGATGAAGTTAAAAATCTTTTTATCTCGACTTGATTAACTCCTAAAGGTAAGGCAGAAACAAGTCCTTGTTCTTGTTGATGAGATAATCTTTTTACCTGACAATTATGTCTATTTGCAATTGATGAAATTTGAGCAATTGTGTTTTCTAATTTTTGATTAGTCCTAGCAAAATTCATCATTACTATGGCAACTACAAAGAGCCTTTCATCTCTATTTTGTAAGTCAGATAACATGGACTTAACATCAGCTCCAAAAGTATTTATATCTGATGGAATAATATCCATATCATATCCAGCACGAACTGCTTTCTTTTGTTCTTCAATTTTCATTCTGTCCAGGTCTGTGTTCTTTCTCTTAATGAGTTTAATAGCTTCTGCTTGTTCAACTACATCTATATGAAAAGCTACATAAATATTGTCATCAATATCTAAAAACTCAGATAACATTCTGTCTGATAATTCGCTTGCAAGTATTTGAAAATGGCTTACAGCTCCAATATATTTGCCAAACTTAAAATTGTTTGCTGGTGCAAAATTAAAGATATTGGGAGTTATATGTGATTTTGTAGACTCTTTCTTCTTCAAATCTTTATATGAAAAATCAAAGTTTTTGTCTGGATTTAACATATCATGAACAAGTCTTAGTCTTTCTTCGCCATCAAGGCTTTCTGCTCTTACTCCCATAGATTTAAAGTTAGATAAAATATCTACTTCAAGTCTATTTAACTTTGCTCTTGCTTGCTCTAGATTATCGGCTTCTGTGGTAAAGGTTATATACTTCATCTTTTTAAGTCCGTTATTGCCCTTTGCAAGTTGAAGCTTTAACATTTCCCTAAACTCTTTTCTTACATCGTCATAGAAATCTCCCTTATCAGCAATTTTAATTGCATCTTGTAGGTCTTTATTTCTTCCTAATTGATTTACATATGAAAGTTCGATGTGTACACTTGGATCAAAAGAATTTAAAAAGTTGGCAAATTGGTTAAAGATTAAATCTCTATCTTCTTCCAATGCCAACTGGTAATTTATATCTTGAAATGAAATTGTCTTTGAATAATTTTTTTCATCTAACTGGCAAATGCCCTCTGGTAACATTCTTATATAGGGAATTGTATCCTCAACTGTAAATCTCTTTTTCTCTTTCTTTAAAATTACACTTAGAAGACTATTTGTTGGATCTTTCTTTGTTTTTAGCCTTCTTACTTCCTTTCGATCTTTTTTTAATTGTTTTTCCCTTAGATTTAAGTCGCTGATTTGCTTTTTTCTTTGCTTCAAGGTATGCCTCCTTTCTTATTCTCTTAGTTGGTTGATAAAACTTATGAAGATAGAAAAATCTAAAATACTTTTCAAAAGTTAAGGTGTCTTTTTCATATAAGGTTATAAAAAAGATTGGCAGGGTTACTATTAGCATTACAATGATAGAAACATCATTAGGTAGATATTTCTTTATAAATAAATAAGTTGGTATGCCAATTAGTCCTGCCACAGAAAAACCTATAAGTTGTCTTTTAGTTAAGTTAAAGGCAACCTTTGTTTTAATCTTGTCCAAATCTTTTGGTATTGGTACATACGCCATTTTAATCTCCCTCTACTTCTTCTTTGGAAAGTTCAAGTATATGGTCATAATTAGATGTTGTTTCCTCTTCTAGGTAGCTAATTCTTTCTTCTAATTCTTCTTGTTTTTCTTCATTTCTGTCATTGTATTCTCCTTGATACATAACAAATTCATTATGACATCTTCCGAGTCTGTTTATTCTCCTCTTTAACTTTCTAATCTCTTCATTTCTTTTTTTCTCTTTTAAGATTTCATAAGTTCCTCCCAATAAAATTCCAAGTCCTAATAAAGCACAATTTTTCTTTTTTAACATTTATTCCTCCTAGTGCGTATTCATAATACTTTTTGCAACTGTTCCACTCTTAAACATCATAAGTCCAAGTAGTAGAGCATATCCTAATATACTAAACAAACTTTTGTGAATATCTGTAATCTGTACCGTCCTTATTAAAACGGTGTAGATACCTAAACATACCATCAAAAACAAACCTTGTAATCCCAAGGCAAAAAGTCCCTTGATATAATTTGTTCCAATCTGACCCCATTCTTTATTTCCCATAGTCGCAAATGGTATGGATGATACTGATGAGTAGACATATATTTCAAACATACGCCCATATACTATTAAGGTAATAGTTAAAGATATACATTGAATTGCAATCCTCACTAGGCTTGTTTCAACTAATATCATTATTAATGCACCAACATCTTTTTCTTTTAGTGTATCAACCATTGCAACTATCTGATCTCCTGAAACAGTGGCAGAAGTAGTGATTACCCCTGCCGCTTTGTTTACAAGATTTTGTGCCACATCAAAGACTGCCATTGAAAATTCAAAGGCATGGCTTGCAAGGTAGACTGCTATAAACATCTTTATAATGTATTTGAAAAACTCAAAAGTATCTGTATCGTGCATATTATTCTTTTGCATAACCATATTTATGAGTTCAATACATAAAACTGCTGTTATGATAAGACCTGCTATTGGAACGATCACATTATCATTAATGTTTTTTATGAAGTTATACACTTCTCCATTCCAACCCATTGGTGTCTTCCCAACATCAGTTGCAATAACTCCTACCTTGTCATTTATATCTAAGAACATGGACTCAAGATTTGCTTTGATACCTCCGAGTAGCATATCCTTAAAAAATTCAGTTAGCTTGTCAAAGATACCAAACATAGACTTTCTCCTATTTTAAAGCATTTGCAAGTAGTGGAATTAATTTAATACCGATTAGTACAATTCCCCCACCAGCCATAAGCTGCTTTATGCCTAATTAGAGATTGTAAAATACTTGTAGTGTGTCTGTATTTCCTATGAAATTGTAGTAAATATCAATTGTTTGGGTGATTTCTCCATTCACTATTTCTTTTTCGTGAACATAGATTTTTGAGATGAGTTCATTTAAGGTTGCTTTGTCCAGCTTCTTTATATCCCTATATTTTTTTATGAGTTCAATCCATTTTTTGACATTAATATCTTCAAGATTTTCTTTAACAATTAATTTTTGATTATCTTCTATTCTTTGATTTAGAGAATCTTGTTCGTTTTGTGATTTTTCAAGAATTTTTTGGAAGTTACTTTCACTTATCTTATTGTCTAGCCAGTCATCATATAGTCTTTCAATCTTTTTAGTTAAGTCTTCTACTCTTATCTGATCTTCGTAAATCTTATCCATAATAAATTTTTGTTCTTCTTCATTATCAATTTCTCGTGATCNTTGTCTAGCCAGTCATCATATAGTCTTTCAATCTTTTTAGTTAAGTCTTCTACTCTTATCTGATCTTCGTAAATCTTATCCATAATAAATTTTTGTTCTTCTTCATTATCAATTTCTCGTGATCTTTCAAGTGCTTTTATAATTTCTTTTTCGTCTTTTAATGCTATTTCTGCATTTTTCCTAATATCTTTAAGCACTATCTCATAAAGAGTATCGTAATAAATTCTATGTTGACTACATAATGACTTTCCATATCTTCTATAAGTGTTACAAGTGAGTAACTTTTCTCTTTTTTTCGATTTGTTTCTTCCAAGATTTAAAGATTTTCCACAATCGGGACATTTCACAATGCCTGCAAATATGCTTTCTTCTCCATTTTTAAATGGTCTTCTCCTGCTCTTTAATTTTTCATTTGCTATATTATAAATATCTTCAGAAATTATTGGTTCGTGTGTATTTTCTACTATTATCCATTCCTCTTTAGGTTTATCGGATAACCAACCTACTTTGAATTTATAATTAACTTTTTGACTAGCAATATGACCAATATAAACTGGGTTTTCAATAATTTCTTTTAGGGTTGTGCAGTCCCACCAATACTCTCCACCATCTACGGTCATTTCTAACTTAGTTTTTTTATTTCTAAGTCCTTTTTTTCTATTCCACCAGGTAGGTGTAGGTATTTTTTCTTCAAAAAGTCTTCTCCTAATTGCTTGTACTCCATAACCACTAAAAGCAAGATCAAAAATTTTTTCAACAATCCATGAAGTTTCATCATCGATTACTAATTTATGTGGATCATCATTGTCTTTCCTATATCCTATTGGAGCAAGACAACCAATAAATTTTCCTTGCCTTGCCCTTGTCATATAGGCAGATTTCATCTTTTTGGAAACATCTCTTGAATAAAACTCGTTTAAAACATTTTTAAAAGGAACTATTTCATTGTTTTCTTGAAAGGTATCTACTCCATCATTTAAAGCTATATATCTGACATTGTTCTTTGGGAAGAAATTTTCTGTATAGTATCCAGTCTGCAAATAGTTTCTTCCAAGCCTTGATAAGTCCTTAGTGATGACTATATCCACTTTCTTATTTTCAATATCTCTAATTAGTCTTTGAAATGATGGTCTATTTGTATTTAATCCAGTATATCCATCATCTATATATACATCGTAAATACTCCAACCTCTTGATTTTACATAGTTTTCTAAAAGTTCCTTTTGGTTTTGTATGCTGGCACTCTCTCCTTTCTGCTCATCATCTTTAGATAGTCTGCAATAAATTGCAGCTTTGAATGAAAATTGATTTGAATTTGTTTGTATCATTTCCTATTCCTCCTTGTTTGAGTTTTCAGAAATAACACAACTTTCTCTAAAACTATTTTTATTATAGCACTCTTTTTTATTACTATCAATATTATATTTGTTATACTCAATTTCATTGTCCTTACTTAATTTGCTTGATTTTTTTATTAGTCTTAGAAAAGCTTCTGTATCTGTTCTTCTGTTATCATAATTTCTTTTTACAATGTATTTTGTTTGTCTTTTTGTCATAGCTTATCCTTTCATGCAATAAAAAAAGGCGATTAGATTTTTAATTTTCTAATCGCCTTTTAAGTGTCATATTTATCTTTTTATTATATCTGGCATACTTTGATACCTTTTTAGACTTAAAGTCTTTAATAATGGCTTTCCACCTCTTTTTATCTATAAAGATTCTCCTACATCATAGTTCATTTTTTTATTTAAACCTTTCTGTGTTAGTTTTTCTTTATCTTCTTCATACCATTTTAAGATTGTCGCATAGTGGTTTTGATAGGTCTTACCACTGCTTTCCATGTATCTTGATAGTTTATTTATCATTATTTCTGTGTGTGAGTTTAATTTTTCTTTAAGATTCTTATATTCTTCTTTGCTTAACCTTACATTTTTGAATTCTCCATAAAAGATGGGGGTGGACTGTTCTTCTCTCCCCTTATCTATACTAACCTTATCTAATCTACCCTTATCTATACTGGGTTGACCACTTGACAACCTTTGGTTAACCAGATGACAACCATCTTTTTCTTCTAAAATATATGCTCCATTTTCCGTTTGATAAAGCTGTTGTTTCTGCTCTATATACATTGTTGGCTTATATCTGTCTTTTCTAATATAGTTATTTATCTTCCAATGAGTAATGACGATTATTCCCTGATCAAAGACTATCACAAAGCCTTTGGCAATAAGTATTTTCAGGTCATCTTCATTAGCCCCGATAATTTTGATGATTTTCTTAGGATTATTTACAAAACCATCATCATCTGCCCTCATTGATAAATGAAAATACAGACATTGACTACTTAGTGGCATATCCAAAAATAAGTCGCTATCCACTATCTTTAGTGAAAACATTCTTTTATCTGCCATGCTCTCCTACCTTTCTTCAAATAAAAAAAGACGATAGTTTTTAATTCTACCGCCTTGTGTATTGCTATGATTTAACATAATTATATATTAAATTTTTAAGTCTTTATTATTTAACATCTTACTAAACATATCATGGTACATATCTTTAGAAGATTCTTCTATCTTGGTAATACTTGATATTTTATTTCCCGCATCCTTTGACGAAGCTCCGCAAAGATAAAAGGCTTCATTTTCTGTTCCAAAGTCTATTGCTATATATCTATCGTGATATTTTTTACCTGCTATCTTCAGTTTCAGGTCTATATTAGGATAGTCTTTTCTAAAATCATCTAAGATATTTTTTGTAAGCATATCCTTGTTCTTGACATTATCACTAAAGACTACGATTTGAGTCTTATCTCTTGCAGCTCTTAAAAGTTCTAATGTTTTAAGCCCTATATAGTTATCTATTACATAAATGCTTTTCTTTGCTGATTTATATATTTTTGTATAGGCAACATCAGCTTCTATCTTATCTCCATTCATCAAGAGGAAATGTTTATATGTTTCCGGGTCTATAAAATTATCCATTACCTTTTTTAAATCTTCTTTAGTAGCCAATGTGTTAATCTTACTATCTATCCTTGCAATATCATTTGTGTTTTGATTTGTTTGAATTGCTATTTGAACTAATTCCTTTGAGCTGATAAAATCTTGATTTTTAATGATGAAGTCTTTCATCTGCTTAAACATTCGTATTAAAGCCTTGCTCTGTCTAACGGCAAGTTCTCCTCTTAATACAGTCATAAGCATATAAATACCCTGCTCTGTAAAAGCATAAGGTAGTTTTCTACGACCGCCCCAACTTGATGTCGATTTTTTCGATATCAAGTTTTCAAACTCTGATTTCGTCAACTGAAACATAAAATCATCATCAAATTTCTCCGAATTGTTTTTTACTTGCTCGTTAAATCTTGTCGTTGTATATCCATAGATTTCAGCAAGCTCAAAATCAAGCATAACCTTTTGATTTCTTATATAGTAAATCTTACTTTTAATTGTAGTTTCATCTATAACTACAATTTCCTTGTTTTGTTCTGCCACAAAATTCACCTCCTATATATTTTTGGGGCTACAACTTGTAGCCATTTTCTCTTTATTTCATTTAGTTTACAGCTCTTAAGCCAATTATCCATAATATTTTCAAAGTCTAATTTCTATAATTATACCAAAAATGTTAAATCTTTTCTATCTCTCCCTCTCTCTCTTTATCTATCTCTATATCTTTCTCTATCTCTATCTCTTGTCGGACATGGGTTGGACTCATTAAGGACAATGTCCTCTGTTTATTTTGTCTGTGAAAAATTCTTCTTTCAATTTTATCCAATAATATATTTTGTTTGTTGCCATATCTGCTCCTTTCTTGATTTTCGATAATCGAAATTCTTGATTTCCGATTTTCGAAATTCTGGACTTCTGCTTTTCGGAAGTCTAGTTATTATGGTTATTTAAGGGTGTAACTTTTCGTTACTCCCTTAGATTTCTCTGGTCATATCTTTTTTA
>NZ_LT635492.1:0-9148 GCF_900120405.1 Urinicoccus massiliensis | reverse complement strand
CTTAATACAGTCATAAGCATATAAATACCCTGCTCTGTAAAAGCATAAGGTAGTTTTCTACGACCGCCCCAACTTGATGTCGATTTTTTCGATATCAAGTTTTCAAACTCTGATTTCGTCAACTGAAACATAAAATCATCATCAAATTTCTCCGAATTGTTTTTTACTTGCTCGTTAAATCTTGTCGTTGTATATCCATAGATTTCAGCAAGCTCAAAATCAAGCATAACCTTTTGATTTCTTATATAGTAAATCTTACTTTTAATTGTAGTTTCATCTATAACTACAATTTCCTTGTTTTGTTCTGCCACAAAATTCACCTCCTATATATTTTTGGGGCTACAACTTGTAGCCATTTTCTCTTTATTTCATTTAGTTTACAGCTCTTAAGCCAATTATCCATAATATTTTCAAAGTCTAATTTCTATAATTATACCAAAAATGTTAAATCTTTTCTATCTCTCCCTCTCTCTCTTTATCTATCTCTATATCTTTCTCTATCTCTATCTCTTGTCGGACATGGGTTGGACTCATTAAGGACAATGTCCTCTGTTTATTTTGTCTGTGAAAAATTCTTCTTTCAATTTTATCCAATAATATATTTTGTTTGTTGCCATATCTGCTCCTTTCTTGATTTTCGATAATCGAAATTCTTGATTTCCGATTTTCGAAATTCTGGACTTCTGCTTTTCGGAAGTCTAGTTATTATGGTTATTTAAGGGTGTAACTTTTCGTTACTCCCTTAGATTTCTCTGGTCATATCTTTTTTACTTGGTTTTACTTTTTCTTTTACTTTCCTTTTGACTTTCTCTTTTGTCTTATCCTTGTTCTTGGATAGGTCTTTGTATTTCTTTATTTGTTTTAGGATACTTTCTTTTTCTTTTTTATTTTCTTTGACTATGACTTGTTTAAAGGCATATTCCATTACTTTTATGTCTTTGGCTTGGAAGAATATTTCATAGTTTTGGCTTTCTTTGTTTTTCATTACTGAGAAACTTACTCCAAGTTTGTTTAGTTCTTTTTTTAAGTCTTTGAGGTCGCTTTGATCTATGCTTATGTTTTCTAGTTGTCCTTTTTTATATAAGTCTTTTATTTTCATTTCATCGCCCATAAGACTTTTGAGGTTTCCGTTTGCTTTTTCTAAAGTTTCATTCATCTTTTTTCTTATTTCTTTGTCTAAGTTGATTGATTCTTTTGCTGCCTTTATTGTGTATGATATTATGGTTTGTGCTGCTTGACCTGCTTCTTTACTTATTTCTTCGTTTATCATGCTTTATCTCCTTTGTTTGAATTAAAAAAAGGGAAGTATAGGCTTTAATTTTTCTATAATTCCCTTTGATTGTTTTTATTTTATTGTTCTTGGTGGTGGAATGCTTGTTTTTATGTTTTTATAGCTTTCTTAGGTATTTGTACCTTTTATACTTTAAAATAGTTTACAATACCTTTCCACCTTTAGTAGTTTGTGTGTGTTCTTTTGTCTGATAGATAGTTTTTCATGTTTGAATATATAATCTGTATTTCCTCATTGTTCATTGCTTTTATTTCTTCGGTGCTTTTATATGTTTTGTATGTTCCATCTTGATCTGCTTTTATGAGTTCATCTATTAGCTCTTGCCTTTTATTCATCTCTATTACCTCCTAGATCTGCCTTTATTTTCTTGGTCATATTATAGCTTGGATATTATATTTTTACCAGGTCTTATCTTTCTTGATCCATTTTCTTGTTTTTCATCATTTCTCTGTATTCATTATCTTTATTAACTTGGTCTTGGAATTTTTTAATCTGTGCTATTACACTTGGTTTTTCACCTTGTTTTATTAACTTATCTATTTCTATGGATAAGTCTATGCCAAGTTCTTTATTTACAAAATCTACTGAATATTTTATATGATTAATTTCCTGGTATTCATCTTTTATCTTGTCTTTTTCTCTATTTATTTCTTCAAGGTTTGCCATTAAAAGATTTTTTTCTTCATTCCATTTTTTAGGACTTAGCTTTTCCTTGTCTGATAGGAGTTTTTTTAATTTCCCACTTACTACCTTATATTGGTCTATGTCTTTCTTATGTTTATTATAGAATGCGTCTTTTGTGAATATATATTTCTTTTGATATTCTTCATAAACTTCTTTTTTGGCTTTATAGATTTCATAGTATAGAATTTTCTTTTCTACATCTTCCATTTCTTTATGGATTGTCTTTGCTTTTTTATTTAGCTTATAACTATTAGACTTTAAAGTTTCTATTTTTGTTTGTAACTGACCTATGGTTTCTATGTTATTTTTTCTTAAATAACTATATGCACTCGTTAGCTTTTTGAAGTCATATTTTTCTTTATTAGTTTTTGCATATCCTTTTAGATATTTACTTTTTTCTTTTTGAATTTCTGAATAAGTTAATAGATAATTTGTTAGATTGAAAAGTTTAGGGTTGTCTATTACCTTATCTCTTTCTATATCCTTAAATTTTTCATAAGCAGTAGATAGGTTATCTAATAAATTTCCTATCCAACCTTTTAATGTTTTTATCTCTTCTTTTATTGTTTTTACAAGGTTATTATATTTTCTTATTTCTCTATTATAGTTTCCCTTGTCAGTTTCTATTCCTTTTCTTTCCATTGCACTTGCTGCTGATCCTAAATGGATTGTCGGTAGATAATCTGAATTTTGTCTTTTAAAACTCCTATGGTCTACTCTTTTTTCTATCTTGTTTTTTGCTAGATATTCATTGCAAAGGTATGAAAAATTTTCTCTCCATTTTTCTACATTGCCCTTATCATTCCAGGTTGTTAGTTCTACTTTTCTTGTTTTAGGTTTTCCATTTTTGTTTAAAATCTTTTCTCCTTTTTCATCTATGATATATTCTTTTTTTGACTTTGCTAAGAACTCTCCTTTTTCGTTTATGGGTCGCATTATGGTCATTATATGACAATGGATATTTCCATTTTTATCTTGATTCTCATCATGAATTGCATAATCTACTATCATTCCTTGTGATGTTAGATTTTCTTTTATAAATCTTTCAACTAAGTTTTTATTTTCACTTAAAGATAACTCTTTTGGTAGTCCTATTATGAATTGTCTTGCTAGTTGTGCATTAGAATTTTTTTCTGCCATTTCTACTTTATTCCATAATANTGACTAGCAATATGACCAATATAAACTGGGTTTTCAATAATTTCTTTTAGGGTTGTGCAGTCCCACCAATACTCTCCACCATCTACGGTCATTTCTAACTTAGTTTTTTTATTTCTAAGTCCTTTTTTTCTATTCCACCAGGTAGGTGTAGGTATTTTTTCTTCAAAAAGTCTTCTTCTAATTGCTTGTACTCCATAACCACTAAAAGCAAGATCAAAAATTTTTTCAACAATCCATGAGGTTTCATCATCGATTACTAATTTATGTGGATCATCATTGTCTTTCCTATATCCTATTGGAGCAAGACAACCAATAAATTTTCCTTGCCTTGCTCTTGTCATATAGGCAGATTTCATCTTTTTGGAAACATCTCTTGAATAAAACTCGTTTAAAACATTTTTAAAAGGAACTATTTCGTTGTTTTCTTGAAAGGTATCTACTCCATCATTTAAAGCTATATATCTGACATTGTTCTTTGGGAAGAAATTTTCTGTATAGTATCCAGTCTGCAAATAGTTTCTTCCAAGCCTTGATAAGTCCTTAGTTATAACTATATCCACTTTTTTATTTTCAATATCTCTAATTAGTCTTTGAAATGACGGTCTATTTGTATTTAATCCAGTATATCCATCATCTATATATACATCGTAAATACTCCAACCTTTTGATTTTACATAGTTTTCTAAAAGTTCCTTTTGGTTTTGTATGCTGGCACTCTCTCCTTTCTGCTCATCATCTTTAGATAGTCTGCAATAAATTGCAGTTTTGAATGAAAAGTGATTTGAATTTGTTTGTATCATTTCCTATTCCTCCTTATTTGAGTTTTCGGAAATAACACAACTTTCTCTAAAACTATTTTTATTATAGCACTCTTTTCTATTACTATCAATATTATATTTGCTATACTCAATTTCATTGTCCTTACTTAATTTGCTTGATTTTTTTATTAGTCTTAGAAAAGCTTCTGTATCTGTTCTTCTATTATCATAATTTCTTTTTACAATGTATTTTGTTTGCCTTTTTGTCATAGCTTATCCTTTCATGCAATAAAAAAAGGCGATTAGATTTTTAATTTTCTAATCGCCTTTTAAGTGTCATATTTACATTTTTATTATCTCTGGCATACTTTTATACCTTTTTAGACTTAAAGTCTTTAATAATGCCTTTCCACCTCTTTTTATCTATAAAGATTCTCCTACATCATAGTTCATTTTTTTATTTAAACCTTTCTGTGTTAGTTTTTCTTTATCTTCTTCATACCATTTTAAGATTGTCGCATAGTGGTTTTGATAGGTCTTACCACTGCTTTCCATGTATCTTGATAGTTTATTTATCATTATTTCTGTGTGTGAGTTTAATTTTTCTTTAAGATTCTTATATTCTTCTTTGCTTAACCTTACATTTTTGAATTCTCCATAAAAGATGGGGGTGGACTGTTCTTCTCTCCCCTTATCTATACTAACCTTATCTAATCTACCCTTATCTATACTGGGTTGACCACTTGACAACCTTTGGTTAACCAGATGACAACCATCTTTTTCTTCTAAAATATATGCTCCATTTTCCGTTTGATAAAGCTGTTGTTTCTGCTCTATATACATTGTTGGCTTATATCTGTCTTTTCTAATATAGTTATTTATCTTCCAATGAGTAATGACGATTATTCCCTGATCAAAGACTATCACAAAGCCTTTGGCAATAAGTATTTTCAGGTCATCTTCATTAGCCCCGATAATTTTGATGATTTTCTTAGGATTATTTACAAAACCATCATCATCTGCCCTCATTGATAAATGAAAATACAGACATTGACTACTTAGTGGCATATCCAAAAATAAGTCGCTATCCACTATCTTTAGTGAAAACATTCTTTTATCTGCCATGCTCTCCTACCTTTCTTCAAATAAAAAAAGACGATAGTTTTTAATTCTACCGCCTTGTGTATTGCTATGATTTAACATAATTATATATTAAATTTTTAAGTCTTTATTATTTAACATCTTACTAAACATATCATGGTACATATCTTTAGAAGATTCTTCTATCTTGGTAATACTTGATATTTTATTTCCCGCATCCTTTGACGAAGCTCCGCAAAGATAAAAGGCTTCATTTTCTGTTCCACAGTCTATTGCTATATATCTATCGTGATATTTTTTACCTGCTATCTTCAGTTTCAGGTCTATATTAGGATAGTCTTTTCTAAAATCATCTAAGATGTTTTTTGTAAGCATATCCTTGTTTTTAACATTATCGCTAAAGACTATGATTTGAGTCTTATCTCTTGCAGCTCTTAAAAGTTCTAATGTTTTAAGCCCTATATAGTTATCTATAACATAAATACTTTTCTTTGCTGATTTATATATTTTTGTATAGGCAACATCAGCTTCTATCTTATCTCCATTCATCAAGAGGAAATGTTTATATGTTTCCGGGTCTATAAAATTATCCATTACCTTTTTCAAATCTTCTTTAGTAGCTAATGTGTTAATCTTACTATCTATCCTTGCGATATCATTTGTGTTTTGATTTGTTTGAATTGCTATTTGTACTAATTCTTTTGAACCGATAAAATCTTGGTTTTCAATGATGAAGTCTTTCATCTGCTTAAACATTCGTATTAAAGCCTTGCTCTGTTTAACGGCAAGTTCTCCCCTTAATACAGTCATAAGCATATAAATACCCTGCTCTGTAAAAGCATAAGGTAGTTTTCTACGACCGCCCCAACTTGATGTCGATTTTTTCGATATCAAGTTTTCAAACTCTGATTTCGTCAACTGAAACATAAAATCATCATCAAATTTCTCCGAATTGTTTTTTACTTGCTCGTTAAATCTTGTCGTTGTATATCCATAGATTTCAGCAAGCTCAAAATCAAGCATAACCTTTTGATTTCTTATATAGTAAATCTTACTTTTAATTGTAGTTTCATCTATAACTACAATTTCCTTGTTTTGTTCTGCCACAAAATTCACCTCCTATATATTTTTGGGGCTACAACTTGTAGCCATTTTCTCTTTATTTCATTTAGTTTACAGCTCTTAAGCCAATTATCCATAATATTTTCAAAGTCTAATTTCTATAATTATACCAAAAATGTTAAATCTTTTCTATCTCTCCCTCTCTCTCTTTATCTATCTCTATATCTTTCTCTATCTCTATCTCTTGTCGGACATGGGTTGGACTCATTAAGGACAATGTCCTCTGTTTATTTTGTCTGTGAAAAATTCTTCTTTCAATTTTATCCAATAATATATTTTGTTTGTTGCCATATCTGCTCCTTTCTTGATTTTCGATAATCGAAATTCTTGATTTCCGATTTTCGAAATTCTGGACTTCTGCTTTTCGGAAGTCTAGTTATTATGGTTATTTAAGGGTGTAACTTTTCGTTACTCCCTTAGATTTCTCTGGTCATATCTTTTTTATTTGGTTTTACTTTTTCTTTTACTTTTCTTTTGACTTTCTCTTTTGTCTTATCCTTGTTCTTGGATAGGTCTTTGTATTTCTTTATTTGCTTTAGGATACTTTCTTTTTCTTTTTTATTTTCTTTGACTATGACTTGTTTAAAGGCATATTCCATTACTTTTATGTCTTTGGCTTGGAAGAATATTTCATAGTTTTGGCTTTCTTTGTTTTTCATTACTGAGAAACTTACTCCAAGTTTGTTTAGTTCTTTTTTTAAGTCTTTGAGGTCGCTTTGATCTATACTTATATTTTCTAGTTGTCCTTTCTTGTAGAGGTCTTTTATTTTCATTTCATCGCCCATAAGACTTTTGAGGTTTCCGTTTGCTTTTTCTAAAGTATCATTCATCTTTTTTCTTATTTCTTTGTCTAAGTTGATTGTTTCTTTTGCTGCCTTTATTGTGTATGTTATTATGGTTTGTGCTGCTTGACCTGCTTCTTTGCTTATTTCTTCGTTTATCATGCTTTTATCTCCTTTGTTTGAATTAAAAAAAGGGAAGTATAGGCTTTAATTTTTCTATACTTCCCTTTGCTTGTTTTTATTTGGTTGTTCTTGGTGGTGGAATGTTTTATTTTGATGTTTTTATTGCTTACTTAGGCATTTGTACCTTTTCTTGTTTTTCTGCTCTTATTTTGCTTTTCCACCTTTAGTAGTTTATATGTGTTCTTTTGTCTGATAGATAGTTTTTCATGTTGGAATATATAATCTGTATTTCCTCATTGTTCATTGCTTTTATTTCTTCTGTGCTTTTATAGGTTTTGTATTTTCCATCTTGATCTGCTTTTATGAGTTCATCTATTAGCTCTTGCCTTTTATTCATCTCTATTACCTCCTAGTTCTGCCTTTATTTTCTTGGTCATATTATAGCTTGGATAAGATATTTTTACCAGGTCTTATCTTTCTTGATTCATTTTCTTGTTTTTCATACTTTCTCTATATTCATTATCTTTATTAACTTGGTCTTGGAATTTTTTAATCTGTGCTATTACACTTGGTTTTTCACCTTGTTTTATTAACTTATCTATTTCTATGGATAAATCTATGCCAAGTTCTTTGTTTACAAAATCTACTGAATATTTTATATGATTAATTTCCTGGTATTCATCTTTTATCTTGTCTTTTTCTTTATTTATTTCTTCAAGATTTGCCATTAAAAGATTTTTTTCTTCATTCCATTTTTTAGGACTTAGTTTTTCCTTATCTGATAGGAGTTTTTTTAATTTCTCGCTTACTACTTTATATTGGTCTATATCCTTCTTATGTTTATTATAGAATGTGTCTTTGGTGAATAAATTTTTCTTTTGATATTCTTCATAAACTTCTTTTTTGGCTTTGTAGATTTCATAGTATAGAATTTTCTTTTCTACATCTTCCATTTCTTTATGGATTGTCTTTGCTTTTTTATTTAGCTTATAACTATTAGACTTTAAACTTTCTATTTTTGTTTGTAACTGACCTATGGTTTCTATGTCATTTTTTCTTAAATAACTATATGCACTTGTTAGCTTTTTGAAGTCATACTTTTCTTTATTAGTTTTGGCATATCCTTTTAGATATTTGCTTTTTTCTTTTTGAATTTCTGAATAAGTTAATAGATAATTTGTTAGATTGAAAAGTTTAGGGTTGTCTATTACCTTATCTCTTTCTATATCCTTAAATTTTTCATAAGCAGTAGATAGGTTACCTAATAGATTTCCTATCCAACCCTTTAATGTCTTTATCTCTTCTTTTATTGTTTTTACAAGTTCATTATATTTTCTTATTTCTCTATTATAGTTTCCCTTGTCAGTTTCTATTCCCTTTCTTTCCATTGCACTTGCTGCTGATCCTAAATGGATTGTCGGTAGATAATCTGAATTTTGTCTTTTAAAACTCCTATGGTCTACTCTTTTTTCTATCTTGTTTTTTGCTAGATATTCATTGCAAAGGTCTGAAAAATTTTCTCTCCATTTTTCTACATTGCCTTTATCGTTCCATGTTGTTAGTTCTACTTTTCTTGTCTTTGGTTTTCCATTTTTGTTTAAAATCTTTTCTCCTTGTTCATCTAGGATATATTCTTTTTTTGACTTTGCTAAGAACTCTCCTTTTTCGTTTATGGGTCGCATTATGGTCATTATATGACAATGAATATTTCCATTTTTATCTTGACTCTCATCATGAATTGCATAATCTACTATCATTCCTTGTGATGTTAGATTTTCTTTTATAAATCTTTCAACCAGGTTTTTATTTTCACTTAAAGTTAATTCTTTTGGTAGTCCTATTATGAATTGTCTTGCTAGTTGTGCATTAGAATTTTTTTCTGCCATTTCTACTTTATTCCATAAGGTAGACCTATCATTAAATTCTTTTGGTATATGATCAGGCAATATTATATTTTTTACTAATACTTTTTCTTTTCTTGTATAGTCATGGGTTACTCCGTCCCATTCATTTTTTATTTTTTCTCCACTTATATATGCTGCACTTGCTACTGCACTTTTGCCTTTTCCTCTTGATATTATGTTTACTGAAAAATGAAAACTGTCTGCCATTTTTATCACTTCCTT
>NZ_LT635491.1 GCF_900120405.1 Urinicoccus massiliensis | reverse complement strand
AGCGTTCCATACGGCTATTATAGAAACCCTAAGAACAAACAGGAGCTACTTGTCGATAAAGAGAGTTCAAAGGTCGTAAAACGCATTTATAGGCTTGTAATAGAGGGATATGGAGTAACTCAGATAGCAGATATACTAACCAAAGATAAAGTCCTTATTCCATCAGCCTATGCAGAAATACACTATCCTGAAAATAACCACAGCTCCAAGAAAAGAGGAATAGAAGACCCATATTTTTGGACACCAACCACAGTAAGCTATATCTTAGAAAAGCAAGAATATATGGGACATACTGTATTGGGAAAGACAATTAGTGTAGACTACAAAACCAAGAAACGCAGAAAGGCGAAAGCAGATGAACTCATTATCTTCAAAAACACCCATGAAGCGATTATTGACGAAGAAACATGGAATAATGCTCAAAGGTTAAGAAAAACAGTAAGAAGAAGCCCAAAGTATGGTACAACCTCCCACCCATTTACAGGACTTTTAATCTGTTCTGATTGTGGAGGAAAGTTAAGTTACAGAGAGCCGGCAGAACATAAAGAAAAGAAATACGATTGTGATTATTGTTTTGTGTGCCAACATTACAGACACAGAAAAGGCACTTGCAGTATGCACTACATCAAAGTAAAGACAGTGAATGAAATTCTCTTGAAATCAATTAAAGAAATCACAGACTTTGCCAAAGAAGATAAACAAGAATTTCTAAAAGTGATGAACAAATTGTCCGATGAAAAAAGAGAAGAAAAGTATCAAGGGGATAAAGAAAAGTTAGAGAAACTGTCATCAAGAAATGCAGAATTAACAACCCTTATTACAAAGCTATATGAAGACCACGCACTTGGAAAAATTCCTGTAAAACACTTTGATAGATTATTTAATACCTATGATACGGAGCAACAAGACTTAGAAAATCAAATACAGTATTTTGAAGATGAAATAGAAAGTTATCATCAGAGAAAAGTTGATACTGATAAATTCTTAAAGATGATAGAAAAATATACCGATATTGAAGAACTGACAGTACCAATGATAAATGAGTATATAGAAAAAGTTGTAGTCCATGAAGC
>NZ_LT635490.1 GCF_900120405.1 Urinicoccus massiliensis | reverse complement strand
ATAGAGTGACCCCATAAAGTTGGACCTAATCGAGTAAGCATTTCGCTTGCTCGATTTTGTTTTTACATAATATTCGTTCTATGCGGATTGCATGCGTTCACGGTATTGTTTTGGACTTAGACCTCCTAACTTTTCTTTGATTCGATCTTCGTTGTAATAACGGATATATTGCTCAATTGCCTGCACCAGTTCTTTACGACTACGGTAATTGTGGCCATAGTAGATTTCTCTTTTCAATAAGCTAAAGAAGTTTTCCATAGGTGCATTGTCATAGCAGTTGCCTTTTCTTGACATACTTTGGAAAATATGATGTTTTTCTAACATGGCTTGGTATGTGGTCATTTGGTATCCCCAACCACGATCGGAGTGAAAGGTCCGTCGATAAGGACAGGCCTTTGTTCGCTCAATGGCTACTTCTAAACCTTGCAGCATGGTGACTCCATTGGGCTGATCGGATAGGACGTAACTGATGATTTCCAGGTTGTACATGTCCATGTAGGGATCGAGATAGAGTTTCTTTGTTTGAAGTTTCCCGGTCTTATCTTCTTCATAGTATTTGAATTCCGTGGTGTCGGTGGTGATTTTTTGCAAGGGGATGCAGGTATTGAACCGGCGGTTGATTCGGTTCTTCTTGATTTTGCCCACGACTCCTTTGTAGGAGTTGTATTTTTTGTATTTCCTGCCATAGGAGTGGACTTGAAGGCCCATGATTTGAACTAGTCGTTGTACTTTCTTTTTGTTCACCACCCGACCCTGGTTCTTTAATTCCAGATGAATGCGGCGATAACCATAGTCTTTGTGTTGGCTCCGAATGGCAAGGATTTCGTCTTTTAAGGATTGATTCTTGTCTTCTTCGGACCATTTTTTCTGCCAATACATAAAGGTGGACTTTGGGAAATGGATGGCGGCAAGAATCTCTGTTAGTTGGAATTGTTCTCGGAGTTTGGAGACAATCTTCGCCTTTTGTTCATTGCTTCTTCTTTCTCCAAACTCCTGAGCTGTTCCCAGAACATCTTTTGAATGGTAAGTTTCCGATTTTCTGTCTCTAATTCTTTGATGCGATTTTCCAATGCTTCGCGTGTGGAGGCGTCGATAGATTCGCTTTTCTTTACAGTTTTTGGTGGTTGGTTGTGGTCATTTTTCTTTGTCACAGGTCTCCCTCGCTTGTGCGGGAGCAGCCCCTCGATGCCCTTCTCTCGGTACTGTCTTCGCCAATTGACAATCATGGACGGATTCGTCAAACCGAGTTCGAGGGCAAGTTGTCGGTAGCTGCATTCGCTCGTTTCATAGCGTGTAATGGCTTCTAACTTAAACTCTACACTATACGCACGATTATTTCTAGAGCGCATTAAGCCTTCATCGCCATAATTTTTGTAATTGCTAATCCATAGCCTGAGAACGGACTTCTCGATTTGGTATTTCATTGCTAAGGCTTGATAACTTGTTTTACCACACAAGTACTCCTCGACGATTTTCTTCTTCAATTCGTAACTGTATTTTGCCATTAAAAGACCCCCAAAGGTTGGATTTCTTGGTCCAACTTTTGGGGGTCAGTGCAGA
>NZ_LT635489.1 GCF_900120405.1 Urinicoccus massiliensis | reverse complement strand
ATTTCTCCTCCCGTTAAAGATTCCCAAAGGGCAACATCTCCAGGGACATAAGAAATTCGCTTATGAATTTCAAGGCTATCCTTCCAAACATCCTTACCGAATATCTCGGCAATACCAGCATCACGTTTTATAATTCCTAATAGGGCACGAATAGTTGTAGATTTCCCAGCACCATTAGGACCAATAAACCCAACCACTTCCCCCGATTTTATCGTGAACGAAACGTCACGCAATGCTTGAAATTTACCAAACTTTTTTTGTAATCCTTGTACTTTTACTATATCGGTCATAATATAGACACACTCCTTTAAAATTTTTTAGATAAAAATCTAAAGCTATTATATTTTCATTTCAATACACCTTTAATTTAGTTTTATTTATAAAAGCTGTATTTCAGTAATTCGGCATAAACGTTCCACTCTTCTAGATATTTCTCTCCAAATCTACCAATATCATCAAAGGTAAACAATTCCTTTAGTCCTTTCTCTCCTACACCAAACATCGTCCAATTCAAAATCTCAATTGCTTTTTCAATATCAACTCCTTCCCTGAATTTAGAGTAATCAATGTCTTTATATAATTTATTTATGGCTTGATTATAGATTGGATTGAGCCTTTGTTTAATGATATCCTTTACTTCTACAGACTCCTCTTGTTTAGTTGATGCCAAGAATTCAAATGCCTGTGGGTACTTTTGTTGAACATAGAACTTTTGTAAAGCAACTCTTTCGATTCTTTTAAATAAATCAGTTTCAGACAAATCAATTTCTTCATTTAGATTCACGATTGCTTTACTACTATACTCAATCAAGTACAAGTAAAGATCCTTTTTACTGTTAAAATAGTTAAACAGCGAGCCTTTTGAAATATTAGCTCTTTTTACAATTTCGTTAGTAGATGCTTTTTCAAAACCATTTCGAACAAATTCTTTTATAGCTGCGTTAATAATTTGCTTTTGTTTTTCTGGTTTTAAGTTATTAAATTTTGAATAAATGATCAAAACCACCTTTCTTTATAAACCGATGACCTAACTGGTCATTTCCTCTTCACTAAAATTGTCTTCAAAACTAATAATATCATTAGGGGTGCAAGATAGAGCCTTACATATTCTTTCTAAATTTTTAAATGTAATTGGTTTATCCTTGCCCATTTGTGCCATAACATTTGTTGTAAGTCCTGCCATAGCTATTACATCTGTTTTCTTTAGTCCTTTTTTTGCTAACTGTATCCATAATGGTTTATAGTTAAGTGCCATAATATCCCTCTTTTTCTGTTCATTAGATTTATTTAATTATAGCATAAATATTGATTTCATTCAATCTTACATTGGTTTAGTGTTTTGTTTTAGAGAATTTGTTGTGTTATCCCGTCCTTATTTTGCCATAAATTGCTTAATACCTTGAGATTTAGCACCAGGGTTATCATTACCATAACCTTCCATTAAGTTAATAACTCCCCATGCTCCTAAACCTGCACCAATTGCAGTTACAAGTGTCTTTAAAACTCCAACTCCAGCTGTAAAAAATTCCATATTATTCCTCCTCGTTTTCTTTCTTATTTTCTATTTTATTTAGTGATTTAACTATAAAATTCTTGTAGACCTTATCTCCTTTTTTGTTTTCTTTGAAATATCCAAAGACATGGATTATATCTCCTTTATCTAATTCTTTTGCACGTTCGCTTTTTTCTCCGTAGACTGAACAATTTATATATTCTTTTCCTTTACCATATTTTTTAATGAGAGTAAAATTTGCTACATCTACTTTTTCTCCATCTCTTTCAAATTCTGATAATTCCACTTCTTTAACTAAATTTGCATTAATATTTATCATTTCTCTATCCATTAATTTCTTCTCCTTAATCTATAAATTTCAATTAAAAAAGCGACTGGATCTATTTATTTCCAATCGCTATACATTATTCCTTATTAAATTGTTCTAAGTAGGAGCTCTTATCCTTAACATCTTAACCTCCTAATTTTGAGTATAAAAAAAGCAGTAAACTTTATAATTACTGCTTTAATAAAATATCCTATATTATTAATCATTAAATGAACAATCTCGACAAATACCACCTACATCTTCTCGCCTATCCTTAAATCCCTTTCCACATTTAGAGCAAATAAATGCATAATCATTATTGTAATTCTCCTCTTCTAAATAAGAGTCATCGTAGTCTTCTTCATTTTTGTTTATAGAATCTTGATCTATCTGAATTTCAATTATTTCAATATCTGTATATTCTTTATCATTATTAATATAAAAAGAATCTTCTTCGATATCATCTTTATTAATTAATCTTGTGACATTAACTATGACACTTCCACTAAATTCTTGTTCTATTGGTGGTGATTGTATGACTTCTTTTGTATCATCATCACGTCCCCAATAATCAAAGGATACACAACTTAAATTTATTAAATATTCTAGCTCATAAGTTATACTAACAATCTCGTCTGTAAACTCTTCATAAGTATCTAATATCTCATTGAATTCACAATTATTTATATCTAATTCTTCAATACCCTCACTTCCAATAACATACGATTCTAGATAATAATAGTTGTTATTATAAATACTGTCAACTATATCATTAGAAATATCTTGTTTTACTCTTTCTACATATGACACATCTTTTCTATTTAAATCTACATAAACATTAAAATCATATCTATCATATACTTTTGAAGCGAAATTCTGAAACATTCCTGTTGTTAAAAATTCAATATTTACATTTGGATTTTTTTCTTTAAATTCACTTAATAATTTATCGTGAACTACTAAATTATCTTGACTATCCTTACTCCACCAGTCTTCTTTTATATCATTCGTAATAAAAATAATATCTTTTACTGATTTTTCAACTGGTAAATCTAATATCTCTTTCCAAACAAATAAATCTCCAAATTTTTCAACTCCATCTTTATTAATGTCCTCATATCCAGGCGGAATTTTATATTTATACCTAAGTTCACCCTCTCTAATAATTTTTAATTGTTCACTAAACCTTATCCTATTACCTATCCTATTATTTTTTTCTAAATATGAAATAAGATTATCTATATCTTTAATTATTTCAGGAGAATCTGTTGTTATTTCATCATATTCAATACCAACACTATTTTTATAAGATTTGATTATTTGTTTTAATTCAACTAACTTGTTATTTAAATCATTCTCCAAATTTTTTCTTCCAAAATAATTATATTTAGATGATTTAATCAAGACACTCTCTAAATTTTTTTGACTCCTTTCAATTACTCTTAGTAAATCTTTTTCAAAATTTTGATACTTTTTTTTCAATTGTCCGAATACGCTATATTTATTTTTATTAAATTCTTTATACACTTGATTCGGAATCCATATTAAATCCTTACACTCCTTGAAAATTTCTAATATGTTTTTGCTACTGTATAATGAATATCGAGCTAAGTCAAGTATTACATTTGTATCTAATACTATTATAGAGGTTTTTCTATTTATTATTTTTTTAAATTTTTCATAATTCAATTAAAGCACCAACCTTATTATTTAATTACATTCACAAAATTATTAAGTTTTTTCCATTTTCTAATCTTAGTCCTAAATGTTCCAAATGGTGCTACTGTATTTACATGGATAAATTTATATACTTCCCAAGTTGCAGTTTTTGTTGCTTCATCTGCCCATTTTCTCATATGTGGTTTAAATAATTCTTCCTCTGTAAGATTATCTATCAAAGAGTAAATATCTTCTATATTCTGTGATAGTTGTTCTTTTAATTCCTTTAACGATTTATGAGCATAGGTATCTGTAAACCATTGATACAATTCTCCAAGTTGATTCCACTTAAATTTGTCAGATGGCGTTTTAACCTCAATTCCCTTTTTTTCATCTTCTTCCCATTTCAAAACTAAAGTTGTCCAACCTACTTGATAGGCAAGATTTTCAGCTGGTGTCCTATCAACTTGATCTACTCTTTTATCTTTTAATTCTTCTGGGATATTATCAAACTCTGAAATATATTTTCCAAAAGTTTTCTTTATCTCATTTTTTAATTCTTCCTTACTTTCATAAGACCTCATATGCCTACCTCCATGGTTTATATAGATATTATACCAAAAATATTTTTATCCTAGGCTTAATTCATAATCTTGTAATCAAACTGTTCCTGTTTATTTTTATTTTATCTCTATTTGTTAAATACTCTTCCACATCAAACAAGTTTTTCTTATCATAATCTTCCAACAACTTGTAATTCTTATGCTTTGTAATATCGAATTTATCAGATAGAAAAGGTCTTACTCCTCTTAACTGATAAATACACTTACCGCCATCCATTACAGTTATTTCATCTTGACTCATAAGTTCCTTGCCAGTTTTTTGGTAATTTAGACCAAAAGATTTTTGATTGGATCTTGTTTCTGATGTGTTATATAGGTCTATGGTTTCTTTTCCTAAGGTTTCAGATAATTCTTTTACTGTTGTTTTTTCTTTTCCTCCTAAAAAGAGTGTAGAGTCGCAGTTACCAACTATTGTATCTGCATGGTCTTTATAGATTGCTTTTAATTGAGATTGTGCTTGCAGTATTATGCTTGCCGATATTTCTCTTGAACGAATTGTCGCTATCAATTTTTCAAATTTAGGAATCAAACCGATATTTGCAAACTCATCAAGTAGACACCTAACATGAACTGGAAGTCTTCCACCATACACATCATCTGCCTTATCACATAGTAGATTAAATAATTGAGAATACATTATTGAGACTACAAAGTTAAAGGTATCGTCAGTATCTGATATTATTACGAACAAGGCAGTTTTTCTATCTCCAATTTTATCGAGTTCTAATTCATCTTCGCTCATTAGATCTCTAAGCTCTCTTATATCAAAAGGTGCAAGTCTTGCTCCACAAGATATTAGAATTGACTTAGCAGTTTTCCCTGTAACAACTTGTCAAGGACTTTTTAATCATTTTTTATCGCTTTTTGATGTTTTTCTCTCTCCATTTCTCTAAGAATTATGCGTTTTAATTTGTCTTGCATTGTTTCCGTTGCATTTTCATTAAAGTGAACAACAACCTCATAAGTTGCTTTACCAATTTTCTTTATAGTTTTTGTTCCTGTATTCTTTTCATTTTTATTTTCGTGCATATATTTTTCCTCCTGTTTGTTTCAATAAAAAAGGCGATTAGATTTTTAATTTTCTAATCGCCTTTTAAGTGTCATATTTATCTTTTTATTATCTCTGGCATACTTTTATACCTTTTTAGACTTAAAGTCTTTAATAGTGGCTTTCCACCTCTTTTTATCTACAAAGATTCTCCTACATCATAGTTCATTTTTTTATTTAAACCTTTTTGTATTAGTTTGTCTTTATCTTCTTCATACCAATTAAGGATTGTTACATAATGGTCTTTATAGTATTTCCCAGAGCTTTTGATATATCTTGATAGCTTTTCAATCATTGTATCTGTATGACTTTGTAGCTTATCCTTTAGCTTATGGTATTCTTCTTTGCTTAACCTTACATTTTTGAATTCTCCATAAAAGATGGGGGTGGACTGTTCTTCTCTCCCCTTATCTATACTAACCTTATCTAATCTACCCTTATCTATACTGGGTTGACCACTTGACAACCTTTGGTTAACCAGATGACAACCAACTTTTTCTTCTGAAATATATGCTCCATTTTCCGTCTGATAAAGCTGTTGTTTCTGCTCTATATACATTGTTGGCTTATATCTGTCTTTTCTAATATAGTTATTTATCTTCCAATGAGTAATGACGATAATTCCCTGATCAAAGACTATCACAAAGCCTTTGGCAATAAGTATTTTTAGGTCATCTTCATTAGCTCCGATAATTTTGATGATTTTCTTAGGATTATTTACAAAACCATCATCATCTGCCCTCATTGATAAATGAAAATACAGACATTGACTACTTAGTGGCATATCCAAAAATAAGTCGCTATCCACTATCTTTAGTGAAAACATTCTTTTATCTGCCATGCTCTCCTACC
>NZ_LT635488.1 GCF_900120405.1 Urinicoccus massiliensis | reverse complement strand
AAAGTTCTAATGTTTTAAGCCCTATATAGTTATCTATAACATAAATACTTTTCTTTGCTGATTTATATATTTTTGTATAGGCAACATCAGCTTCTATCTTATCTCCATTCATCAAGAGGAAATGTTTATATGTTTCCGGGTCTATAAAATTATCCATTACCTTTTTCAAATCTTCTTTAGTAGCTAATGTGTTAATCTTACTATCTATCCTTGCGATATCATTTGTGTTTTGATTTGTTTGAATTGCTATTTGTACTAATTCTTTTGAACCGATAAAATCTTGGTTTTCAATGATGAAGTCTTTCATCTGCTTAAACATTCGTATTAAAGCCTTGCTCTGTTTAACGGCAAGTTCTCCCCTTAATACAGTCATAAGCATATAAATACCCTGCTCTGTAAAAGCATAAGGTAGTTTTCTACGACCGCCCCAACTTGATGTCGATTTTTTCGATATCAAGTTTTCAAACTCTGATTTCGTCAACTGAAACATAAAATCATCATCAAATTTCTCCGAATTGTTTTTTACTTGCTCGTTAAATCTTGTCGTTGTATATCCATAGATTTCAGCAAGCTCAAAATCAAGCATAACCTTTTGATTTCTTATATAGTAAATCTTACTTTTAATTGTAGTTTCATCTATAACTACAATTTCCTTGTTTTGTTCTGCCACAAAATTCACCTCCTATATATTTTTGGGGCTACAACTTGTAGCCATTTTCTCTTTATTTCATTTAGTTTACAGCTCTTAAGCCAATTATCCATAATATTTTCAAAGTCTAATTTCTATAATTATACCAAAAATGTTAAATCTTTTCTATCTCTCCCTCTCTCTCTTTATCTATCTCTATATCTTTCTCTATCTCTATCTCTTGTCGGACATGGGTTGGACTCATTAAGGACAATGTCCTCTGTTTATTTTGTCTGTGAAAAATTCTTCTTTCAATTTTATCCAATAATATATTTTGTTTGTTGCCATATCTGCTCCTTTCTTGATTTTCGATAATCGAAATTCTTGATTTCCGATTTTCGAAATTCTGGACTTCTGCTTTTCGGAAGTCTAGTTATTATGGTTATTTAAGGGTGTAACTTTTCGTTACTCCCTTAGATTTCTCTGGTCATATCTTTTTTA
>NZ_LT635487.1 GCF_900120405.1 Urinicoccus massiliensis | reverse complement strand
ATTATTTGGTGGGCGCAATAGGGCTCGAACCTATGACCCCCTGCTTGTAAGGCAGATGCTCTCCCAGCTGAGCTATGCGCCCAAATAATTATGGTGACCCCATCGGGATTCGAACCCGAGATACCGCCGTGAAAGGGCGATGTCTTAACCGCTTGACCATGGGGCCTTTTAAATGAAAAATATGGTAAAATAAAAAATTTGTCATTACAACAAACTTTAAAAATATAAATATGGTAGCGGCGAAGAGATTTGAACTCCTGACACTACGGGTATGAACCGTATGCTCTAGCCAACTGAGCTACGCCGCCATAAAAAAATATGGTAGCGGGAGAAGGATTTGAACCTTCGACCTTCGGGTTATGAGCCCGACGAGCTACCAGACTGCTCCATCCCGCGTCACACTGGTGCCGAGGACCGGAATCGAACCGGTACGGTGTTTAACCACCGCAGGATTTTAAGTCCTGTGCGTCTGCCTGTTCCGCCACCCCGGCTTGTGGCTCTCAGGGTGGGACTCGAACCCACAACCTACCGGTTAACAGCCGGTTGCTCCACCATTGAGCTACCTAAGATTATGTGGCACTTGGCAAACTTCTTATGCCACTTCTTCATGCCTTGCGGCTTGTCCGGCAATATCCTACTTTCCCAGGTCGTTGCCAACCAAGTATCATCGGCGCATAGAGGCTTAACTTCCGTGTTCGGTATGGTTACGGGTGGTACCCTCTTGCTATGGTCACCGGATCCTACATCCTCCAATTTTCTTTGGTCAAGTCTTCGGCCGATTAGTACTTCTTAGCTCCACACATTGCTGTGCTTCCACCTGAAGCCTATCTACCTCATTTTCTTCAAGGGGCCTTATTCTTTCGATGGGAAATCTTATCTCGAGGTTGGCTTCGTGCTTAGATGCCTTCAGCTCTTATCCAGTCCAAACGTAGCTACTCAGCTGTGCACTTGGCAGTACAACTGATGCACCAGTGGTTTGTCCATCCCGGTCCTCTCGTACTAAGGATAGCTCCTCTCAAATTTCCTGCGCCCACGACGGATAGGGACCGAACTGTCTCGCGACGTTCTGAACCCAGCTCGCGTGCCTCTTTAATGGGCGAACAGCCCAACCCTTGGGACCTACTTCAGCCCCAGGATGAGACGAGCCGACATCGAGGTGCCAAACCTCCCCGTCGATGTGGACTCTTGGGGGAGATAAGCCTGTTATCCCCGGGGTAGCTTTTATCCGTTGAGCGATGGCCCTTCCACGCGGTACCACCGGATCACTAAGTCCTGCTTTCGCATCTGCTCGAGTTGTCGCTCTCGCAGTTAAGCTCCCTTCTGCCTTTGCACTCTTCGCACGATTTCCGTCCGTGCTGAGGGAACCTTTGAACGCCTCCGTTACTCTTTCGGAGGCGACCGCCCCAGTCAAACTGCCCGACTGACAGTGTCCCGCTTCCGGTTTCACGGAAGTCGGTTAGAATTCTAAGATAAAAAGAGTGGTATCCCACCATTGGCTCCCCATATACTGGCGTACATGGTTCTCTGCCTCCCACCTATCCTGTACAGTTTATCCCAAAATCCAATGTCAACCTACAGTAAAGCTCCACGGGGTCTTTCCGTCCTGTCGTGGGTAAGCGGCATCTTTACCGCTACTACAATTTCACCGGATCCTTTGTTGAGACAGTGCCCAAATCGTTACACCTTTCGTGCGGGTCGGAACTTACCCGACAAGGAATTTCGCTACCTTAGGACCGTTATAGTTACGGCCGCCGTTTACTGGGGCTTCAGCTCGGAGCTTCGCTTGCGCTAACTCGTCCCCTTAACCTTCCAGCACCGGGCAGGTGTCAGCACCTATACTTCGTCTTTCGACTTCGCAGATACTTGTGTTTTTGGTAAACAGTCGCTTGGGCCTTTTCACTGCGGCCCCCTTTTACAGGGGCTCCCCTTCTCCCGAAGTTACGGGGTCATTTTGCCGAGTTCCTTAACAAAGGTTCTTCCGCTCGTCTTAGGATTCTCTCCTCACCTACCTGTGTCGGTTTGCGGTACGGGCAATGGTATCTCTTAGAAGCTTTTCTTGGCAGTTTGGTTCGTTTAGACTTCTCTACTTGTTTTCAATCCGCATCACACTTCAGCATCTTCAGAAGACGGATTTGCCTATCTTCTTGCCTTTGTGCTTGCACGCCTCACCAACTGGGCGCTCTATTTCCCCTCCTGCGTCACTCCATCATCAGCAATACCATCGGTACAGGAATTTCCACCTGTTGTCCATCGACTACGCTTTTCAGCCTCGCCTTAGGTCCCGACTTACCCTGAGTGGACGAGCCTTCCTCAGGAATCCTTGGGTTTTCGACGGGTGAGATTCTCACTCACCTCTCGCTACTCATGCCAGCATTCTCTCTTGTATAGGCTCCACAATGGCTTACGCCTTTTGCTTCGTTGTCTATACAATGCTCCTCTACCAACGTTATTCGTTCCACGACTTCGGTATCTATTTTAGCCCCGGTTATCTTCGGCGCAGAGTCACTTGACTAGTGAGCTATTACGCACTCTTTCAATGGATGGCTGCTTCTAAGCCAACATCCTAGTTGTCTGAGTAACTCCACATCCTTTCCCACTTAAATAGTATTTTGGGACCTTAGTCGGTGGTCTGGGCTCTTTCCCTTTCGACAATGAAGCTCATCCCTCACTGTCTGACTCCATAGGCTTTGTTTGGGTATTCGGAGTTTGATAGGCCGCGGTAACATCACATGTCCCTTGGCGATTCAGTGCTCTACCCCCCAAACAGTTTTTCCTACAGGCTAGCCCTAAAGCTATTTCGAGGAGAACCAGCTATCTCCGTGTTCGATTGGCTTTTCACCCCTATCCACAGGTCATCCGATAACTTTTAAACGTTACCCGGTTCGAGCCTCCATGTCGTTTTACCAACACTTCACTCTGCCCATGGATAGATCACACGGTTTCGGGTCTACAACTTCAAACT
>NZ_LT635486.1 GCF_900120405.1 Urinicoccus massiliensis | reverse complement strand
CTAATACTTTTTCTTTTCTTGTATAGTCATGGGTTACTCCGTCCCATTCATTTTTTATTTTTTCTCCACTTATATATGCTGCACTTGCTACTGCACTTTTGCCTTTTCCTCTTGATATTATGTTTACTGAAAAATGAAAACTGTCTGCCATTTTTATCACTTCCTTATATAATGTATTTAGGTTGTTAAAGGTAACCTATAACCCTTTTTCGACTAAGTATTATTCAGTTTTACTGTATAATATTGTTATTAGATAGAGTGTACTCGTCACTTCCTTGAGATTTAATCTCGTACTTGAAAGAGTGAGTCCTCTAATCTTTTAACTGTTTACGTATAAGTTAGATGTTGACCCTTTCAGGGTACTTCGTATATACCATAAGGCAGTAACGTTATTAGATTTTGAGGTGTCTATCTAAAATACTTTTTTATGAGGTTCAAATGTTTTATTTAGGTATCGATATTGGCAAAAATACTCATGTTGCTTCATTAGTTGATGACAAGAAAAAGGTTATTTTTAAGGCTTTTTCTTTTTCAAATTCTATTGATGGTGCTGAAAGTTTAATCCTTAAACTAGAAGCTTTCAAAAATGAACTCGAAGTTGGGATGGAAGCTACAGGTCATTATTGGTTATCTCTATACTCATATCTTGTTGAAAAAAACTTTACAGTTCGTGTTATCAATCCAATCCAAACTGACGGTTGGCGACAAGGCATTGAGATTAGAAAGAGAAAAACTGATATTATTGATTCTCTTTTAATAGCTGATCTTCTTAGATATGGAGATTTCGTTGAGACTTCACTCTCTAATGAAGATTATTTGTCTTTGAGAAATCTTTCCAGATTTAGGTCCTACCTCATTTCTTCAATTGGCGATCTTAAAAGAAAAACTATTGCACTTTTAGATCAAGTTTTTCCTGAATACGCCTCTTCTTTTAGTAATATTTTTGGGAAGACTTCTAAGGAAATTCTTTCAAATTTCTCTACTCCTTCTGATTTTGAGGATATTAATTCTGATGATTTGAATACTTTTCTTGAATCTGTTTCTAAGAAAAACTATGCTTCTAAGAAGATTGATGAGCTTTCTAAAAAGGCTTCTTCTTCTTTTGGTATTAATTTATGCCTAGATTCTTTTAGTCTTCAAATCAAAATGCTTATTGAGCAAATTTCTTTTATTCAAAATCAGGTTTCTAATGTTGAGAATGAAATTGAGGTTTTACTTGAAAAACTTAATTCTCCAATTACTACTATTCCAGGTATCGGTTCTGTTAATGCAGCTACTATATTAGGTGAGATTGGTGATATTAAAAGATTTTCTAATCCTTCTAAACTTGTCGCTTATGCTGGTTTGGATGCTAGAATTTCTCAGTCTGGAGAATATGAATCTACTTACAATCATATGAGTAAAAGAGGTTCTCCATACCTTAGACGTGCTTTGTTTCAATCTGCTCTTAGAGCTGAATTTTGTGATCCTGTTTTCTCAGATTATTATCAAAAAAAGATTAGTGAAGGAAAACATCATCTAGTTGCTACCAATGCTGTTGCTAGAAAGCTTTGTCATACTATTTTTGCTGTCCTTATTAAAGATGAACCTTATCAAGTACAAAATTAGTTTTTGTTTTATTGCGAACTGATTTTTGAAAAATTACAATTTTAAGGTTAAAAACCTTGCTAACCCTATTTTTAAATTCTTAAACTCTAGGGTATTTTTTCATGCTTATTTTTATTCAGTTTTTATCAATATCAATTCTTATATTTTTAGCATTTTATCTCTTGACTTTTAATAGTTAGTCTTTCTTTCTTGTTGTTTTAGGTGGAGGCTTAAAAGTTTTATTATCCACTTTGTGAATGAGCGTTTTGAAATGATAGAATAGAAAAAGCCGACTACTGAATTAATTTTTGTTGTTTCACCCTTACGGGTACAGGCAGTTAGTCGGCTTAATTGTTTTGTTCATTTCAAATTTTAAAAGTCAAGGGCGAGCTTTAGCGAGTTTATTTACCCTTGACTTTTAAAAAGCGAATGATTGTTGCTCCCTGCAAGGGTTTGGCTCCGCAGGACGCAAGCACCCTTTAGGGTGTATAATTGCGCCCTTAGAAAATCTAAGGGAGATTTGATTATTATATTTCCCCTAATTTTCTCTTATTATTTTTAGTGTTTCTTTAAATTCTTTTGTCTTTGTTGCTTCTTCTAGTAGGATTTTTATTTCTTTATCTGTTAGTTCTTCTGAATTTTCTATAAGGCTTTCTAAGATTGCTCCTCTTGTTATGAGCCTACGTGTTCTTTCTTTTCTTTTTTTCACTATGTCTTGTTTTAATATCTTCTTTTCTTGATTTTTTAGTTGCCTTAATCTTTCTTCTGTATGGTCAATTTTATCTTTTATTTCTTTTGACTCTTGTCTTAGTTGTTCTAATTTTTTCATAAAAAACTCCTTTCTTGTATTAAAAAAAGACGATAGAGTTTTTA
>NZ_LT635485.1 GCF_900120405.1 Urinicoccus massiliensis | reverse complement strand
TTTCATCGACTAATGTTAAAACCTACAACACAAGAATTTAAATCATTAGATTACACTATTTACTATTCAATCAATTTAAGCTCCTTCATTCATATCCCTTCTACTATACCCCAAGAAACCTATTACTATTAAAGCAATGCTAATTATAGTAACTGTAAGAAAAACTGATGCTTCAAAATCATCCATTGGCATTTGAGGCATCCAACTTTGTATAGCAGTATTTAAAAACCATTCCGGGAGGTCTATTAAGCCGCTAAAATAATTTAATAAAAAAGAGAATGTAAGATAAATATACACTATTTTACCTAGTTTCGGTGCCCATCCAAGAGCTAACGCTGCCAGACCTATAAAGAATAAAACAGTAGGGAAAAGGTTAAAGCCAGCAGCAAAAAAGTCAACTATATCCATCTCTCCGCTATTCCCCATCGCAGAGATAGCAGTACCTCCAAGACTACCTGCTGCTAATAAAACTCCTAATAATCCGCTTAATATCGATAACCCTATACTAGTCCAATATAATTGACTGCGGGTTACTTTTGTTGCATAAATCTGACTTAAGTGTAATCGTCTTTCTTCAGAAAAGAGTTTATTTACAATCGCAATTGGTAGAATGGAAACTAAACCAATCAAAACCATCATAACTGTGCCTGTGAATGATTCTTCAATAGAAAATCCTGTATGAGAAAACATTTGTTTCATCATTTCATTACTTTCTAGGAATGTCTGCATATCTCCATAAATCGAACCATAGGCAGCACCCATAACAACATATGCGATTAACCAACTAATAATGACACCTTTATTAATATTTATAAATAATCCTCGGACGGACAGCAAAGACTGCTTTGCACTTTCACGCCCTTCTCTTTGCGGTAAATATCCAGCCCCCATATCGCGGCCACCTTCAAGTGAAAAAGCTATGAACACCACTATTATACTGAAAATTAAAGCAAAAATAAGTGGAAACCAATTATTATCTGTAAAAGGAAAAGTTAAATATGTCCAGCCCAAAGGATTCATCATAGATAAGTCAACATTGGAGACATCTGTTCCAGCACGAACAATGTATAGTAAGCCTACAATTCCTAATGATGATCCTGTTGCAGCCGATGACGTGGGCATAATTTGTGCCATTATTAGAGCAATCCCAGCACCAATAATCCCTGCCATTCCAATTGATGCCCCGTATAACACGGAACCAAAAATAGAAATCGTATCGGCACCGAAACTTATCATTACTACTGCAATAAAAAGTGCTAGTATACCATTGATAAAGACTATCTCTGCTATTGCTGCAAGAGAATTTGCCTGACGACCTATTTGAAAGGAACGCAGTAGCTCAGTAAGGCCAAGATCTTCTTCTTTACGAGTATGACCTATCACGTGTAAAATAGACATTATCATCGCAAACAAACCACAAAACAACAACATTTCATGTGCATACATTGCTCCTAAGGTATAATCAGCTCCTGTTTCAACTGGGGTCGGCCCTACCATAGATATCATTGCAGGGTTTTGCAAAGTTTCGAACATGCCGACTAAACCTTGCCCTTTTGCTATTTCTTTGAAAGCTGGAACAAATCCAGCCGAAAACATGCCAAGTCCCAATACCCATATAATAATTTTTTTCCAATCTCGTTTTAAATACTGTAAAAACAATATGTTCCAACGAGCAAATTTTTCTTTCATAATAATTTTTCCACCTTCCCACGGTTTAGCTTTCATAATGACGCATAAACAAATCTTCAAGTGTTGGCGGTATAGATTCAAACCTTGTGACACCTAATTTGCTAGCTTCAATTAAAATACTATTGAGATATTGATTATCGACAGAGAATGTTGCTTGGCTATCATTTTGAACAAAATCATGTACTCCATCTACAAAAGCCATTTTTGATACGTCTCCACTTGTCACTAAAGTGACAGTAGACCTAGTTAAATGTCGTAATTCATCAAGGGTTCCAGTTTCAACAATTTCACCTTGGCGTATAATTACAACCTTATCTGTTAATCGTTCTACCTCACTTAAAATATGGGAGGACAATAAAATAGCTTTACCAGATGCTTTAATTTTTTTAACTTCTTCTTGGAAAACTTGTTCCATTAGAGGATCAAGGCCAGATGTTGGTTCATCAAAAATATATAAATCAGAATCAACAGATAATGCTGCAATCAATCCAACTTTTTGACGATTTCCTTTTGAATATCCTTTGGCTTTTTTCTTAGGGTCTAATTCAAAACGTTTAATTAAATAATCGCGCTTTTCTTTATCTCCACTACCATGTAATTTAATGAAGAGATCGATAATTTCTCCTCCCGTTAAAGATTCCCAAAGGGCAACATCTCCAGGGACATAAGAAATTCGCTTATGAATTTCAAGGCTATCCTTCCAAACATCCTTACCGAATATCTCGGCAATACCAGCATCACGTTTTATAATTCCTAATAGGGCACGAATAGTTGTAGATTTCC
>NZ_LT635484.1 GCF_900120405.1 Urinicoccus massiliensis | reverse complement strand
CATGACTATGAACAATCGTTTCAATCTGACTGGCTATCGTATCTGCGGCAGCTGGAGCAACATTGATTATCAGCGTCTGCTTCATCAAATTTACAACTGAGGATTGTACTCCATCCAATTCTCCGACTTCTTTTTCAATTTTTGCGGAGCAGTTCGGACAGTCCAACCCTTTTAATAGAAATATGCGTTTCATGATAATCTCCTTATAATTTGTTTAATTGCTCAATTACTCAACTATAATATTAAAAATTATTGTTTCTGCCAAAGATGCTCAAATCCCTTGTCAATAATCTCTTTCACATGATCATCTGCCAGCGAGTAGTAAACTATCCGTGCTTCTTTACGGAATTTTACCAGATTCGCTAGGCGTAATACCTTTAACTGATGCGAAATTGCAGATTTTGTTACCCCCAGTAGCACTGCAAGATCACATACACACATCTCACTCTGTTCTAGAGCGTGTAAGATTTGTACTCTAGTTCCATCTCCAAATAGCTTAAACAAAGAAGCCAACTGGATATAATCATCTTTTGGCTGCATCTTGGATTTCACATCATTCACAATATCCTCATGAATTACATCGCAATTACAAATATAAGACGTTTTTGACATATATTCACCTTCAAATAATAATAGTTGAACAATTACTCAACTATTATTGTACTTATTTTTAAATTTATGTCAATAAGCTGATGTTAGTTCCCCATAAATTTTACAATTAAAACCAGCTCTTTATTCTTTTCTTAATCTTTTTTTCCCAGTATACCGTTTTGGCTTTCTTGTCACACTTCCTGTAAATCCCGATTTGTCAATTTCATTAAATATAATTTTTATCTTTCTCAAGTGTATACAGATATGTAATCGGATTCTGTGCCGACCGATTTAACTTCAATCCAGCTATCGACTTTCCAATGTATAATGTTTCATTCTCATCAAACGGAAGTCCCTGTTCGAATCTTTCATCCAGAAAGAATAATCTATTTTCAGTTTGTCCTATTGTTAATAAAGGCAAATGCTATAAAAGAATGCCCTTTAATGCCTTGCTCATCAGCTTCTGACGTTTCTCCATAAACTCTTCAAAGTTTGCAAGTTCATAAGAAACATCACTAGGAAGGTACTTAGCATTTTCACTATTTTCAGTAATCTTCAACCAATCTACAAGTGGTGTCGCATTCTTGGATTCATTCTCTCTACCTTCCAACAATTGAAAGTTTGCTAATGTATTCCTTCTTCTACGCCAATCTTCTTTAGTATCATCATCAATCACTGTTCCATCCGGCAACACTAAGTCTTTAATCTTGCCTTCTTCAAATTCTGTATACGGATGCATATGATCTTGATGGAAACCTTTCTGACTATATTTCAAATTTGGATACATAAGAGATAACAACATAAATGTATAGGCACCAATCTCATATGTGTCAAACATTGCATCAATCTCATCCACAGTATATCTAAGAGTTCTGTCACCTGTGAATCTAATCCCATTTAGATTTTTCATACTAAATGAATTAGATGGTGCTGCCTTCAATGCCTCTCTTATGCTTGTCAGTGCAGAATTTGACGCAGCGCCAAAAATTTGTCTTACCTGTGCAATTACAATATATTTTCTTAATTCAGCTTTACTGCTCGAATCAAAATTACCACCTTTATATCTGTAGTAAACCATAGGCGAAACAGCCACATAAGAAATCATCTTCTCCGAATTAAATCCGAATTCATTTAACAAATCAACAGTATCATTGATAGCTTTTCGGATTGAATCCCAGTTTTCTTTGATTTTTAGTATACTATCTTTTTTGAATGTTTCTACTTTTAATGCTACGGACATATCTAAAAGATACAATCAGGTACGCATTATAAAGTCATTAGAGAACTTGAATCCTTCGCCTTTCTTATTTATTTCAGAAAGCAACTTATCAATTTCATCCCTTGCCTTATCCCAATAAGAAACAATGGTAGAGAATAATAAGTCACTCTTTGAAAGAACGGTTCCACCAGAATTTACTCTAACGAAAATATCCAATACACTGTCTATCGAATCATCAACTACTTCAAAGTAGTTGATGATTTCATCAGTAACCAGTCTTGTATGCAAAAGAGAAATATTCTTTGTTGCGACTTTGTCGGTTGCCCATCCATTAGGAATGATGACCTCTGTTAATAAATCTTCAGCTGAATACTTAAGGATATCTTTTACAAAATACCAAAGCTTATCGTCCTTATTCTTTGCAGCCTCTTCTGCTGTTAAAAATTTAAATTCGTAAGAAATGTCTGCTTCACCAGTTTTTTCACTGTGCAAATCAAAGTACAATTCTTTTTTCGGAAATGCATCATCATTCTTCCATCTTTTGTTTGGAAGTTTTCTGCTCATACTTCCTTGCAAAGCTATGTATAGAGAAGTCAATCTCTGCTGGCCATCCAAAACTGCACAGATTGTTTCATCTCCACTACCAACTGGGAACGGCTGTGGTGCAGCCGGATTCTTATACGCATCTCTTTCATGGTAATCTTTTATTAATTCATACATTGAATACTCTTTTTGGTTCACAATAGTCTTCTTAACTCTCCAAAAAAGAAAAGTTCCAATAGGATATCCAAGCATGATAGAATCCATTAATCTTGTAATCTGTGCATCTCCCCACACATATTTTCTTTGAATAGCAGGAAGATAGACTCTTCTACTATTTGCATCATCTATTATTGTTCTAATGCTTTTCTTTTCGTATGCCATGATTTACCTCACTCGTTACTCGTTTTTATCTGTTTTCCATCATTTCAAAGCTTTTTCACACTTTTACTTGTGTGTTTTAGTCAACAAAAATATACATTCCACGTGGCTTGATAGGTCAGTATAGATAAAACTTCATATTCCTAAAAAGCCTAGTATAGGTAAATATGTTGATTAATTTTTATTCTTTATTATCATAGCTACTTCACAAACAATAAACCCCTTTTATATAAATGAAGAGGAAGCCCTGCTAAGGTTTCAGCAAGAACTCTCACATATGAATATACGTTTGTTCTTTGCATGTCAGTAAATCCGTTGATATTCCTTCCAGCTATATTTCTTACAAATAAAAAAGACGATGAAGATATGCTTTCCCCATCTTTATGTTTGTCTTTCAACTTACCTGCACCTTTTTGGGTGAATATTAAATTTAGAATATTTATACTAGCAATTCCTAAAAGTAGGTATAAAAAAAGGTTCTATAATAAATGTTGGGGTCCCCCTAGACTCCAACATTTATTTTTTTCCATAAAAAATGCACTTATCTCTTTTTTCCTTTACAATAAAGTTACCACACTAAACAGAAAGGGTGAGATAAGTGCAAAACTATACTAACACAAATCTATTGAATTTAAAAGGTGTCTCTATTGACGAGGTGGTCTCTTTTGATGACCACATTGATGTAAAACTCCATTCTTTATCCAAGGAGGGACTTTGTCCTGTTTGTGGGCATAAGACCTCTCGCATCCATGATTATCGTCTGCAAAGGATCCAACATACGCCCATTGGCTTGCGGAAGGTCTTTCTTTTTCTTCGGAAGAAGCGCTTTGTTTGTCCTCATTGTCAGAAGCGTTTTTATGAGTCTTTG
>NZ_LT635483.1 GCF_900120405.1 Urinicoccus massiliensis | reverse complement strand
ACTATGTCTTGTTTTAATATCTTCTTTTCTTGATTTTTTAGTTGCCTTAATCTTTCTTCTGTATGGTCAATTTTATCTTTTATTTCTTTTGACTCTTGTCTTAGTTGTTCTAATTTTTTCATAAAAAACTCCTTTCTTGTATTAAAAAAAGACGATAGAGTTTTTAATTTCTATCGCCTAGGCTACTTTTAATTATTCTATTTACACAATCCTAAAATTTTCGCTTTATCTTTTATTATCCATGTCTTTCAATTCTTGTACTATATCATTAAATTCTTTTAAATCTTCTTTAGAAAGTTCCCATGTCAATGGAGTTGTAATCATAGGCACTCCCTCCATTGTAATATAAGGGTAATTTTCATAAATATAAAAATCTATCTTTGTACCTTCATTGCCGTTGGTAAATATAAAATGATAAGATTTTATTGCATCGTCAGGTATTTCTTTAAAAAAATTTTCGAATTTTTTATCATTAACATTTTCTACACTCATTTCTATAAAATCACTAAAATAATCTAACTCATCTTGTTTTTCTATTTCAGCAATTTTTATATCGTTAGAATCAAATATTTCAATCTTGTCTTCTTTTTTCTTGCTCTTACAAGAAGTGAGAACTATTAAAAAAACAAAAACAATAGTCATAAATGCAAATCTTCTTCTCATTTTGAACCTCCAGTTTAATAGTTACCTTCATTATTTTTCATTAAAAGTAACTCTCATTTAAATATCAACTTTTATCATCTTGACCCAACCCATGAATTAAAATGTTCTTCATAATTAAATCTAACAATTCTCAGGCTTTATTAAGACTAACCATTGATATAATCTCTTAGTAATTCTCCATAACCCTATCCCAATAATAGTTAGTAAAAATCCAACAATTACAGAAATAATTAGGTCTGGTAAAACTCCTAAACCAAAGCTAGGTTTAGTTAACCAATACAGGTCTATTCTAAATAATTTGAACACAAATTTCACGATGCTTCCAACTATAACAATTGGACCACTAATCATAAAAGCCCACCCAGTTATTCCTGTTATAGGAAATATAAATATCCATATACATGCAGCTATGGTATACCACTTTAAACTTTTCATAATAATCTCCTTAAAAGTAATCAAATTGTTCATATTATTATACCCGGTTTTTTCATTTTCTATTCTTAGTCTATTGGTTGCATAGTAGTATTATAGCAAAAATATTCCTATTTATTCTGTACTTGGGTATTTGCCAACAAATCACCCAAATGTCTTTTATCATTACGTATTAGACCCATTAATAATAGCAGTACAGCAAATCCCATGCCTATAAAAAACATGACGATAGCCCATACATCAAAGTCAGTATAAATTCCATGAATCGTACTCATATGTCCTATTTGCCATGGTAAAAATTTGATTACGTTTCTTATAAAGCTTGCTTTTAAAGATTTATGTTTATAAACAAGTTTTAACCCCGCTTTGCGTTTACCAAAACTCCCATCTTTTGAATAATCCAAATAAGCAAAAATCAAAACAATCGGAATAACTGATGTTAATAAAGCAATTAGTTGTGACTGTAGTTCGTTCATTTTCGGAATCCCTTTAAAAAACAGATGATAAACTGCCATGCTTACTCCAAATAACAATGCTAAATACAAAAGAATAAGTAGATAATCAAAAAACAATTCTTTTATTCGTTTTTTTAATGATATTGGATTATTATTCATAAACATAATTTATTTATCCTCATTTCTATGAATTTCTATAACATCTTCAATTCTGCAATCCAATGCCAGGCAAATCTTTTCTAATGACTCTAAGTTCACATAAGAGTTTTTGCTCATTCTTGAAACTATGTTACTTGTTATGTTTGCTGCTCTTTTTAAGTCTTCTTTGTTCATTTCTCTTTCTACCAATAAATGCCATAATGGTTTATAAGAAATTGCCATATTATTACCCCTTATCCGTTTTATTCATTAATTTATATTATATCATAAATAGGCTGATAAGTCACTTTAGCCTATTTTATACTTGTGCTTGCGTTAGTATTTATTGAGATAGTCCTTGTTTTTTTCTTTCCTCTATTATTCCATGCTATTCTCCTGTAAATATCCCCACATATAGAGCAGTAGACAATACTTGAAAGGGCGTATTTACTGGAATAGATTCTTCTTTTCCCTTTGCCACTTACCATATTAGCTCGTCTATCCATTTCTTCTTAGACTTGCATGAAGATTTCTTTTGATATGATCGCTTCGTGGCTATTTTCTATATAATATTGAGGTTCTTGATCCTCAATTTATTCTTTAATTATAATTAAGATATTTATCTAAATAGAAAAATGGCTTTTAGGATTTCTTCTAAAACCCCAAAAACCATTAATTTCAACACTTTTATAGCCTATTATCTTATTTTCCTTGACATCAATACCACCGTCTCCACATGCCCTGAAGTTCCAAAGTTCCGTAACTTTTTATGATTAATTATA
>NZ_LT635482.1 GCF_900120405.1 Urinicoccus massiliensis | reverse complement strand
TGAAAGCAATTTGATATAATTCTTGTTTATTCATTTTCTTCTCCAATATTATTTAGCTTAATAATACGTTATTCTTTTTTCAAAACACTAAGTTATTCAGTTCACCATCAAGAACTTTTATAGTTTCATTTCTTTCCTTATCCTCTTGATTGTCATATAAAAGTTGTTCAATAAACTCCCATATATCTTCTAGTTTACGTCTAATATGATAGAATAACAAAGCATCCGTATTGATTAAAAAATCTTTGTGTAATTTCAGGTATATGTTCATAAATACATCATAATATGGCTTATCAACAAAAAACATGAGATCAGCTTTTACTGGAGCCAATTTCAAGCCTTCCCAGTCAATTAGAACTAACTGCTCATCCCGTTGCATCAAGTTCCAATTATGAATATCTGTATGGCATAGGGCCATTTTAGGATTACTTCGTCTTAGAATCTCCGACAGTCCTTCAACTCTGTCAATAGATTGTTCAAGGGGTTTTATGTGTGCCCCAAGCAAGCATTTTAAGTCCATGGGAAGACTGGCGCATTCTTTACGCAATACTTGTTTTAGCTGTTTCAGAAATGGCAAGCTAAAATCTTCCCTAATTAGTTGCACATATACCTACTATATCAATAAATTTTGAGTTATCATTGACTATATTAGTTGCTATTATCAGAATAGTCGTCGATAACTATATTTTCGTGCAAATATGCAAATAAGTAAAATGATAGTTATGTTATATCATAATAATTGAAAATAATAGAATGCATTTTTCAATGTAATAAGATTAAGCGTTCTCTTAAAGTTAGAGAACGCTTAATTATTTTTAATTTATTGAAATAATTTGTAACTATTGAAAACAGACAAAAATTGTTCATTGGATAATTTATCAAGATCAGTAACATTCGCATGCTTCAGCACCTGTCTTAATTGATTTTTAGTAAAAAGAACATGATATTCCCTGTTTACCCATTTATAAACGAAAAATCTATACTTTTTGTAGTCCTTCTTTAAAATAAATGGTTTATGCCTTTCAAGTACAATCAATACAGAATCTACATTAGGCTTAGGGTGAAAATATGCTCGTGGCACTTTTTTAAGAATTTTTATATCCATTTCCACCATTAACAGCAAACCTAAAGCTCGTTGGGTATTTTGCAACCTTTTAGCAAATCCCCTCTCTACAATAAGGTAGCTATATTTCGCTTGACTATCAAAAGCAATCTTTTTTACAATATCAGTACTAATATTGTAGGGAATA
>NZ_LT635481.1 GCF_900120405.1 Urinicoccus massiliensis | reverse complement strand
CTAATACTTTTTCTTTTCTTGTATAGTCATGGGTTACTCCGTCCCATTCATTTTTTATTTTTTCTCCACTTATATATGCTGCACTTGCTACTGCACTTTTGCCTTTTCCTCTTGATATTATGTTTACTGAAAAATGAAAACTGTCTGCCATTTTTATCACTTCCTTTCTTTTTTGTTGTTTTAGGTGGAGGCTTAATAGATTTTTTATAGCCACCTTGTGAATGAGCGTTTTGAAATGATAGAATAGAAAAAGCCGACTACTGAATTAATTTTTGTTGTTTCAGTATGTCGGCTTAATTGTTACTTTCATTTCAAATTTTAAAAGTCAAGGGCGAGCGTTAGCGAGTTTATTTACCCTTGACTTTTAAAAAGCGAATGGTTGTTGCTCCCTGCAAGGGTTTGGCTCCGCAGGACGCAAGCACCCTTTAGGGTGTATAATTGCGCCCTTAGAAAATCTAAGGGATATTTGATTATTTTATTTTTCTTAATTTTCTCTCATTATTTTTAGTGTTTCTTTGAATTCTTTTGTCTTTGTTGCTTCTTCTAGTAGGATTTTTATTTCTTCATCTGTTAGTTCTTCTGCATTTTCTATAAGGCTTTCTAATATTGCTCCTCTAGTTATTAGCCTATGAGTTCTTTCTTTTCTTCTTTTTACTATGTCTTGTTTTAATATCTTCTTTTCTTGATTTTTTAGTTGCCTTAATCTTTCTTCTGTATGGTCAATTTTATCTTTTATTTCTTTTGACTCTTGTCTTAGTTGTTCTAATTTTTTCATAAAAAACTCCTTTCTTGTATTAAAAAAAGACGATAGAGTTTTTA